>JAMPGL010000035.1 GCA_023663945.1 Lachnospiraceae bacterium | reverse complement strand
GATAAGATTTCCAAAACCGTAAGAACAGTGCAGAGAGCATTGGATTCATTGAGGGATAAAGGATATATCAGAAGGGTAGGATCTAAACAAAATCCAATATGGGAAATATTGAAGTGAAATCATGCCGCAAAAGTAGATAAAAAAAGAATTGGGATACAGCAGAACAGCAAGGGTGTCCATCGTGGGGTGGAATCTGAAGGAAGCTGTATGCAACTCTCTGGTCTGGCAAACAGAAACCATATGAGGTTGCAGTTAAGAATAAGGCTGCCGTACAAGCTAAAGTCCAATAACTATAAAAAGAGAACAGCGAGGTGATATGGAGTGAACAAAGATCCATTTAAGAAATATATCAAAGAATCCGAACCAGCGAAGCGGGACAAAGGCTATGCGTGGCATACGGCTATTGGTCTACAGGCGGTCGATGGACTTAAGACATCAGAATATCTGGTGCATACTGCCGTCCGGAATATCGAGGGCGAGATTTCCTTTGAAGAAGCAAATGCGCTTTTACAGACCTACTACGAGGAAAATCCTGTCCTCGATGCGTCAGACCGTACTGAGGAGGCCGACAAGGTTTCGGCTCGGATTGCAGAGATTCTCTCTGAGCGTGCCTTTAGCTTTACGCCAAATGAGTATCTCTCCATTCACAGGAAACTGTTTACCGGTATCTATTCCCATGCAGGGCGCATCCGCGATTACAACATCACAAAGAAGGAATGGGCCTTAAATGGAGCGACCGTGCTCTACGGCAGCGCTACGGAGCTGCGTGCGACGCTTGATTATGATTTTTCTGAGGAGAAGAATTTCTCGTATAAAAATCTTTCGATGGATGAGATTATTCATCACCTTGCAGTATTCGTATCCAGACTGTGGCAGATCCACGTGTTTGGTGAGGGCAACACTAGAACTACGGCGGTGTTCTTTATCAAGTATCTGCGCACGCTGGGTTTTGATGTGACAAATGACATTTTTGCTGAGAATGCGTGGTATTTTCGGAATTCACTGGTCAGGGCAAATTACAACGACTTGAAAAACGGCATTTATGAAACAACGGAGTTCCTTGAGATTTTCCTGCGCAATCTCCTCCTGAACGAGAACCACCCGCTTCATAATAGGACATTGCATATCAGCGGCACTTTCAAACAACAGGAAAAAGCGAACATTGGAAAGGGAAAAGTGAACATTGAAGATGCTTTCACAGCAAAGACCGCTTTGCATGTTCAGAAATTACGAGAGGCATTGGGCTCTAAGATTGCATTTGGAAGATCGGACGTTCAGAGGGTGCTTGGTCTGAAACCGACAAGAAGCTCTGCGCTGCTGTGTGAAATGGCAGAGCGCGGTATTATCGAACCGGTGACTGGACACGGCAAAGGAAAGTATCGCTTCCGGCAGCAGGAGGATTGAGTCGATGGGATTACTAATAAATTTTCACCTCAGGAGGTCATATGAATAAATTAAAAATAGCGCTTTTACAGATTGCCCCAGCGAAAACCCGGCAGGGGAATTTGGAAAAGGGAGTGGAATATTGCAACAAGGCAAAACAGCAGGGGGCGGATATTGTCCTATTTCCGGAAATGTGGAATTGCGGATACAGGATTCCCGAAAACATAGATGAATTAAAAAGTCTGGCGGATCCGGCGGATGGAACGTTTGTAAATACATACCGCAGTCTGGCAAAAGAACTGAATCTGGCAATAGGGATTACGATTTTGGAGCAGTACGAGCCGCTGCCTAGAAACACCGTCTGCTTGTTTGACAGGCATGGAGAATTGCAGTATCGCTATGCGAAGGTGCATACCTGTGATTTTGGAGATGAATGCCGGCTGACTGCGGGGGATGAGTTTTATGCGGCGGATTTGGATACGGCAAAAGGAAAGATAAAAGTTGGCGCAATGATCTGTTATGACAGAGAGTTTCCGGAAAGCGCCCGTATTTTGATGCTGAAAGGGGCGGAGCTTATTTTGGTTCCCAATGCCTGCCCGATGGAGATAAACCGTCTGTCGCAGCTTCGGGGGAGGGCTTACGAAAATATGCTTGCGGTTGCCACCTGTAATTATCCGGCAGACCAGCCGGACTGCAACGGTCATTCCACGGTGTTTGACGGCATCGCTTATCTTCCGGAGCTTCCCGGTTCCCGGGATACCTGCATTTTAGAGGCAGGGGAGAAAGAGGGGCTTTATATGGCGGAGCTGGATGTGGACATGCTCCGCAGATACAGGGAAAGCGAGGTTCATGGAAACGCTTACCGGCATCCGGCAAAGTACCGCATTTTGACAGAAGAAAATATTGAATATCCTTTTGTGAGGAAAGATTATCGAAAGTAATTTGCCAATAAAACAAAATCTCTGCACAGTCAATCCCCGCTGTTTGCGGTGCATCAAATTTCATGCCCGTTGCTCGCAGTGGAGTTATTGACTATGAAGAGATTTTATTCTGCCCCAAAGAATCGCTATTGTACAACACCAGTTCCGGATCCTGTCCCAAGGAATCATTACTGTACGACACCGGTTCCGGGTCTTGTCCAGATTATCTTTTCGTTGACCATTTGATCGATATCCATGCCGATAATCTGAGAAGCGTGCTCTTTGACTGCCGCCTCATTGGGGGTTCCAAGATTTTTATAAATTTCGTAAGAAGGTTTTTTATTTCCGTTCAAGTCATACAGCCCAAGGGCAAGATGGCTTTCCATTTCGTGTGCATCGTCCGTCTGGCGGAACAGGATAAAGGCATCCACATCCGGAAGGGAAGCGGCTTTTAGATAGCCGTAGGCGATGGAAGCTTCCTGAGAGGCATCGCCAAAGCTGGAGGTATAGCCGATTTCCGCAAGGGAAATACTGCGGACCTCTCCTGCCGGATTTAAGAGTTTAGGCTGGTGCATGTAATCAATCAAAATATCAAGATTCTGCATGGTAATGTAGGGGGAGGTAATGCTGTTTTTTACCCACACTCCCGGTCCGTTCCACGCATAGGGGTCGTACAGGGGCGAATTGTATGGGTGAAAAGAAAGTCCCCAGTCAATATTTCCTTCCCGAATCATATAGTAATTGAACTGATCCAGATAGTCCTTTGAAAGGAAGCTGCCGGAGTTGGATTTTCGGTTCCATTCCTGATCGATGGAATTATAAATCCGCACATTGGCGTTTGCGCTTTTCAGTTCGTTATAAATAATTCGAAATGCTTTCACATAGATGTTTACGTTGTAATCCAGCGAGGTGGAACTGCTGTACCACCAGGAGGTGCGGGCGTTAACTTCATTGCCCACAATCCAGTTGTCAACCTGTCCGTATCCGGTCTGTCCGGAGTAGCGCTGTCCCAAAAACGCGCCGATTGCCTTCAGGTGGTCGGTGCCTGTCTCATCTGCGATATTAATGGCATATCCTTCGCAGGAGCCGCCTTTTGCGGATGGATGAATAAGATCTTGCGAATAAGCGCCGGTGCCGTGGTTTAAAATAACCATCGTAACCTGCATTCCATAGCTGTTAAACGCTTTGACGGCTCCGTCATAATTTTGAACCATGGGACCATCAAAGTAAAAGGTCTTTCCATTGTAGTCAAAAGGAATTGCTCCCGGAACGGATTCGGCGGAACAAATATCATCCAGATACAGGTTATAGACAACCTGCTGAATACCGAGATCTTGAAGAGCTCCATCAGTGATTCGTTCGATTTGCGGCAAAATTCCTTTAATTCCCACATTCATCCGGGGAGAGGTCAGTGATGCAAGAGCTTCCGGGTTTGTAATGTAATGTTCGTTGCTGACCTGACGCATCTGTCCGTTTCGTTTCACGGCAACTAAGAACTTGCGGCTTAAGTTGGACTCGGAAGTGTTATAGTTTAAAGGAAAACTGACAGAAACAGAGGTTCCGGCTTTGACGGATGCCACAATATCTCCATCGGGGCCGTCCAAATAAACTTCGTCCGCATAAATGTAAAATTTGCCGTCATCGTTTGCGGGAATGCTGCTTGCCTCTAACTGGCAGACCACGTCAGAGCCTGAAATCAGACAGGATTCAATTGCAACGGGACGGTCTGAGGCTTCGGTATATATAGGCTTTTCCAAAATGGTTATTGTACTGCCGATGGCAAGAATTGCAGCAGCGGCAGTGATGATTCGTCTTTTGATTCGGTTCATGGCTCCTCCTATGTAAAACGTAAATTAACGATACCATCATATCACAGTTTTCCCCTTATGGAATATATATTTTTTCTTAATTTTGGCATTTTTTGTAACTGTTCAGCCTTGCAGTCCCGGATGCAGGAAAGTTTCCCGTGTCATGTTCTTTTTTGGCAGCTATGATGTCTTTCGGGGCCAGTGCGTCCGTTTCAGGAAAATAGTAGTACAGAAGATTACCGGAATATGGTATAATGTCCGAAAAGGGCAGAGTCAAGTGACCAAAGAAACAGATGCCGAGTTTGCTCGAGCAGATGTTTTTTTGGACATTTGACGAGCGAAGCGAACCCGAAAAATCCTTGATTTTTCGGGTCTCTGCCCCGAATTTGCAATAACAAGACACAATGTGTCAAAGAAAGGGACAAGGGTTATGGATAAGATTGAAAAGATTAAGAAACTGTGTGAGGAAAATCAAATCCGCATGATCGATTTCAAGATGACTGATATTGACGGCAGATGGCGTCATATCACGATTCCGGTGGAGCGTTTCGGAGAAAATACCTTTAAGTATGGTATTGGTTTTGACGGTTCCAATTATGGATATGCTCCCATTGAAAAGAGCGATATGGTTTTCCTGCCGGATCCGGATACGGCTTATGTGGATCCGTTTGCAGCCGTACCGACACTGACTATGTGCGGAAATGTATGCACGATTGGAAAGGGAGAAAACAAGCCCTTTGATCAGTACCCCAAAAATGTAAGTCTGCGGGCAGTAGATTACATGAAGGAGAGTGGGATTGCCGACCGAATGGTGATAGGACCGGAATTTGAATTTTATTTATTCGACAGCGCACGGTTTGAGGTGACTCCCCAGCAGTGCGGATACCGGATTGACACCAGACAGGCAGAGTGGAACTGCAGTCTGGACACACCGGGAAACAACGGCTTTGAGGTTCCCTATAAGGGAGGCTATCATGTATCGGCGCCCCAGGACGTGGGATATGATCTGCGGAGCCGTATGTGCATGATGATGGAAGACTGGGGTATCCGTGTAAAGTATCATCACCATGAAGTGGGCGGACCCGGACAGATGGAAATTGAAGTAGAGCTTGCAGATATGCCTGATATGGCAGATAATACCATGATCATCAAGTATATCATTAAAAATATGGCGGCAAAAGAAGGTAAGACAGCAACCTTCCTGCCTAAGCCTATCTATCAGGAGGCAGGAAGCGGAATGCATGTGCATATGCTTCTTTTTAAGGACGGCAGACCGCTGTTTTACGATGAAAACGGCTATTCCGGATTGAGCCGTACCGCTCACTATTTTATAGGAGGACTGTTAAAGCATATTGCATCCTTGTGTGCGTTCACCAATCCTTCCACCAACTCCTTTAAACGTCTGGTTCCGGGATTTGAGGCACCGGTTACCGTCGGCTATGCAACTTCAAACCGCAGCGCGGTTATCCGGATTCCGGCGTATGCCAAATCTCCGGAGACAAAGAGATTCGAGCTGCGCAATCCGGATGCAACGGCAAATCCTTATTATGCCTATGCCGCAATTTTGATGGCGGGATTAGACGGGATTGAAAATCAGATTGACCCGGAAGCAAATGGGTGGGGACCTTATGATTTTAACCTTTATACTTTGTCAGAGGAGGAGCAAAAAAAGATTAAGGGTCTTCCGAAGTCGTTAAGTGAAGCGTTGGATGCGTTAGAGGCAGACCACGATTATCTGACAAAAGGCGGCGTATTCCCCGAGAGGCTTATCGATGTGTGGGCTGCCCGCAAGAGAGCGGAATTGAAAAAGATGGAACAGATTCCGAATCCGGCGGAATTTAAAATGTATTATGATCTGTAACAGGAACGAAAACCAAGTTTAACCGCAGACCGGGAGGTGATGATGGTGGTAGAATTAATCAATTACTGGGAGGGATTCAGCGAGGGAGCGATAGCAATCCGGCTGGTGATTGCCGCTTTGTTTGGAAGCCTGATTGGCTGGGAGCGGGTCACCAAAAATCATTATCATTATGTGGGAATCAGAACCTTTGCGCTGGTGAGCCTTGGGTCTGCGGTTGCAATTGTCCTAAACATGGAGTTGGCACTTCGGGGGGACATGCAGACGGATGTCGGCAGAATCCCTGCCGGGGTTGTCAGTGGGATTGGTTTTCTCGGAGCGGGCATGATTCTGGTCACGGGAAGAAACCGGATCAAGGGGCTGACAACGGCGGCAAGCATCTGGGTGACGGCTAACATGGGAATGGCGGTGGGAGCCGGATATTTGAAGATTGGAACGATCTGCTTTGCGCTGATTCTTATCTCAAACCGTGTATTGCAATATTTCAGTCAGAGGGTGGAACGGCGCAGCCACTTTATGAGCATTTATCTTGAAGTGGAGAGGGAAAAGGGAGTTATGAAGCTCCGGAAATACATATCTGACTGCGGATATGAGCTCCTTTCCATGAGCAAGGTAAAGGAGAAGACACTGCAATCCTCCGATGTGGCAATTTCTGTTGAGCTGGATTTGAAGGAACCGGCAGAGCACAGTAAAATTTTAGAAAAAATAGGCAGTCTGGACTATGTGAACTATTTGGAAGAGGGCTGATTACCATTTCGGATGGATTCCGGGACAGTGATTTTGGGAGAGGGCGGCGCGCATCTCCACAAAGCATCCGCAGACCCGGCACATGCCGTTTAAAAGGCTGTCACATTCCTTACAGTGGGAAAGCCGTTTCTCATAGAGGCTGTCAGGAGCTTTAATATCAGAATCCAGCTGCGAAACGTATTCATGTATTGTTTGAAAGTAATCTGCAGAAGGCATCTCTCTTGCGAGACACCTTCTGCAGATTTTATTTGTATTCATTATTCGTTTACTCCTAAATGAAGAACGCTGCAGGGAGGAAGAGTTAATTTGATAGTGTTTTGCTCTGTAATGGCGTAATCGTTAAAACTCTCTTCCTTTACGGTATCCGGCTGGTCAAATGTATTATGGTCAGTCATGCCGCCTGCTAAGATACTGCCGGTTACCCGGGCAGGTTTCCTCTCATAAAAACTGATTTCCACTTCCTGTTCCATAGAAGGAGACAGGTTCCCCAAAGTAATATGTATGGTTCCGTCCTCACTGATGGAAACAGATTCACTGACTGCCGGAACCTTGTATTCATCGTTTCCGATTTGGGCGGTTTCCATCGAGCTGTCAAGAAGCTGCGCATTCTGGTGGTATTTGTACATCCGGAACACGTAATAGGTGGGCGTGAGCAGCATTTTTGCGCCTTCCGTGAGGATTACGGATTGGAGTACGTTCACCAGCTGGGCGATGTTTGCCATCTTTACCCGGTCACAGTGCTTGTTAAAGATATTTAAGGAGATGCCTGCCACTAAGGCGTCTCTCATGGTATTCTGCTGATAGAGAAATCCCGGATTGGTGCCGGGTTCCACATCGAACCAGCAGCCCCACTCGTCCACCATCAGGCCAATTTTCTTTTCAGGGTCATACTGATCCATAATAGAGCTGTGCCTGCAAATTAATTCGTCAAGATAATATGATTTGCTTAATGTGCGGAACCAGTCCTCTTCATTAAAATCCACCGCGCTTCCCTTGTGCTCCCAGGATCCGGATGTTGTATAATAGTGAAGGGAAAGCCCGTCCATAAATCCATGCTGTTCTTTGGAGACATGGTCAAAGGTTGTTTTCAGAACCTCCTGTGTCCAATGGTAATCGTCTGAGTTAGGTCCGCAGCAGATTTTGGCAATACTGCCGTTTCGGATATAGGTTTGATACCTCCTGTAGAGATTTCCATAGTATTCGGGGGTCATGTTGCCGCCGCATGCCCAGTTCTCGTTGCCTACGCCGAAATAGTCAACCTTCCAGGGCTCTTTGCGTCCATTTTGACGGCGCAGATCCGCCATAGGAGAAACGCCGTCAAAGGTCATATATTCTATCCATTCAGACATTTCCTGAACCGTACCGCTTCCCAGATTTCCGTTTATGTATGCCTTGCAGCCTAACTGTTCGCAGAGATCCATAAATTCATGCGTGCCGAAGCTGTTGTCCTCCAAAACGCCTCCCCAGTTGGTGTTGATCATTTTTTTGCGGGATTCTTTGGGACCGATGCCGTCCTTCCAGTGATATTCGTCCGCAAAACATCCTCCGGGCCAGCGCAGGACAGGAATTTTCATATCTTTCAGAGCAGCCACCACATCACTGCGGATGCCGTTGACGTTGGGAATTTCAGAATCTTCACCGACATATAACCCTTCATAGATACACCTTCCTAAGTGTTCGGAAAAATGTCCGTAAATTTCTTCATGGATTTTCCCTAGTTTTTTTTGCTCATTAATAATCAGCTTTGTCATTTTGAGTTCCTTTCTTTTAGCAAGTTTTAAAAAAGATAATTCTATTTTATCAAGTAGAAAGCCTGTGGTCAATTACAACTGTTTGTGGTAATGTAAAAATAGCGGATAAAAGAATGAGGATGGTGAAAAAATGGAAGTGGAAATAAAAGGCGCCTCCAAACGGCGTTACGGGCTTCTTGACAGCTTCCGGGGGCTGGTGCTGATCAGTATGATCCTTTATCATGGAAGCTGGGATTTGGTGTATCTTTTTCATCAAAACTGGACTTGGTATCAGGGGACGGGCGCGTACATCTGGCAGCAGAGCATTTGCTGGAGCTTTATTTTACTTTCCGGTTTCTGCTGGTCTTTGGGGCACAGACCTTTAAAAAGAGGTCTGACCGTTTTTGGAGCGGGGGCAGTGGTGAGCGCGGTCACTTTAATCTTTATGCCGGAGGAGAGAGTGGTATTCGGCGTGCTGACCATGACCGGAAGCTGTATGCTCCTGCTGGTGCCGCTTCATAATCTGTTAAAGAAAGTCCCGCAGGGGGCAGGAATGGCATTTTCGGCACTGATGTTTGTTCTCTTAAGAAACGTTAACGATGGATTTTTGGGTTTTGAAAAGTGGAATATAAGAAAACTCCCGGAAACGCTGTACCGGAATTATTTTACGACATTTTTGGGATTTCCCATGGAGGGATTTTATTCTACAGATTATTTTTCTTTGCTTCCGTGGTTCTTTTTGTTCTTGTCAGGATATTTTATCTATCGTATGATGGAACAAAACAAGAAATTTATGGATAACTATTTTATTGCAAAATGGGAACCGCTGGCATTTTTGGGCAGGCATTCGCTATTGATCTATATGCTCCATCAGCCGTTTGTTTATGGGGTGCTGACTGTGATGAATGCCGCGGGTCTGCTTTAAAGAGAAAGGAGAGGGTTAAGATGACTGGAAGTTTGGAAATGCTTTTTAAGGATGGAAAGAGGAGAGCTCTGACGCTGAGCTATGACGACGGTACGATTCATGACCGCAAGCTGGTTCAACTGATGAACAAATATGGGATTCGGGGAACCTTCAATTTAAATTCAGGATTGTTTTCCCAAAAGGATCAAAAGGTAGTAAACGGGATAGATGTGGATTTTTCCAGAATCGATGCGGAGGAAGTAAAGGAGCTGTATCAAGGGCATGAGGTTGCCTCTCACACCATAAACCATCCGTCTCTGACGGCAATCCCGTCTAATATGGGTGCGGCGGAAGTGATCAAGGACAGAAAGAGCCTTGAAGAGCTGACCGGAGAGCTGGTGCGGGGGTTTGCATATCCTTATGGGACTTATAATGATGCGGTGGAAGAGATTTTGAGTGCCTGTGGGATTGAATATGCAAGAACGGTGATCAGCACGGAAAGCTTTGAGATTCCTCAGGATTTTTTGGAGTGGCATCCCACCTGTCATCATGATTCACCGAAATTAATGGAGCTTGCGGAGAAGTTCTGCAATAAGAAGGATGGGAGCACAAAGCTGTTTTACCTTTGGGGACACAGCTATGAGTTTGCGCAGAAGGATAACTGGCAGGTGATTGAGGACTTCTTCCAGTACGTCTCCAAGGAGGCAGAGAGCATTTGGATGGCGACGAACATTGAGATTTTAGAGTATGTAAAAGCTTTCAGGGAATTGAAGCGCTCTACGGATGGAAGGATTCTTTATAATCCTACCGGTCTTGACATTTGGTTTGAATTTGAGAGACAGGTTTATTGCATTCATGGAAATGAGAAAAAGTCCTTTTCGTAAGCGTTAAGACCGATATATGCGCCTGCATATGAGAAGAAGGAGAGAGACATGATATTTGAAGCTGCAAAGGAGGCTCTGTTAGATGGAGCAAAGCTTCTTCCGTTTTTATTTATCACCTATTTAGCGATGGAATATCTGGAACACAAAACCAGCCAAAAAACAGGATTGCTTTTGCAGAAATCGGGAAGATGGGGTTTTGTTTTCGGGGGTGTTTTTGGAGTAGTTCCCCAATGCGGATTTTCGGCGGCGGCTTCTAATCTGTATGCCGGACGGATTATTACGCTGGGCACGCTTTTGGCAGTTTTCTTATCCACATCGGATGAGATGCTCCCCATTTTAATATCGGAACATGCCGCCCTTTCGCTTATTGTCAAAATTCTTCTGCTGAAAGCGGTGGTCGGCATGACGGCGGGAGCTTTGGCGGATTTGTGGATGCGCAAGAGGACAGGAAACTCCAAAGAAGAACTTCGGATTGAGCAGATTTGTGACCATCAACATTGTCATTGCAGTGAGGAAAATATTTTTCGGTCGGCGCTTTGCCACACGGTTCAGATTTTTGCATTTATTTTGTTAGTTTCTTTCCTATTGAATCTTTTGATTGAGTGGATTGGGGAAGCGGCGATTGCCTCTTTTCTCTCGTCCAAGCCTGTTTTGGGTCCGGCGCTTGCAGGGATAGTGGGGCTGATTCCCAACTGCGCCTCCTCGGTTGTGCTGACCCAGCTTTATCTGGAAGGGGTTCTTGGGGCGGGAGCTATGATTTCAGGATTGCTTTCCGGAACAGGAGTCGGTCTGCTTGTGCTTTTCAGGGTAAACGACGACTTAAAAGAAAACGTGAAGATAACCCTTCTTTTGTATGCAGTCGGAGTGTTGGCGGGAATTGTCATGGAGCTTTTGGGAATTGCATTTTAAGAAATGAGGGAAAGGGGAATGGCTGGCAGAATAACAAGACTCTGCCAGCCATCAATATAGGGAATATAGTAGCTAAAAAAGATATAGGCATTTTAAAATTTGTCGTAATATTTCTTGACAACATCCTGTGCGGGCTTTGCATAAATATTATAACCGGAGTTGGAATCAGCTTTGTTTGCCGGGTATTGTTTCCACGGCCAGTCCCAAAGACAGAACCCGCCTACCCAGCTTCGCTTTTGGCAGGCTTCAAACATAGCCGTATACCAGTCCGCCTGCTCCTTTAAGTCAACCTCTCCATGCATGGTCCAATCATTGGGAGCGGTGGATGAGCCCTTTGTGGACATACAGCCGCATTCTGCAAAGAAGAACGGTTTTTGAAACTTTTGGACAACCTGTTCAATCCGGTCAAGCTCCTTTTCCCAATCGTTGGTTGGATAGTATCCGCTGGAACAGATATAATCAACACAGTCCCACCAAGTAACATTATCTTCCTGATACTTGTCTGTATTATAGGTTACGGGACCGTGGTAAACGCCGCGAATATCGGAGATAAGCTTTCTCCACTCATCACTTCTGCGCTCGGACATGACCATCTCACAGCCGGCGATAAACATTTCACAGCCTGTCTCCTCGGCAATCTTTGCATAATGAAGCTGGAATTTGGTGTAGGAGGCAAACCAGTTGCTCCATTTGGGCTCGCAGTGCACATCCTTATCAAAAAAATTGATATGTGCGCGCCAGGTTCCATTCATACAGTTCACAGTGGGCTTCAGTGCAATCGTCAGCCCTGCATCGTGAATATAATCAATCATCTGAATTAATTCTTCATCAGACAAGGTAGCGTAAGAGGAATAGGAAATTTCTTCGGACTGAGGAGTTTCCTGCAGGCCGTTAGGTACGAGGGTGATAAAGTTTGCTCCCGTGCTCAGGACTAAATTGTCAAAGCTCTCGTAGGCTTCCTTTTTTTGAAAACTTCCCTTTGGACAAAAGGGCGCAAATGTGATTCCTTTTAAAAACTGCATAAAATTTTCCTTTCTAAACATTCCGTATGATCAGTTACAGGGTTTCCTGCCAAGTAATTGCCGTGCGGCAAGCACAAGAAACAGGTAAGTGGAAGAGCCGCCGCCCAGCACATATTCCATCTGCTGCCAGAGAAAAGGAAATTCCAACAGCTCCGGAAAATCAGGACGGATCAGCGCAGTGCCGGATACCACTCCGCCGGGAATATAGGACCAGTCCGCACGGTTGCATCCGTAGGCGGTAGTGGCTGACTTAGCGCCCACGCCGGAAGCAAAGGAAGCGGTATTTGACCCCGGATGACAGCCCAGCACAAAATTCAGCGCGTTAAAAATCAGTTCCGGCTTGAATAAATCGGGAAACGCCTTGTGCAGGAAGTAATAATGAAACCCGGTGTGCTGGATATTCCACCCTGCGCCCCAGATATAAGGGCGGTAGGGGATTCCGTAAGGAGTTTCTGCAATCTGCTCATCAAAGTGTGTCTTTAGGGGCTCTAATGCATCCCGGACTGCCTGTGTGAAAGCTTCCGCATTCAGCTCTTTTAAAGCCCGGCAGATAATCCATCCTGCCGACTCGATATTCTCTGTGATAAATTCCCTTTCGGCAAGCAGATGGTCTTTATACTTCTGCTCCCCTGTTGTCAAGAACAATTCCACAGCGGCATGAATCTTTGGGAGTCTTGCCTTTCCTTCCCCGTCGGTAATTTCGTACAATTCCGAAGCGGCGCTCAGCGCCTGCCCGCCTAAGGCATCGTTAAAGCCCCGCATGGCACGGGAAGCCGCCGCTAAGTGAGCCACCGTCGTCAATTCCCGGGGCGGATTCTCCTCCGTAAATACCCATCGGTCGTCCTCATCACCGGGGATTCCGTTTGTCATCGTGGAACCATCTCCCAAATGGACATACTGCCTGAGACTGCTGGAAATAATGCCCCGGTATAATCTTCCCAGAGACTGATAACCGCCCACAACCGTAAGCAGCCCGTGTTCAATCTGCTGTAAGATGTCATTTTTGCCGTCGGGCTGATGGATTTCAGTAATCTTTGCCTGCTGGTCAATGGTTGTCGCGTCATAATCAACGTGAAACTCCTCAAAGGCAAGGGTAAGAATGTACGCTTCGCCGGATTGAGATTCAATCCGCAGGTCATAATCACCGGCATCGTGCCAGCCTCCTGAATTTAATCCGGGAACCGATTCTCCGGGCTGATACTTAGTCAGAGTGGAAGGTCCCTGCTCATATCCGTCAAAATGCAGACAATTGACGGGAGCCATGCGTGCGTCATCGTTGTGGCACAGCCCATGCCAGACGCGGTACTTTTCGTTTACGCGCATGTGGCACATCTGTACCGGGAGAAAGTATTCTAATACCGGCTGCCAGACCCCGCGGTCATAAATATCCTCGGCAATTCTGAAAATAGAAGATTCTGCGGAGCCGTACCGAATCTTGTAAAGCCCTTCTTCGCGCACTTCGGTAAAAGGAAACACCAGATAGCGGTAGCGGAGAAAACTGCCCCATTCCTCCCCGGAAAGAGTGAGGAATGCCTCTTCTCCCTGCTCGGTTATCCGATAAAGAACGGCATCCTTTTGGCTGGTATCTTGCTTATCCAGTTCAATAACGGCTTTCTTGGGCTGAGCGGGATGGTATCCCACCTGTGAAGTCTGGATAACAGGAGGGTAGAGCCAGTCACTCACCACATGGGGAGTGATAATCCACCTGACGGCGCCCTGGGATTTGCCGGCAGGGATTTCACTGCTTAGGACAAACCATCCGTTATTGTGGTTCATGCGCCCGTCGTATAATTTTAAATCCGCTTCTAACGTTTCGATGGTAAACCGGCTGTAAGGGTCATCCGGACGCACGGTGAAACGCCTTCCGCAGGCATAGGGCTCTGCAATAATATCGTCTGCAATAATAGGATTATACCCTTTATTATCTCCGGAAAGACGCTTTTTGTCTACCTTAGAATCCGGAACGGGGAAACCGTCCGTATGCAGGTAATTGGTAGGCATGGACAAGGTAGGGCCGTTTGGCTGTAAGGGAAAGATTCCCTGCTTGTTGTCCATAATCCAAGGCTTTCCAAATAAAGAACCGGGGAAAAGCTCCAAATTAAAGCATAATTTTCCCACATATTTGTCGGGGATGGGCTCTTTTAGGTTTACCGTCACAAGAACGGCATCCCCCGCACCCTTAACCTCCACCTCATATTGAAACGGGTAATCCGGATAGATCATAGGGTTAAAGCCCTTCAAATGTCCCTCGTAATTGGGGTAACTGAGAGTGGTTGTAATTGTATTTTCCGCTTCATTCATGACACGGTTTTCCTGCTTGGGAGTGGGCTGCCACTGCCCCGGCGTCTGCTCAAAACGAAGATCGCCGTTGGTTGCGGCGCGGCGGCCGTGCATGATGATACTTATCCCTGACTGATGCCCTGCGGGATAAATGTCGTCAAAAGCCATAACATTTACCCCACAGTTGCGGAAATAACCGGCAGAAGTATCCAATTGAAAACCATTTTCATGTACGATTGCTGATTTCATACTGCACAAAACCTCTTCCTGTAGATGTATTTTTATGCTTATTCCTAACAATAAAAAAACTATAGCATTTGAAAAACTTTTTCGCTATAATAGAGCCATATAAAAATTGTAAAAATCTATTCAGGAGAAAGAGATGCAGTATTTATTTGAGTATTGTGATACGCTGGAGTCTCCCTATGAGGCTTTTTCATATGATACTTCCTGTATGCCGTTTCCTGTACGCCCCCATTGGCATTATTTTATGGAGATTATTTATATGCTGGAGGGAACCGGGCTGGTGGAGTGTGACGGCAAAAGCTATGTGGTGGAGCCGGGTGATATGATTCTTTTTCATCCGGAGACCGTGCATGCCATTTACACGGCTACCAATTTTCCTCTTAAATACGAGGGAATTAAGTTTGACGTCAATAAACTGTATACGGAAAACAGCTATGCGCCCCGGCTGAGGGTGATTTTGGAAAACGCCAAAAAAAGTGCAGAGGTAAATATTTGTTTTAAGGAAGAAACTATCCGTGACCTGCATATCAAAGATATTCTTGAAGAGTGCAGCAGAGAGCTTTGGGGAAAAAATTACGGATATGACATTATTGTCCACAATAAAATCTGCTATCTGCTGATGCATTTAATACGGATTTGGCGGGCGGAGGGTTTCAGCACGGACAAGGCGGCGTGCCTGACGGAATCCGATTCTATCCATGCGATTACCGCCTATATCGACGCCCACGCCGGAGAGGCAATCCGGGTGGAAGACTTGGCGGATATGTGCAACATGAGCTATTCCTATTTTGCCAAGAATTTTAAACAGTATTATGGACGCTCCTGCAAGGAATACATTGAGTTCATCCGGGTTAATAAAGCGGTAGATCTGCTGTTGTTTACGGATTTTGATTTAAGCTATATCAGTCAGGAAACAGGATTTTCGGACAGCAGCCATCTGATCAAGACCTTCCGAAAGTGGAAGGGTGTCACGCCGAAGCAGTTTAAAAAGCAGCATATTTTATAAATCTGTACGGAAAGTCCTATTGTGGGGGGTAAAAAAATGGTATAATATAATGATGTAATTAATAGGTGCCGAAAGGTTTTAGGGTTTTAGGGGTTAACGGGGGAAGGAAATGGATACAGACAAAGTAGCAGAGCTTAAGAAAAAGATTGAAGCTCTCGAGAGCCAGTTAAAGGTTATGGAGAAAAACGGCGGACTATATGACAATCAGGACCGCGGATTGTGGGAGTATGACATTAAAGGAAAGCGCCTGATACAAAGCCGTAAGCTGGAAGGGAAATGGAGCAACGATAACCTGACGGTTGAGAACTACCGGGAACAAATATTGGAATGGAATCTGGTGCATCCGGAGGACATTCATGTTTTTGAAGAATTTTGCGACAGCTTAGACCGGGGGAAAGCTCATATCATGTATGAGATTAGAATGCTCCGGGATAATGGGAAATTTGCGTGGCTGCGGCAGGAGGGAAACACGGTTTACGATGGAAACGGTGAGCCTGTCAAGGTAATCGGAAAAGTATCGGATGTCACCAGAGAAAAGACAGACCGGGAGCTTTTGGAAAGAGAAGTGACCAAGGATGCCCTGACAGGTCTTTACAATTTGGAAGTCGCTCAAAAGATGATCGAGAAAAGGCTTATGGATCCGGAGGATAGTGAACCGACGAGCACCAGCGCGCTTATGCTGATTGACTTAGATGATTTTAGCAGGATCAATGAGGCTTACGGGCATGTCTACGGCGATACAGTCCTCGAAATGGCGGCAAACATTATTTATACGAACTTTAAGGCAAAGGATATTGTATGCAGAGTATTTGGAGATGAATTTATGGTTTATTGTCCCCGCATCGGAGGGGAGGATAAGCTTGGCAAGCATATCAACAAGATGCTGCTCCGCTTTCAGGAGTTTATGGATGAGAGGGACGGACAAAGGTGCAGCATCAGTCTGGGCGCGGCGCTGTTTCCAAGAGACGGCGGAAATTTTGACGAGCTGTATCGAAGCGCGGACATCGCCTTGTACCACGCAAAGCAAAGCGGCAAAAACCAGTATGTCCTATATCAAAAGGGTGTGGATTACGGGACAACCATCGGAGAAACCTACCGCAAAATAAACGACAGAAACAGAAATATGCTGGCGCTTGACCAGCAGTTTGTCAACATCAATAAAGATCTGTTTGACTTTTCCTTTATGACCATAAGCAATGAAAAGGATTTTTATCAGGCAATCCACAAGATTTTTGAGGAAGTGTGCCTTTATTTTTCTTTAGACCGAAGCACGCTGATGGAATGGGACAATGTCAACCGAAAGATACGTGTCACTTCCAGATGGGTAAGGAAAGATGACGGAGACGATTTAGAGAAGATGGAGCAGACCGCCAGCGTTAACTGGTATGTCATGGAGAAATACTATCAGGAGATGGAATACAACATTCTTACCGGAGGAAAGGATGAGAAGGAGGACTACGGCAAGGACATTTTTGCGATGAACAAGGTGCCGGTATCGGCAATCCAATTTCCCATTATGGACAATGGAAAGATGGCGGGAGTCCTCACCTTTGAGAGCTGGGAGGAAAAGGAATGGAAGAAGGTTGAGATTGCTACCTTGTCCAGCATCACCAGAATGATTTCCAGCTACCTGCTTCAGCGGCAGACCAAGGAAGAGTTAGAGACGGAATATTTGGTCGGCAAAAAGGCAATGGACGTGCAGAATCTGATTTACTACATGGTGGGAGAACAGGACTACCGGATCCGCTATATGAGCCATTATGCCAGAGAATGTTATCCCAATGCCAGATATGGACAGATTTGTTATGAGGCGTTTATGGGAAGAAGCACTCCCTGCCCGTCCTGTCCGATTGCAGACTGCCAGAGCGGAAAAGAGCAGAACATTATAGAAACCTATGACGGCGAAGAGGACAGCTGGTATACACTGACGGCATCCGTGATGGACCGGACGCCCGGCGACAGACTGTTTTTGCTGTGCAAGTCCAATGTGACTGCGTTCATGGAGCGCGTCAAGGGAGAGGATCAGCTGACAGGGGCAATGTCCTACGAGAAGTTTAAGTTAGAAGCAGTGAGAGCCATCAAAAGGGATAAGGGCTGTTATACCCTTGTATTTTTGGGAATACAGGATTTTTCCAGAATCAATGATGAATATGGATACGAAATCGGAGATCAGGTGCTCCGCAGGTTTGCAGAAGAGATAAAAGAGGGGCTTCAGGAAGACGAGCTCTTGTGCCGTATTAAGGGAGACGACTTTGCAATCCTGATGAAAAAGAGAACCATGGAAAGGCTTTACCAGAGAGTGGGCGAACTCTCCGATTCCCTGACAGGAATGTTCCGGAAGCGGTTCCCCAATATTTCCATCAATTGTTTTTCCGGCATCTATTATATTTCCGACGAGGAGGAATATATCAGCAGGTGCCTTGACCGTGCCATGAAGGCGCGGAAGGTTGCGCTGAAAAACATCTACGAGACCAACGGAGTTTATGTATATTCCAAGGAATTTGAAGATCAGGAAAAGGAGCGCGAAGAGACCAACAGAACCATGAAGACCTCCCTGCAGAAGGGATATTTCCGGGTGTATTTCCAGCCGAAGGTGGACATTGTCACCGGAGAGATTATCGGAGCGGAGGCTCTGGTAAGGCTGGTTGATAAGGACAACAACCTGATTTCGCCCGGACGGTTTATTCCTCTTGCGGAGGAAAACGGACTGATTGTGGAGATTGACAAGTTTGTCTACGAAGAGACATTCCGCCTGATTAAGAAGTGGCAGGATGCGGGCAAAAAGGTGCCGTTAATTTCTGTCAACGTGTCAAGGCTTCACCTGCTCAATGATGAGCTGCCCTCTTATATGAAGGGGTTAAGCGACAAGTACGGCTTAAAGCCGGAGCAGATTGAGCTTGAAATTACAGAAAGCGTATTCTTTGAGGACACGGAACGTCTGATTGACATGATCAAGCAGATGAAGGAAATCGGATACATAACCTCCATGGACGATTTCGGCGCGGGATTTTCCACTTTAAGCCTTATGAAATCGCTTCCGGTGGACGTGATTAAGTTAGATGGAGGATTTTTCTTAAAGAATCAGTTGGATGAAAAGAGCCGGGCGGTCATCTCAGCAATGATGCAGCTTGCGGAAAATCTGGGATTTGCAGTTGTCTCCGAGGGCGTGGAGACCATGGAGCAGGTAGATTTTATCCGGCAGCAGGGCAGCAGATGCGTACAAGGATTTTATTTTTACAAGCCAATGCCGGCAGAAGAATTTGAAAAACTATTAAAACCGTCAGCGTAAATCTGGCGGTTTTTGTACAACAGGGAGTTGACCAGCACCAGCAGGCCAGCTTCTTTTTGTCTGGGGTAAGGGAGAAAAAAAGCACCACCCCCAAGGCACATACGTCCTCAAAAATGGTACTCCAATGCGTCTTCAGGGGCTCGAACCCTGGACACCCTGATTAAGAGTCAGGTGCTCTACCAACTGAGCTAAAGACGCATAAATGTAAAATTGGTTCATTTACAACGCAAGTGTTATTATAGTATAATGTCTATTAGTTTGCAAGCATTTTTTTCAAAAATTTTTTCCGAGGTATTTTTATGATATTTGACACACACGCGCACTATGATGACGAGGCGTTTGACGAGGACAGGGACGAGCTTTTGACTCATATGAGAGAAAGAGGAATTGAGTATATTGTCAATGCAGGGGCAAGCCTTGCATCCACAGCCAAAACAGTGGAGCTGACGGAGAGGTATCCTTTTGTTTACGGTTCCGCAGGCATCCATCCTTCCGAGACAGCGGGGCTCACCGAACAGGACATGGAATGGCTGTTGGAGATGTCCAAGAGAGAAAAGATTGTCGCAATCGGTGAGATTGGGCTTGACTACCATTGGCAGGAGCCGGAGCGGGAAGTACAAAAAAGGTGGTTCAAGGAACAGCTTAAACTTGCGGAGCAGACGCATCTTCCCGTAATCATCCATTCCAGAGATGCGGCGGCGGACACTCTGGAAATCTTAAAAGAGTGGGATTCTCATAAGACAAAGGGAGTGATTCACTGCTTTTCGTACACTTGGGAGACGGCGAAGGAATATCTGGCTATGGATTATTATTTTGGAATAGGCGGGGTGCTTACCTTTAAGAACGCCAAAAAGCTGAAGGAAGCAGTCATGCAGATTCCCATGGAACGGATTTTGCTGGAAACCGATTGTCCTTATTTGGCTCCGGAGCCTTACCGGGGCAAAAGAAATCAATCGGATTACATCCTGTATGCGGCGGAAAAGCTGGCGGAGTTAAAAGGACTTGACAGGGAAAAGGTGCTGGAAATAACAAACAGCAATGCGAAGAACTTTTACGGAATAGCTTGATAAATAAAGGCGGACGGGAGCAAATTTATGGCATATCTGGCAACGCCCACGGCAACGGCGGAGATGATCCAAAAATATCATTTTGCCTTTCAAAAAAAATACGGGCAGAATTTTTTGGTGGATGCAAATATTGTAAATAAGATTATTGAGATTTCCCGGATTACCCGGGATGACTGTGTGGTGGAGATTGGCCCGGGAATTGGAACGATGACGCAGTATTTGGCGGAAAGAGCGGGGCAGGTCACAGCAGTTGAGATTGATAAAAATCTGATTCCTATTTTGGAGGACACCTTAAGAGAATACGAGAATGTATCCGTCATCAATGATGATATTTTAAAGGTGGATATCCGGCGGATAGCAGAGGAGCATAACGGCGGAAGACCGCTTAAGATTGTGGCGAATCTTCCCTATTATATCACAACGCCTATTATTATGGGATTGTTTGAAAGTAAGGTTCCTTTAAGCAGTCTTACCATCATGGTGCAAAAGGAAGTGGCGGAGAGAATGCAGGTGGGTCCGGGGACGAAGGATTACGGGGCGTTAAGCCTTGCGGTACAGTATTACGCCCGTCCGGAAATCGCATTAACCGTATCAAAGACCTGTTTTATGCCGAGACCGAATGTGGACAGCGCGGTGGTACGGCTTTTAAAATACGAATCGCCGCCTGTCAGCGTAAGGGATGAAAGGAAAATGTTTGCCGTCATCCGGGCGGCGTTTAACCAGCGGAGGAAAACATTGGCAAATTCTCTTGCAAATGGTTTTACATACTGCGGAAGTGACAATAAACCGGTAATCATTGACAGGCAGGACGTGTACCGGGCGTTAGATAAGATGGGCTTAAGCCAGAGTATCCGGGGAGAAGCCTTATCGCTGGAACAATTTGCAGAATTAACTGATTTACTTTAGATGGACCTTTTGACATACGAATAAGCATATGGTAAACTTAGAAAATAAAAATAGGATAAGTGTGCCTTAAGGAGTGCCTCAAGGCAGGAAAATAGATGAGGTGAGCACCTTGGATAAATATGAATACAAAGTACGGGCAGATGAAATTAAGTCTCTGATTGCGGATGGAGAGTACGCAGATGCAGTGAAAATTGCGGACACCATTGACTGGCGCAGGGTAAAAAGTGTCATGATGCTCTGCACCATCAGTGATTTGTATAAGATTAACAGAAGATATGAGGACAGCAGGGACATCCTTCTTTTGGCGTATGACCGTCATGCGGGGGGAAGGCTGATCGTATATTCCCTGTGCGAGCTTTCTATCAAGCTGGGGGAATATGTACAGGCATTAGAATATTATAAGGAATTTGTACAGCTTGCGCCGAAGGACAGCGGAAGGTATATTCTTCAATACAAATTATATGAAGCACAGGAGGTAAGCCTTGAGGAGCGTATCGAAGTGCTTGAGGAGCTTAAGAAGCGGGATTACCGTGAAAAGTGGGCGTATGAGCTTGCCTATCTCTATCACAGGGTTGGTCTGGCTTCTAAGTGCGTTGAGGAATGTGACGAGATGTTTTTGTGGTTCGGAGAAGGCAGATATGTATTGAAAGCGTTAGAGCTAAAGCAGCTCCATGAGCCGTTGACAACGGATCAGCAGGGGAAATACCTGCAAATGAAAGAAAGCGGCGGTTTTATCACATCGGATTATCAGGCAGACCAGGAGGCAATCCGCGCGGGAGTGGAAGCGGAAACCGAGGACGAGGATGACAATGAATTCAGTCTGGAAGAAAATATGCTGAAGGAGGATACTCAGGAGATACCGGCAAAGGATATGGACATTGAGGTGAAACCGGTAGATGTCAGCCAGTATAATACTCTGAACCTTCAAAAAGAACTGGCGGAGAGCATGAAGGAATTTCTGGAAAATCACAAGACTCAGCAGATACCCGTGCAGGAGGTTAACGATACGCTCAAAACACAGGTTTATGAGCCGGTTAAGGGATTGGATGACAGAGAGGATGAGCCTGCCCAGCTTCAGGAAGAGGGCGGGGAGCGCGAGGAGCCGCAGCCGGCGTTTCGTCAGGATACGGATGAGATGCAGCTGATAATCGATGGGGAATTAGGCGCATCCGAAGCGAAACAGCCAAGGGAGACGCAGGAGCCTGCGCAGCCGGAGCCTCAGCAGGGCTCGGAAGAGGTATTTTTTGGAAATACGCAGGAGGTAAATATACAGGATGTGGTCTCGGAGCTGGTAGAAAAGAACGGGATCAAGACTCCCTTTGCCCCTATTTTTACCAAGGAAGCGCAGGAGAGCGTGGAAGAGGAAGGCGCCGATAAGGGTAAGCCCCGGCAGGGCTATCCCGCGGCAAGCCCGGATCCTGCTGTCAGCAACACAGGAGTCATTCGGACCTTTCATAAGCCCTCCGGTTATGATACTATGCTTTCTCAGGAATATGACGGGCAGATTTCGTTGGTAATGCCGGAGGAACAAAAGATTGAAAAGCAGATTACCGGTCAGCTCAGCATTGAGGATGTAATGGCTGAGTGGGAGAGAATCAAGCAGGAAAACGAGCGGAAGCGGATGGAAGAGATCCGCAAGCGTGTTCATCAGCAGACAGACGCGCTTTTTGCCGATTTTGATGAGTCTACCAAATCAGGGCTGTTGGAAGAACTGGAAAAGGCGATGGTCACGGCGGCGATTAAGGAAGGGAAGGATCGTGTCAGGCAGGAACGCCCTAAGGTGGTGAAGGTTGCGGATATAGAAGCAAAAGCGAACGAGGAGCCAGAGGAGGAGCCGTTAGAAGAGCAGATTGAGAAGACAACTCCTGAAACTGTTCTGCAGGAGGCTTTTGAGGAGACGAAGAAACAGTCTGTAGAAGAAATTCCAGATGAAGAGCCTGAATTGGAACCGGAAGAGGAAGCGGATGAGGAATCTTTGGAGGAGGCAGAAAGCCTTAAGGAGCCGGAAGAGGAAACGTCTTCCGTAGAAGAATCCAAGGAGTCAGAGACAGCGTCCACGGAGGAGACGGCGGAGTCCGCAAAAGAGAATGTTCCGGAAGAAGCGGCAGACATCGAGGAAGCGCAAAAGCAGGAAAAGACGGAGGAAGCTGTCACCGCATCCAGAGAAATGACAGAAAGTGAAAGAGAACAGTTTGCGCCGTTTATCCATCACAGACGGACAAGAAGACAGATTATCGAGGTTCTCGATAATATCAGTATGGCGTCCTATACGGGAAATGTGATTATCACCGGGGAGGAAGAGACGGAGGCGACAGCCCTTGCAAAGCTTCTGGTAAAGGAGGTTCAGCTCTCCGACAACAACTTTTCCGGAAAGGTAGCCAAAATATCCGGCGCCACCATGAACAAAAAGGATATAGGAGCTACGCTGTCCAAATTATCAGGAGGAGCGCTTATTGTTGTGGAGGCGGCTTCCATGAAAAAGGCTGCCACGGAACAGCTTCTCAAAGAATTAAATCAAGAGGAAAAGGGATTAATCGTTCTTCTTGAGGACACCAAAGCCAAGATGAACGAATATCTTGCCAAGTATCCGGCAATGACGGAGGCGTTTAACTTAAGAGTCGATGTGGAAGCTCTGGACGATCAAACACTTGTGAAATACGCCAAAAAGTATGCCCTTGATCAGGAGTACTCTATCGACGAGCTGGGTATTCTTGCACTTCATACCAGAATTGCGGACATGCAGACCAGCGATCATGAGGTGACGCTTGCGGAGATAGAGGAGCTGATTGATGAGGCGATCTATTATGCGGACCGCAAAACGCCGGCGCACTTCGTGGATGTTCTTCTTGGCAAGAGATATGATGAGGAAGATATGATAGTCCTTAGAGAAAAGGACTTTATGCATTATTAAAATAATTGGGGGACAAGTTATGGCGGTAAAAGAAAAAAGATCAGAGAATGAAGTATTTATTTCAGAGGCGGATCAGTACTTATTTGCGCAGGGGACTCATTACGACATTTACAAAAAGCTGGGAGCCCATCCTTCCGTGCAGGATGGAAAAGAGGGAATGTTTTTTGGAGTCTGGGCGCCGAACGCGGCATGCGTTCACGTAATTGGAAGCTTTAACGGCTGGGATGAGACGGCGGATCCCATGCAGAAGCTGGGACCGGGCGGGATTTATGCCCTGTTTATACCCGGAGTTAAGACCGGAGAGCTATACAAATTCTTAATTACGACTCCATCCGGCGAAAAGCTTTACAAGGCAGATCCTTTTGCAAACAGTGCGGAAATGCGTCCCGGAACAGCCTCCCGCACAGCGGATATTTCAAGCTTTAAGTGGTCGGATGAGTTATGGATGAAGGAGAGAGACGGCAAGGACTATAATAAAGAGCCTCTGGCGATTTATGAATGCCATATCGGTTCCTGGATGCGCCATCCCAGACCGGAGGAAAAGGGTTTTTACAGCTACCGGGAGTTTGCGGACAGGATTGTGGAATACTTAAAAGAAATGAAGTACACCCATATTGAGCTTATGGGGATTGCAGAATATCCTTACGACGGTTCCTGGGGGTATCAGGTGACAGGGTATTATGCGCCCACCTCCCGCTACGGAGAACCGCAGGATTTTATGTATCTGGTCAATAAGCTCCACAAGAATAAGATTGGCGTTATCTTAGACTGGGTACCGGCGCATTTTGCAACGGACGCCCACGGACTTGGCAGATTTGACGGGGAATGTATTTTTGAAGATCCAGACCCGAGAAAGGGAGAGCATCCGGATTGGGGAACCAAGATTTTTAATTACGGCAAGACGGAGGTAAAGAATTTTCTGATTGCCAACGCCCTGTTCTGGATTAAGGAATATCATATAGACGGGATCCGCGTGGATGCGGTTGCTTCCATGCTTTATCTGGATTACGGCAAGAGTGACGGCCAGTGGGTGGCAAATAAATACGGCGGAAATAAAAATCTGGAAGCCATTGAGTTTTTTAAACATTTAAATTCCGTTGTGCTTGGAACTTATCCGGGATTTCTTACCATCGCAGAAGAATCTACGGCATGGCCGAAGGTGACGGGAAGCGTGGAGGATGACGGACTGGGATTTTCTTTCAAGTGGAATATGGGCTGGATGCATGATTTTTGCGAATACATGAAGTTAGATCCTTATTTCCGCAAGGATAATCATTATGCCATGACCTTTGCTATGTCCTATAACGAAAGCGAAAATTATATTCTTCCGCTGTCCCATGATGAGGTGGTGCATCTGAAATGCTCTATGGTAAATAAGATGCCGGGGTATCAGGTAGATAAATACGCAAATCTCCGCTGCGGTTATACTTATATGTTCGGGCACGCGGGGAAGAAGCTGCTCTTTATGGGTCAGGACTTTGCTCAGGAGAGAGAGTGGAGCGAAGAGAGGGAGCTCGACTGGTTCCTTTTAGGGGAAGACCTGAATAAGGGAATGCATGAGTACATGAAGGAGCTGTTAAAGCTTTACCGCAAATATCCCTGTCTCTATGAGAATGACAACAGCTGGGCAGGATTTGAATGGCTGAACTGCGACGATAAAGACAGAAGCACTTACAGCTTTTTCCGGAAGGCATCTAACGGCAAGAATAACCTGTTGTTTATCATTAATATGACGCCTATCAAATGGGAGGATTATAAGCTGGGCGTTCCTGCCAAAAAGAAATACAAATTGCTTTTAAGCAGCCTGGAAGAACGGTTTGGAGGCTCCGGCGAGGAGATTCCCAAAGAGATTACCGCTAAGAAAGAATACTGTGATTACCGAAATTACAGTATCACGCTTGATCTTCCGGCATATGCGGCGGCGGTATTTGTTTTTTAATGACAGTTAAGAAAAAGAAAAGTTGTGCCGAAATAAAGGGTGAATGCGAAATGCATTTGCCCTTTTATTAATAAACGACGTACAAATTAACTATAAAATTAAAAGAATGCTCGTACAGGGCGAAGAGGTATGGGGACGAGGAATGAATATTATATTGGATGGCATTGACGGCAGCACAGCCGGAACGCGTACAAACGCAGGCAGAGAGACAACTTCAAATCGTACTCCCGGAAAGCCGGAAAAGACCGACAATCCCGGATTTACATTAGACATTTCTGGAACAGTTATGGATAACAGCGCTTACACAGGTCATGGACGGACCGCAGAAGAGATTATGCTGGAAGCAGGGCAGGATGATGTGACAGCCCGGCGGAACTATATGGCAGTAATGTCTAATTCTATGTCTGACGAGGATTTTGCAAAATTGCAGAAGGAGGGTTTCCACCCCGGAAGCACGGACATAGAGACGGTTGTTACGATAGTGGATCATATTAAAGCGGCTTTGGTAAAGGGTGGAACCGAAGTAGTCGGTTATACGGATACTATTTCTCAGGACGCCCTTAAGGAGATTGCAGGAAGCGAAGCCTTTGCACGGGAGCTGGAAAAGCAGTTTGCGGAGCACGACATACCGGTTACGGAAGAGAATATAGATGCCGTGATGGAGGCATGGAAGCTTCTTACGGATACTCCGCCCATGACGGACGGCAGCGTGAAGTATATGTTGGAAAACCGCTTAGAGCCCACGCCGGAGAACTTATATACAGCGGGATATTCGGCGGCGGATGGAAACCGGCAGGGAAAAGGCTATTACGCGGCAGGAGAGGTTGCAGGTTATTATGCCAAAAAGCCGGAGGAGATTGATTTTGCAAAGCTCCTTCCGCAGGTTCAAAAATTGATAGAAGAAGCAGGGTATCCGGCGGATGAAGAGAACCTTGAAGACGCTAAATGGCTGGTAGAAAAGGGGATTCCTTTAACCGCAGACACGTTTTCCATGTTAAAGGGACTCCGTGAGACGCATCTTCCCCTGACGGAGGAAGACTTTCTTAAAAGAGCGGCGGCGGCGATTTCGGAGGGCAGAGAGCCTTCTAAGATGAACTTAAGCAGTCAGGAAACTGTTTATGAACAGGCGGTCAGGATTGCAGAACAGGTTTCGGAGATTCCTGATGAGGCAGTTGATACCGTTTCCGATAGAAATCTTCCATTTACCCTGAAAAATCTGTTGGCGGCGGCGCATGAATTTTTGAAAGGGACGGACTCCGCCGTAGAAAAAAGAGAAATTCCGGAAAGCATCAAAGGCAGAAGACTCTTAGAAGAGGTCAGATTATCCATGACCGTGGAGGCAAATCTGAGACTTCTTAAGAGAGGATTTCAGATTGAGACCGCTCCTTTAGAGGATCTGGTTGCCAGATTGAAAGAAGCGGAAACGGATTATAATAAAGCATTAATGAAAGAGCCGGATGGAGCGCAGGCAGGTCAAAAGAGGTCGCTTTTTGGAGAAACGCTGAATGTTGTTCAGGGAATTAAATCATCTCCCTTGGCAATTGTGTCAAAGCTTTCGCCTGCCGATACCTTAAGAGAGGTTCACGCAGCCGGCAGAGACCGGGCGGCGGCTTACGAAAAAGCAGGAGAAAAATACGAGGAATTGATGACAGCGCCCCGCCGGGATATGGGCGATTCCATTCAAAAGGCGTTCCGGAATGTGGATGAGATTTTATCGGATATGGAGCTTTCGCCCACCGATGAAAACAGACGTGCGGTACGGATATTGGGATACAACAGCGTAGAGATTACGGAGGAAAATATTACTCAAGTCCGGAGAATGGATGAGATGCTTACCTCCGTGGTAAAGGAATTAAAACCGGGTAAGGTGCTTAATATGATTCGTGAGGGAGTGAATCCCTTGTCCATGTCCATCGAGGAGCTTTCTCAGTATTTGAAGGAGCAGGAAAGCCCGGCGGATGAGATGGAGTCCTACAGCAAGTTCCTTTATAAGCTGGAGAAGCAGAATGGAATTTCGGAGGACGAGAGAAGCGCATATATCGGTATCTACCGGCTGGTACATCAGATTGAAAAGACAGACGATGCGGCAGTTGGTTCCATCTGGCAGACCGGGGCAGGCTTTACGCTGGAAAACCTTCTCAGCGCAGTGCGGAGCAGCAAGCATAAACATATGGACTACTCAGTCAGCGACGAGTTTGGAGGCGTATCTGCAAGAGATACCGGAATCGAAAGCATAACCGCCCAGATTGCCAAAGGCTTTTCCATGACGGAGCCGGTTAACAGGGAAGAGCTGCAGGAGATGATAGAACGCGCAGGAGATGAAGAGGCCGCAGAAGAATTTGACAGATTGGAAGGGGAACAGCTCCGGGCGGCAGTGAAGGAAGAAGAATCCGTGCTCAGACAGCTCACGGATTATGAACAGCCTGTTACCGCAGAGCATCTCCTATTTGCCTCTCACATGCTGAAAAACCCCGGAGGAATCTGGAAGCAGTTTACCGGCATAGGCATAAAAGATGCACGCACCCCGGAAGAGGAACGGACAGAGGGTATGTCCCGCAGTCTGGAGGATATGGGTGAGGAGCTTCTTAAATCTTTAGAGGGAAAAGAGCAGGCGGAGTCAGGGTATCACAGCTTTTGTGAGAGAGTTCAGTCCGTGATAGAGCAGGAATCCTACGGAGAAAACATGCAGGCGCTTGATGTCAGGGCGATGAGCACTCTTTACAAGCAGATGACGTTTTTAGGAAGCATGGCAAAAGAGGAGAATTACGAGATACCTGCCCGGATTGGGGATACGCTCACTTCCATTAACTTAAAGATCATACATGGAAGCGATCTGGAAAGTAAAGCGGCAGTTTCCATGGAGACGGAAGCCTTTGGCAAAGTTGCCGCGGAATTTAAGATGAGCGGGTCAAAACTGGAAGGGCTCTGTATTTGCAGCAGTGAAGAGGGAACGGCTTTCTTAAAAGAGGGAAAGGAGCTTCTGGAAAGTAAATTGTCGGAGGAGAATATCCCGGCGGGAGAAATTTATTTTGCAGAGAGCAGAACATTGAATCTCACGGAATTTTCACTGAAACAATCTCACGGCAGACAGGAAGGCGGCGATGCCGGAATGCTTTATAAATCGGCGCGTGCCTTTATCGGATATGTACAAGAAACAGCCATAAAGAAAGGAAATATGTCAAATGAAAATTAATTTTAACGCATCGGCAGTAATTGCCAACAACTCATTACAAAAAAATGATAACCGCCTTCAGGCATCTTTAGCAAGATTATCCTCCGGGCTTAAGATTGTGAATGCGAAGGATAACCCGTCAGGCCTTGCAATGTCAAAGCGCATGAACGCCCAGATTAAGGGCGTTGATACGGCTGTTCAGAATGCGGGAGATGGAATTTCCGTAATTGAAATTGCCGACGGAACCATGTCAGAGATTCATGATATGCTGCAGAGAATTAATGAGCTGGCAGTAAAGGCAAGCACGGGAACAATCACAGACGATGACCGTAGACTGATTCAGGAAGAGGTAGACCAGTTAAAGGAAGAAATTGACCGTATTGTGGCGGAGACAGAGTTTAACGGACAGCCGCTTTTGGATGGCACGTTTGATTTGAAGGGATACACAAACGATGTAGATATGAAAGTCGCATCTTATGGAAATAAGGTAAGCAGTGGGGAGTATACAATTGCTAGTTTAGATGTTACGTATAAGGCGGATGGAACAATTGATCCGGATTCCGTGGTATTTGTAGGCGGCAGCGGAGAAGGGATGCCCAAGACATCCAGCGGTGCTAATGCGGATGCGCTGATCAGCGTGAAAGGAAACATTATCAACATTCGCAACAAGGATAATCCGGACTTTGAATTACAGTTAGATGTTTCAAAAGAGACTTCATTTACTAATGTTACCCTTAATTTAGTCGGCTTTGGCACCATGGATACGCAGATTGGCGCCAACGAAGGACAGCAGCTTGATATTCGGATTCCGGCGCTCTCTTTGGAGCTTATCGGAATTGCCGACATCGATATGGGAAGTCAGGAAAGTGCAAGAGATGCCTTAGGCAGAATGAATGATGCTATTAAGTATGTTTCTGCCGCAAGAAGCAACCTTGGCGCTTATCAGAACCGTCTGGAACACACCATCAGCAGTCTGGATATTACCAGTGAGAGCATGACGGCGGCTTATTCCAGAATTATGGATTTGGATATGGCGGAAGAGATGACAGAGTACACCACTTTGCAGGTGCTTTCCCAGGCAAGTACTTCTATGCTGGCACAGGCAAATGAGAGACCTTCTCAGGTATTGCAGTTGTTACAGTAGCATGAAAGGATGATGCAGAATGACGAACGAAATGAAGCAGCAGTTTACGCTGAGGATTACCCGGGCAAATAAGTCTCAGTTGGTGGTTGTTTTGTATGAGATGCTGCTGACCTATTTGGATGATGCCGAGGAAGCCTGCGGCAAGGACGATAAAAAGGGGTTTCGCGATGGCATCAGAAAGGCAAGAGGATGCCTTAGGGAGTTGATTTCATCCTTGAATTATGATTACGGGCTGGCGTTTAACTTATTACAGCTTTATCTGTATGCAGACAGAGAGCTCACCAAAGCAGACATTCATAACCGCACGGAGGAGCTTTCCCATGTGAGAATGGTTATGAGCAAGCTCCACGAGGCGTTTGAGACCATCAGCAAGGAGGATGCCTCGGCGCCGATGATGGCAAATACGCAGACGGTGTATGCGGGTCTCACTTACGGCAGAGATAATCTGACCGAAAATTTAGCCGACCAGGGAAGTGACCGGGGTTTCCGTGCTTAAGGCGGCAGGTTCAGAATCAGAATTTTCATCGGGCAGCAGGGCAATCCTTGCTGCCTGTTCCATTAAAAACTTGTACCGCTTGTAGACGGAATTTACCTCGTAGATATAGCAGTCGATCAGATCAGGTTCCGTTACATTATCAAATCCAGCGTACGCTACTTCCAGTGCCTGCTTGGTTTTTTCCAGGTCAGACAAAAGTGCGTTTCGCTCAATTTCTTTTTCGGAAAGTGTGCGGTTTGATCGGGAACTCTGGCTGAAATACATTTTCATAATGACCCTCTTTTCCATTGACAGATTTGTATATCGCTTTCTTTACATTTTATTCCGAAATCATCCAATAATTACCTGTATGTTATGAGTATAAGCAGAAAAATTTTTCTTTATTCCATCATAGGGAGAAATTTTCAGACATATATTAAATGGGAAAAGGGGGATAGGGATGGACACATATACAGGTATCTTTTTTATAGTTGGAATTTTGGCGGCAGTGCTTTTAATTGGCATTTTGCGGAACCGTGCGGAGATTATTTTAAATTTTATCCTGCGCGGATTATCCGGGATGCTGATAGCGTATTTTTTAAATTTTTTTCTTGGACGCTTTATTCCGTCGGTACAGATCGGTTATGGTCCGGCAACCTTTTTGACATCCGCAATCCTTGGATTTCCGGGGGTTGCAGTGCTTTTGGGGATAAATTTTTACATGATTTTGTAGAAATGTACCAAAAATTAAAAAATTTTTAAAAGAGTATGGACAAGTTTTTGTTCATCTTGTATAATCAATCTCACAGTTAAGAAATTCTTACTTAAACTCTTTAAAGAGGACGCTGAACTCTAAGGCGCCGGGTCTTGATTTCATTGGGAGGACTCCTTCCGAAAATCAAAACGCAGCATGTACATTGACAACAATCAAAAGAAAAGGAGGCTGTATTGGACAAAAAAATCCTTGCGATTTTTGACGGTGAGGAGAGCTATGCATATCGGCTTATGGATTTTATTGGGGAAAAGATGAACCTGCCCTTTGAAATCTACGTTTTTACTGATGAGGACAGATTTTATTCCTACAGTAAAATGGGTGATATTGAGTGTCTGCTCATTTCAGAAAACGTGTACAAAAGGGAGGTGGAGACCCTTCAAATTCCACACATTATTATCTTAAGCGAAAGCGGTAAAAATCTTAATAAAACTCTGCATCATATCAATAAGTACCAATCGAGTGAGAATATTCTTCACGAAATCATGAAGTATTACACAGACAGATCGGAGTCGGTGCCTGTCACCTTAAGAACAGGGTTACAAAAAATGCGGATTATCGGGATTTACACGCCTGTTGGAAGATGTCTTCAAACAACATTTTCGTTGACCTTGGGACAGATGCTCGCCAAGAAATACAAGACTTTATATTTGAATTTTGAAGCGTATTCCGGATTTGGCAGGATGTTGAATAAACGCTATGAAAATGATTTATCGGATCTTATGTACTACTTTGAGTGTGCAAGAGAAAAGCTTTCGTACCGGCTGGAAAGTATGGTGGAGACCGTAAACGGGCTTGACTTTATCCCTCCGGCAGAGATTTATCAAAATCTGGCAGGAATAAGAGGAAATCAATGGATTGATCTGTTTCAGGAGATTGAGAAGACCAGTGAGTATGAGTTTTTAATCTTAGATTTATCAGATATGGTAATGGACTTGTGGGATATGCTGCGCAGCTGTGAGCGCATTTATACCATATCAAGGGACGATGGACTTGCAATGGCAAAGATTGAACAATACGAAAAGGCGCTGGAGTACATGAATTACGGTGACATCAATGTGAAAACCACGAAATGGAGGCTCCCGGTCTTTCGAGAACTTCCGGCACGATTTGAAGAACTGACTTACGGGGAATTGGCGTCATATATCAGGGCACAGGTTTTTCCGGATTTGTTGGAGCATGAGGAAAAGAAAGAATATGGATCATGAAATAAGAAAATCCTTACAGGAGATCATTGTAGACCAGATTGACCTGTCAAGACATTTGTCGGAAGAGGAGATCAGAGAATTAATTGATGAGCAGATTCAAAAGGAAAGCAAAAAGCATTATATGGATCTGGGGGTCAGGGAACGGCTGAGAAAGGACGTCTTTCACTCCATCAGGCAGCTTGGGATTTTGCAGAAGTTAATTGAAGACCCTGAGATAACGGAAATCATGGTTAACGGGACAAGCGGAATTTTTGTGGAAAAGGAAGGCAGGCTGCAAAAGCTGGATCTTTGTTTTGATTCCAAAGAAAAGCTCAAGCACGTTATCCGGCAGATTACGTCGGAGTGCAACCGGGTGGTCAATGAGGCATCTCCGATAGTGGATGCCAGATTAAAAGACGGGGCAAGGGTGAACGTGGTATTGGAGCCGATTGCATTAAACGGTCCAATTCTCACCATCCGGCGTTTTCCGCCGAAACCGATCACGATGGAAGAGCTGATTGCATTTGGTTCCGTGACCAGTGAGTGCCGGGAATGGCTTAAGGAACAGGTGGAGGCAGGCAGCAACATTCTCGTATCAGGTGGGACTGGTTCAGGAAAAACAACTTTTTTGAACGTTTTATCACAGTTTATTCCAAGGAGAGAGAGGGTGATAACCATTGAAGACAGTGCGGAGCTGCAGCTGAACGAGATTCCTAATCTTGTGAGCATGGAGACACGGAATGCAAATGTAGAGGGCTGTCGGGAAATCACAATCAGAGATTTGATTAAAACTTCCCTGCGGATGCGTCCGGACCGGATTATCGTGGGAGAGGTTCGGGGAAAGGAGGCGGTGGACATGCTTCAAAGCGTAAACGTGGGGCACAGCGCCATGACCACGGTTCACGCAAACAGCGTCAGAGATGTAGTGAGCCGGCTTGAAACCATGGTTCTTATGGGGATGGAAATGCCCATATCTGCAATCCGCAAGCAGATAGCTTCCGGCTTCGATTTTATGATTCATCTGGGGAGGTTAAAGGACGGAAGCAGACGTGTTTTGGAGATTGCAAAACCCATCGGTTTTGAGGAGGGAGAAGTGCAGATGAAGACAATTTTCCGCTTTGAACAGACAGGAATTGGCGATGACGAAAGGATTAGGGGGGAGCTGAGATACATTGAAGAATAAAAAGAAAGGGAAACGGTATCCGCGCAGTACCATAGGGAGTGCTGTGCGGAAGCAGGAAGAGGCTTTGATTTCGCTGACAGCAGGAGAAAAGATATTTCTTTTGTTAAAAAGCGTGCTGGTAATCGGTATCATCGACTACTTCTTTTACCGCGAATGGATGGCACTGCTTCCCTTAAGCCTTGTGGGGGCAGGTTATTATCGGATGGAAAAGGAGGCGCTTCTTTTTCAGAAAAAAGGGGAGGCAAGGGAACAGTTCAAAGAGCTGATGCTTTTAGTATCAACAGGACAAAAGGCAGGCTATTCTGCGGAAAATGCCTTTCTTTCCGGTTATCATGACATGAAAAACCTTTACGGCACAGAAAGTGCTGTCTGCAAAATGCTTAAGATTCTTCAAACGGGGAGGGAAAACAATATTGACTTTTCCGCCTTATGGAATCAAATCGGAGAACAGACACAGATAGCAGAAATACAGGAATTTGCTTCTGTCTATGAAATTTCCGGAAAAAGCAGCGGAAATATGGCTGAGGTCATGGAAAAGACGGCGGATATCATTATCAGAAAGTCAGAGACAGAAAAAGAGATAGAAGTGCTGCTCAGTGCAAGAAAACTGGAACAAAAAATCATGAATGCCATGCCCTTTTTGATTGTCCTATACATCAATATCACCTCTCCCGGATATTTTGACGGATTATACCACTGTGCCGGAGGGGCGGTAATCATGACAGTATGTTTGCTTTTATATGCGGGAGCGTATCTTTTATCGCAAAAAATGATTCCCAGAGCAGTCTAAAAGCGTGGCAGAGATTGTAAAGAATTGGCACAGATGCAGAAAGTTAAAGGGGAAACAAGTGAACAAGAAAAGAAAAAATACTGCGGTTATCAAAATGCTTACACAGCTGAATCCCGGAAAAAGTACGGAGAAGCTGTATCAGGATTACCAAAAGAAAAAGACAGTATTAATGGGGCTGATGGTTATCATCGGGGTCGTGTCTGCCATAAGCCTTCATTTGAGCAGCCGAATGGAGGCAAGACTGGCGGAAGGGGCACGCATCACCAGAAATGAATGGGGTGCGGGGGATTTTAAGGTCACACTGCTTGCGCAGACAGAGGAGTGGAGCCGGAAGATTAATTTATCTATCCGTGAAAGACAGTATACCGCGGCAGAAAAGGAGAAATTGATAGAGGATCTCAGGGCAAATATTCCTGATTTAATAAAAGGGAATAATCCGGATCTGCGTCATGTGGCAACAAATTTGAATTTCGTTTCAACGGTAAAGGGGTATCCCTTTCGGATTCGATGGGAGAGCAATAATCCAAATCGTATTCGGACGGACGGAACTGTAAATCGGGAGAATATTTCCAAGGAAGGAGAGTGGGTAACCTTAACAGCATCCGTTCAGGATACACAGCAGGAGGTCAGGGAAATTTTTGAAATAAACGTCTTCCTGATGCCGGAAACGCTGACTCAGGAGGAACTATTTTTTCGGGAACTGGAAGAGGAGCTGGCAGGAAAGGAGATGAAAGAGGATGAGAAGCAGATATTTTTACCCCAGAGCTTAAACGGAGAATTAATCAGCTGGCAGGAGCAGAGACAGGAGTATAGTTTTTGGGTATTTCTATTGTTTTTGCTCACAGCCGTCTTAATCGGAAGAGGTATGGACCGGGATCTGGCAAAAAACATCCAAAAGAGAAACTCCCAGCTCATGGCGGAATATGCAGGGTTTGTCAGTATGCTCCGGCTTTATATGATGGCTGGCATGACCATCAAAAAAGCGTTTGCCAAGATAGCGGATGATTACGGAATGCAGAAAAGAACGCAGGGAAAGCAATATCTGTATGAGGAGATCAAAACCCTCTGCTATCAGTTAGAAAATGGGATGGAGGAGGAGCAGGTATATCAGCAGTGGGGGCAGAGATGCGGAGAGATGAGATACAGGAGGCTCAGTTTTCTGCTGGGAGTGCATTTAAAGCAGGGCAATAGCCAGCTGCTGCGGTTTTTGGAGCAGGAGGCTTACACGGCGCAGGAGGACAGAAGGAATTATGCCCGAAAAGCAGGGGAGGAGGCAGGGACAAAACTGCTGCTTCCCATGACCATCATGCTGGCTGTAGTTATGATGCTGGTGCTTTTGCCTGCTTACATGGGATTTGGAAACATCTAGGCACTAACGAGGAATTTTAATAATGGAAAGGGGTTTACTATGAAGAAGAATCTTATAAAGAAAAATTTTATGAAAAACAACAAAGGAATGGGAACCGTAGAAATGATTTTAATCATTGTGGTGCTGATAGGGCTGGTTTTAATTTTTAAAACACAGATACAGGAATTGGCGCAGGTCATATTTGAAAAGATTGCCGCGGACAGTTCCGCAATACTGGCATGATAAAAGGATATTTGACGGTGTTTCTTGCTTTATCCCTGTCTATCTTTACCGGTTTTATTCTGCTTTTGACTTTCAGCGCCATAAGAAACGGCGAAAAGATTCGGTTTGAGTGTGCGGCGGACACAGGGATGAATGCAGTTCTCTCTGAATATCATGCAGAGCTGTTCGATAAATACGGACTTCTCTATATTGATGCTTCTTATCTGGGTGAAAATCCGTCAGAGGAAAATGTGGAGAAACGCCTGCAATACTATATGGAAAGAAATACGGATTATGTTTTTGAAAGGGCGAATGCCCCGTGGGGAAATATCCGGATCGAAGATGTGGAAATTGTATCCTTTGAAACTGCGGCGGCAGGAAAGGGACTGTCAATGCAGAATCAGGCAGTAAATTACATAGAGGATACAGGAATCGTAAGGGAAGAGACGCAGATTTTATCTGCTATTGACCAACTTGCAGCATTAGATGCCATGGATCCGTTTGGGGAGTGGAGCGGCCTTATGGGGCAGATTGCAGAGATGGAATTGCCGCTTATCTTAAATGAGCAGGGGGAGTGGGAAGAAGTACCGCTCTCCAATCCGGCGGATTGGGCTTACGGGCTTGCCGGAAGCGACGGGATGTATTTAGCGGAAGCTTCTTTAGATGGGCTGAGCCCTGTCAGTATCGATACAGGGAATCTGATTTCTCACCGATCCATTCAAAACACAGCAGTTTCTGACCGGATTTACAAGCAGGATAAAGAAAAATTCCTGACCTATCTATTTGAAAAGATGGGAAATTATCAAAATATTCCCGGCGGCTCAATTTTATGCTGTCAGATAGAATATCTGGCGGAAGGAAAAGAGTCGGATTTGGAAAATATGGCGGCGGTGACGGAGAGAATCTTTCGATGGAGATTTGCGGACAATGCGCAGTGGGCATTGTCAGACAGTTCCCTGTATGGTCAGGCACAGGAAGCGGCAAACGCCCTTCTGGCAGTACAGCTGAAAAGTGAGTTTGAGGGTCCGGTGATACAGAGCATTTTGTATGCCTGTGCCTTTTTGGAGAGCATCGGAGACATGAAAGCACTGTATGCGGGAGGAAGGGTTCCGCTGAGAAAAGAGTCCCATCAAATGTCCATAGCCCGGGTGTTAGAGGGCGTGACTGCGGTCTGTCAGGGAAACAGCGGATTTAACTACAGCCAATATCTTGCAGGAATGATTGCGCTTATGGATGAAGAGCTTTTAAACCTGCGGACAATGGATATGATGGAGATGGATATTCGATATCGAAAAGGAAATACAGGATTTTGTATGGATTGGTGTATTGAAAGGTACGAGGCGCTTATTACGGCAAAAAGCAGCCTGCCGGAAGTAATGCGCCTGCAAAGAAAGTACGGATATTTTTAAAATTGGATGGAGGAAAGGAAAAATGCCCTCTTTTATACGACAACAAACAATTGACTCCAAGATAATAATCCCTTCTCTCATAGCTTGTAAGAAACCAAAAAACATGTCCAAAAAGGGGGCATTTTTCCTTCCCTCCATTCGATTAAAGGGAAGTATGGCGTTAGAAGGAAGTCTGGTTCTTCCTATATTTTTATTTTTTATGATGACAATACTGCTCAGCTTAGAGGCTGTGCGGATTCAGTCCAATGTACAGGAAGCGCTTCATCAGGCGGGGAACGAAAGGGCGTTTACGCAAAACCGGACAGAGGATCAAAAGGGATTAAATACAGACGTCTCAGAACGTATCACCGCGTACATAGAAAAACAGGAATTTCCATATCTGTGTGTTGCTAAGGGAAAGGACGGCATTGTGGTATCAGACTGCTCATCGGTGACAGATAAAGGGCTGGTGCGCTTGAAAGCCAGCTATCAGTTAAAGCCCTTTATCCGTTGGATTCCGGTGGGAAATCTTACTTTTGAGGACGAATATTACAGTCATGCATGGGTAGGATTCTTGGGAACTGAGGATACCGGTCAAAGGACGGAGCAGGACAGTTATGTTTACATCACAAAGACGGGAACGAAATATCATGTATCCTGCGACTGTACCTATCTGCGGATTCCCGTCAAGGCTGTAAACGGCGGACAGATTCATGAGCTGAGAAATGCTTCCGGCGGAAAGTATTATCCTTGTGAGAGATGCAGACCTAAGGAAAGCGGACTGCTTTTTGTTACGGAAGAGGGCAGCAGGTATCATGGAGAAGCCGATTGCTCTTCTCTTAAGAGAACTGTTTTTATGATTCCATTAAAGGAAGCGGATGGGTATACGCCCTGTAAGAAATGCGGAGGATAAGAGTGCGCAAAAAGCAGCGCAGAAATGAGGTAAAATATGAAACAGTTAAAATACTGCGGAGCGTTAATTTTTCTTGGGATACTTTCGTGGGAGGATATTAAGAAAAAGGAGATATCAGTAAAAGTCGTGCTGATTGGCGCGGCTGCCGCCTTGGTCTGTCAGCTTATCAGCGGACAGGCAGCCGGAATGAGAATGATAAGCAGCCTTCTTCCGGGGATAGGGCTGATACTGTTATCTATAGTGACAAAAGAGAGCATCGGAAAGGGGGATGGGGTTGTTGTGATGGCACTGGGATTATGGCTTGGAGGATTGATGACATTTTTGACGGTCTGTCTGGCACTTTGCACAGCGGGCATATTTGCCCTGATATATCTATTGCAAAAGAGACAGGAATTGATTCCGTTTGTTCCATGCCTGCTGATAGGAATGGAGGTTTTATTTTGGTATGGTTAAGAAATTGAAGGGTTATTTTTCATTGGAGGCATCCTTGATTCTGCCGATGGTCTTATTTCTTTACCTTATGATTATCCTTGCCGCGCTGTTTTTGTACTGCCGATGTGTAATTTCACAGGATTCCTTTTTGCTGAGCATGCGTGCCGGAAGGTTTACTTTTGCGGGGAGGGAGTACGGGGAAGTGATTTACGGAGAGAACGTGCCAGATAAATGGCAGGCGGAAACTTATGTGCAGGAGCGGCTGCAGCTGCGAAAAGACACCTACCCCTTTTTCCCTTATACGGGAGGAACATGTGAGGTAACGATGGAGACAGTAACTGTGCGGACGTGGAGCGGAGAGGATCACAGAATATCAGAAAAATGTACACAGAGAATAAATCCGGTAATGCGGATACGGGAAGGGAGAAAATAGTAAAATGTTAGAGACAAAATATTACAAGGATTACAGGCACAACTATTTAATCATAAAGGATAACGGGTGCCTGACAGAAAATGTATATCAGAGAAAGATGATGACGGAAAACAAAATAAAGGGTCTTTTACAGTCCAGCGAAAAACATATTAACGGGGAACTGCTTCTTTACTTTGAGATTACATCCAAGCAGAGCCTGCAAAGCTTTTTTGGAGAAAAACGGATAGGGATGGAATTTTTGAAAAAATTCTTTATTCAGCTTAAAATGGTCAATGATGTACTGCAAAAGTACCTGTTAGACGGAAGCTGCATTGTGCTTTTGCCGGAGTATACCTTTTTAGATGTGGGTACAGAAGATATGTTTTTCCTGTATTATCCGGATCAGGAGGAGGGAAGTCTCTCGGAACTGATGAATTTTTTTATGGCTAAGGTAGACAATGAGGATATGGCGGCAGTGGAAACAGTCTACCGGATAGCGGACTTGATTCAAAAAGAGCAGTTTGTGCTGGATGAGGTGTTGGAATGGTTTTCGGATGACCGCAGGGACTACGCAGCTCAAGACGCAGGGAATGCGGACAGGCTGAAGGAGGAAAATCCCTGGCAGAGAGAACCCATCCAGACATATCAGGAAGAACCTGAGCCCGAACCTGACAGTAATTGTCAAGAAAGAACCGGGCAGGGACAGACGAGGAAATTGACCCAATTAATTCCGTTAGCAGTATTTTTGGCGGTGGGCGCAGGCGCATTGATTTATGTGATGTGTTCTTACCGGCTTTCCTACATGGAAAAAATATATTTGGCGGCGGGATGGGGAATCATAGGATCGATCCTGATGGGAGCGGCAGTCTGGTATTTTTTGCCGGAACTTTCAAGGTTCCGCAAGGGAAAGGAGCCTGTCGGAGCAAACCGGGATTATCGGCTGGTGCCTACCAATGAGACAGACAGCGTCTTGGAGAAGGATGTAGGAAACACCGTGTTTATCCCATGGACCGAAAATTGTGAAAACAAGCTTTACGGCGCAGACCGAAAGAATAAATATCATATCGACCTTGGAAAACTTCCTTTGACGGTAGGGAAGCTTGCAGGGATGGTGGACATGATCATTGATGAGCAGAGTATCAGCAGAATGCATGCGAGATTCAGCAGAATGGGAAATCAAATTTACATAACGGATTTAAATTCCACAAACGGCACTTTTCGGAACGGCATGCGGCTAGAGCCAAACGCCTCCGAATTAATAGAGCCGGGCGACGAAATCCGTCTTGGAAAGTTAAAATTTATTTACAGATAAGAAAAACCGCTTTATACTAATTACAATAGTTTTAAGAAAGGCAGGCGCAATATGAAGATAAATATCTATTATGGCGGAAGGGGACTTATGGATGATCCCACTTTATATGTCATCAATAAGATGCAGGAAGTACTTGAAGAGCTTCATGTGACAATTGAAAGATTTAATTTGTATGAACTAAAAAGTAATATCACAACGCTGCCCCAGACAATCAAGACAGCGGATGGCATTATTTTGGCTTCTACCGTAGAGTGGTTCGGAATAGGCGGGTATATGTATCAGTTTTTGGATGCTTGCTGGCTTTATGGAGATAAGGATAAGATTTCCAAAACATATATGTGTCCTGTGGTAATGTCAACCACTTACGGAGAGAGAGAGGGAAAACTGGCTCTTGCAAACGCCTGGGAGATTTTGGGCGGACTTCCCTGCAGCGGTATCTGCGGTTACATTGCAGATGTAGCAATTTTTGACGGAAATGAGGATTACAACCGGATTGTTGAGAAGCGGGCGGAAAATATGTACCGCACAATCAACCAGAAGATGGCAAGCTTTCCTGCAAGTAATCAGGAGGTTACGCAAAAGGTGGCAATCAATCAAAATATTGATCTGACGCCTCAGGAGTCGGAGCAGTTATCGCAGTATGCGGCGGATGACAGTTATGTGAAACGCCAAAAACAGGATATTCAGGAATTGACCAGCCTGTTCCGTGATATGATGGGAAATACAGAACAGGAAGATAATAAAGAAGAGTTTATCAGCGAGCTGAAAGAGCATTTTGTCCCGCAGGCAGGATTTAAAGCCGTTTATAAGATTCAAATCGAAGGCAAAAGGCAGCCTCTTATTATTGAAGTTAATGGAGCGGATAATAATTATTATTACGGAAGTACGGAAGATGCGGATGTAGAGATACAGATCAGCAGGGACACAATGGAAGGCATTATTTGTTCGCGGATGACATTCCAAAGAGCGTTTATGGGCGGAGACATGAAAATGAAGGGAGACTTTAGGATACTCCGCACGCTGGATCAGATTTTTGTGTTTATGGACAATAAATTTTAAGGAAAAGGAGCGCAGAGACCATGAAACAGGATAATTGTATTTTTTGCAAGATTATTGCAGGGGAAATTCCGTCTTCTACGATTTATGAGGATGAGAGGTATAAAGTAATATTGGATGTGGGCCCGGCGACCAGAGGACATGCACTGATTCTTCCGAAAGATCATTATGCGAATCTTTATGAGCTTCCTGAGGAGACGGCGGCAGAGGTAATTAGGCTTGCGAAGAAGATGATGATTCAAATGACGGATAAGCTGAAATGCGATGGATTTAACATTGTGCAGAACAATGGAGAGGCGGCAGGGCAGACCGTTAATCATTTTCACATGCATTTGATTCCCAGATACAAAAACGACGGAGAAATCTTAAAATATATCGCCGGAGAGCCCGGACAGGATGAGCTGGAACAGATTAAAAAGACGATTACGGAATAAGCCGGCGGGAGACAACACACATGAGAGTAATCAAGGTTGAGGATATTATCAGAAATGTGAAGGAGATGTGCATAGAGGCAAATTACCATCTGTCTGCCGATATGGAACAAATGTTAGAGCAGGCGGCTGATACCGAAAAGTCTCCTCTTGGAAAACAGATTTTATGTCAGCTGAAAGACAATCTTCAAATTGCGGCCAAGGATCAAATCCCTATTTGTCAGGACACCGGAATGGCGGTGGTTTTTGTAGAGCTTGGTCAGGATGTCCACGTGGAGGGAGGCTGGCTTTGGGATGCCGTCAACGAGGGAGTCCGGCAAGGATATGGAGAGGGATTTTTGCGGAAATCCGTGGTGGGAGATCCCATTTTGCGCGAGAATACAAGGGATAATACCCCGGCAGTGATTCATTACGACATAGTCAAAGGCGATAAAATACAGATTACAGTTGCTCCTAAAGGATTTGGCAGTGAAAATATGAGCAGAGTGTTTATGCTGAAACCGGCAGAAGGAATAGAGGGCGTCAAGGAGGCAGTTTTAACAGCGGTAAGAGATGCAGGTCCGAATGCCTGCCCCCCGATGGTGGTGGGAGTGGGAATTGGAGGGACATTTGAGAAATGCGCTCTCCTTGCAAAAAAAGCGCTGATCCGTCCGGCAGGGCAGCATTCACAGATTCCTTATGTATGCGATATGGAAAAAGAATTGCTGGAAAAGATTAATAAAACAGGTATTGGACCAGGCGGTTTGGGGGGAAGCACGACTGCATTTGCAGTGAATATCAACACATACCCGACGCACATTGCAGGGCTTCCCGTAGCCGTGAACATCTGCTGTCATGTAAACCGGCACTGCACCAGAATACTTTGACGTCGGGTTTGAAAAGAACAGGAAGTGAGAGAACATGGATAGATACATTGAGGCGCCTTTTGACGGAGAAATTTCCAGACAACTAAAAAGCGGGGACTATGTGTACATAACCGGGACAATTTATACAGCCCGCGACGCGGCGCACAAAAGGATGTACGAAGCCCTTTTACAGGGGGAGGAACTTCCTTTTCCCGTTAAAAATCAAATCATATATTATATGGGACCGTCTCCCGCCAGGGAAGGGCGTCCGATTGGCTCGGCCGGTCCTACTACAGCAAGCAGAATGGACAAGTATACGCCAAATCTTTTGGATCTTGGACTCCGCGGAATGATTGGTAAAGGGAAAAGAACAACGGAGGTCCGGGATGCAATTATTCGTAATGGGGCGGTTTATTTTGCGGCAGTAGGGGGAGCAGGCGCGCTGCTTTCCAAATCCATTATCAGTTCGGAAGTGATCGCCTATGAAGATCTCGGAACAGAGGCTGTCCGTAAGCTGGAAGTTGTAAATTTTCCGGTGATTGTTGTGATAGACTCAGAGGGAAATAACTTGTACGAGACAGCTATCGAAACATACAGGGAGGAGCTATGAGGATTGCATTAATGGTGATAAGGCTGATCTTCAAAGTACCTTACTATTTTTTACTTATTTGGCGGTGCGGGGTGAGCGATAAAATTTCTTATGAGGAAGCCTTCTGGAAAATTAAAAAAGTAACCAAAAAGGCAAACCATGCAGGCAGAGTAACGATTGAAGCCCATGGACTGGAAAATATTCCCAAAGAAGATGGTTTTATTTTTTTCCCCAATCATCAGGGATTGTTTGATGTGCTCGTATTTTTGGATTCTTGTCCGAGACCCTTTTCCTTTGTTGCAAAGAAAGAAGCAAGCAATATCATTCTGCTAAAGCAGGTGATTAAGGCGCTGGGGGCATATCCCATGGATAGAGAGGACGTAAGACAGTCCATGAAAGTAATTAATGCGGTTACGGAGGATGTCAAAAATGGTAAAAATTTTTTAATTTTTCCGGAGGGAACCAGAAGCAAACTGGGAAATGAAATGCTCGAATTTAAAGGCGGAAGCTTTAAAAGCGCGACAAAGGCAAAATGTCCGATTGTTCCCTGCGCATTAATTGATTCCTTTAAGCCCTTCGATGAAAAGCATATCTGCCCGGTCAAAGTCAAGGTGATTTATATGGAGCCAATCTATTATGAAGAATATAAGGATATGAAAACCGTAGAGATAGCCGAGGAAGTGCGGGGAAGGATTGAAAAGACTATCAGGCAGTATGAGGAACAGCAGGGAGTACAGGCCACTGCTTAATTTGTAATGGGTTAGGCCTGCGCCTTTGGCTGAACTGTTACTTTAAGGCCACTTTATTTTATGGAATCTTCATAAAATGATTGACAAACAAAATATGCTTTTGTATAATAACTTTTGCGTTGAAAGCGCACAATAAAATTGGTAGCGGTGTAATTCAGATTAAGGAGAAATACTCAAGAGGCTGAAGAGGCGCCCCTGCTAAGGGTGTAGGTCGGGTGACCGGCG
>JAMPGL010000034.1 GCA_023663945.1 Lachnospiraceae bacterium | reverse complement strand
TCAGCATAAGATGAGTTATGCGGTTTCACAGGGTACGGCAGCACAGGAAGCGAGATCCGGGAAGCAGGCAGAGGAAAAACAGTGGCGGGAAACGATACAGGCTCTAGGCGGAATTAGTGAAGAGAAAGCAATAGAAATTGCAGCAAAGCAGATGAATGATGAACTCGGAGAGCGTGCGGAGGGAAAAGAAATACTGAAATATGAAGATGGTTCTGTGGCAGTGATTAAATTAGATATATCAGAACAGACAGATTATGAACATGAGGGAGATGTGGCTTATCTCGTAATTTTCAGCAATCCAAATGAGAATGACCATTCAACATATTACTGCATGATTGATGCTGTAAACGGAAGTATCTTGAAGACTTATGAATAAATACCGTTTAACCGGCAAAACGTCTATTGCTTTGCTGGTTAAATGGTCGCATAAAATAATAACATTTATCATAGATAAGAGGGAAAATAATGAAGAAATATAAAAAATTTGTAAAGATAATATCAATGAGTTTATTTGTTTTGGATATTTTTTTATTGACGGGCTGTGGGGAAATTGGCGATGCTATTGAGCAGACGGACACGGCAGTACAGTATGAGATTTTAGAAGTAGAGCCAAAGAGTATAGAAGTACAGTCTGATGTGGGTACAACCCAAATACAGGACAACGTACAGGAACAGGGCGGGGAAATGGGCTGGACGCAGGAGAAGATAGATGAGGCGGATCGCAGGGATAGAGCCGTGCTTGAAGAAAAGGTAAAAGCGGCAGGCGGTATCAGTGAAGATGAGGCGATAGAGATTGCAAGAAAGGCAATGGAGATTGATATTGGCGAAAAGGCAAAGGAACTGGAAGTGCGCATATACCCTGATGTCGCATCTAATGGCTGGAAATTGCGTTTATATGATATTACAGATTGGGATGAATATAAGGATAAGGGAGATATAGCGTATTCCGTACAGTTTGGTAATAAGGAGGAGGTGACAGACCCAAAGGAATTTTGTGATTATCATTGTATGGTCAATGCTGTGGATGGCAGTATTTGCGGTGCCTATTCTCTTAGCGGGGATGTTGGGCTATACTGGGATTATGATGATCTTGTTTGGTATGAGCATTAAAGCTGTAGAATTTAAGAGAAACAGTAAGAAATAAAAATGCCTCTCTGTCTGATCCACAGAGAGGCGGTGTCTTTTAGGACATTTTCATTTTCTTCGGGAGCATCCACTTTGGAGTGGGTGCTTTTTCTGTGTCTAATGTAACATAAGGAGTAGAGAAATTCAACAACTTTTTCTGCTTTGTCATTCAAATCAATCCATTCAATCTATCAATCCCATCATAACATTAAAACAGCGCAGGGCATATGGTAAAAGTCCTATATGCTTTTTGGGCATGGAAAGGAAAGTGAATATGTTAGAGAATAATGAGAATAAACCACAGGAAGAAAACAGATCACAGCTTATAAAAACTATATAGGAAAGACAACTTATCCTGTAAACTGCCACATCATTTTCAGAAAATTCAGAAAACAATAGGAACGCTCCGGATAATGTGCTACAATAGCATTATAGTTATAGTAAACAACTATAAACCGTATCATCGAAAAGGAGAGCGCACAATGAAAAGCATCAGCCGTAAAAACTGGATTTTGATATGGGTTCTGGGTATGACAGGGCAAATCTGCTGGAATATCGAAAATTCATGGTTCAATAATTTTGTATATGATAAGATTGCCCCGGAACCGGCTATTGTCTCGTGGATGGTGGGAGTCAGTGCAGTAGTATCCACTTTCTGCGCCTTTTTGGTGGGCACATGGGGAGACCGGAAAGGAAAGCGCAAGCCCTTTATCTGCATCGGATATATTTTCTGGGGATTATTTACATTTTTGTTTGGCGCAACAGAAATGATTCCCAAAGACCCTCTTTTCCTTGCGGCAGCGGCGGTAGTTCTGGCGGATGCGGTGATGAGCTTTTTTGGTTCCGTGGGGAATGACGGCGGATTTTCTCCATGGACAACAGATATTTCCAATGAACAGAACCGCGGAAAGCTTGGCGGTGCGCTGGCAGTAATGCCTGTTTTTGCAACAATTTTTGGAGCGGTGGTCTCCGGAATCTTAATTGAAAAGCTGGACTTTTTTGCCTTTTTCGGATTGATGGGAGGAATTGTAGCGGTGGTAGGAGCAGTTTCCCTGTTTACTTTGGAGGATTCGCCTTCGCTTATGCCGAAAAGGGACGAAAAGGGATTTTGGCATCAGTTTTTAGCGGTGTTTAATTGGAGAACAGTCCGGGAAAATCAGGAGCTCTTTTGGGTCTTTATTGTTATGACTGTATATTTTATAGGGTTTAATGTGTATTTTCCTTATATCACGATTTATTTTGTAAATTACTTAGAGTATGACTATGGCATGACCGGAATTATTCAGGGAGTGGGGCTTCTGGCAGCTTCCGTGCTGACGATTCCGGCGGCAAAACTGATTGACAAAGGTAAGATGACAACTGTTATTTTTGGCGCGCTGGCATGTAATACGCTGGGACTGGTGCTGGTGAGCATTTCGCAGGCGCTTCCCATTCTCCTGCTGGGGGTTTTCGGAGCAGGGATTGGTTACATTCTGGTGCTGCAGACATTGACAGCATGGATGAAAAATCTTTATCCGGAGGAGCAGAGAGGACAGTTTGAGGGGATTAAGCAGATCTTTTTTGTCTGCATTCCTATGATTGCGGGACCCGCCATTGCTGCGCCGGTAATCAATTATCTTGGCGTCCAGAGGGAAGTTAACGGCACCTTGGGGATGGTTCCGGCACCCAGCCTGTTTCTGATTTCTGCGATTTTGACGTTGTTTACGTTAGTTCCGTTAATGGTTGCGGCGAAACAGCACCGCAGGGGAAAAGCCTAAACTGTCTGCAGGATAAGAAAAACAGACTTTTATAGTAAAAGAAGGAAACAGTAAAAGCAGACTTTTATAGTAAAAGAAGGAAACAGTAAAAGCAGACTTTTATAGTAAAAGAAGGAAACGGTAAAAGCAGACTTTTATGGTAAAAATAGGAAACAGTAAAAGGAGGAAATGATATGGAACGAGAATTACTGGAACGAGGTCCGGTGCTGGACGAAAAAGGGCGCCCCATTCCGGGGTATTCCAGAAGAAGCACATTGGTTTATGACCGCAAGGCAATTAAGGCGCCTCCGTGGCGGATTAAGGAGTGGGATTTTTATCAAATATCCAATGACCATCTCTGCCTGCAGTTTACCATAGGGCATGCCGCTTATGCGGGACAGGTAAGCCTGATGCTCTTTGATTTTCAAAAGGGGAAGAAATATTTGGATGAAAACAGGATTTTGGCGCTCCCTTTCGGCTCTATGCATATGCCGTCCAATGCGGAGGAGGATCATGTGCTGTCTTATTCTCACAAAGGACTTCCCAATAAATACGGAAACAGTGACGTTTTTATGAGTTTTGAGGTGATTTCGGGGAAACGCGTGCTGACTTGCCGGTGGAAGGATTTGGAGGCTTCGATTACCTTAGAGAGGCTCAATCCGGATTCTCTGGTGGTGAATCTGCCGTTTGATGAATATGAACATGCTTTTTATTATAACCACAAGATTAACTGTATGACGGCGGAGGGGTATATCCGCACGCATAGTCATGAGTGGAAATTTGACAAAAGGGATTCTTTTGGGATTCTGGACTGGGGCAGGGGCGTGTGGCCTTTTCATAATGAATGGTATTGGAGTAACGGGAGCGGATGGCTTGACGGTGAAATGTTCGGGTTTAACTTAGGATGCGGATTTGGAAACACGGACACTGCCAGCGAGAATATGCTTTTTTATAAGGGGAAATCTCATAAGCTCGGCAAGGTGGATTTTGAGCTTGGAAAGAATTATATGGAACCATGGCATCTGCGTGACCGGGAGGGACGGCTGGATTTACGGCTTGACCCTGTGTATGACCGGGAGACTCAGATTAAGCTGCTTTGGGTGGATAATCACTGCCACCAGATGTTTGGAAGCTTTTCCGGAAAGGCTGTGCTGGATGACGGGACTGTGCTTGAAGTAAAAGATGTGGTTTCTTTTGCGGAACATGCAGTGAATAATTGGTAAGTTACATAGTGCCGTGCCATCCACCTGCCCGGCCTCCAAGAACGGTGGAACCTTTCAGCATATCCCAGGAAAAATTGTCAATTGGCTGACGGGATACCAGGAAATTTCCGGCACGCTGGGTTAATTGTGCAAAATTGACTACATAATCCTGCGTGCCTCCTGCATAGGTATAAATGGTGGATTCGCTTCCCATAAAGCCAATGTCCGCTTCGTCAGTGAGCACGGCGGTCATGGTTTTGTCGGCGCCAAATCCGGTTACCAGTGTCAGGTCAATTCCCTCTTCTGCAAAATATCCCTCTTCAATTGCCACATACATGGGAGCGTAGAAGATGGAGTGAGCAACCTCGTTCAAGGTTACGGGCGTTAAGGAATCTTTGTTTCCGCCTTTTGAATCAGCCTTGTTACCGCATCCTGCCAGAACGCCCATGACAAGAAGAGCGGTAAGGAGCAGTGCCAGGGGTTTTTTTAATATTTTTTTCATAAGAACCTCCAAATAGGATGAAACCGGCTGTTTGAGCTTAGTCGGCATGTATTGATTTATCCTATGTGAAAATTTGTAGAAAGTAGCAAGTCCCTGTGAGTAGTTTTTATAGACAACAGACGACAAAATAAGATATACTATTATAAGTGGCATGACCATAAAATTAAGGAGGATTTAAAAATGGGATTGATAAAAGCAATTACCAGTGCAGCTGGAGGGGTGCTGGCGGATCAGTGGAAAGAGTACTTCTATTGTGACTCTTTGGACACGGATGTGCTGGTGACTAAGGGAAGAAAGCGCACAAGCGGAAGAAGCGGCGGAAACAACAAAGGGGAAGAGAATATCATCTCCAACGGTTCCGTGGTAGCTGTCAATGAAGGGCAGTGCATGATTATTGTGGATCAGGGAAAAGTCGTTGAATTTTGTGCGGAAGCAGGAGAATTTACATACGATACTTCTTCGGAGCCCAGCTTGTTCTGCGGAAACTTAGGAGAAAATATTAAGCGTACTTTTGCGACAGTCGGAAAGCGTTTTACCTTTGGCGGAGATACAGCAAAGGATCAGAGAGTCTATTATTTTAACACCAAGGAAATTATGGGAAATAAATACGGGACGGCAAATCCTGTCCCTTTCCGTGTAGTGGATGCGAATATTGGTCTGGATATTGATATTTCTATCCGCTGTAATGGAGAGTATTCTTATAAAATTACAGACCCGCTTTTGTTCTACACCAACGTGTGCGGAAATGTTACAAGCGATTATGAAAGGTCTGAGATTGACAGCCAGCTTAAGACAGAGCTGATGACCGCCTTGCAGCCGGCATTTGCAAAGATTTCTGCAATGGGAATCCGTTATAGTTCGGTTCCGGCACATACCATGGAGCTGGCGGACGCGCTTAATGAGGTTCTTTCCGAGAAATGGGCACAGCTCCGCGGAATTGAAATCGTATCCTTCGGCGTCAACGCAATGAAGGCTTCCGAAGAAGACGAGGCAATGATCAAGGAACTGCAAAGGAATGCAGTGCTTCGCAACCCCAATATGGCGGCGGCAACACTGGTAGGCGCACAGGCGGAGGCTATGAAGGCAGCGGCATCCAACGAATCTACCGGTCCTATGATGGCGTTTGCAGGCATGAATATGGCAACGCAGGCGGGCGGCATGAACGCACAGCAGTTGTTCCAGATGGGACAGCAGGCGGCTCCCGCTCCGAATGCGGCATCTGTTGGAAATGCGGCGCCTGTCAATAACGGACCTGCTCCGGCAGTTTCCGGATGGACCTGCAGCTGCGGAAAGACGGGCAATACCGGCAAATTCTGTTCCGAATGTGGAAAAGAGAGACCGGCGGCGGAAGGCTGGACTTGCTCCTGCGGTGCAGTGAATAAAGGTAAGTTCTGCTCGGAGTGCGGAGCTAAGAAACCGGCAGGGGAGCCTTTATATCGGTGCGACAAGTGCGGATGGGAACCGGAAGATCCCAAGAATCCGCCCAAATTCTGTCCGGAATGCGGAGATCCCTTTGACGATAACGACATTAAATAATGGGAGGAGCAAAGATGAGTGAGTTCGACACGAATCTGGATGCCCAAACAACAGCTACATTAGAAGAAACTGACAAAAAGTGTCCTTCTTGCGGCGGGGTCATGGACTTTGACCCCGCAACAGGAGGTTTAAGCTGTCCATATTGCGGTCACACGGAAGAGATTCCCGTAGAGGATACTGAGGCACAGTCCGCGGAGGAGCTGGCGCTGGAAGAGGCGGACAAGGTAGAAAACTGTGATTGGGGCGTTTCCAAAAAGACTGTGATCTGTAAGGCATGCGGCGCGGAATCCGTTTATGATGCATTGGAGATTTCGGCGGTGTGCCCTTTTTGCGGTTCCAATCAGGTTATGGAAGCATCGGATCAAAACACGATGGCGCCCGGAGGGGTGGTGCCTTTTCAGATTTCGGATAAACAGGCAGCAGATTTGTTCAAGGGCTGGATACGGCGCAAGTGGTTCTGCCCCAAGCTGGCAAAGGAAAGTGCGAAAGCCAAGCATTTTAAAGGGGTTTATCTGCCATTTTGGACTTTTGACGCAATGACAAAGTCCAAATATCAGGGAGAGTTTGGCAGGGATAAGGTCAAAAAGAAACCAAATGGTGAGACTCAGGTAGAAACCACGTGGCATTCCGTGCGGGGAAATCACGAGGAGTTCTTTGATGATGAGTTGATCTGTGCGACTACCAATCATAACCAGTCTATGCTTCAAGAGCTGGAACCCTACAACACGGCGGATAATAAGGCTTACCGCCCGGAGTATGTGGCAGGGTTTGCGGCGGAGCGTTATGCCGTTGGAATTAAAGAAGCGTGGCAGATGGCAAAAGAAAGCATCAAATATAAGCTGAAAGGAAGCATTGAGAAGCGCATTATCAGAGAAAATAATGCGGACCGTGTGAGAAATCTACAGGTGGATTCCGTTTTTTCCAAGCTCACTTACAAATACTTGCTTCTTCCGGTATGGATATCCAGCTATAAGTATAAAGAAAAGGTATATCAGTTCATGGTAAACGGTCAGACCGGTAAGGTGTCCGGCAAGACTCCGATTTCCATTCCAAAGGTGATTATAACAATCGTTGCAATTATTTTTATTATAGTTTTAGTCATGGCGATGTCACAGTAATGTGTTAGGAAATCTGTTAGAAGGAAGGGTTCAGGAAGGAAACAGTACATATGAGCAGTATTGCCATAATAGGTGTTATTATTATATTAATTTTGGTTCTTGTTGTGTTTGGCTGTGTCTATCTGTTTGTCCGAAAGGCAAAAAGAGCAGTAGAATCGTTTTCCAGGGATGCATTTGGCACATCCGACATTATGCAGGGGCTGAAGCAGGTGGAGCAGGAATATTCCTTAACGCCTAAGTCCGTGTCGGCGATGACCGGGCTGTATCTTCCCAAAATTAAAAAGGACTTTCCCGAATTTCACTATGATGAGATGAAGGTCAGGGCAGAAAATGTCCTGACTTCTTATCTGCTCGCGGTGGATCGGATGAGCGTTGGGGCTTTAAAAGAAGGAAATCAGGAGCTTAAGGATAAGCTTGAAATGCGGATTGAGATGTTAAAGGCTTCCGGTCAGAGGGAGCATTACCAGAATATCAAGCTTCACAGGACAGAAATAACGGACTACAAGAAGCGTAATGGAACTTGCATTATTACCTTTCAGACTTCTTTGCAGTATTATCATGCGAAAAAGGATGAAAATGGAAGAATCCTTGAGGGCAGGGAGGACATGCTGACCCAAAGCAAATACAATACAGATGTTATTTATATACAGGACAGGGAATTACTCAAGGATGAGAGGGATTTATCCTTAGGGCTTAATTGTCCGAACTGCGGAGCTCCTATCTCCGGGACGGGAAGCAAAGTCTGCGAATACTGCGGTACGCCGGTAGTAGAGCTCAATATTTATGCATGGACATTTAGTAATGTTGCAGAGGTAAATTAGTTATGAGTATTTATGACACGTTAAATGAACAGCAGAAAAAGGGCGTATTTACCACAGAAGGACCGGTACTATTGCTTGCAGGCGCCGGTTCCGGCAAGACCCGCGTGCTCACCCACCGAATTGCTTACCTGATAGAAAAGGGCGTAAATCCATGGAATATCATGGCAATCACCTTTACGAACAAGGCGGCAGGCGAAATGAAAGAGCGGGTAGAAAATCTGGTAGGAATGGGCTCGGACAAAATTTGGGTGACTACCTTTCATTCTACCTGTCTCAGAATTTTAAAGCGTTATGGAGACCGAATCGGATATGATATGAGTTTTACCATTTATGATTCGGATGACCAGAAATCCGTTATGAAGGAAGTGTGCAAAAGGCTTCAGATTGACACTAAGATGTTAAAAGAAAGAGCCATTCTCTCAGAGATTTCTTCTGCAAAGGATGAACTGATTTCGCCGGAGGAGTATGCTCTTACAATTATGGGAGATTACCGCAAGGAAAAAATCGGAGCGGCGTATCGGGAATATCAGGCAGCGCTGCGCAGAAATAATGCGATGGATTTTGACGACCTGATCATGAAGACGGTGGAGCTTTTTAAAATAGACGGACAAGTGCTTGCCTCCTATCAGAGCCGTTTTCAGTATATTATGGTGGATGAATATCAGGATACCAATACGGCACAGTTTGAATTGGTGAAACTGCTTGCCGGCGCACATCATAATCTGTGCGTGGTAGGGGACGATGATCAGTCTATTTATAAATTCCGCGGAGCGAATATCCGTAATATTCTGGATTTTGAAAAGGTTTATCCGGAGGCGGAGGTAATCCGGCTGGAGCAGAACTATCGCTCCACGCAGAATGTACTTGACGCGGCGAATGCTGTGATACGCAATAATAAAGGAAGAAAGAGCAAAACTCTCTGGACGGATAAGGGCAGCGGAAGCAGAATCCATTTTCGACAGTTTGATACCGCCTATGAGGAAGCGGAATTTATTGCGGAAGATGTTGCGGGCAAAAAGAGAAGCGGCGCGGCGGACTACGGGGACTGTGCGGTCTTGTACCGAACCAACGCGCAGGCACGGCTTTTGGAAGAGCGCTTTGTGATAGAGGGAATCCCTTACAATGTGGTAGGCGGCGTAAACTTTTATGCCAGACGGGAAATTAAAGATCTGCTCGCTTATCTGAAAACCATTGACAATGGCAGAGACGACTTGGCAGTTAAAAGGATTATCAATGTGCCAAAGAGGGGAATTGGAACGACTACCATCGTCAAAATACAGGATTATGCAGATATGCGGGAAATCAGCTTTTATGACGCTCTTCGGGAAGTGGACGAGATTGCCGCGATCAGCAGAGGAACGGCAGCCAAAATCCGCCCTTTTGTAAATATGATACAGGCGTTTCGGAGCAAATTGGAATTTTACAGTCTGAAAGATTTGATAGAAGATGTGATTGAAACCACCGGATATGTGAAGGAATTAGAAGCTTCCAATGAGGATGACGCGGAAGGACGGATTGAAAATATCGATGAATTGATCAGCAAGATTGTTGCATTTGAAGAAATGCGCGACCGCCCTACGCTTGGAGAGCTTTTGGATGAAATTGCATTGGTGGCGGATATTGACAACTTAGATGAGGGAAGCAGCAAAGTTCTTCTTATGACTCTTCACAGCGCCAAGGGGCTGGAATTTCCTCACGTATATATGGCGGGGATGGAGGACGGGATTTTCCCAAGCTATATGACCATTATTTCCGATGATCCGGATGAAATCGAGGAGGAAAGAAGACTTGCTTATGTGGGAATTACCCGAGCCAAAGAGGATTTGACCCTGTGCTATGCAAGAATGCGCACCGTGCGCGGGGAAACCCAGATGAATGCGGTAAGCCGGTTTGTAAGGGAAATCCCTCAGGATTTGATGGATAACAGACCGCCAGCACCAAGATTTCGTCCTGCGGCAGTACCTGCACCGGCAAGGACAGCCGTGGAAAATAAGCCCTACATTGCCGGGGGCGGTATCGGGTCTTTGCAGACAGCAGGAATCAGTAAAGGCGTGGGAGCTGTCACCGGAGGAAAACCGGGTTATGACGTGGGCGACAGGGTGAAACATGTGAAATACGGAGAGGGGACGGTTCTTGACCTAGAACCGGGACCGCGGGATTATAAGGTGACGGTTGACTTTGATGAGGCTGGTCAAAAAATTATGTACGCGGCATTTGCCAGATTGATTAAAATTTCATAAAAATTGAAATTTTTGGTAGTAAAATCCGGCTGTAAATGTTATATTATTATTCAGAAGGGAAATACTAATACTATTTTAAATAGTCCTGTTTTCGGTGGCTGCGTCGATTGACGACAACACCGCAGATGAAAATCAGGCAAGTCAAATGTCAATTACTTAATATTCGCTGTACTAGGGCATGAAAGGGAGGTATGTATGATGAATACTTGGAATAAGGTTGAGGAACTGATGGAGTTTGTTAAGACGCACGACATTAAGGAATTGAAGGATTACTGGAATCACAGGGAAGAAAAGAAAAACAACACCCTTCTTTGGATTTTGGCAGTAATCGGAGCAGTAGCGGCAGTCGCGGCGATTGCTTACGCGGTATACCGCTATCTGACACCGGACTATCTGGAAGATTTCGACGACGACTTCGACGATGACTTTGAGGATGACTTCTTTGAGGATGAGGACGAGGAAGAAGAGAAGGCTTCGAAGAAGGATGACGAAGATGTTAAACCTTTCAAGGATGACGAAGCAGAATAATTTGTGTCGATGCGCAGATGAGATGAATGCGGGATGTGTAAGATGCACATCCCGTTTCTTTGCGTAATAGGAAATTTTTAGTGGAGTGAGGAATATGAAAAAGGGACAAGTGTTGACAGGAATTGTTGAAAGAGTGGATTTTCCGAATAAAGGGATTGTAAATACGCAGGAAGGCGTGTGCGTGGTAAAGAATGTCCTTCCGGGGCAAGAGATAACGTTTGTTATTCAAAAGAAACGGAACGGCCGTGCGGAAGGAAGGCTCTTACAGATCGAAAAGCCGTCTTCTCTGGAAACAGGAAGCCCCTGCGCCCACTTTGGAGAATGCGGCGGATGCACCTATCTTTCCCTGCCCTATGAGAAACAGCTTCAAATCAAGGAAGAACAGGTGCGAAAGCTTCTTTCGGGAGCACTGGCGAAACAGGAAGCAGAGTGGATTTTTGAGGGAATCAAGGCAAGCCCCGTCTGTGAGGGATATCGAAATAAAATGGAATTTTCTTTTGGAGATGCCTGCAAAGGCGGTCCGTTATCGCTGGGAATGCATAAAAGAGGAAGCTTTTATGATATTGTTACGGTCAGCGGATGCAAAATCGTAGATCGGGATTACCGTCAAATTCTTACCTTGACCAGAGATTATTTTGACGGAGTCTCCTTTTATCACAGGCTTCGTCATGTGGGATACCTGCGCCATCTGCTGGTGCGCAAGGCGGCAAGAACCGGTGAGATTTTGATTGCTCTGGTGACTACCTCACAGAACGATGAGCATATTGCGGAAGAAGAGCTTCTTAAACGATGGAAAGAAGATTTGCTAAATCTTGATTTAACCGGAACGATAACAAGTGTTTTGCATGTTGTCAATGATTCGGCGGCGGATGTGGTGCAAAGCGACCGCACAGAGATTCTTTATGGACAGGATTATTTTTATGAGGAGCTGTTGAGGCTGCGTTTTAAAGTTTCTGCTTTTTCTTTCTTTCAGACTAATTCTCTGGGAGCGGAAGTTCTGTACGAAACGGCGCGGGAATACATCGGCAGGCTTGATGAGGACGGAGCGCCGGATAAGGTAGTCTTTGACCTGTACAGCGGAACTGGAACAATAGCACAACTGATGGCGCCCGTGGCAAAGAAGGTAATCGGGGTAGAAATCGTGGAGGAAGCCGTGGAAGCCGCAAAGAAAAATGCAGAATTGAATGGTTTACATAACTGTGAATTTCTTGCGGGAGATGTGCTTAAGGTTCTGGACGAAATTGAAGAAAAGCCGGATATGATTATCTTAGACCCGCCCAGAGACGGCGTGCACCCCAAGGCGTTAAAGAAGATTATCGGTTACGGAATCGACCGGATGGTGTATATTTCCTGCAAGCCTACCAGTCTGGTGCGGGATTTGGAGATGTTCTTGGAGAATGGGTATGCGGTGGAACGTGCTGTGGCGGTGGATCAGTTCCCGTGGACGGCGAATATAGAGGTGGTGTGTTTGATTTCCAGACTTCATGCAAAAGTTTGGTGATTTTGAAGATTTGTGATTAAGAGAGTATATTAATATGATATTTTATAACGATACAGTTATCAGACGGATTCGTTTATAAACTTGATTTCAAGGGTGGGGCGTGTTATCATAGCCATATAAGAAATAATGCTATGACAAGTGTGAAGGCATGCATTTTCTAGTAGAGACGGGCTGAAAAATAAAGTGGCAGGAGAAGCATTTTGGCTGAGGGTTTTGGACAAAAGAAAAGAACTAGACCAATAAAAATAACAGATATAGCGATATCTAAAGTACCACGAATGGAGTTATCAGGATTTTCCGAAGATGAAAATTTATTTATGCAGGAACAGCATAAAAGACTTCTTTCCATTTCAAAAGAAAAGAATGGATCAAGAGAGGTTGGCATTTTAGTTGATATAGTTCATTGGGATACATGGGTTATTATGGGCGAAGCGAATGAGATAGAGACAAGAAGCAATCCAGATGCTTATAAAGCAATGAAGAGTTCAAGGAAAAATACGATGATGTTTATGCACAACCATCCAAGTACAGGAACATTTTCTGGAACAGATTTTAAAACATTTTGTTTGAATGATTCTTTATATATAATGACAGTGGTTGGAAATGATGGAAATGTAAGAGTACTGACCAAATTGAATGGATTTGATGGGAGAGAGGCATTAATTTATTATAGTGATTTAGCAACTCGGAAATATAAAGATTATAAGAATAATGGTACAATGGCGATGCGGGAGTTGCTGAAAAACAGTGTTGAAATTAAACTGAAATACGAGACAGGAGGCAAATGATTATGGAGGCAAATCCTATAAATATAAATAATATTTATGATAATGTAAAAAAACCTGTGAGTCCTCATATAACATATGGGCAGGAACCTATTACAGAAGAAGAAATAACACGGAGAATGAGGGTTGCAGAAGAGTTAGAGGATCTTGGTATTAGTATATCAAGATTTGATACGGAAGATGAACATGAAGATGCAGATGTTCTGCAGGCAATCATCTATGCTGATCAAGGGGAAAAAATTCCAGAAGATTTGAAAAAAAGGCTTATGGAAAAAACGGAACAAATGAAAAGACATACCAAAATAAGTAAAAATTGAATTAAAGTGGATGTTTTCACACCCGTTTATTTTTTTATTAAAAAAGTGAGAGGGAATATAGGAAAATATGGAAAGCGCGTAAATTTCGTTTGACTTTCTAATATAAATAGAATACTATAATAGCAGAAGGAAACTTCTTGAGAAGCAGACTCATCAAATGCTTTCGCCGTTGAAGTGGGAGCCGTGATGGAAAGCGGTGAACATGGAGGCTCACAAAGGTGGCAACTTACCATAATCCATCTAGCGTAAGCGAAAGAAAGTTGTGAAACAGAGTGTAAAGCCTTGCCATTGTCTGTGCAAGGCTTTATTTTTTGAACAAGCCATGTGGGATGTTTGCGCCCGCATTTGGCGAATGCCGCATTCAGCGAGCGGTGCGATAGGATAATAAGTATGGATAAAATACAGGAAGCAGCGGTTCATTTTCTGAAGTTGGTCAATACAACCTCATATGTGTTTCATTTGGCAAATCGAAATGTGAGGGTGATTTCGTTGGATTTTATGATGAAAGATTTCCATCATTTAGCGGGTCTTCAATACCTCACAGATATCAATATCCCAAGAGATAAGAAGAATACTTTATCATGGATTTTGGATAGGACAACTTTGCTTTCTTGAACAATATTTGGATGAAAAAAATATTATCCGAATCTTTTCGCCCAAAGATGGTCCACAAAATAATTCCCTTATAGAATGTAACTATATAATAGAAAGCCGATTAACAGGCTCATTTACCACAGTATACATATTCTTGAAATATCGTAATGGAGTAGGTTCACCGTGCACAATTGTTTCATTTGGAGTAAAGAAAAATGTGGCATATGGAGGACAAAATCTATATTGGATGCTGAAAGATAAAATTGTAAATGGAATCAGACAGACAATATATCAGCATCCCCGATACACATTAGAACAGAAGACTAAAAATGAACCCAATACAGCGCCGGCGAAAACTGTTGAATTTTGAATTTATCATTAAATTGATTTATTGCTATTCTTTATTTATAATGGGAAGTAGAATTATAATGATTTTTGTAAAAATAACAGAGTTATAGAAAAGATAGAGAATAATAAGGAGAAAGTGAAAATGACAGATTTACATAATCAAACTACAACGAATATACAGGAAAAATCCAATCTTATATGGTCTATTGCAGATTTGATTCGGGAATATTATAAACCCCACGAATATGGAAAAGTGATTCTCCCTATGTGTGTAATTAAAAGATTTAATGATGTTCTTGCACCGACAAGGCAGAGCGTTTGGGACACTTATGATAAAGTAAAGCATTTGGAAGTAATTGATGGATTTTTGGAAACTGCATCAGGGTATAAGTTTTATAATACCAGTCCATTCGATTTTCAAAAGTTATGCAATGATGCCACACATATTGAGAAAAATTTCAGGGAATATCTGAATGGTTTTTCTGATAATGTGCAGGACATTATTGAAAATTTTGAATTTGACAGGGAGATTACCAAACTTGCCAATAATGGGATGCTGTTCCTGATTATTGAAGCATTTAATAAACCATCGGCTTATATGGGAGCAGATAAGATTACCGCAGTTGACATGGGTTACATCTTTGAAGATTTGGTCCGCAGATTTTCAGAGTCCTACGATGAACAGGCAGGAGCGCATTTTACATCGAGAGATATTATTTACCTTATGACAGATTTGCTGATTTCGGAAGATAAAGACACCATGATAGAGGAAGGTGTTGCGAAGACTGTTTACGATATGACTATGGGTACAAGCCAGATGCTTACCTGCATGACGGAGAGACTTCTTGAACTGGATGCAGAAGCGGATGTGAAAGTATTTGGACAGGAATTGAATCCTGAAACATTTGCTATTGCAAAAGCTGATATGCTGATTCGTGGCGGTAACAGCGACAACATGAGACAGGGAAACACTTTATCAGATGATAAATTCAAGGGCTATACCTTTGATTATATTATCAGCAATCCGCCCTTTGGCATTGAATGGAAGGTGGAAAAGAATGCAGTGGAAGCGGAAGCAAAGCTTGGAGATATGGGGAGATTTTCTGTTGGTCTTCCTAAAATTAGTGACGGGCAGATGCTTTTTGACTTAAATGGAATTGCAAAGCTGAAAGACGATGGGAGGATGGCGATTATCCATAATGGTTCTTCTCTGTTTACTGGCGCGGCTGAATCGGGAGAATCCGAAATCAGGAGATACATGATTGAAAATGACTGGCTGGATGCGATTGTGCAGTTGTCAACAGACGTATTTTATAATACTGGCATCACTACCTATATTTGGATCATTTCCAAAAATAAGTCAGAAGAAAGGCAGGGGAAAGTACAGCTTATTGACGCTTCCAAGATGGTTGTATCCAGAAGAAAGAATATCGGCAGTAAAAGGAATGATATTACAGAGGAATGCAGGGAAGTGATTGTTACTGCTTACGGGGAATTTCAAAACAAAACTTATGAATTAGACGGTAAAGTTTGTGAAAGCAAGATTTTTAACAATGAAGATTTTGGTTTCAACAGAATCCAGATTGAAAGTCCCTCTTATGATGAAGCTGGAAAGCTGATTACAAAGGGCAAGAAAAATCAGCCTGTGGCAGATGCCTCAAAAAGAGATTTTGAGAACGTTCCGCTGACAGAGGATATTGACAGTTATTTTGAGAGGGAAGTAAAACCTTATAATCCCGAAGCATGGATAGAGAAATCGAAAACGAAGGTTGGATATGAGATTCCTTTTACAAGATATTTCTATAAGTATGAAGCACCAGAAAAAGCGGAAGTGATTGCGGAGAGAATTACAGAGCATGAAAAGGAAATTATGGCCTCTTTGGAGAAACTGTTTGGCAAAGGGGGCAATGAGTGATGGCAAGGCAGATGAAAGATTCTGGGGTGGAATGGATTGGGGAGATTCCTGCGGAGTGGGAAGTGACAAAAATTAAAAATAAGATGGAGTTTATAAACGGATATGCGTTTGATAGCAATAGTTTGAAAAGTACTGGAAAATATAGTGTAATAAGGATTGGTGATATTGCAGATGGAACTATTAATGCTAAACAAGCAAATAAAATTGATTATAATGACAATACATTAGAGAAATATATTATAAAGGATAATGATGTAATTATTGCAATGAGTGGGGCAACTGTTGGTAAGCTGGGATATGTAATTCAAATGTCTGATAAATGTTATATTAATCAACGAGTAGGAATTATTAGAAGTCAAATTAGCAGATACATATTTTATTATTTAAGTACAGATGAGTTTTTAAAATATATCAATCTTTTAGCTGCTGGTTCAGCACAACCTAATATATCAACAGAAAATATAAATAATTATTTTATTTCAATACCACCTTCACAAGATGAAATAAAAAAAATTTTAAACTTTCTTGATAAAAGAGTTAGAGAAATTGATTTTGTTATTGTAAAGACAAAAGAAACTATTGAAGACTATAAGAAATATAAACAGGTGATTATTACTGATGCCGTAACAAAGGGACTGAATACTGATGTAGAAATGAAAGAAAGTAAAAACAGATATCTTGGAGTATTTCCTGCACATTGGGTTGAAAAAAGATTAAGATTTTTGGGTATGTGCCAAAATGGAATAAGTAAGTCATCAGAGTATTTTGGAGAAGGGTATCCTTTTGTAAGTTATGGAGATGTATATAAAAATTATACATTGCCAGAAAAGGGGTCAGGGCTAATTAAATCCAGTGAAGATGATAGGAAGATATATTCTGTTCAATATGGAGATGTTTTTTTTACCAGAACATCGGAAACAATCGAAGAAGTAGGTTTTGCATCAACTTGCCTAAAAACCATTTATGATGCTACATTTGCAGGATTTGTTATTAGATTTAGACCAAATAATCAGGAAGAACTACTGCCTGAATTTTCTAAATATTATTTTAGAAGTGATATACATAGAAAATTTTTTGTAAAAGAAATGAACCTTGTAACAAGAGCTTCGTTGAGCCAAGAGTTATTGAAAAAGCTGCCTGTATTGCTTCCTCCTTTAAAAGAACAGAAAAAAATTGCAAGATACCTTGATGAAAAATGTTCTGAAATCGATAAGTTGATTGCAAAGAAAGAAGAACTGCTTGCTGATTTGGAAAGTTATAAAAAATCACTGATTTATGAGTATGTTACCGGAAAGAAAGAGATAGAGCAGGAGATAGGATTACGATGAGTGTAAATGTTAAAATTATAAAATGGCTGACATGGATAGCTGTTATATTTCTTATAGCAACATGTCTTGTGAACATTAATGCTGAAACAGGGATAATAATATTAAATTCAGTTTTATTCTCAAATAGTATGATACTGGCATTGTGCAGCGGAGTCTGCGCGGGTCTTGTAGCAGTGCTTGCAGATAAAAGCTATAATTATTATTTAGATAAAAACAGATTAAAAAAATATTTGTATAATGCTGCGATAACCTTATATAGCGATTTTTATTATATACATAAAAATATTAATGAACTGATTTTTGATAGAGATACGAAAATTCCTAAAAACTTGTTTACAAGCAGATTACCAGCTATGCAAAATAGACTTTTGTGGATGGTTAATACAGATTATTGTGTGTTTAGGAAAAAGGATAAATTTATGTTGGCTCATAACAATTTTATAAGAGATAAATATATACATTTAAAAAATAGAATGGATGAGTATATATATTTTGACATTGCATTTACAGAAATGGAAATTAACCAGTTGAAAAATATAGAAAATACGGATGAGAATATTTATAAAGTTTTAAAGGTTTTAGACGTTTTTGCTAAGGAAGCACTGGAAACATTAGATCAATATTTGCGTGTTTTGCAAAAAGATTCGCCTAAAAAATTTATTTGGACACATGATAAAGAAGTAATACATAATAGTTATTTAGGTCTGCATAATAGTGGGGATGTGAATGACTTTTTAAAAAGAAATTGGGGTGAAGATAATTGATGTTTTCAAGATAGTTGTTTATGAGTGCATGATAAAGAAGAAAAGGGTATAATAGTGTAAGGATTATTAGCAGATGTAAGGAATATGGATTATCGGAACCGGTTTTTGAAGAATATGGGGATGGCTTTATTGCTGTTCTTTTTAGAAAAATAGGCAATGCTACAGAAAAAATAGGCAATGCCCAAAAAAAATAGGCAATGCTACAGAAAAAATAGGCAATGCCCCCCAAAAAATAGGCAATGACACGAAAAAAGAAGGCATCACATTTAAAAAATATATTCCGCTATTCATAGAGGCAGAGGTTACTGAAAAAAATAGAGGGAATATAGAGCAGGTATTTACCAAGTGTGGTTTAGGCGTTTCTTTTGGACAGGCGAATGTGATGGAATGGCTACAGTGTTCTAAAGCGAAAGCAGGTATTCTTATGAAAGAGATGAGAAGATCGAAAGTTATTAGAAAAGTAGTAGGACTGGGTCCAGGAAAATATGAATTTATAGAATTGTGACGCCGATGTCAAAATAATTAGAATAAGGATGAACTAATTTATGGACACAAAGGAAAAGCGTTTTGAACAGGATATCGAAAGTTATATGCTCTCGAGGGGCGGCTTTTTAAAAGACAATCAAACAACCTATGACAGAGAAAAAGCAATCGATCTGCCAAGGCTGACCGCGTTTGTAAAGAAAACACAGCCTAAGCAGTGGCAGAAATACGAGAGAAATTATGGAGCAGATGCAGAAAAGAAATTTTATAAAAGATTTCAGGAAAGTGTTGATATTTTCGGGCTTCTGCATGTATTGAGGCATGGGTTTGAGGACAGAGGGGCGAAGATTGAAATTGTCGCTTTTAAAGAAAATAACAGCTTAAGCCAGCAGGTCATTGATGATTACAACAGCAACATTGTGACCTGCACGAGACAGTTTAAATACTCCATTCAGAATGAAAACAGTATTGACATGGTTCTTTCCGTAAACGGCATTCCTGTAGTGGCATTGGAATTGAAAAACCAGTTGACAGGACAATCTATCGCCAACGCCAAGAAGCAGTTTATGTATGACAGGAATCCAAGAGAATTATGTTTTCAGTTTGACAAAAGATTTCTGGTTTATTTTGCGGTTGACCTGAACGAAGTTGCAATGACAACCAGATTAGCAGGGAAAGAGACATTTTTCCTTCCGTTTAACCAAGGCTCTAACGGGGCAGGTGAAGTCGGCGGGGCTGGCAATCCAGAGAATCCAGATGGCTATACTACCTCTTATCTTTGGGAAAAGGTACTCACAAAAGACAGCCTGCTTGAACTGATACATAAATTTATCCAGAGAGTGGAAGAAGAAAAGGTTGTCTATAAAAATGGGGCAGAAATAAAGAAGAAAAGCCTTAAACTTATTTTCCCAAGATACCACCAACTGGATGTTGTCGCAAAATTGATTGCGGATGTGAAAGAGAATGGGTCTGGAAAGAATTACCTGATTCAGCACAGCGCGGGATCGGGCAAGAGCAATTCGATTGCGTGGCTGGCTTACGAATTGTCAGAGCTGCACGATAAAGATGACAAGCCTGTTTTTACTTCCGTGATTGTTATAAATGACAGGACTGTTCTGGACAGGCAGACGCAAAATACAATCTTTGGCTTTGACCATATTAAGGGTACTGTTGAGAAGATAGATGATGAAAAACATTCTTCTGATTTGAGGGATGCTATAAATGATGGAAAGAAGATTATTATTACCACATTGCAAAAGTTTCCACATATCTATGAAGAAGTCAAAGATACAACAGATAAAAGGTTTGCGGTTATTGTGGATGAAGCCCATAATTCACAGTCAGGCAGATCTGCTCAAAAATTGAAAGCTGCTCTTGCTGATACAGAGGAAGCATTAAAAGAATTTGCGGAAATTGAAGGGAAAGAGGAAGAACAAATTAAAGATGATGAGGACAGAATTGTTGAGCAGATGCTTACGCATGGTAAGCACAAAAATCTCTCTTTCTTTGCCTTTACTGCCACGCCGAAAGAATCAACATTGGAATTGTTTGGAGAAAAACTGCCTAATGGTAAATTCAAGGCGTTTCATATTTACAGTATGAAGCAGGCGATTGAAGAAGGCTTTATCCTTGATGTGCTGAAAAATTATATGACATACAAGAACTGCTATAAGATTGCAAAGAATACCCCAGGGAATCCCGAAGTCCCCGCTTCACAAGCACTAAAAGCAATCCAAAGGTATGAATCTCTGCATCCGCATAATCTGCAGCAGAAAACGGCAATCATCATTGAGACATTCAGAAGTGTTACAAAGAATAAGATTAACGGCAATGCGAAAGCAATGGTAGTAACTGCATCAAGATTACATGCCATCAGATACTACCATGAGTTTAAAAGATATTTGGAATTGAAAGGCTATGATGATCTTGAAATTTTAGTCGCTTTTTCGGGAATTGTTAAAGATGGGGAAGAAGAGTATACAGAGGAAGGTCTGAACAAAAGAAAAGATGGCACAACCATCAAATATACTCAGTTGCCTGCTGAATTTAATAAAGATGAGTATTCGATGTTAATTGTTGCGGAAAAATATCAGACAGGTTTTGACGAGCCTCTGTTGCATACCATGTTTGTTGATAAGAAGCTGAAAGGCGTGAAAGCAGTGCAGACTTTATCGAGACTTAACAGAACCTGTGCAGGGAAAACAGACACTTTTGTTTTGGATTTTGTGAATACAGCGGATGAAATTAAGGAAGCATTTGAGCCATATTTTGAGTGCACGGAACTGGATCAGGAAATCAATGTTAATTTGATTTATGACACTAGAACTATGCTTAGAAGTTATGGTTTATACAATGATGATGATATAGAGAAGCTGTTGAAAATCCTCTTTAAAAAGTCTCCGCAGAACGACACTGATTTAGGCAGAATGGCAGGTGTGCTGACTCCTATTGTGAACAGGTATAAAGCACTGTCGGAAGACAAGAGATTTGATTATAAGAAAATAATCCATAATTTTAATAAATGGTACTCCTATGTTACTCAAATTTCCAGAATGTTTGATATATCATTGCAGAAGGAATTTAACTTTACGCAGTATTTGGAAAAGATGCTGCCACCGGCGGTGGATGCAAAATCAGTGGATTTGGAGGATAAGCTGAGATTAGAGTTTTATAAGTTAGAGCAGACATTTAAGGGAGATATTTCTTTGAATCCAACGGTAGAAACTTCTACATTAGTGAATCCGAAGACTCTGAAAACATCTGGAAAAGGCACTGACGAGGATGAATTACTGGATGTTATTATAGGTAAAATAAATGAAAAATATCAAGGAATATTTATCGAGAGCGACAGGGTAATGGTAGAACAGCTTTATAACAGATGCGTGAAGTACAATGAAAAAATCAAAATGCAGGCAAAGAAAAATGATGAAGAAGTATTTAACCGCTCCATTTTTCCAGAAATTTTTAAACAGGTAGCCCAAGAGTGTTACATGGAGCAGATGAAGGCATTTTCCAAGTTGTTTGAAGATAAGGCTTTTTATAAATCTGTCATGGAATCTATTGCAAAGGAAGCATATATAGATTTAAGAAACCGATGAATGCATATTCAGAGTCAAGATTCTTTACAGATGATGGCAGACGGGCTGTGACAGTGGAAATTCCGATTCATCCGGATTTTATTAAAAAAAGTTGATATTCAATATTTGAAAGATAACTATATAGCAGGATTTGTCCCCCAGCTCAAAAACAACTCAAACCAAAAAAGAGGTTGCTGTCACAAGACGGTACTGCTATGATGTTGTTATACAAATAGAAAAGGTAAAGAAAGGTTAAACGGTGAGTTCATGAAGAATTATGGTGTGGAGGATGTGCGGTAGCAATGGCTATTGCATAAAATATCATGTGTTATAGCCATTGCATTTCCTAATAGCAAATAATTAGGAGGGCATAAATGGGCTATATAAAGGCAGTTGATGTTTTACCAGATGAGCTTCTTTCAGAAATACAGAAATATGTTGACGGTCAAATGCTGTATATTCCAAGAAGATGTGAGGAGCATTTAAATTGGGGAGAAAAAAGCGGAATAAGAGAAAAGCTGGAAAAACGCGACCAAAAGATACTTGATGAATATATATCAGGGAAAGCGATACCTGATTTATCAAGGGAATATTATTTGTCTGAAAAAAGTATTCAGAGGATAATACGAAAAAGAGGTTCCTCCGAAAATAAGATTCACAAGGAGGACGCATAATTGAATAGAGAAAATAAAAGAAAGCAATACGAGAAGGGATATTACAAGACGCATCCCTGTAATGAGGTCTTTAGGTGTAAGGTCTGCGGCCGTCAGGTGGCGCCTTGCGGCGCGGGGAGTGACCATAGGAACCATTGCCCCAATTGTCTTACAAGTCTGCATGTGGATATAGAACCGGGAGACCGGGAATCAGACTGCGGCGGATATATGGAGCCGGTGGCAGTGTGGGTGAGAAAAAATGGAGAATGGGCAATCATTCACAGGTGCCGTCAGTGTGGACAACTGAGCTCAAACCGTATTGCGGCGGATGATAATCCGATGAAACTTATGTCAATAGCGCTTAAGCCGTTGACAATGCCTCCTTTTCCCATTGAGCGCATCGAGGAGATGACTAGGATGATGGGCGGAGAAGGAGAGCTGTATCTGTAGTAAACGACATAATTACTGTAATTTGTAAGGGATATTAAATAGTAATGCTTTCTCCGCAGGACAAATAGGAGATATTTTTACGGCGGGCGGATAAGTAGTCAAAGGCTTCTCTGCCGGTGCAGTGGCAGGTATAAAACCGGGTCTTAGGATATGCCTGCAATTCCAAGAGGATTTCGTCAAGCAGCGCCTTAGGAGCAGACTCTTTGCTGGTGGGGTTAAACAGGTGAAACCCGCCTACGCAGAGATTTGGCTGGCAGGCGGACTTTTCCAAAATGTTAATGATACCGCAGTGACCGCACCCCATAATCAGGGCGGAGGCATTTTCGGTAATCAGCAGATTTTGTTCATGGGCAAAGTCATCTCTGGCGGAACCTTGGTACAACACATCGTTTGCAGGCGAATGGCATTTGCCGGTCTGCGGAACGGTAAACAGGGACAGCTCCTGGTCAATCCGGTAATCGCCGTCAATTAAGGTGATTTGAGGGTCATCCGCAAGGCTTTGGTCCAGTCCGATAAACTTATTGCCTCCAAAGGTGTGGTTGGTATGGGGCTCAAACGCCCTTTTCTGGATATAAATCTGCGCCGTGGGGTTGACCGTGAGAAATTCGCACAGAGCGCCGCCGTGGTCGGCGTGTCCATGGGAGATAATGACGGTGTCTATTTCCGCCAGATCGATTCCGCGTCTGGCGGCGTTGGCAAACAGGGTATGATCGGGACCTAAGTCAAACAAAATCTGATGATTCCGGGTCTGTATGTAAAGGGAAAGCCCGTGTGCCGTTTTCAAATCGCAGGTTGTGGTATTTTCTACTAATGCAGTAATAGTCATATGATCATCTCCATGTCCCTTGAGGGCAGAAATTGTTCTGATACAGTGAAGGTTCAAGCATCGCGCAGGCGGTGCTTTTTCCTATTATAGCACAGATAAGGGCATCTGTAATTGCAATTTAGCGAAATCAAAAAATAACGGATGTTTGGGATGGATTTTTGCCTGGAATATGCTATACTTCATACATAACGAACGAAAGCCGGACAATTGTAAGGCAGAAATGGAGGAAGGTATGCACGAGGGAAATTTATCAGCAGCAGAGGCACTGCAAAAGTTAAAAGAAGGGAATCAGCGTTATTTAACTGCAATGACAAATTCCGGGGATATGTCGCCCCAGATCAGACAGAAGACTTGTGACGAGGGACAAAGCCCTTACGCCGTTATCGTGACCTGTTCTGATTCCAGAGTGATTCCGGAGGGAATCTTTAGTGCAGGAATTGGAGAACTGTTTGTAATCCGTGTGGCAGGCAATGTGATGGACAATCACCAACTGGGAAGCATTGAATATGCCGCAGGACATCTGGGATCAAAGCTTGTGGTAGTATTAGGGCATGAGCACTGCGGAGCGGTAGGCGCGGCAATGCAGGGCGAGCCGGATGGATTTGTTAAGTACATAACCGATGAGATTCGCAAGGCTATCGGAGAGGAAAAGGACGAATATAAGGCATGCTGCTTAAATGTGGAAAGAGCGGTGTCCGTAGTCAAGGAAAGCCTTGGCGTTTCCGATACCGATGAGAATGGTCTTAAAGTATGCGGTGCGTTTTACCATATTGGAAGCGGTGAGGTTGAGTTTTTGGACTAAATCTACATTTAATATTTGCATTCTGCAATTTATAGATTGCAAATTGTGGTGAATCACACTTAAATTTGGTTACGTTTTATCGGTTTGTTTTTAATGATACAGCCCTTTGCCTTTTTCGGATAAAGGGCTGTATTCTATTGAAAAATGCGGTATTTTAGAGGATTATAAATAATTAAATCAAAATTTGACTTTTGCGCAAATCCCTTCAAAGAAGCAAACTCCGTGATAAAGCTCCTTTTGATAGAGGCGGATTAGTATTTCCATCATGCGGCTGTCAAGAATATGATAGCAGGTCTGTCTTACCCAGGGAAGCCCCTGCAAATATTCTGCCTGTCTTTCGTTCAGTTCCTTACGGAGCTGTTCCCAAAGGGCAGGCTCCATGATGCCGAAATCGCAGGAGACATAGGCATCAGAGGAGCAGTTGGCAGTAAGCTTTTGCCTTAAATAGTCTGAAAAGCTGTCTGAGGGATTAAATTCTGTTTCGATCCAGCAGACTGCCGTTTGCCTGCCGGAGGGGTGTGTTACCTTTCGGAAGCTGGCTTTTCCATATTTATCATATTCTTTGATAAAGTCCGCCTTTTCGGCATCATCGCCGTTTCCCGGTTCCGTGAGGCGGATCACCTTTGTATCAAGCAGATGCTCCCAAACGGTCTGCTGAACTTTGGCATAGGGAGTGGGAAAGGCAAGCTGGGCTGTGATTTGTTTTATGGTATAGCCTAAATCCGCCAGATGGCGGATTGCTCCGCCGGAAGCATTTTCAAAGGCAAAATCTGAAAGCGCATTTCTGAAATAATCTTGTTCCGCCATGATACCCTCCCAATGATGTTGTTGACTTGTCTGCGTGATTTATTTTATTATGAGGAAACAGCAGTGTCAAGTTTGCTATTCTTCATACAGCAAAGTCTGATGATGGATTTGAATGCAGTGGAGAAAGCAGAGCGGTGGAGAAAGCAGAGAAGTGGAGAAAGCAGAGAAGTGGAGAAAGCAAAGCAGTAGAGAAAGTAAAGCAGTAGAGAAAGTAAAGCAGTAGAGAACACAAAGCACTGGCACGTTGACAGGGAAAATGGGTGATTATATAATTTATTTATTGCAAAGCAGAGCAGACACAGGAGGAAAAGAGAATGCTGACCATAGGAACGCATATGTCCATAGCGGGAGGAATTGCGCAGACGGCGGAAAATGTCGTCAAAATGGGGGCAGATACCATGCAGATTTTCAGCCGTAATCCCAGAGGATCCGGCTATCGAATTTATGAAGAGGCAGAAATCGAGAAATTTCAGCGGATACGCAGGGAAAACGGGTTTGGCCCGCTGCTGGCACATGCACCCTACACCTTAAACCTTGCCAGCGGGACGGAGAGGACTTATGAATTTGCCTGCATGGTTATCCGGGAGGATATTGCGCGGATGGATCAGCTTGAAATGGAAAATCTGGTTTTTCATCCGGGGAGCCATACCGGAATCGGCAAGGAGGCAGGCATTCAAAATATTATTGCAGGGCTGAACCAAGCTATTACCGGACAGGAGAAGCTTACGGTGCTTTTGGAAACTATGTCGGGAAAGGGCACGGAAATCGGGGACCGCTTTGAGGATTTGAAAGCCATCAGGGACGGCGCAGAGCATCCGGAGCGGATTGGGATTTGTCTGGACACCTGTCATGTGTTTGCCGCAGGGTATGATATTGTGAATGATTTGGAGGGCGTGCTGGAAGAATTTGACCGTGTTTTGGGATTATCTCTGCTTCGGGCGGTTCATCTCAATGACAGTATGATGCCCTTTGGCTCTCATAAGGACCGCCACGCGGTAATCGGAGGCGGTATGATTGGCATGGAAGCACTGCTTCGGGTATTGGAACATCCAGTTCTTTCAAAGCTTCCTTTTTATCTGGAAACGCCCTTAGACGACCAAGGGCACAAGGAGGAAATTGACAGGATAAGGGAACTGCTCAGACAGCGCCGGGAGGAAGGCACGGAGGGATAAGAGAACAAATGGTTACAATAGAAAACGAATATTTTTCCCTGAGGCAGATTTGCGAGTCTGGTCAATGTTTTCGACTGAAATTGCTGGAAACACGGCAGGACTCGGAGGGCAGGGTAAAGGAGAAGTACGGGCTTTCGGCGTTTGGCAGATATTTAGTGATGGAGCAGTGTGAGAAAACCGTGAGCTTATTCTGTTCTCAGGAAGAGTTTGAGCAGATTTGGCAAAATTATTTTGATTTAGACGAGGATTACGGGAAAATAATTGCTTCCATTGACCCGGAGGATCTTTATTTGAGGCGGGCGGCGGAATTTGGAAGCGGAATCAGGATTTTACGGCAGGATTTGTGGGAAATGATTATTTCTTTTATTATTTCCCAGCAGAATAATATCCCAAGAATCCGCCGATGTATTGAATCGCTGTGCAGAGAGTACGGAGAACGGCGCAGGGCGGAGGACGGAACGGTTTATGATACGTTTCCAAGTCCGCAGGCACTGGCGGAAGCAGAGGAGAAGGACTTGTATGCCTGCAATCTGGGGTATCGGAGCCGTTATGTGAGAGAAACCGCCGGAAGCATCTGCCGCGGAGAGGTAGATTTGAAGGCGCTTATGTCCATGACGGGCGGGGAGGCGGTAAAGGAACTGCAAAAGCTTTGCGGAGTCGGCGTAAAAGTGGCAAACTGCGTCAGCTTGTTTGCTTTACACCATACCGATGCGTTTCCGGTGGACACTCATATCAATCAAGTATTAAGGACACAGTATCCCGAGGGATTTCCCTTTGAACGCTATCCGGGCTATTCGGGAAGTCTGCAGCAATATATCTTTTATTATGAAATAAAGCAGAAATTTTTGGGAATGTCTGTTATAATGGAGCAATAAAAATATATTTTATGTGTAGAAGGAGGTTTTCATGAATTTTAATCCAAACAGCAGTTTCTTATTTGTTTTAGCAGTGCTTGTCATTGCATTTGTGGTGGCGCAGTCTGTGTTTTTCTTGGTGCGCGCTTACCGGCACGGGGCGGCAATCGGCATGGAGAGAGCGAAGCTGAAAAAGACGATTCTTTCCACGGCTGTTTTCACCATTGCTCCGGCTGTTTCCATTTTGCTGGGAATTTTGACTCTGTCCAAGTTTTTGGGGATTCCCCTTCCATGGATTCGATTAAGCGTAGTGGGTGCAATCACTTATGAATTACCGGCGGCAACTTCCACGGCGCAGGCGCTGGGGCTTTCCCTGTCCGATACGATTACGGATCCGAAAGCTTATACGGCGATTGCGTGGGTGATGACGCTGGGAATTATTCCGGGCATGATCATCATTCCGCTCTGCCTGAAAAAGATTCAGGGAGGAATCATGAAAATCAAAAACAAAGACAGCAAATGGGGAGATTTGTTTATGACGTCTCTGTTTTTGGGAATGATTTCTGCTTTTCTCGGAATGGTATTTACCGATGTCCGCAGCGGTCTTGCTGGCTGGATACCTATTTTCGTGCTGCTTTTTTCTGCACTGATGATGGGAATCTGCGGTATTTTGATTAAAGTATGTAAAATGAAATGGCTGGAAACCTATGCGCTGTCTATCAGCATGATACTAGCCATGATCTTTGCAACAATAATAACACCTGTAATCACAGGCTGATTCCCATGGGCAGCGAGCCAAGTGCTGCTTAAAACCCTAAGGCTGGTTTAGACATTTGACGGCTGCCGAGAGGGTCGCATACTACAAAATCGGAGGTTTTTATGAATACAGCATATAATGATAAATCACATTTTTATGGAAGAATCTGGATTGTGACGGCATTGTTTCTCTTGCTTTCCGTACCGGCGGCAATCTGTCTGTATTATCAGGCGTGGCCGGCAGGAAGCGCGGTGCTGAAAGGGCTTTTGGGCGTGGCGCCGATTTATTGGACGGTTGCGGTAATCGAAGTGTTTACCTACGGTCCAATGCTGGGAACCGGCGGTTCCTATCTGGCTTTTGTAACCGGAAATATCACGAATATTAAGGCGCCTGCGGCGCTTAACGCAATGGAAAATGCCGGAGTGAAGCCGGGCACCGAGGAGGGAGAGGTGGTTTCCACTCTGGCGATTGCCACCAGCTCGATTGTGACAACACTGGTGATTGCGGCAGGCGTATTGCTTTTGTCGGCACTGACGCCGGTTCTCAATTCACCTGCTTTAAAACCGGCGTTTGACAATATCCTTCCGGCGCTGTTCGGGGGATTGGCAGTGGTTTACATAAGTAAGAACTGGAAATTGTCCCTGACTCCGTTAATCTTTATGATTGTCCTGTTTTTGATGGTTCCTTCGCTCTCCAGCTCGGTAGGAGTTTTGGTGCCGGTAGGGGCGCTGATTTCGCTTGGAGCGGCAAGGATTATGTACAAGAAGAATTGGATTTAAGACATAGGCAGGGAAGAGGGTTTTGGATTTAAACAAATGTCTGCGGCTCAAAAGCCTGCAGATTATGAAAGGGTATGGTGTTTAATATGGCAGGATATTTGATTTTGGCGGTCGTTGTGGTTTTCATTGCGGTAATTTTAATCCGGACATTGCTTTTCAAGCCTTATCCGGAACCGGAAATGGTGGAAGAAAAGGTAAATTTGGATGAAGAGAAAATCATTCGGGATATGTCCGATATGATTAAGTGTAAAACCGTCTCTTATCAGGACAAGTCACTGATTGACTGGAAAGAGTTTGAGAAGTTTCAGCTTCTGTTAAAGGAGCGTTTTCCAAGAGTGCATGAGGCGTGCAGTCTGGAAAAGATTGGAGATACCGGGCTTTTGTATTATTTGAAGGGCAAAAGGAGCGATGCGCCGAGAGTGCTGATGGCTCATTACGATGTGGTTCCGGTGGAGGAAAAGGACTGGGAGAAACCAGCGTTTGAGGGGATTGTTGAGAACGGCTTTTTGTGGGGAAGAGGCACGCTGGACACTAAGGGAACACTGTGCGGCGTGTTTGAAGCGATGGAACAGCTTTTATCCGAAGGATTTACGCCGGAGCATGACGTGTATCTTTCCTTTTCGGGTGACGAAGAGGTGGAGGGCAGAAGCTGTCCGGCAATTGTGGCTTATCTGGAAGAAAAGGGAATTAAGCCTGCTTTTGTGTTAGATGAAGGAGGCGCCGTGGTAGAAAAGGTATTCCCCGGCGTGACAAGACCCTGCGCGGTGGTTGGAATCGGTGAAAAGGTAGGCATGAACGTGGAACTCACCATGAAAAGTGAAGGAGGACACGCTTCCACGCCTCCTCCGCACACCATCTTAGGACAGCTCTCAAAGGCGGTGGTGGAAATTGAAAAGCACCCCTTTAAGGCGCAGTTTACAAAGCCCGTGCGGGAAATGTTCGACACGCTGGGAAGACATTCCGGTTTTGGGATGAAGATGATATTTGCCAATCTTTGGTGTTTTCTGCCGGTGCTGAATGCTTTTTGCAAAAAGGCGGGCGGTGAACTGAATGCCATGATGCGTACCACCTGTGCGGTTACCCGGATGGAAGGAAGCAAGGCGTTTAACGTGCTTCCGCCGGCGGCTTCGGTTGGGATGAACCTCCGGCTTTTGGGGGAGGATACCCCGGAGGGCGCGGTGGAATATCTGAAAAAGGTAATCGGAAATGACAAAATTGAAGTCCGCATTCAACACGCAATGGAGGCTTCCGGATATTCAGATACGCAGTGTGAGGAATGGCAGATGCTGAAACGGGTGATTCATACCACTTGGCAGGATGCGGTGGTATCTCCTTATCTGATGATGGCGTGTTCAGATTCCCGGCATTACAGCAGGATAACAGACCGGATCTATAAGTTTTCGGCAATGGCGCTGTCCAAGGAAGAGAGGGGCATGATTCACGGAAATAACGAGAGAGTCCCGATAGAGACGCTGGTAAAGACCGTGGCGTTTTATATCCGGCTGATCCGGTGCCTGTAAATGGTTCTGATGGAGCTATTACCGATTTGCCGCGAAGGAGTTCTGGAATATTTGACTTTCGGAAGTGGGATTATTATAATATAAGGTTGATAAGAGATAAAACGGAAACCGATCATTATTTTAGAAAGAAGGAATTTAAATGACAAAGATTGATATTGTGTCCGGATTTTTGGGCGCAGGAAAGACGACGCTGATTAAAAAGCTCCTCGCGGAGGCACTCTCAGATACCAAAGTAGTTTTGATTGAGAATGAATTTGGCGAAATCGGAATTGACGGCGGATTTTTGAAAGAAGCGGGAATTGAGATTAAGGAAATGAATTCCGGCTGTATCTGCTGTTCTCTGGTTGGTGATTTTGGAACGTCATTAAAGGAAGTTCTGCATACCTATGAACCGGAGCGGATTTTAATCGAGCCCTCCGGAGTCGGTAAACTTTCGGATGTAATGAAGGCAGTCCAGGATGTGATCGACAGTAAAGAGGTAGTCCTTAACAGTGCGGTGGCAGTGGTGGATGCGTCTAAATGTAAAATGTATATCAAGAACTTTGGAGAGTTCTTTATCAATCAGATTGAATATGCAGGAACAATAGTTCTTAGCCGTACCGGAGATATTTCCGAGGAGAAACTGAATAAGGCGATTGAACTGATCCGGGAGCACAATGAAAAGGCAGTGATTATCACAACTCCTTGGGAGCAGATTGAAGGAGAGGACATTCTTGCAACAATCGAAGGTGCGAAGGACTTGGAAGCGGAATTGATGGAGGAGCTTAGGGCGCATCGGCATGAAGATGAGGAGCATGAGCACCATCATCACCATCATGAGGACGAGGAGCACGAGCACCATCATCATCATGAGGACGAGGAGCATGAGCACCATCATCATCATGAGGACGAGGAGCACGAGCACCATCACCATCATGAGGACGAGGAGCATGAGCATCATCACCATCATGAAGAGGATGAGCACGAGCATCATCACCACGACCATGGACCGGAGTGTACCTGCGGCTGTCACGATCATGAGCATGGGCATCATCACGCAGACGAGGTATTTACCAGCTGGGGAATGGAGACGCCCAAGGCGTACAGCAAATCCGATGTGGAAAATATTTTGGATGAACTGGAAAAAGAAGGTACCTACGGTTTTGTCCTCCGGGCAAAAGGAATGGTACCCGGAGTTGACGGCGGCTGGATTTATTTTGACTATGTTCCGGGAGAGAGCAATGTGCGTGAAGGCAAGCCGGACGTGACAGGAAAATTCTGTGTGATTGGTTCCGAACTGAAGGAAGATGCGCTGAAGCAGTTGTTTTCTGCGTAAAACAGATGTTATTTAATGGCGGGTCAAGCAGAAAGAAGGTATAGAATGAAACCGGTTTATGTGATCAATGGTTTTTTGGAAAGCGGTAAAACGGAATTTATCTGTTATACGATTGAACAGCCCTACTTTCAGATTAAGGGGAGGACACTTTTGATCCTCTGCGAGGAGGGTGAAGTGGAGTATGATGAGAGACTTCTCAAAATGAGCCGCACAGATATGGTGCTGATTGAGGATGAGGAGGACTTTAATCCCTCTCATCTGATTGAACTGGAAAAGAAATACAAGCCGGAGCGCATTATTATTGAATACAACGGGATGTGGAATTTTAAAAATATGAAGCTTCCTTTTCACTGGCGGGTAGAACAGCAGATTACGACCATTGATGCATCCACGTTTCCCATGTATTTTACCAATATGAAATCGCTCTTAGCGGAGATGCTTCGGAAATCGGAGATGATTATTTTTAATCGTTGTGATAATGTGGAGGATTTAAGCGTTTATAAGAGAAATGTAAAGGCGATTAACCCGAAAGCGGATATTATTTTTGAAGATTCCGAGGGAGAAGTGAACCAGATTTTTGAAGATGACTTGCCTTACAGTCTGGATGCGCCGGTTATTGAGTTAGATAACGAGGGTTATGGAATCTGGTATCTGGACAGTCTCGACAATCTGGAACGCTATATTGACAAAACAATCCAGTTTACCGCTATGGTTTTAAAGCCATCCGGATTTCCAGCCGGTTACTTTGTGCCCGGGCGCATGGCAATGACATGCTGTGCGGAGGATATGGCGTTTCTGGGGTTTGCATGTGAGTATGACAAGGAAAGTACGCTGCGGGATAAGCAGTGGGTGAAAGTGACGGCAAAGGTGGCAAAGGAATATTTTGCTGACTACGGCGGGGAAGGACCGGTGCTGAAAGCACTAAGCGTGGAGCAGGCAAAAGCGCCGAAGGAAGAAATCATCAGTTTTACGTAAAGAGGAAAGAAAGATGTACAACTATACAATAACGCAGTGGGTATTTTTCTTTTATTTTTATTGTTTTTTTGGATGGATTTTTGAATCTACTTATGTGTCGCTTAAAAGCAGAAAATTTGTAAACAGAGGTTTTATGCGGGGACCCTTTCTCCCAATTTACGGAAGCGGCGCAATTATGATGCTTGTGGTGTCCATGCCTTTTCAGGATAATCTTGTTTTAACATATCTGGCGGGATGCGTGGGCGCTACGGCATTGGAGCTGGTCACAGGGATGGCGATGGAGTCCCTGTTTAAAGTACGTTATTGGGACTACTCCAACCAAAAGTTTAATTATAAAGGGCACATCTGCCTTTCTTCCACAATAGCATGGGGCTTTCTCACGATATTTATGACGGAGTTTTTGCATAAAGGTGTGGAAAAGCTGATTTTGTCGGTTCCATACGGCATCATAACGACTGTTACGTCTGTAGTATCGGTTTACATAATTTCAGATTTTACCCTTTCCTTCAAGGCGGCTCTGGATTTGCGGGATCTGCTGGTTGGTCTGGACAAGGCGAAGGCGGAGATGGAACGTATCCAGAAGCGGCTTGATGTAATTGTGGCAGTGGCAAATGACGAGATTGAACAGCGCAGGCAGGAAAACAGTATGCGCATTGATGAATTGATGGAGCATATTGAAGGACGATTTGGCGCTGTGAAGGAGCGCATGAGGCTGAATCCTTCTGAGTTTATGGAAGAGGTTCGGGAAGAAATTTCCGAGCTGAGAAGCAGGTATACCGTTGAGAAGGAACGCCGGAAACAGTTTAGAGGGCTGAAAGACCTTTATCTGAGGAATATCATTAAAGGCAATCCCAGCATGTATTCCAAACGGTTTGAAGAAGCATTGGAAGAAATGAAAAGAGCTGTTCAGGAGAGAAGAGGGAGGAAGTAGACAGCAGGATATTGATTCCCGCGGGCAATGAGCCGAAAACTATGAAACAGGAGGAACAAGCGAATATCCATATTAGGCGGACACCATCGGATGAGATAAGCATTCGGTGGTGTTTTATTCGTCTTCAAAAATCGTTTCATTCATTTCAGGAAAATCTAATAATTCAGAAACAGTCATATCTAAACCAATTGCTAATTTGTGCAGGGTTTTCAATTTAGGATTTTTAGTCTTACCTTTTATAAGATTATCAACTGTAGATTGGGTTATGCCTGATAGAGTGGCAAGTTTGTTTATTGTAATGCTGCGTTCTTTACATAAATCGCTTAATCGCTTTATGATTGCATCTGAATATGTCATAAAAGCTCTCCTTTAGGTACTATATTGTCAATGAGAGTATATGAAATTTTAAGACGCCATATTAACGGTGCACGGTTGACAAGAGGCTTTCTGACTGATAAATTAACGATGAGAGATTAATATGAAAACAAGATTGAAAAGTGTAAGTATTGAAATGAAAGATAAGGAAAGACTATTTTATATCAAAAAGTATAAGTAATTAATGGCATAATATGATAAAAAAAAGGAGGCGTATGTCTATGAAGCATTTTTTATTAGAGTATATTATCGACAATAGAGGGCTGGAAAAACGGCTTGAACAATTAGCAATGCGCTATCAGCAAATAAACGGCTGGGGGGAGAAAGACCTGCTTCAGTTTGCGGTTAATGCGATGCCGTCTACAGAGGCTTATTTAAATTTTTTGGAGCAAAGGGCTGATGAGATGGAGAAAAGTATTATTGAAGCGGGAAAAGAACCGTTGGAAGAATGTTCTGTGTATGACCCGGCTGAGGAATGGTAATTTAACAAACAGTCGCCCTGCGGATTCTTGACATTGTATTTTTACACGAATACAATAGGAGATGGCAGTGGAAATTAAACTTATAGACAGGAAAGCAAAATGAAAACACAGATAAAATCTCAGAAGAAACAAATGAAGCATAGCCGTGAAAATATTCGCATTACCTTCAATATGGCATGGCCCTCGATTGTGGAGTCCTTTTTTGTTGCGTTTGCAGGGCTGGTGGATTCGCTGATGGTGAGTTCGCTCGGCGCCTACGCGGTAGCCGCCGTAGGGCTTACGACTCAGCCTAAGTTTATGGGGCTGTCTTTGTTTTTTGCGGCAAATGTGGCAATCTCAGCGTTGGTTGCAAGGCGGAGAGGGGAGGAAAAGCCGAAGGAGGCAAACAGAATCTTAAGCACGGCTATTGTTTTTATTCTTATAGCGGCGGTGGCTTTGAGTATTTTGTTTGTGCTGTTGGCGAATCCTATTATCCGGCTGTGCGGTTCCACGGCAGAAACCCATGACAGCGCAGTGGCTTATTTTCGGATCATCATGGGAGGCATGATTTTTAACTGCATTCAAATGGGGATTAATTCTGCCCAGAGAGGCGCGGGGAATACCAAGATTACAATGCGCACCAATGTTACTTCCAATACGGTCAATATCATATGTAATTATCTGCTGATTAACGGACATTTCGGATTTCCGGCTCTTGGCATACAAGGTGCGGCGCTGGCAACGGTTCTGGGGACGGTGGTTGCCTGCATTATGAGTATTTTATCAATCCTAAAGCCGGACGGCTTTATCAGTATTCCTTATATTTTGAAAAACAAGGTACGCCCTGCCGCCAAGTCTCTGTACAATTTAATCCATGTGGGATACAGCGTTTTCTTTGAACAAATCTTGATGCGGATTGGATTTATGATGACGGCAATCATGGCGGCAAAGCAGGGAACGGATGCGATGGCGGCGCATCAGGTAGGCATGAACATTATGGGACTTTCCTTTTCCTTTGGAGATGGTCTGCAGGCGGCGGCGGTAGCGCTGATTGGGCGAAGTTTGGGAGCCGGAGATGAAAAGATGGCAAAGGAATTTGGAAGTATCTGTAGAATGTTTGGCGGTGTGATTTCTGTATGTCTTGCGGTGGTTTACTTTTTTGGAGCAAGACCTCTGATGGGGCTTTTCTTTGAGGAGGCGCATATTGTGAGTCTTGGCGTGGGTATCATGCGGGTAATTATTTTTGTGGTTGCTTTTCAGATCAGTCAGGTAGTATACATGGGATGCCTGCGCGGCGCGGGGGACACGCTTTATACGGCGGCTGCCTCTACTATCAGCGTTACCTTTATCCGTACCGCAGGCTCTTATCTGGGCGGATATGTATTTGGGCTTGGCATTGTGGGAATCTGGCTGGGAGTACTGGCGGATCAGGTTTCAAGATTTTTGTTTGCTTCTGCACGTTTTAAAAAGGGGAAATGGACGCAGATTAAAATATAAAACAGATTTTCGGGGGCGCTAATTTAGTGGGAGAAAGTCAAATACCCCGTCAGCTTGCTACGGGGTATTTGACTATAGCCTCTGAGATAGACCTCAAACTCGGATTGGATCAGATGATAGTCTCTTTGAATGCGTCTATATTGTGAAGCGGGTATTTTTCTTTCTGTTTGTACTTCAATATAAGTTGAATCATTTACTATCAGCGCATAACGAAAATCTAAACCAGCATTCTTTCGTTTTTCCGATGGAACAGAATGTCCAATTCTGCCAAATTTCCTTATTTCCGCACCAAGATTATTTCGTAATGGAATATAGAAAGCATTTTTGTTTAACATAATTTTAATACATAAATGCGTTCTTTTTGATTGTTTGTCTGCATCTCCAATATTTAAAATCTTTATGAAATCTTGGTGTGCTTCAAAATAGCTTTTTTTATGTAACAAAGTATAAATTCCATGATTCTCCTCAATGTAAAAACGGGAACTATTTAGTTCCCGATAATTTCTTCAGCTTTTTTTAGACAGGTACATCTGACGAACCCCTCACAATTTCTTCAGTTTTTATTGTATATAATAGAAAGCATCAAATGATACATTCTATTATAAAGCCAAGCACTTCTGACAAACGCTTCAAACAGAAGTTTTACTTCCGTTATTATAGTATTACTAAAAATGCGTAATGTCAACCTAAATTGTAAAAATTGATTCTGAATTATAAGCGGGCTTTGCACTTTTTATGCAATCTGCTATAATATGGTTGTATCATATTAATCATCAATTGAAAAGGCTGACTATAACTCTTTAAGCACAATTAAATATTAAATTAAATGGGAAAGATGACATGATGAAGTACGAAATAGACAGTGAATTAGCAAGGATTGCAAAGCAGAAAGCACCGTCAAATATATATTTATATTCAATCGTGAATATGGTAATGGAATTATCCACATGTGAATCAAGCGATAATGTTATTGTTAATAAATATGCGACACCCGGATATAAGGGCGGAAAACTTTTGACCTTTGTCATTGAACCAAAGGAATACAGCAGTATTCTCCCATGTATTATATTTTACCACGGCGGAGGACTTTTGCTTAAAGCATCAAAGGCGCATTACCAGATTGCAAAGTGGTATGCGGAAATGGCAAAATGTAAAGTTATTTTTACGGATTATAGATTATTACCTAAATATAAGTATCCTGTTCCTGTAGAAGATTGTTATTGCACCTATGAATGGGTGCTTAATTCTGCTGACAGGTTAGGGATTAATAAGGATAAAATAATTGTGGCGGGTGACAGCGCCGGAGGGAATCTTGCAGCTGCGGTTGCGCTGATGCTGTGGGACAGAATCCAGATTTCACCTTTGGGGGCATTATTGATATACCCTGTTCTGGATAGGCGCATGGCAACGGAATCAATGAAGAAGTTTACAGACACGCCCGTCTGGGACGCAAAGCGGACAGAAATGTTTTGGAAGGCATATTTAGGGAAGCAAATGCCTGAACAGATTCAATATGTATCGCCTATAGAGGCTGAATCGCTGAAACATTTTCCGGAGACTTATATTGAGGCGGCTGAGTTCGACTGCCTCCGCGACGAGGGGATTTCCTTTGCGGAAAGACTGCATTCAGAAGGCATTCCTGCGGAATTTCACGAGGTGAAAGGCGCATGTCATGGATTTGAAACGGCACTTGAAAGCAAAATGTTAGAAGAATCTATGCAGAGAAGAATCCATTGGATTCAATCTGTGCTGAGTGCAAAATAAGCAAAATTTAACACTGTGTTCGTTTAATCATATCTATGCACCAATCTTCATATTGCCCTTGATTGCCCTGCTCATCAATATACTCATATACGCCGTCCAAGTGTATTTCACCGACTGCATGATAGCCTAATCTCTCATACAATCTCTTTGCCGCGGAATTATCTGTTGGATTAACATCAAGCCCTAAATAGGGGATTGCAATTTCCCTGCAATATTCCTCACATGCCAATGCCAGACGAGACCCAATGCCGTAATTCCTTAAAGGTTCTATTATCAACAAATCAATCATATCTGCACATTTCTCGTGATCTGTATATAACATGACATCTTCTTTATTATCCAATGACAGCAGCACATATCCAACCGCATAATTATTGATAAACGCACCTAAATAAACTGCGTTTCCCTCTTTTTGCTGTTGGAATCTATCAGTGTGTACAGAAGCATCATTTTTAACCAACAGTAGACTGTCTAAATCACTTTCTTCTATTGTTCTAATCTGATACGATATGGAATTTATTTCATATGTTTTTTGCATAAAGAATCTCCACGTCTCCGTCAACAAAACCAACTGTGTTAAAATCTGTTATTTCATTACATACCCAATCCTCATCATCAATATCAAATTCTGATGTTCCAGCTGATTCCATTGACCAATTATAATCACCATCATCATACAAATTGAAGCCGAAAGCGATAACTTCATTTGGTATATCTATTTTTAACACATCATCTAACCATTTCGATATTATATCAAACATTGCATAAACCTTTTGTAATGGAAATCTGACCAGTGGGGCATGACAGCGCATGATGCCTAACGCTGCATACTGGCAGATTCAACAAACTGCAATTTTTTCTTTTGTCTTACGCAGTCGTCCAGATAGTAATTCATCAGCACCTGATAGGGGATGCCTGATATACCCACACACAAATATCTGGGCGTATACAGGGAATCTGTCACGAAAGTATTTCCTCTGATTTATGTCATTATTTTATAAAACGCATCTAATTTTTTCTTCATCTGAGCTATTATTTGTGTATAATTCCGCTTTATATTGAATAATTCTTTGTTTATGCTCAAAGGCTTGTCTTCATAGATTACTGCGCTGAGTGTAAAGCAAAGGTTTGATAGATTATTATTCTATCAATCTCTGTTTACTATTTTTGCCCGATAAAACGGAATCTATATGTGTGCTTGAATACACTGTATGGGGCTCCCAAGCAATTCTTGGATGTATGATAAGCATTTATTGTCAATTTTGTCTAATGGGTTTAGTATAGTTAATTCAACGCATGAAAATCCACATGGAAAATAATATTGCAAATCGTTAAGCGTGCTGTGTCCTCCGCAACAGGGCAGGTTCACAGATAAATCCATGAAATGGCAGTTCCATGCCGTATCCATTGCCACACTCCACCAATCAAAACTTATCGTTTTACCACATATGGGGCATATTATTTTTTCCAGGTTGCTTCCACAATCAATAAACATCGGCGTGTCATAGGTTTTTAATTCAATATTATCTGCTATGATTTTTGTTTTAAGGGCATCTGTAATTTTTGGTGTATTTTGACTATCTAGGTGGCAGTAAGGATTCGTCGGAATAATCTTGACAACATAGTCTGACATAGCATATCCTCTCTTTTTGCTATAATTGGAGTCTGCTTATTTATACATAGCGGGCTCAATGTTATCTGGGTCTTGTCCAAGGGATTTATTAAACTTTTAGAATTTCTAATTGTAATTATAGTATAATTATGTTTTGAAAACAATAGAAACATATGATATACTTAGATGAAAGTTTTCGGAAGCGATTTTGTATGCAAAGCGGGGAAAAGTGTTGAACGATTATGCAATAGACGAATTGATAGCAGACTTGATGACAAAATGCGGGTTTGGAGATGTTGTTTTTCCAGTCGAACCAGTATCCGGCGGTTTAATGCATAGAATGTACCGGGTAAGGACAAAATCCGGAGTATATGCAGTTAAACATCTTAATCCTGAAGTAATGGGAAGAGAAGACGCGCACGATAATTTCGATAGGGCAGAGAAAATTGAATGCCTTTTAGAAAAAGAGGATATTCCAATTGTGCCTGCACTGACAGTTTTTGGTAAAAAAATGCAAACGGTAGATGGACACTATTTTTATATATTTAACTGGCAGGATGGACATATTACCGATTGGGACAATATTTCAATCGATGAGTGTTATATTGCCGGAAATATTCTTGGAAGGATTCATGCAATCAGTCCTGAAAATGTTTCCCACAAGGAGCCTGAATTAAGCAAAATTAATTGGCGCGGGTATATCCGCAAAGCGGATGAAGAAAAAAGTGAGATTGCCTCTCTTTTGGCTGACAATGAGAAGCTTTTAGTCTATGCTGAGAAGGAGCTGAACAAGGCAAGGACATCTTTGCCGGATATCATGTGTGTATCTGACGAGGATATGGATCCCAAAAACATTATGTGGGATAATGGCAGTCCATGGGTAATAGATTTAGAATGCCTCGACTACGGCAATCCGATATCCCATGCACTTCAGCTGGCGCTTCAATGGTCAGGAATTGTAACCTATAATATGGACATTGAAAAGCTTGCCGCTTTCTTTGACGGCTACCTGAAGGCGTATGATAATTGTTTTCGGGCATACAGCGGTGTATTTGGGCTGGCGTATACTTGGGTAGAATGGTTAGAGTATAATATTCAAAGGGCGCTTGGAACATGTATTGATGAAGCAGAAAGAGCGATGGGAATTGCTGAGGCGCGGAATACGGTCGAGAGAATAAAGTATGTTCGGAATATTGAAAAAGAAATGAAAGAAGCTTTGGATTCTTGTCTGCCCGAAATCAAGGCTGACAGATATGATAATCACGATGAGAGGATATGCTATTATGAGCTTTTGCTGGAAAGCGATATTACGGAAGTGCCGCGATATGAACTTCCCAAAGGTTACCGTTTCGTTTCCTATACTGACAATGACAGGGACGCATGGATTGATATAGAAATGTCTGCCAAAGAGTTTGCAAGCTATGAGCAAGGATTAGAAGCATGGAACCGTTATTATGCGTCAAAATTGGATGAACTTCCAGATAGAATGTTTTTTGTTGAAACGGATGAAGGCGAGAAAATAGCTACAGCTGCTGCATTCTATGATATTTATGGGCGTGATGCATCCGGCGACGGCTGGCTTCATTGGGTGGCTGTTAAGCGGGAATATCAGGGAAAAGGACTGTCAAAACCGCTGATAACGCACGTCCTTCGAGCAATGAATCAATTAGGGTATGTGCGCGCCAAAATCCCTACACAGACGAATACTTGGCTGGCTTGCAAGGTATACATGGATTTAGGTTTTGTGCCGGTTAAGGAGAATCTGGAACATAGTCATGAGGGATGGAAAATTATAAAAGCTTTGACTAAGCATAGTGCGCTTAAGGTGCTTTAATTTAATACAAATCATAATATTTTATGAATATAGTTTTTAAACGCAATCCAAAGTGCAATGTGGGAAATTATTGCTGCACTGCACATTGAAAAGGCGGAAGAGATACAGTATAATAGATATAAATAAATTGTATATGGAGCCAATGTTATATGCGCAAGTTAAAAGTGTATTTAGATACATCAGTTATTAGCCATTTATTACAAGAAGATGTGCCGGAGAAAATGGCGGATACAAGAAAATTATTCATATGGGAATACTGACACAAAAGAGTTTTGATGATTGCCAGCATATAGGGGCAGCAATTATAAATGAATGTGATTGTATCATTTCATGGAATTTTAAACATATTGTAAATGTAAAAACAATCAGAGGCGTAAGAGCTATTACTAATTTGGAAGGATATAAGATGATTGAAATATGGAATCCTTCTGTTTTATTGGAAAGTGAGGAATAATTATGATTGCCAAACCTGTTATTAGTCCGGATTTTACGATTGAAGATATTCATAAAATCCGAGAATATCATTATGAGCTTACAAAAGACATGACAATGCAGGAGAAACTTGATTTTTATAATGAAGGCGGCAGAGCATTCTTAAAGGAAATGGAAGAAAGAAAATTACAGAAAGCATAATAGCTGAAGTGTAACCAAAATGTATAGAGATTAAAACAGAGACTGTTAGACCATTATTCTAACAATTTTTTGATAAGCTTCTTTTTTAGCAGGCTGTGTTGAACTTCCAGCCAAGCTATTTCACCGAATATTATGATAAGAAATACAACTATCTGAAACGCAATGCTGTCAAATTTTTCAAGAAAATACATAAAGACAGACATTGTTACAAACAAAGCACATCCAAATATTATCAAATTTCTTCCGTGTTTATGATTCCATTCTGACATATCGGTAAGCTCATCTTCTCTTGGAGGAACTTCTCCTGTATTCAATGCAACTGGAACTTTAGACCGAAACTGATTTATGCCAAGCACGATAAAAATAAGCGAAACAAGTAAAGAATTTACCAAATAAATAATGATACCTGCCATATCTTAATTGACCTCCTGACTTCGATTGCTTTATTGCCTTATTATACATGACATATGGCAATTTTGCAACACAGGGAAACTTTGTTGCACTGCATATTGAGAAGGGCATAGGGTGTATTTCGCTATCATATTTATATCAAGTTTATTTCTGATGTTCAATAATCCATTGCAAAATTTCCTTTTCACCAATATTACCAGATGCTAACGCAAGAACCACGTCACTTAATTCCTTTTGGCTGTATGACAATTCATATCCGTTTAACGCTAGAAAAACCAACATCACATGTGTTCCGAGTCTCTTATTTCCGTCTACCATGGCATGATTCTTTACCAGACCAAAACAAAGTCTGGCTGCTTTTGCTTGAACGCTTGGATACAACTCTTTTCCCTCAAACGTCTGAAAAGGATTATCTTATGCCAAGTCCAGCATTCCCTCGTCACGAATGCCGCTGCTTCCTCCGGTAGCTTTAATTAAACTTGCATGAAGCTTTAATACTTGTTCTTTGCTTAAAATAATCATTTTGCAAGAACCTCATATGCTTCCATATTTTGCTTTATTAACCGTTCAGATATTGCAAAGACGTCATCATTACTGGCAACTTTTTCCTTTTCCGCTTTGCTGAAATCAATAACAATATATCTGGGGACATTATTTTTTAGGATAACCGCTGTTCCGTGTTCATCAACTACTTTTGCTACTTTTGAAAAATTTTGATTTGCTTCTGTAATTGAAATCATCGTATTTGTATCTATTGTCATTTTAGGTGCACCTCTCTTTCAGTTATATTATATGTAAATTCTAGCTATAAAACAACCTATTATGTAAATGAAATTTCATTTTCAAGGAATTATCGACTAGCTTAAAACTTTTCCTTTTAAAATTCATAAGGGCAGAAATAAGCGAAAATACATATCATTCACGATATGATGCAAGCGTAACCAAAATGTAACTAATATTCTTTCTTTTATGTTGAGGGTAAAGCAGAGGCTGTTAAATTATCATGACAGCAATCTCTGTTTATATTTTTGCACGACAAAACGGGAAGTTGGCAAAAACTGTCTAATAAAGCGGCATTTATAATTGTTCAAAAACAATTACAGGAATCCAGTCAACAGGCTCTCCTAATCCCCGTATATTCTTACACATTTCTTTTACTGTTAAAAAATCTAAATCTATCAGTCCATATTCGGAAAAAGGTATATATTCAAACTTTTTCTGCAATGAATTACATAAAAATGAATGAAATGAACTTATATCAAATCCTATAATATCACAGCCCAATATTTGTTTTTCTTTCATTGAAACTAACTGTTTACTCTGCCTAAAAGAATTATTATCTGTCAATACTGCATAATATTCATATTCTGTCGCAAAAGAAATAAGTATGTATTGTTGGTTATTAAAGTATTTGCCATAAAAATATTTTGCATCTTCTTCATTCGAAAAACGCCCATCAATAAAATATCTGCCCTTTTCAAAAATATTTTGTACCTCATTGCTATAATCAAGGTATTGTTTTAGAGTCAACCCGAGTTTTTCCATATATTCAACACTATCGCCGTTTGGTTTCCAATCATGGCATAAGCAGATTTGTGGCTCGTGAGTGCACAAGCATTCACTTAAAGAAATTAGTTTGTTTGATATTTCATTCAAATATTTAGGTGTGTCTTCTACTTTGCAGATATAGAAACCTAAATTGTATAGTTTTTCATTCATATAAATTGCCTTTCAAATTCATATTGAGCCACTGTATTTTAAGTGGCGATACGAGCAAAAAGCAAAGTGACCATTTTGATAATATTCCGTAAATAAACTATCCCGAATCCATTGCGTTTCATCATCTGACATCTTACGTGAGTATCTATAATGGATTTCGCCTGTTTCATACGGAATCTTTTCATTTTATGCACCTATTTTATCCTGCTGAATAAACAGATTATATTAACCAATATTATATCACCCTTTTCGGAATTGTGTACCCGTTAAAATCAATCCTATAGATATACATTTCCAGTGTATAAAAAATATTCGACTTTTTTCGTGCCTTGAAATAAGCACTGAAATATAGTGCGATATCAAAATGGAGATTTATAAGAGACGCGCTATGAAAAATATAATTTCTGGAGATTTCAAGTTGAACTTGACGAGGAGGTTGCAAAGGCGTGGTATGCCAGATCAGAAGGATAGAGCTGTAACTGTGGTCACTGCCGACATTTCTTGACGCTCGCACAAAAAAGACATCATCATTTATCGTAAAAGAAGGGACTGACAAAATGAATAGCGGTGTATTTACAATCAAGGATATTGAAAATTTAGTACAGCCAATCGCTGAAAAATATAAAGTGAAAGCAATCTATTTGTTTGGCTCTTATGCCAGAGGGGAAGCGGATGAACGCAGTGATTTAGACTTTCTGGTGTACGGCGGGGAAATTTTAAACTTACGATGATTTTTTCACTTGCTGAGGAGTTGAGGATGATTTTGAATAAAAATGTTGATGTATTTGAAGTCAAATACCCCGTAGCAAGCTGACGGGGCATCAAACTTGTAACGCAGCAAG
>JAMPGL010000033.1 GCA_023663945.1 Lachnospiraceae bacterium | reverse complement strand
TTTTATATTTACTTTATCGGGACAGCTAAACAAATATAAATTAAAAGCGAAAGAGGTCGAAACAGAACTGCGGATGCAAAAAGTATATTCAGATTCTTTTAAGGGAATGATTGACGATATTCGTATGAGACAGCATGAGTTTAATAATCATATCAGCATGCTGCACAGCCTGCATTTGAAATATCACACTTACGAGGAGCTGGCGGACGCGTTGGATAGTTATGGAGATGCAGTTATGAAAGAGAATCGTTTTTATAAGCTGTTATCCGATGGAAATTCTGTGATTGCAGGTTTTCTTTATGGTCGTTTCAATGAGTTTTACAAAAAAGGGGTTGAGGTATCATATCAAGTGATTGTGCAGGAATTGGAGATTGGCGTGCCCTGCTACAAGATAGTAGAGATACTTGGAGATTTGATGAATAATGCGGTGGAAGCGCTTCTGGCTGACGGGGAGAGAAACAAGCTGCATGTTTCCATAATTGAGAGTGACCGGTTTTGGATTGAGGTCAGAAACGAAAGCCCTTATATCAGCTATAAGGAGCTGGGCGCATTCTGGGAAAAGGGTTACAGCCAAAAGGGCGAGGGCAGGGGATTAGGACTATACAATGTGAAGCTGATCTGTGATGAATATGGGTTGGAAATAGTCTGTGACAATGCGGAGATTGAAGGAGAAAACTGGTTATCCTTTACAATCCGCAAAGAAAAAGAAACCGCTTAAGAAAGGGTTTCTTTTTCTTTGTCAGTCTTCGGTAGGATATTCGTATTCCCCAAAAAAGATGATGCTGGTGATACCAAAACTTACCCACGTGCCTAATAAGATGCATGCAGACAGAATCGGTTTACTCCATTTGATAAGTTTGTTTTTCATAGTGATTTACTCCTTTCATGATTTTTAATAGTTTGGCAGCCACAAGCTGTGCTGTGTGCAATATAATCACCCAAAATCCCGCTGTAATGTAAGGATTTTCCGGGGTTATATACGTGAGGGTAAGGTAAAAGAAAATAATCACAAACGCTTGTCCGCGGACACGGCGAATGGTCTTTTCGGACAGAGGACGGTGAACGGCAGAGGTCACCGGTCCAATATAGTAGTTGCACAAAATACAGAAAAATAGTAAAATCATCTGCACCAGTTTATTGATTGGAATCGCCGGCAGGACAGCCAGAGACAGGAACATATAAGTAAACGTAACGAAAAAGCAGGAAATATATTTCCGGCAGTGCAGTCCTCCGGTGGAGGAGCGAAGCAGCATCATAATGACTACGGCAAAGGCGTAAACGCTCAGAATGTCCTTGAAGATAATTCCCATGATAAACAATTTGCTAAATTCAGATGCAAGTGTTTTGCCTAAATAATTAAGCTGTGCAACCTGAAAATCGCTGAACTGGTATTGTGTCTTTAAAAATTCACGCATAGTTGATTCTCCTGTAAATAAGTATTTTTTGGAAACGCTTGAGTCTTGTTCATTATAAAATGAATTTTTGTTCTTAAGCCAAAACTTTACTAAACGTCAGGTTTTTCTTACCGAACGGAAAAAATGGCAAAGAAAATGAATCTTCTTTTCCGCTTAGTAAAGGAAAAACGCCATTCGGTAAAGCGTATAGAAATCCGCTTGAAAATGTGTCATAATAGAAAGGACAACTGTAGGAGCCCAAAGGGCGCCTGCTAAACAGGCACAGAACAGGAGGAAGAGCATATGGCTTATGAAATACCATACTCAGAAATCGGATTAAGAATCCGCACATTACGCGAAGCAAACAGTTACACGAGAGATGCGTTTGCTGAAAAGATTCGTATCTCTGCAAAATTTTTGTATGAGATCGAGGTTGGCAAGAAAGGCTTTTCAGTAGAAATTCTTTATAAAATATCGAAAGCGTTGTCTGTCAGCACCGATTATTTGGTCACAGGAGAGGACAGCAGTAAATTATCCGGGGCAACGGCAAAGTGTTTGGAATTCTTCAGTCCGGAACAGCTTACCCATGTGGAGGCTATTTTGAAATCAGTACAGGAGATATGCACCGTAGCGGGAAATAAGGTGCGGGAACGGAAGGACAGCAAGGATAAAACTGAAGAATAAGCAATTTAAAATAGAGCATTGATTGGAACATAGGTAAAAGCGCAGATTTCGGTCTGCGCTTTTCTCATCGGTCAGATTAACCGGCTGTTCCGAAAAGAACGGTCACATCAGCTGACCATTCCGCCCAGCATTCCGCTTCCAGTGCATAAAAGAAGCACGGTGAAGAAGTTTCCGCCCAGAGAGGAGACTCCGTGGTTTACCACCAGAGAAACCAGAATCAAGATTAAAAAGTACATGCCTCCCATGAGCAGTCCCCACAAAAATTTCCGGCTTCCTTCCCGCCTGCCTGCCCAGAATCCGGCAAGAAAGGTTACGATTATGTAGATGGCAATGATGCAGATGGACACAATTTTCTCTGAAAGCCCGAAACGGTACAGCATCAGGGCAAGCAGGAGAAGAAAGCCGGTGGTGAGAAGATAGGAAATAAGCAGGCATTTGAGTATAAAGGTAAGGCGTGAGCTTAAATTGATTTTACTTGGCATGGCTGCCTCCGTTCATTGTTTTTAAATTTAGATACTCTTTTTTTATAGTTAACGACATTAATAATTGCCATTCTGACCTTGTAAAAGCTTGCACATATGGCTTTTGCAAGAGCCGGAATGAGCAATTAGTTATGTCGTTTACTATAATTAATCATATGTCCGAACTTGACAGAGAATGCCCGATATTGTAATATTTCCATAAACTGTCCCTATGAATATCCAGATGTATATATTATTCGGATGGATATTTTACCATGATTAGATAGAATATCCTAATTAGATAGGATATCCTATTGGGTAGAATATTCTGCTGGCGGCATTGCGGACAGAAATTGAAATAGAGGAGTGATTTTAATTTGGATACCGATGGTGTCATGCAATTGTTTGCTTTATTGATTCTGGTGATGTTGTCTGCTTTTTTTTCCTCTGCGGAAACGTCGCTTACGACGGTCAACCGGGTAAGGCTTAAGGCACTTGCCGACGAGGGCAATAAAAAGGCGCAGAAGGCTCTCGATGTGCTTGAGAGGTATGGCAAGATGCTCAGCGCTATCCTGATAGGCAACAACATTGTCAATCTGTATGCGTCTTCCCTTGCAACCACGCTTGCCCTTAAGGTCAGCGTTCCGGTGGGGATTGCAACCGGCATTCTGACGGTGGTGATTCTCATATTTGGCGAGATTGTCCCCAAAAATGCGGCTATGGGCTATTCGGAAAAGCTGGCGCTTGGCTATGCGGCGGTTATTTCGGTTCTGGTCAAGGTTCTCACGCCGGTAATCTTTATTATTGATAAGCTGGCAAACGGGATTATGAAGCTGTTACATATTGATTTGAACCGACGGACAGCTATGACGGAGACGGAGCTTCGGACTTATGTGGAGGTAAGCCACGAGGATGGGGTCATCGAGTCGGAAGAGCGGGAAATGATATACAACGTGTTTGATTTTGGCGATGCCGTGGCAAAGGATGTAATGATCCCCCGGATCGATATGGCGGTGATTGACGAGGATGCCGCCTACGAGGAGGTTCTCGCGCTGTTCAAGGAATGCATGTACACCAGGATTCCTGTTTACAGCGGGGATAAGGACAATGTGGTGGGAATGATCAACATCAAGGACTTTATTCTGGTGGAGGATAAGGAAAACTTTAAAATCACGGATATTATCCGTCAGGCATATTACACTTATGAGTTTAAAAAGACGGCAGACCTGTTGATGGAGATGCGTGAAAAGTGTGCCAACGTGTCCTTTGTCCTAAATGAGTACGGCGCAACAGTGGGCATGATCACCTTAGAAGATCTGCTGGAGGAAATCGTGGGAGAAATCCGGGACGAGTATGATGCGGACGAGGAGGAGCTGATTCAGGAGGTAGAGGAACGGACTTACCTTGTGGAAGGAAGCATGAAGTTAAACGATATAAATGATGAGCTGGGGACGGAGTTTGAATCGGAGGATTATGACTCCATCGGAGGGCTTATCATCGAGACCATTGACCGTCTGCCGGAGGAGGGAGAGATGATCTCCACGCCGCAGGGAATTATTCTGCAGGCAAAAGAGGTCAGCCAAAACCGGATTGTCAAGGTATTAGTGATTCTGCCGGAAGAGCCGGATGCAGAGGAAGAGCAGGCTGATGAGATGGCGGAAGACGGCAGGGAGCCGGATGAGGAAACGGCAGAGGGCGAAGAGACGGGGTAAAGCTTATTAACTAAGAAGGAGCTTTTAACGAGTGCAATTGAAAGGTGCAATTTAAACTCAATTTTTTTATAAAATGCTTTTCCAAAATATACATCTATGCTATACTATATGGAAATTAAGTAATTTTACTCATCAGATACAGATGGAAAAGGAAATAAAGGAGATTAGATTATGAAACGTATTAAAACACTGGCAACAAGAGATTTGAAGGAATCCATGAAAAAGGGAGGATGCGGTGAGTGCCAGACATCCTGCCAGTCAGCCTGCAAGACTTCCTGCACCGTAGGAAATCAGAGTTGTGAGAAGGCAAAATAAGCATCAAAACAGGGAGTGAATGTAAGCAGCGGTTTACGCCGCTGCTTATTGTTGTCCAATCAGGCGGCTTTAGATGGGACAGGCGGAAGATTAAAGAAGCCGCGCGATGCTTTCGTGAGAGAGGATAAGAAACGTGATACATCAATATAAGAATAACGGCTATAACATTGTTCTGGATGTGAACAGCGGTTCCGTTCATGTGGTGGATGATGTGGTTTACGAGGCAGTTCCCTTGGTGGAGGAGGCAATAAATGCCGGAAAATCAAAAGAAGAAATAAGCGTGCTCCTTTTGGACAGATTGAAGGGGTGCTGTGCCGGAGAGGATATTCAGGAGGCGCATGAAGAGATTTGGGAGCTGAAGGAAGCGGGAATGCTGTATGCGCCCGATATTTACGAGAATTATATTATAGATTTTAAAAAGAGAGAAACGGTTGTAAAGGCTCTTTGCCTGCATATTGCCCATGACTGCAACCTTGCCTGCAAATATTGCTTTGCGGAAGAGGGCGAATATCATGGAAGACGGGAGCTTATGAGCTTCGAGGTTGGCAAAAAGGCTCTGGATTTTTTGGTTAAAAACTCAGGAAACCGTGTAAATTTGGAAGTCGATTTTTTTGGAGGGGAGCCTCTGCTGAACTGGCAGGTGGTAAAGGATCTGGTTGCTTACGGCAGGAGCCTTGAGGAGCCGAATCACAAAAAGTTCCGTTTTACGCTTACCACCAATGGGATTCTGCTGAATGATGAGATTTTGGAATTTGTCAATCGGGAAATGTCCAATGTAGTCCTCAGCATCGACGGGCGAAAGGAGATCCACGACAAGATGCGTCCTTTCCGGGGCGGACAGGGGAGTTATGACAGCGTCGTGCCGAAGTTTTTGAAGACCGCCGAGAGCCGCAATCAGATGAATTATTATGTGCGGGGAACCTTTACCCGGAACAATCTGGATTTTTCGAAGGATGTGATTCATCTGGCAGATTTGGGATTCGAGCAGATTTCGGTGGAGCCGGTAGTGGCGGCACCGGAAGACGATTATGCGCTCCGGACGGAAGACATCCCTGCGCTGCTCGAAGAGTACGATAAGCTTGCCGTAGAACTTTTAAATAGAAAAAAACAGGGAAAAGGTGTTAATTTCTTTCATTTTATGATAGACTTGGAAGGTGGTCCCTGTGTGGCAAAGAGGCTTTCCGGATGCGGTTCGGGAACGGAGTATCTGGCGGTGACGCCGTGGGGGGATTTGTATCCCTGCCACCAGTTCGTGGGCAAGGAAGAATTTAAAATGGGAAATGTGGATGAGGGCGTTACAGCGTCAGAGATCCGGGACGAGTTTAAAACCTGTAATGTATACGCCAAAGAAAAGTGCAGAAACTGTTTTGCGAAGTTTTATTGCAGTGGCGGATGCGCGGCTAATTCCTACAATTTCCACGGACATATCAATGATGCCTATGATTTAGGCTGTGAACTGCAAAAAAAGCGTATCGAATGTGCGATTATGATAAAGGCGGCACTTGCCGATTTGGAAGGAGAAGAGAAAGATGAAGAAGAATAAAGCAATTATCACGCTGGTGGTGCTGGTACTGCTTCTTGCCGGTTTTGGCTATACGGCGGCAGTGGGAATTGGCGCAAATGGAGCCGGTTCAGCAGCAAGCATCAACCTAGGGCTTGATCTGGAAGGCGGTGTGAGCATCACTTATCAGGCGGTGGGGGACGAGGCTCCAAGTGCCGAGGATATGTCGGATACGATTTACAAGCTGCAAAAGCGTGTGGAAGAGTACAGCTCCGAGGCGATTGTTTACAAAGAAGGAGACGACCGGGTGAACATTGAGATTCCCGGCGTGTCGGATGCCAACGCGATTTTGGAGGAGCTTGGTAAGCCGGGATCCTTGTACTTTATCCGGGAAACGGCATCGGATGGGAGCCTTAACTACAATCGAAGCACCTATGAGATGTATAAGACCATAGAAGCCTTAGAAGAGGATGGCTCTATTATATTGGTAGGTACGGATGTGAAAAACGCCCAGCACCGTTCCATAACGGATGATATGCAGAACAGCCAGTTTGCGGTAGAGCTCAGCATGACGGACGAGGGAACCACCAAGTTTGCAGATGCAACCAGAGAGGCTTATCAAAAGGGAGAGAGCATTGCCATTTACTATGATGGTGAGATTATCAGCGCTCCCGGCGTAAACGCCGTAATTTCAAACGGACAGGCTGAGATTACCGGACGGTTTACCGCATCGGAGGCTGAGCAGTTAGCTTCCACCATCCGTATCGGCGGATTGAAGATTCAGTTAGAGGAACTGCATTCCAAGATTGTAGGCGCACAGCTGGGTGAGGAAGCGATTTCAACCAGCATCAAGGCGGCGCTTGTGGGCTTTTTGATTATTGTGATTTTTATGATAGCGGTTTATTATGTGTCCGGCGTTGCGGCCAGCCTTGCACTGGCATTATATGTGGAGCTTATGATTATCCTGCTGGATGCTTTTGAGATTACCTTGACGCTCCCCGGCATTGCGGGTATTATCCTTTCCATCGGTATGGCAGTGGATGCCAACGTGATTATTTTTGCACGTATCCGGGAGGAGATTGCAAAAGGCAAAACCGTGAAATCAGCCATTGATACCGGATTTAAGAAGGCAACCTCGGCAATCATTGACGGGAATGTGACAACCCTGCTTGCGGCGCTGATCTTGGGCGTTATGGGTTCCGGCACGATTAAGGGATTTGCGGCAACGTTAGCGCTGGGTATTTTCTTATCCATGTTTACGGCTATGATTGTGACCAGATTAATCTTGAAGGCTTTTTACGCCGTAGGGCTTCAAAGCGCAAAGCTGTATGGAACGGCAAAGGAGAGAAAGGCAATCGATTTTACTTCCAAACGGAAAATCTTCTTTGGAGCGTCCATTGCGGTAATTCTGGCGGGCTTTGTATTTATGGGAATCGGCAAGGCGCAGACCGGAAATACCTTAAATTTCAGTTTGGAATTTGTGGGCGGTACTTCCACCAATGTAACTTTTAATGAGGATATGGCACTTGGGGATATTGATTCTCAGGTAGTTCCGCTGATTGAAGACATTACCGGAGATGGAAACGTACAGACGCAGAAGATTGAGGGGACAAACGAAGTGATCTTTAAGACCCGTTCCCTGAATGTGGATGAGAGAGAGACCTTTAAGAATACAATGGTTGAGAAGTTTAACGTGGATGCAGAAAAGATTACCACGGAAACTATCAGCTCCACGGTCAGCAGTGAGATGAAGTCGGATGCAGTCTGGGCGGTAGTGATTGCTACGCTTTGTATGCTGATTTATATTTGGATACGGTTTAAGGATATTCGGTTCGGCGCAAGCTCCGTGATAGCCCTTGTGCATGACGTATTGGTGGTGCTTGCCTTTTATGCAATCGTGAGAGTGTCAGTGGGAAATACATTCATTGCATGTATGCTGACAATCGTAGGTTACTCCGTGAATGCCACCATCGTAATTTTTGACCGTATCAGAGAAAACTTAGGCACTCTGGGAAGAAAGGAATCTCTGGAGGGCATGGTGAACGAAAGTATTACGCAGACTCTGTCCAGAAGTATTTTCACGTCACTGACCACGTTCATTATGGTTGCGGCGCTTTATGTGTTCGGCGTTTCTTCCGTAAAAGAGTTTGCACTGCCTCTGATGGCAGGCATCCTCTGCGGTACGTATTCTTCCGTATGTATCACAGGTGCTTTGTGGCTGGTACTGCGCAAAGTATTTCCGCAGAAAGCGGCATAGGGTATTATGGCAAAGTGGGTAGTTATGGCAAAGAGGGCGGATTTTAACGGGCTGGCACAGCGGTATCAAATTACGCCCATGCTTGCAAGAATAATCCGAAACCGGGATTTGATTTCCGATGAGGAGATTGATAAATATTTAAACGGGACGACAGATGATTTGTATAGTCCATTCCTGATGAAGGATATGGAAAAGGCAGTTGAAATAATCAGGGCAAAGATTCGGCAGAAAAAGCCTGTGCGGATTATTGGGGATTATGATGTGGACGGCATCTGCGCTTCTTTTATCCTGCATAAGGGAATCCGTATGCTGGGCGGAAACGCGGATGTGGCAATTCCCCATAGAATCAGGGATGGGTATGGACTGAATGAGCGTCTGGTTGAAGAGGCGGTTTCGGACGGGATTGACACCATTCTTACCTGCGATAACGGAATTGCGGCGTATGACCAGATTAAAACCGCCAAGGAAAACGGCATGACGGTGGTGGTTACAGACCATCACGAAATTCCCTTTGAGGAAAAGGATGGGGTACGGGAGTATATCCTGCCGCCGGCAGATGTGGTAGTGGATCCCAAACAGCCGGAGTGTGAGTATCCTTTTAAACAGGTCTGCGGAGCGGTGATAGCGGCAAAACTGATGAAGGCTCTTTTTGAAAAAGAGGGGACATTGAAGGAAAGTGAAAACAGAGAATTTCAGGAGGAGATGCTCTGTTTTGAGGCGCTTGCCACAGTCTGTGATGTGATGGAGCTTCGGGATGAAAACCGGATTCTGGTAAAGGAAGGGCTCCGCCTTATGAGGCAGACTTCCAATCAGGGGCTGAAAGCTCTTTTGATGGCAAATAATATTAATGACAGGGCTTTGACGGCGTATCACATTGGTTATGTTTTAGGACCCTGCATGAATGCAACCGGACGGCTGGATACGGCAAGGCGCGCGCTGGAATTATTTGAGTGCGGGGATTTCCGGGAAGCGGTGATGATTGCCGGTGAGCTGAAAAGCTTAAACGACAGCAGAAAGCAGATGACGGAGCAGGGAGTCATGCAGGCGGTTACGCAGGTGGAAGAGATGGGGATGGAGCGGGATAAGGTGCTGGTCATCTATCTGCCCGACTGCCACGAGAGCCTGGCGGGAATCATTGCAGGAAGAATCCGGGAGCGGTACGGGAAGCCCGCTTTTGTCCTGACCCGCGGGGAAGAGGAAATCAAGGGCAGCGGACGCTCTATCGATGAATATTCTATGTACGAGGAGATGTCGTCCTGTAAGGACTTGTTTACCAAATACGGCGGACACAAAAAGGCGGCAGGGCTTTCCCTTCGAGATGAGGCTTCCGTGGAAATTTTCCGGAAGAAATTAAATGAAAATTGCAGCCTGACTGAGGAAGACTTGGAAGAAAAGCTGAAAATAGATATGGAACTGCCCCTTGCGTATGCGGACATAAGCTTTATCAAAGAGATGACGCTGTTAGAGCCTTTCGGCACGGGGAACCGCAGACCTGTTTTTGCCAGAAAGAATATCAGTCTGCTTACCGGACGGAAGGTGGGGAAAAATAAAAATATCGGCAAATACCGAATCAGCGAAGCAGGAGCCTGTTATGAGATGATTTATTATGGAAATCTGGATACGTTTGATGCTTTCCTGACGGAGCGGTTTGGAGCGGCAAAAGCGGAAATGCTGTACCAGAAAGGAGTCAGGGAAGGGGATATGCCAGTCAGTGTTGCTTATAGCCCCGGAATTGACAGCTACGGCGGAGGAGAGCGCGTGCAGATGGAGATGAAGGGGTATTGTTGAGCGGAAAAGCCTCCGGGGATGCCGGAGGTTTTTATCATCTGCTCAGTATTCAAGCTTTGCCGGGTCAAGAAGAAAATCATAAACATTCATGATGAGAATCCCATGCTCGTCATAGTGCAGGGGAACAATATCTTTTGTTACGACAATTTTTTTGAAGGAATCGTCGATTTTTCGGAAGGGTCTGACTTCCTGCTCCTGTTTTTCCGCATCAGGCAGGGAGTATGCTGACTGGATATAATACCTGCTTGTGCCGGCATTGCATACAAAATCGACTTCAAGCTGTCTGCGGGTTACTTTTCCGTCAGAGTCCTTTTGCGCAATTGGCACAACGCCTACATCCACGTTGTAGCCTCTCATGCGCAGTTCATTGTAGAGGATATTTTCCATCACGTGAGTCTGTTCAAATTGACGGAAATTGATGCGCGAATTTCGCAGACCCAAATCAGAAAAATAGTATTTACGGGGAGTCTCAATATATGCTTTTCCGCGAATGTCGTATCTTTGCGCAGACTCCATTAGAAAGGAATCTTCAAAGTAATCCAGATATTTTTTAATGGTTGTTGCCGTAATTCTGGATTTTTTGACGCTTCGGAAGGTGTTTTTCAATTTTTCGGGATTTGTCAGTGAACCAACGGCGGATGATAAAATATTGAGTAAATCTTCCAATTCTCCCGGATTTTTAATCTTGTTCCGTTTAAAAATATCCCGGATATAGATCTCTTCAAACAGATTGTTTAAGGTGGCAGCTTTGTCAGCCTCTTCATCTCTTAGAACGACCATTGGAATCCCGCCGTACAGCATATATTGTGAAAGCCCTTCATATTTATCGCCCGGATAGACGGACATAAATTCAGAAAAGCTTAAGGGATACATATGGATTTCATCACCTCTGCCGGCAAATTCCGTTATAATATCGCTGGAAAGAAATTTGGCATTGCTTCCGGTAACGTATACGTCCATATGATCTCTGCGGAGATACCCGTTTAAAACGGTTTCAAAACAGTCAAGCATTTGCACTTCATCAAGAAGAAGATAATATGTCCCTGAGTCTGTTGTTTTGGAACGAATATATGCTATGAATTTTTCGGGATCAGCTTTTTTATTTTTCTTTTCAAGTTCGATTAAATTTTCTCCAATTAGATATAAATCATCGGCAGAATCAAAAGCAAAGCGGATAATATGCCCAGCAGGCACGCCGTTTTCCAAAAGATAACGGTAAAAAAGTGTATTTAGGAGATAGGATTTACCGCATCTCCGAATGCCGGTAATTACTTTAACCAGTCCGTTATTTTGGCGTTTGATTAGTTTATTTAAATAAAAATCACGTTTAATTTCCATGGGAAAACTCCATTTGCAAGAGATTTTTGCAACTTTTAACATTTTTCTATTGTAGAATACCACATGAAAAGAAGAAAAACAACCGTTAAGAAGAGATTTTTGCAACTTTTAACACTTTTCTATTCCATAGTATAAGGTCAAATGTATGCAAGCTGCACTTGACTCGTTGCTTGCGGGGATTAACATCGTAAAAGCCTCCGGGGGATGCCGGAGGCTTTTACATTCTTATGAGGGGGGAGATAGTGAGTTGTTCAACTATCTTGGTTAATATCATAAAGGTAAAATGTGTTTAAAGTGTGTCTGATTTATGATAAAAGTCTAAAATCATCTTAACAAAAAATTAAGTACACGGGAAAAATTTAGAAACATATACTGTTATTTCGTTTACTATACATATCTCATAGGCAAAGATTGAAAAACATGGATAATCGTGCTATCTTATTATAAGGTAAAAATTTATTCAGAAAGAAATGAGGAAAGCAATGTTTCAATGTAAAGAACTGCTTAAAGGGATTACTTACGAATGCATACAGGGAACCGTAGAAAGGGAGGTCAGTGAAGTTGTCTATGATTCCCGAAAGATTGTGAAGGATTGTCTGTTTATCTGCATCTGCGGTTATAATGCGGATGGACACGATTTTGCCTGTGAGGCGGTAGAGAAGGGCGCTTCGGTGCTGGTGGTTCAAAAGGAGGTTCAGATTCCAAGTGGAAGCAAGCTTCCAAGAGGAAGTAAACTTCCAAGAGAAAGTGAGTTCTCACAGGGACATGATGTTACCGTGATCCGCGTGAAGGACACGCGCTATGCTATGGCGTTTATTTCTGCCGCGTATTTCGGGCATCCGGCTGACAGGCTGAAGGTCATCGGAATTACCGGAACAAAAGGAAAGACGACGACGACTTATCTGATACGGTCGATTTTGGAAAGCGCGGGATATAAGACCGGGCTGGTGGGAACGATAGAGACCATTATAGGAGAGAGGCATATCCCGGCGGCAAACACTACACCGGAATCCTTTTTGCTGCAGAAGTACTTTAAGGAGATGGAGGAGGAGGGCTGTCAGCTTGTGGTGATGGAGGTTGCCTCGCAAGGGCTTAAGCTTCACAGAACCCAGGGATTTACCTTTGAAATCGGTATCTTTACCAACTTGGAGCCGGATCATATCGGACCTAACGAACATGCGGATTTTGAGGAATATCAGGCGTGCAAAGGGCTTTTATTTCAGCAGTGCAGGCTTGGAATCGTGAATATAGATGATAAACACACGGAGGCAGTGCTTAAGGGGCACACCTGCAGGCTGGAAACTTATGGGTTTGACCATAAGGCAGATTTTTACGCGGATAATCTGGAATTAATCAAGAAGCCGGGAGAGCTGGGGATTGATTTCACGGTTGGCGGAAAGATGAATTTGAGGGTGGAGGTTCCCACGCCGGGAAGATTCAGCGTGTATAATGCCTTGACGGCAATCGCCGTGTGCAGCCATTTTCAAGTGGAAGATTTGCAGATTCAAAAGGCACTTTTGGGGGCGCATGTAAAGGGCAGGATTGAGATGGTTCCCGTGTCGGATCAGTTTACGCTGTTGATTGATTATGCGCACAATGAAATGAGCCTTAAGAGTCTTTTGACGACTCTTAGGGAATATCAGCCGGCAAGACTGGTCTGTCTGTTTGGGTGCGGGGGAAATCGTTCTAAGGATCGGAGATTTGGGATGGGAGAGGTGAGCGGGACTTACGCGGATCTTACCATCATCACATCGGATAATCCACGGAATGAAGAACCGCAGGCGATTATTGAGGACATTAAAACAGGAATCCAAAAGACGGAAGGCGCGTATGTTGAGATTTGCGACCGGAAAGAAGCCATTGCATACGCCATCGACCACGGACAGCCGGGTGATATTATTGTTCTGGCGGGAAAGGGTCATGAGGATTATCAGGAGATTAAAGGGGTGAAATACCCTATGGATGAGAGAGTGCTGATTGCAGAGATTCTTAAGGAAAGACGAAAGAGTTTATGACAGAGGGAAGATATGCAAATATCATAATTGATATTTCCCACGAAAAGGTGGACCGCCCGTTTCAGTATCGGATACCGGATTCACTTTTGGGAAAGCTGGAAACAGGGATGTGCGTGCAGGTTCCCTTTGGAAACGGAAACCACCTTCGTCAGGGGTATGTGATTGAGGTGACGGACAAAGCCGGGTTTCCCGAGGATAAAATGAAGCGGATTGCGGGAGTGGTAAAGGGAAGCGTATCCGCCGAGGCGGATGCCATACGCCTTGCAGTCTGGATGCGCAAAACCTATGGTTCCACCATGATTGCCGCATTAAAGACGGTTCTGCCTGTCAAACGGGATATGAAATTAAAGGAAAAAAAGAGAATACGCAGGCTTTTTACCGTGGAGGAGACCAGGGCGGTATTGGGGGAAGCACTGCGAAAGCATCAGAGCGCCAAGGCAAGAGTGCTGGAGGAATTATGCCGGGAGAGCGAGCTTCCCTATGAGCTTGTGACCGGAAAACTAAATGTATCGCCTGCAACGCTTAGAAGTCTTATGATGCAGGGAGTAATTGCTGTTGAAAGTGAAAATTATTATAGAAACCCTGTCAAGCTGGAAACTGCAAGGGAGGCAGGATTACAGCTCTCCAAGGAGCAGGAGACGGTAAGAAGGGAGATTCTTTCCGATTACGATCAGGGGATTCGGGGAACATATCTGATACATGGAATTACAGGAAGCGGAAAAACAGAGGTCTATTTATCCCTGATTGAGGGAATGATAAACAGGGGAAAGCAGTGCATTGTTCTGATACCGGAGATTGCGCTGACTTATCAGACTCTGCTTCGTTTTTATAAGAGATTCGGAGACCGTGTATCGGTGATCAATTCAACCCTGTCGGCGGGAGAAAAGTATGACCAGTGCAGGCGCGCCGCAGAGGGAGAGCTGGATGTGATTATCGGTCCCAGGTCGGCGTTGTTTGTGCCGTTCCCAAATTTGGGAATGATTGTGATGGACGAGGAGCATGAGGCAAGTTATAAGAGTGAGACCGCGCCCAAGTACCACGCAAGAGAGACGGCGGAATATCTCGCAGGGCTGAAAGGGGCAAGTCTGGTGCTGGGCTCAGCAACCCCTTCGCTGGAAGCCTATTATCGCGCCAGAGAAGGAAAATACAGACTGTTTACGTTAAACAGCAGGCTTACCGGAGGAAGCCTTGCTCCGGTGTCTATTGTGGATCTGCGGAAGGAGCTGCGGGAGGGAAACCGGTCAATCTTCAGCAAAAAGCTTCAGGAATTGATTCAGGACCGGCTTTTTAAAAAGGAACAGATTATGCTGTTTTTAAACCGGAGGGGCTATGCAGGATTTATTTCCTGCCGTTCCTGCGGATATGTCATGAAGTGCCCTCACTGCGACGTGTCGCTGTCCCAGCATATGGGAGGAAAGCTGGTTTGTCATTACTGCGGTTATGAGACCGGAAGCGTTTCCAAGTGCCCTTCCTGTGCATCTCCCTATATTTCCGGGTTTAAGGCGGGGACGGAACAGATTGAACAGCAGCTTTATAAATATTTTCCGGGAATCCGGGTATTGCGCATGGACGGAGACACTACCCGTCAAAAGGGAAGCTATGAAAAGATTTTATCCGCCTTTTCAGAGGGGGAGGCGGATGTGCTGGTAGGAACCCAGATGATCGTGAAGGGGCATGATTTTCCCAATGTGACGCTGGTGGGCGTGCTGGCGGCGGATTTGTCCTTAAATGACAATGATTACCGCGCCGGAGAGCGGACTTTTCAGCTTCTCACACAGGCGGCAGGAAGAGCGGGCAGAGGCAGTAAGCCGGGGGAGGCGCTTATACAAACTTACCGTCCGGAGCACTACAGTATTGTCCGCGCGGCGGCGCAGGATTATAATGCTTTTTATGAGGAAGAGATTCTTTACCGGGAAATCGGCTCATATCCGCCTGCTTCCCATATGCTTGCCGTGCTGGTGGCTTCGCCGTCGGAGGAAACCGGGATGAAGCTGGCGGAGAAGCTGGCGGAATTGGGAAAAGGGATAGATGAGAGAGCTTCGATTATTGGACCGGCAAAAGCATCCATTGGAAAAATTAACGATGTGTATCGTTTTATGATATACTGTAAATCAGCCGATGAGGATCTGCTGATAAAAATCAGAGACAGGATGGAACAATTTACTGCACGCATGGAACGAAAAAAGGAAATGGTACAGTTTGATTTTGACCCCATGAGCAGTTATTAAGAAAGGGATGGGAAAGATGGCAATCAGAAACATAAGAGAAATAGGAGATCCGGTTTTAAACAAAACCTGCAAAGAAGTAAAAGAAATGACCGAACGTACCAGAGAACTTATCGGCGATATGTTTGAGACCATGTATGAGGCGGACGGCGTAGGGCTGGCGGCGCCTCAAGTCGGGATTTTAAAAAGAATCGTAGTGATCGATGTGACAGGGGAGGATCCAGTTCTCCTGATTAACCCGGTGGTCTTGGAAACTTCGGGGGAACAGACGGGGTACGAGGGCTGTCTTTCGGTTCCGGGCAAGTCCGGCGTTGTCACTCGTCCCAATTATGTAAGGGTGCAGGCGTACAACGAAAATATGGAAAAATATGAACTGGAAGGGACAGAGCTCCTTGCAAGGGCAATCTGCCATGAGGTGGAACATTTAGAAGGTCATCTTTATGTGGAACGGGTGGAAGGCGAGCTGGTTAATACGGCGGATCTGCAGGAAGAAGAGGAGTAAAGGGAAATCGCGGAAAGGAAGAATTTCTTATGAAAATTGTATATATGGGAACTCCGGATTTTGCAGTGGCGCCCTTAGAAGCGCTGATTAAGGCGGGACATCAGGTTACGGCGGTGGTGACCCAGCCGGATAAGCAAAAGGGCAGGGGAAAAGAAATACAGATGACTCCGGTTAAGGAGTGTGCGCTCAGGCACAATATTCCGGTTTTACAGCCGGTAAAAATAAAAGAAAAGGAAGCGATAGAGAAGCTTCGGGAGTACCCGGCGGAGCTTTTTGTGATAGCCGCTTTCGGACAGATCCTGTCGGAGGAGATTTTGACGATGCCCCCTTTCGGGTGCGTGAATATTCATGCATCGCTTCTTCCGGCATACCGGGGAGCGGCGCCTATCCAGTGGGCTGTTTTAAACGGAGAGCAAAAGACCGGCGTTACCATTATGCAGATGGAAAAGGGGCTGGATACCGGGGATATGCTCCTTGAGAGGGTTGTTCCTATAGAACCCAAAGAGACGGGGGAGAGCCTTCATGATAAGCTGATGAAGGCGGGAGCGGAATTGATTGTGGAGGCGGTTCCTCTGATTGAAGCGGGCGCCGTGACTCCAAGGAAGCAGGATGATTCGCAGTCCTCCTACGCTCCGCGGTTATATAAGGAGATGGGACGAGTGGATTGGCAGAAGGAAGCCGCTATATTGGAACGGCTGGTCCGGGGATTAAATTCCTGGCCGAGCGCATACACTTCCTACAAGGGAAAGACTTTAAAAATATGGGAAGCGGATGTGATAGAGGAGAGAGGCGGAAAGCTTCCGGGAGAGATTGTGCAGGTTGGAAAGGACTATCTGGATGTGGCGTGCGGAAAAGATGCCCTGCGTATTTATTCTGTCCAATTGGAGGGCAAAAAGCGCATGGCTGTCAAGGATTTTCTTCTCGGTTATGATGTGGAGCCGGGAATGACGTTAGGAGGTATGTGATGTACGGATATTATTATGACCCCACTTATTTATTGGTTCTGATTGGTGCTGTTCTCTGTATTGCGGCAAGCAGCAGGGTAAATTCCACCTACCGCAAATATGCGCGGGTGCGTGCCAGAAGCGGCATGACAGGGGCGGAGGCGGCCAAAAGGATTTTGCAGATGTCGGGGATCAGTGATGTGCAGATACAGCATGTCAGCGGAGAATTGACGGATCATTACGATCCTTCCAAGAAGGTGCTCAGATTATCGGACACGGTTTATGATTCCCGGTCTGTTGCGGCTATCGGCGTTGCCGCCCATGAGTGCGGTCATGCCTTACAGCATAAGGAAGGCTATTTTCCGTTGAAATTCCGTTCGGCGTTAGTCCCTGCGGCGAATATCGGTTCCAAGCTGGGACTGCCGTTGGTGATTTTAGGGCTGATTTTGGGAATCGGGTTTGACCTTCCGGGAGGAGGATACTTTTCATTGGCGCAGATTGGCATCTGGGTGTTTTCTTTAGCCGTGCTGTTTCAGGTGATTACTCTGCCGGTAGAGTTTAACGCATCGGGCAGAGCCCTTAAGATGCTTGGGAATTATGGAATTATGACGGGTGATGAGGTGGACGACTGTAAGCGGGTGCTGGGAGCGGCGGCGCTGACCTATGTTGCGGCGGCGGCATCCTCCATTTTACAGCTTTTACGGCTGATTATTCTGAGCGGAAACCGGAGAAGAAATGATTGACAGGGAAATGCCCCAAAGTTACGTATCCGGCAGAAGAAGGCATAGACTGGTGAGGAGATAATTTGGAAAATGTAAGAGAACTGGCGCTGGATATACTGATGGAAATTCTGGAAAACGGGAAGTACAGCCATCTGGTAATCCGAAATGTGCTTGATAAGTATAATTACATGGATGCAAGAGATAAGGCTTTTGTAAAAAGGGTGACGGAGGGTACCTTGGAACGGCTCATTCAGATTGATTATGTGCTGGATCAGTTTTCAAAAGTATCCGTTTTGAAGATGAAGCCCCTGATTCGGAATTTGATGCGCCTTAGCGTGTATCAGCTCCTTTTTATGGATCAGATTCCGGACAGCGCCGTCTGCAACGAGGCGGTAAAGCTTGCCGGAAAGAGAGGTTTCCGGGGGCTGTCCGGGTTTGTCAACGGGGTGCTTCGGAATATTGCAAGGAATCGGGAGCATATTGAGTATCCGAATCCGGAAAGAGACAGAAGAAGGGCGCTTTCCATCCAATATTCCATGCCCGAATGGCTGATTGGATTTTGGGAGGATGCCTATGGGGAAGCGAAAACGCAGGCTGTCCTACAGGGAGCATTAAAGGAACATCCGGTGACGGTGCGCCTTTCCTCAAAAACCTCCGAAGAAGAGAGGGGGCGGTGGCTTGCAGAGCTTTCAAAGCGGAAGATTCATGCCGAGAGGCATCCTTATCATCCGTTGGCATATACACTAACCGGAACGGACGGAGTGGGAAACCTTCCCGGATATGAGGAGGGCTTGTTTGTGGTTCAAGATGTGAGCAGCATGCTGGCAGTGGATGCGGCGGGAGTGGAAGAGCTGGAAAACAAGTCCGGAGAGCTTTTGGTAGTGGATGTGTGCGCGGCACCCGGCGGAAAAAGCCTGTATATGGCGGAAAAGCTGGAAGGGCGTGGGATAGTGATTTCCAGAGATTTGACAGAGTATAAGGCGTCTTTGATTAGAGATAATATAAAAAGAATGAACGTAGTCAACATGACGGCGGAAGTCTGGGATGCACAGACTCCGGATGAAAGTCTGTTTGAAAAAGCGGATGCAGTGCTGGCGGATCTGCCCTGTTCCGGGCTTGGAATTATGGGAAAGAAGCGAGATATTAAATACCGCATCAGCAGAGAAGGGCTGGACGAGCTGGCGCTTTTGCAGAGACGGATATTGAAAGCGTCATGGAGATATGTAAAGCCGGGGGGAATCCTGATTTACAGCACTTGCACTATGAATCCGGTTGAAAATGAACGTATGATTGAGTGGTTTACCGGAGAGCATCCTTTTAAATGCCAAAGTCTGGCGCCTTACCTGCCGGAGGAACTAAAGGAAGAGGAACAGGACGGTAAAATTCAGCTTTTTCCGGGGATACACAAGTCGGATGGCTTCTTTATCTCCCGGCTGGTTCGGACTTGTTAGGAAAGGCAGACATTCATATGAAGGATATAAAATCACTGACATTAGAGGAACTTCAAAAGGAACTGGAAGAGATGGGGGAAAAATCTTTCCGTGCAAAACAGCTTTATCAGTGGATGCATGGAAAGCTGGCGCGGGGATATGAGGAGATGAGCAATCTGCCCTTGTCCCTTCGGGATAAGCTTGCTGAGAACTTTGCATATACGGCGGTAAAGCCGGTAAAGATACAGAAATCCGCCATTGACGGAACCGCCAAATATTTGTTTGAGCTTTCGGATGGATGTCTGGTGGAGAGCGTGTGGATGAAATATAAACACGGAAACAGCGTCTGCATTTCCTCTCAGGTGGGATGCCGGATGGGATGCGCTTTCTGCGCCTCCGCATTAGGGGGACTGGAAAGGTCGCTTCTTTCCTCCGAAATGCTGGATCAGATTTACGCTGTCACGCTTCTTAGCGGGGAGCGGGTGTCCAACGTGGTGGTGATGGGCACCGGGGAGCCTTTGGATAATTATGAGAATCTGCTTAAGTTTCTAAGGCTCCTAACCGATGAAAACGGCTTACATATCAGCCAGAGAAACATAACGGTGTCCACCTGCGGGCTGGTGCCCGAGATGCGCAGGCTGGCTGATGAACAATTGCAGATTACGCTTGCCCTGTCGCTTCACGCACCGTGCGATGAAAAGCGGAAAGCCCTGATGCCGGCTGCAAATCGGTATTCCATAAAGGAACTGATGGAAGCCTGCGCCTATTATTTTGAAAAGACAGGGAGAAGAATCACCTTTGAATACGCACTTGCTCAGGGCGTAAATGACACGCGAAAGGATGCCGAAGAGCTTTGTGCGCTGATAAAGGGGCTGAATTGTCATGTGAACCTGATACCGGTAAACCCGGTAAAAGAGAGGGAGTTTAACCGCTCGAAGAAGCCGGAAATTCTGGCATTTAAAAATAAACTTGAAAAAAATGGAATAAATGTTACTATTAGAAGGGAAATGGGGAGAGATATTGACGGCGCCTGCGGTCAGCTTCGCAGACGGCAGAAGGCGCTGAAGGAGGGAACAACGTGATACGATCCTTTTCTGTCACAGATATAGGGAAAAAGCGAAAACTAAATCAGGACTATGTTTATGTTTCAGAGTCGCCTATAGGAAATCTTCCTAATTTATTTATTGTGGCTGACGGAATGGGCGGACACAATGCGGGAGATTTTGCGTCCAAGTGTACAGTGGAAACGATCATCAGAGAGGTGCGGGGGTGTTTTGAAAAGAATCCGGTACGCATTTTAAGCAAGGCGATACGGATTGCCAATGACCAGATCCGCAGAAAGGCGGACGAAGACGAAAGCCTTTCGGGAATGGGAACGACAGTAGTAGCGGCAACCTGTTTAGGGCATTATCTACAGGTGGCGAACGTGGGGGACAGCAGGTTATATATTATCGGCAGTGAGGTCAGACAGATTACCAGAGACCATTCGCTGGTAGAAGAAATGGTGCGGATGGGCGGCATTGACAGAAAGGCGGCGAGGAACCATCCGGATAAGAACATTATTACCAGAGCAATCGGCGCCTTAGATACGGTGGAGATTGACTTTTTCCATGAGGAGCTTAAGCCCGGAGAGCTGGTACTGATATGCTCGGATGGGCTCACGAATATGCTTGAGGATGAGGAGATCGGAGCAATCTTAAGAGAGCCGGTGTCCATGGAAGAAAAGGCGCAAAGGCTGATTGATGCCGCCAACAATAACGGCGGGAAAGATAATATTACGGTGATCATCATTGATGCGTTTGCCAGAGAATGATGCGAAACAAGGTTGGATGGAGATGAAATATGATTAAAATCGGAATGATAATCGGAGATCGGTACGAAATACTTGAAAAAATCGGTACAGGCGGAATGTCGGATGTATATAAGGCGAAGGATCATAAGCTGAATCGGTTTGTGGCGGTAAAGGTTCTGAAACAGGAATTTTCGGAGAACGCCAATTTTGTATCCAAATTCAGAATAGAGGCTCAGGCGGCAGCAGGATTGATGCATCCCAATATTGTAAATGTATATGATGTGGGAGAGGAAAATGGAATCTACTATATCGTAATGGAGCTGGTAGAGGGCATTACTCTCAAAAAGTATATCGAAAAGAAGGCAAGGCTGTCGGTTAAGGAGGCAGTCAGCATTGCAATACAGGTGAGCATGGGAATTGAGGCGGCTCATAACAACCATATTATTCATAGAGACATTAAGCCCCAGAACATTATCATATCCAAGGAAGGTAAGGTTAAGGTTACGGATTTCGGCATTGCAAAGGCAGCGACCAGCAACACCATTACCTCCAATGTGATGGGGTCGGTTCATTACACATCGCCGGAGCAGGCAAGAGGCGGCTATTCAGACGAAAAGAGTGATATTTATTCGCTGGGCGTAACCATGTTTGAGATGCTCACGGGCAGGGTTCCTTTTAATGGAGAAACAACCGTGGCGATTGCCATTAAGCATATTCAGGAGGAGATGCCCTCTCCCAGAGAATATGTGTCCGAGATTCCGGTGAGCGTGGAACAGATTGTATTTAAATGCTGTCAGAAGAGTCCCGACAGACGCTATCAGTCCATGGGAGAGCTGATTACCGACTTGAAGCGTTCCCTGATGACGCCGGATGAGGATTTTGTGAAAGTGGTCAATCCGGATGAGGAAGGCTCTACCAAGATGATCAGCGACAGTGAGATGGAACGGATCAAAAAGCAGTCCCACAAACGGGATGCTTTGGAAGAGGCTATGCATCTCCGCACCGAAAAGGAAGTAAAACAAAACGCGCAAAAGAGTTCAGCTCAAAAGAGTGCAAAGAAGCCTGCGGGGAAGACTTATGTAGTGGAGGAAGAACCGGAAGAAGAGGAAGACGAAGAGTACGAATATGAATATGAGTACGAAAACGACGACGACGAGGAGGAAGAGGACGAGTACGAACCCAAGATGGAAAGAATCACGACCATCCTTGCGGTGATTGCGGCAATCCTTATCGGGTGCATTGTTCTTTTTCTGGTAGGAAGAGCGGTTGGCGTTTTCGACTTTGGAAATAAAGAGGAAGTAGAGGAAGAGCAGGAGGAAGAAAAGCCTAAGGTAGAAATGATCACGGTAGTAGGCAAAAATGTGGATGAGGTTAAGGTTTCGCTTTTGAATATTGGACTGACGCCGGAGATTGAATATCAGGAAAGCACTGATTATGAGCAGGGAATTGTCATGAAAGCAAGCGTTGACCCGGGAGATATGGTGGAAGAGGGAAGCAATGTGGTTCTCACAGTCAGTGCCGGTTCTGAGGGAGTGGTAGTATCTGACGTGGTGGGAATGACCGAAGCGGAGGCGACTGCCGAACTGGATAAAAAGGGATTTGCAGTCAACAAGACGGAAGCTTATGACGAATATATCGAGGCGGGTAAGATTGTCACACAGTCTCCCAAGGCAGGGGAAAAGGCACCCAGCGGTGCGGCGGTAACCATAACCATCAGTCTTGGAAAAGATACGGAAAAGGTCAGAGTGCCCGATCTGATGGGAAGATCCGAGGAGGAGGCAATGGCAGTTCTGGTGGAAGCAGGGCTTCAATTGGGAACCGTCTCCGAAGTCAACAATGAGAATGCAGACTTGACAGGGCTGGTATGCTATCAGAGTTATTCCGTGGGGTCTTATGCGGAGGCAGGCGAAAAGGTGGACATCAGCATCAGTATAGGGCCTATCCAGTCTACTTTCCGGTTTTCGGATACCATCACAGCGCCCACGGCGGAAGAAGACCCGAATTTCCGTGGAGGAACGCTTGTTACGGTAACGCTGATGGCGGATGACGGGACACAGCTCTGGAGCACCCAGACAGCGTCCTTCCCCATTGAGCAGCAGAACATTACAGGAATTAAATCCCAGACGGGAGTGATTCTTTATCAATATGTGAATGTCATTGACGGCGCAAGCACGATTGACGGTGATGGAGTGGAGAGTACGGAGGGAGGCAGTACGGAGACTAAGGAAATCCGCCGTCCGGTTACTTTTGTGGCAGAATAGAGAAGACGGTAAATATTGTAAACAATATGATAAAACATGGAGGGGTGTTTTTGCAGGGAAAGATCATCAAGGGGATAGCCGGGTTTTATTATGTGCACACCGGCTTAGGACTGATAGAATGCAAGGCAAAGGGAATATTCCGAAAAGACGGGATCAAGCCGTTAGTGGGCGACAACGTAGAGATTGAGCTTGTATCAGAGACGGAGCTTACAGGAAATATCGTAAAGATCCTTCCAAGGAAAAACGCGCTCATAAGACCGGCGTGCGCTAACGTAGACCAGTCATTGATCATTTTTGCAATTGTAAAGCCGGATCCCAACTATAATCTTTTGGACCGCTTTTTAATCTCCATGGAAAAACAGAAGCTTCCGGCAGTGATCTGCTTTAACAAAAAGGACATTGCCTCACAGGAAGAGCAGGATGAGCTCCTTGCTGCGTACAGCGGATGCGGATACCGGGTGCTTTTTGTGAGCGGGGCAAGGAATCAGGGAATTGAAGAGATACGAGCCTGCCTTACGGGCAAAACCACCGTGGCGGCGGGACCAAGCGGCGTGGGAAAGTCCACCATCATCAATGCCCTTTACCCTCAGGCAAATATGGAGACCGGGGAGATCAGCCGGAAGATTGAGAGAGGAAAGCATACCACAAGACATGCTCAGTTGTTTGCGCTCCCGCAAGATACCTTTCTCATGGATACGCCGGGATTTACTTCTCTTGGTCTGGGAGCGATGGAGAAGGAGGAACTGCAGGGATTTTATCCGGAATTTGAAAAATACGAAAAGGACTGCCGTTTTGGCGGATGCGCCCACTTGAGCGAACCGTCATGTGGAGTAAAGGATGCATTGGCGCGGGGAGAAATCAGCAGAGTCCGGTATCACAATTATTCGATTTTGTATGAGGAATTGAAGAATAGAAAGAGATATTGAGAGAAGTTATTTGATAACAGAAAATTAGAAGACATAGGCTGAGTTTTAATGGAATGTTAAGGGAAAGGCGGATTTATGTTGGCAGAACTCAGTAACATATTGGAAGTGATGACGGTAGTCACAGGCATTTTTCTGATTGAAAGATATGTATTTTTGGAGCCGGGGATGGAGGTTCAAAAACAAAAAATATTTTATCTGGTCAGCATCGTCAGCGTTATCCTATTGTTTTTCCTTCTTGGAAAAGATATTGCAACATTTGCGGCACTTGCGGCGGGCGGTCTGAATATTGTTTTGGGAAGAAAATCACATCGTCTGCGTGGATTTTTGCTGATCCTTCCAATTCCGGGTATTTTAAATGGGCTTGTGGTACCGGTCTTTGTGATGGTGCCGAATCTGCTTGGATTTTCTGAGAGGACGGCGCTGTATTACAGCTTGTTCATGTATGGCGTGCTGGCGCTTGTTCTTTTACTCTTCTTTATAAAAGGGAAGGACTGGCGGAGCTGGTTTCGGGAAAACATGAACAAACGCCACCTTCACAAGTGGGAGGAGAGCCTGCTGTATGTGTCGGGTATCCTGCTTTTATCCTTTTCCAATATTATGGCAAGACAGACTGAACTAAACAGGGAAATGAAGGAAGCCGGGTACGGCTATGCGGTAAGCGGTCAGTTTGCATGGGATGCCTGCGTATTTGGAGTAACTGCATTTGTACTGACGGTTGCAATGATTGTCCTTGTCATGCAGGGGAATAAGCGTTCTTATTACTATGAGCAGGTTTCGTCCATGCAGTTTAACATGATTGCAATGATGGCGGATCTTGTGGAGAGCAGGGATGAGAATACGGGCGGCCACATCAAGCGGACTGCAAGATATGTGGAGATTATAGCAAATACGCTGAAAGCACAAAATAAGTTTTCCGGCATTTTAACACCCCAGTATATATCGGATATGGTCGTTGCCGCGCCGCTGCACGACATTGGAAAAATACATATTCCGGATGCAATTCTGAATAAACCGGGGAGGTTAACGGAAGAAGAATTTGAGATTATGAAAAGTCATGCCGCGGCAGGACGTGAGCTGCTGAAACAGGCTGAGAACCAGTTAGGACAGTCCGCATATCTGGATATGGCAGTGGATATGGCGGCATATCATCATGAGTGGTGGAATGGAAACGGATATCCGGATGGAGTAAAAGGTGAGGAAATACCTTTATGCGCGCGGATTATGGCGGTAGCGGATGTTTTTGATGCGCTCACTTCCAAGCGCTGTTATAAGGAGGCAATGCCGCTTCAAAAGGCATACGGAATTATACGCAGTGAATCCGGCACGCACTTTGATCCGGCAGCGGCAGAGGCTTTTTTGGCGTCCGCCGGGGAAATTGAAGAGGTGTTGAAAGAGTTTTAGGGATAGAACTTGGAAATTATGTATGATATGGGGTAAAAGTGAAAATATAAGGAAGAGATATTTTGGAAGGAGTTCATTATGGCAAGCACAATTCAAGTGAGAGTAGATGACGATTTAAAGCGAAAATCGGATATGCTGTTTAAAGATCTTGGCACTGATACCACATCTGCAATCAAAATGTTTTTGACACTGGCTGTTGCAAATAACGGTTTTCCTTTTGAAATCAGAAAGAGAGATACGACAGAGAGTAATCCATACAGAGCAATGACAGAAGAAGAACTGCTGGAGAAATTAAGGCAATCCAGAGAACATTGTGAAGAAGGAAGATGCCGTGAAGCAGATATGGTAATCTCCGATTTGAGGGGAAAATATGGATTATAAAGTAATTATTACAGAAGATGCTGAAACAGATATGGATAATTTTTTACACTATCTTTTGTTTGAAAAGAAGAATGAGCAGGCAGTATGTAATCTGATAGATGATTTTGAAGCAACGATAACTTCTCTGACGCATGTTGCAGAAAGTCTAAAAATGTGTGAGAACCAGCATCTGAAAAAACTTGGATACAGGCGGATGAATTTTATGTCCCACAGATATTTTATGCTTTACAGAGTGGAAGGGGATACGGTTTTCGTGGATAATATTTTTCATGAACTGCAGGATTATGAAAATAAGATGATTTAGCATTTAAGCCTGCGTAGAACAAATAATTGCGTTATCATGTTAGGATTAGGCAGAAAATCAAAGGAGATGTGAGAATATTATGAAATTAGGAATCTTAGGATTACCCAATGTGGGAAAGAGTACTTTGTTTAACTCCCTCACTAAAGCGGGAGCTGAGTCGGCAAATTATCCGTTCTGCACCATCGACCCCAATGTGGGGATTGTGGCGGTTCCGGATGAGAGGTTAAAGCTTTTGGGAGATATGTATCATTCCAAAAAGGTAACTCCGGCAGTCATAGAGTTTGTGGATATTGCGGGTCTGGTTAAGGGAGCCTCCAAGGGAGAGGGGCTTGGAAATCAGTTTCTCAGCAACATCAGGGAAGTAGACGCGGTAGTCCATGTGGTGCGCTGCTTTGAGGATTCCAATGTGGTGCATGTGGATGGAACGATTGACCCGTTAAGAGATATTGAGACGATTAATCTGGAATTGATTTTTTCGGATATAGAAATACTGGAACGGAGAATTGCCAAGACCGGGAAGGCGGCAAGAATGGACAAGTCTCTTGCCAAGGAGGCTGCGCTTTTGGAGTCGCTGAAGGCGCATCTGGAAGAGGGAAAACTGGCGGCAAGTTATGTGACAGATGATGAGGATGAAAAGTTGCTTTTGGAATCGTATAATCTGTTAACCTACAAGCCGGTTATTTTTGCAGCCAACGTGGGGGAGGAGGATCTTGCGGATGACGGAGCTTCCAATCAAGGGGTCTGCCGGGTACGTGATTTTGCATCCGAAAACGGCAGCGAGGTGTTTGTGATCTGTGCGCAGATTGAGCAGGAGATTTCGGAGCTTGACGAGGAAGAAAAGGCAATGTTTTTGGAGGATTTAGGGCTTAAGGAATCCGGGCTTGAGAAGCTGATTCGTGCCAGCTACCGTCTGCTTGGGCTTATGAGCTTTTTGACGGCAGGGGAGGACGAGACCAGAGCATGGACGATCAAGATTGGAACCAAGGCGCCTCAGGCGGCAGGCAAGATACATACGGATTTTGAACGGGGATTTATCAAGGCGGAGGTAGTCAATTACAAGGATCTTTTGGAACAGGGGTCTCTTGCGGCTGCCAGAGAAAAGGGACTGGTAGGAATGGAAGGCAAAGAGTATGTAGTGAAGGACGGGGATGTGATTTTGTTCCGGTTTAATGTCTGACCGGATATGAGATAAAGGAAGGTTTCCTATGGATTTAATGGATATTGCATTTCCCAATATGGGAATTTATTTGAGAAATGTGCCGAAAAGCTTCAGCGTTTTCGGCTTTGAGATTGCGCTGTACGGCGTGATCATCGGCATTGGCGTGATTGCGGGAATTATGATGGCGGCACGGTGGGCAAAGGTGACCGGGCAGGATCCGGAAGTTTATTGGGATTTTTCCATTTATGCGGTGATTTTTTCCATTATCGGAGCCAGAATTTATTATGTGGTTTTTGAGTGGGACAATTACAAAAATAATCTGCTCAGCATTTTAAATCTGCGGGAGGGCGGTCTTGCTATTTACGGCGGCGTGATCGCGGCGTTTACCACGCTTTTTATCTATGCAAAGCTGAAAAAGCAAAATGCCTTTCGGATGGCGGATACGGGCGTGCTGGGCTTGATTTTGGGACAGGCAATCGGCAGGTGGGGAAACTTTACCAACCGGGAGGTCTTTGGACAGTACACGGATAATCTGTTTGCCATGAGGCTTCCCATTGATATGGTGCGTTCCATCGACATATCGGAATCTTTGGCGGAGCACATTGCGGAGGGGACTAATTATATTCAGGTTCATCCCACCTTTTTGTATGAAAGCCTTTGGAATCTGGGGCTGTTAATCCTGATGCTTCTTTATTATAAGCACAAAAAATTTGAAGGGGAGATAGCGCTTTTGTATCTGGGCGGTTACGGTTTAGGGCGCGCCTGGATTGAGGGAATCCGGACAGACCAGCTTTTTATTCCGGGAACGCAGGTTCCGGTATCACAGGTGCTTGCGATAGTCTTGTGTGTAAGTTCAATTCTCTGCGACCTTTTGGTGCGGATGAGGCAAAAGAAAAAGGGCAGGAGAGACGAAGGATAAAAAATTACAAAAATTTTATAAAATTTTTAAACAATATCTAGTGATGCGTCTGGCAGCGTGGCACTAGATATTGTTGCTTTGGCTCAAAATCCAGTATTTATGCGCCTTGTCGGTACGGACAGGGTGCTTTTTTTTGCTTGCTTCCGGGCGGAAAATAGGGTAGAATGTACCTAAAAGTGGTGGAAAGTGGAGGATAGTGTATATAATGTGGGTAAAAGTGGTGAATTTATCCAGGCTTTCCGTGGCAGACCGCTTTTGATACCGATTAGAGGCAGATAAGCCGGCCGAAACCTCAGGAATGGGTGATGCACATGTTTATGGGAGAATACAACCATACAATTGATGCAAAAGGCAGACTGATCATTCCTTCCAAATTCAGGGAAGCATTAGGTGATGAATTTGTGGTGACAAAGGGAATGGACGGCTGTCTGTTTGTGTTCGATGATCCTGAGTGGCAGGCTTTTGAAGAGAAGTTACACGGCTTACCGATGATTGATAAAGAGGCAAGGCAGTTCACGAGATTCTTTCTGGCGGGAGCCGCCAGCGTGGAGGTGGACAAGCAGGGGAGGATTCTCCTTCCGGCGGTGCTTCGGGATTTTGCAGGAATTACCAAGGACGCAGTACTAGTGGGTGTGGGCAGCAGAGTGGAAATCTGGAGCAAAGAGAGATGGGAAGGAACTGTGACCTATCAGGATATGGAAGAAATCTCCAGACACATGATCGAACTTGGAATTGGGATTTAGTTGGGAGCGGCAATGACATTTGAGCATAAATCGGTATTGCTTACAGAGACAATTGAAGGGCTTAAGATAAAGCCGGACGGAACTTACGTAGACGGCACGTTAGGAGGAGGCGGGCATTCCGCTGAGATTGCTTCAAGGCTGGGAGAGGGCGGAAGGCTGATTGGCATTGATCAGGACGAGGCGGCGATAGAAGCGGCGGGCAGACGGCTTTCCGCGTTTGGAGACCGGGTGACCATCCTGAGAGACAATTATCGGAATACCAAGGAGGCGCTTTTGGCACTGGGAATTACGGGAATTGACGGCATGGTGCTTGATCTTGGGGTGTCTTCCTACCAGCTTGATACAAAGGAGAGAGGATTCTCTTATCGGTTTGATACCCCTCTGGATATGCGGATGGATCAAAGGCAGTCCAAAAGTGCGCGGGATATTTTAAACGAATACAGTGAAATGGAGCTGTATCGGGTAATCAGAGATTATGGAGAAGAACGGTTTGCCAAAAACATTGCCAAATATATTGTGAAGGCAAGAGCGGAGAGACCGATTGAGACTACAGGAGAATTAAATGAGATCATACGCTCGGCAATTCCTGCCAAAATGCGTACGGCGGGAGGGCATCCTTCCAAGAGGACATTTCAGGCAGTCCGCATTGAATGCAACAGAGAGCTGGAGGTGCTGAAAGAATCTATCGGAGAATTGATCAATCTGCTGAACCCCGGAGGGAGGCTTTGCATTATTACCTTCCATTCCTTGGAAGATCGGATTGTAAAGACAGAATTTAGACAGGCGCAGAATCCGTGTATCTGCCCGCCTGACTTTCCGGTGTGTGTGTGCGGAAAGACCAGCAGGGGAAAGGTGGCCACATCGAAGCCGATTTTGCCGGGAGAAGAGGAATTAAAAGAAAACAGCAGAGCAGGAAGTGCAAAGCTTCGGATTTTTGAGAAAAGCATTAATTGATGATAGCAGGAGGGTGACATGGCGGTAAATGCAAGGGAAAGACATAAAAATGAATACAGAAACAGCATTTACGTTCAGGGAAACACTGCCGCCAGAAGACTGGCACAGGAGGAGAGAATTTATGTTGTGCCGAAAAAGCAGGAAACTGTACGGCGCACCAAGAAGCATGTGCGCAAGAACAGAGATCGTGCCCTCTATATGAATATTGGATATGTGCTGTTTTTGGTTGGAGCTATGGTGACGGCGGCGTTTATCCTTACTGGATACCTGACGCTGAAAGCGGACATCACAAGCAGCATTAAGAATATTTCCAGAATGGAAAGCACCTTGAACGAATTGAAGCTGAGCAATGACGAGAATTATGACCGGATTATCAGCAGCGTCAACTTGGATGAGGTCAAGAGAATTGCGATTCAGGAGCTTGGCATGAGCTATGCCAAAGAGGGGCAGATCATTCCTTTCCACGGTGAGAGCAGTGATTATGTAAGACAGACCGGTGAGATTCCGGAATAAAGCGGGTGTTGGTTTGGAAGGCAGAAGGAAAAAGAACAGATTCACAATTAAAATGCAAAAGAAGCTGGTAGTACTGTTTATTTTGGTACTACTGGCTTTTGTGGGGTTATCCTACCGTTTATTCATCATTACCAGAGATAACGGAGAGAGGTACAAAAAGCAGGTGCTTTCCCAGCAAAAGTATGACAGCACGTCGCTCCCCTATAAACGGGGGTCAATCCTTGATACAAACGGAAGCATTCTGGCATCCAGTGAAAAGGTTTACAATGTGATTTTGGATGCGGTGGCAGTGTCTCAGGACGAGTCCTATCTGGAACCCACTTTAGAAGCACTGAGAACCCAGATTGGGGCGGATGTTTCTGCAGTCCGTTCTTACATAGCGGCAAACAGTGAAACATCACGGTATTATGTGCTGGCAAAACGACTGGAATTTGAGCAGATACAGGGACTTATGGGGCTGATCAATGAAGACAAATCGCTGGTCAAGGGAATCTGGTTTGAGGAGGAGTATAAGAGAAGTTATCCCGGAGGAAGCCTTGCCTGTGATGTGATTGGCTTTACCACCAGTGATAATGCAGGGTCTTACGGGCTGGAAGAATTTTACAATGATGTGCTGTCGGGAACGCCGGGCAGGGAATACGGTTATCTGAACGGGGATTCTAATCTGGAGAGAACCACCATTCCGGCGGTGGATGGAAACAGCATTATTACCACGATTGACATCAATATTCAAAGCATTGTGGAAAAGTATCTGCGGAAGTTTGATGAGGAATACCGGGATGGTTTTCACGAGGGGAACGGCGCAAACAATTTGGGCTGTATCATTATGGATGTGAACAGCGGAGAGGTGCTTGCTATGGCAGGCTACCCGGTATTTGATTTAAACGATACGAGAAATCTGGATGCTTTGATTGGAATGCCAATCTTAAACGAGGCGGGGGAAAGAACCGGAGAATACATTAATGAAGAAAATCTTTCACAGCTGACAAACAACAACGAAGCCATGTACCGTCAGTTAAATGCCCTGTGGAAAAATTTCTGCATCAGCGAGACCTATGAGCCGGGTTCGGTTTCCAAGCCCCTTACGGTGGCGGCGGGGATTGAGAGTGGCAGCATTACGGGAAATGAGCGGTACAATTGTAAGGGGGTGCTTGAAATTGGCGGGCATGAAATCCACTGCCACAATACTTGGGGCGATGGGGAATTGAGCGTTTCCGAGGGGATTGAGCGCTCCTGCAACGTCAATATGATGTATGTGGCAAGCGCTACCGGGGTAGAGACATTCACAGAGTTCCAGCATATGTTCAATTTGGGGCTTAAGACCAATATAGACCTCGCAGGGGAGGCAAGGACGGCAAGCCTGATTTATAATAAAAATACAATGCATTCCTCGGAGCTTGCTACCTGCAGCTTCGGGCAGGGGTATAACTGCACCATGATTCAGATGATGTCGGCGTTTTGCTCGCTGATTAACGGCGGATACTATTATGAGCCCCATGTAGTGAAAAAAATTGTCAGCCCTTCGGGGGCAACCGTGCAGAATATAGAGCCCAGAGTGCTTCGGCAGACGATTTCAGAGACTACCTCCGACAGGGTCAGAGAAATGTGCAATCTTGTGGTGTCCGGGGAAAATGGGACAGGAAAGACCGCGCGCCCGGCAGGATATATGATTGGCGGCAAGACAGGGACAGCTCAGACAGTGCCCCGTTCGGCAAAAGAGTATGTGCTTTCCTTTTTGGGCTATGCTCCGACAGATGACCCACAGGTTGCAATCTATGTGGTGGTTGACCGTCCGAATGTGAGCAACGCCATCATGGATGATGCAAAGTATGCCACCAGAATTGTGCGCGGTATTTTGACAGAAGTTCTTCCCTATATGGGAATTTACATGACAGAAGAATTATCAGAAAAGGAAATACAGGAGCTTAACGAGCTTCAGATTGAAATTATGACAGCGCCTGCGCCGGGAACGGAAGAAGGGGAAACGGCGGAAGGAGAAGACGGAGAAACCGGGGAAGGGACAAGCGAAGAATCTCCGGAGGGAACCGGAGAGGGAGAACCCTCCGCGGAAGCTGAGCCGACGCCGAATGAGCCGTGGAAGGACTTTCCCATTGACCCGGAGACCGGTTACGCGGTGGATCCCGCCACTGGAAACTATGTAGACCCGGTTACCGGATATATGTTAGGAGTAGATATTGAGGGAGAAAGAAGCGCAGGAGAGACGCCGGGGATAGAAGAACCGGCTGATACGCCGGAATAGCAGACAGTTTTAAGAATAACCTCGTAGGAAAGGTAATAGATTGTAATAATACCTTTTCTATGAGGTTTCTATGGTAAATCACAAAACCTTTATCCGGAAAAAGATTGTGTGCGTCTTTTTTGCCTGTCTGGCGCTTTTTCTGGTATTGGCATGCAGACTGGTATATCTGATGGTGTTTCAGTCTGATTACTATACAGAGCAGGCAAAGGATCTCCATGAGAGGGAACGGAGCATTAAGGCGGCAAGAGGAAGAATCTTAGATACCAATGGAAATGTTATCGCGGACAATAAAACCGTATGCACGATTTCCGTGATTCACAATCAGATCAAAGACCCGGACCGGATCGTGGAGGTGCTCAGCAAGGAGCTTGACTTGTCGGAGGAATACGTGCAAAAGCGTGTGGAAAAGTATTCCGCCATCGAAAGAATCAAAAGCAATGTGGAGAAGGAAAAAGGGGATGCCATCCGCGCTTATGACCTTGACGGAGTAAAGGTGGATGAAGATTACAAGCGTTATTACCCTTACGGAGAGCTTGCCTCAAAGGTGCTGGGCTTTACAGGCGGAGATAATCAGGGAATCATCGGTCTTGAAGTAAAATATGAAGACTATCTGAAAGGGCAGGAGGGAACCATTCTCACGGTTACCGATGCAAGAGGGGTGGAAATCAGCGAAGCCGGGGAAGAGAGAGTTGAACCGGTGGCGGGAAAAGATCTTTATACGAGCCTTGACATTAATATTCAAAGCTATGCCACTCAGCTTGCAAAACAGGTGATGGAGACCAAGCAGGCGGAGCGGGTATCCATCCTGGTCATGAATCCTCAAAACGGAGAGATTATGGCAATGGTAGATGTCCCGGAATTTGATTTAAATAATCCCTACGAACTGCCGGAGAAACTGCTTATGGGAACCGCCGGGGAAGAAACAAATGAGGACATTTCTCAGGAGAATCTTTCTCAGGAGAATATTTCTCAGGAGAATTTATCTCAGGAAAAACAGCAGGAGCTTTTAAATCAAATGTGGCGCAACGGATGTATCAGCGACACTTACGAGCCGGGGTCTACGTTCAAGATCATCACTGCGGCGGCAGGGCTGGAAGGCGGAGCCGTCACGGTGGAAGACCGCTTCAGCTGTCCGGGGTACATTATGGTGGAGGACAGGCGGATTCGGTGCCACAAGACCACAGGGCACGGTTCGCAGAATTTTATGGAGGCTACCATGAACTCCTGTAATCCAGTCTTTATCACGGTGGGCTTAAGGCTGGGAGTGGAAAATTATTATAAGTATTTCAAGCAGTTTGGACTGCTTGAGAAGACCGGGGTGGATCTGCCGGGAGAGGCGGGAACGATTATGCATAAAATGGAAGATATGAAGGCAGTTGAGCTTGCAACCGTATCTTTCGGCCAGTCTTTCCAGATTACCCCCATACAGCTTGCGGCCACGGCGTCCTCAATCGTCAATGGCGGGAAGTGGGTGACTCCCCACTTCGGGGTTGCCAGCGCAGACAGGCAGAAAACGGAAATGGAGCAGTTTTCCTATCCGGAAGCAGAACAGATTGTGTCAGAGGAGACCTCCGCCACGATGCGCATGATTTTAGAGCAGGTGGTGGAGAACGGAACAGGTAAAAATGGATATGTAGAAGGAGCCAGAGTGGGAGGAAAGACGGCTACAAGCCAGACGCTCCCGCGGGGAAGCGGCAGATATATTGCATCCTTTCTCGGCTTTGCACCGGCAGATGACCCGCAGGTGCTTGCGCTTGCCATCATTCATAACCCTCAGGGAGTTTATTACGGCGGTCAGGTAGCGGCACCGGTGGTACGGCAGCTTTTTGAAAATATTCTTCCTTATTTGGAGAAAATGGATTATAATTGAGAGGTGCAGGCAATGGCAAAGGAGCATATTATTATGCCGATGCTGGTATCATTTGGTCTCAGCGTGCTGTTAGGACCGGTGATCATTCCCTTTTTGCGGCGTTTAAAAGCCGGGCAGACGGTGCGTGAGGATGGACCCCGCACTCATCTGATCAAAACGGGAACTCCCACCATGGGAGGAATTTTAATTCTGGTCAGCGTGGCGGTTACAACAGCGTTGTATGCAAAAGAGTATCCCAAGATTGTTCCGGTCTTTTTTCTGACGCTGGGATTTGGGCTGATTGGATTTTTGGATGATTATATCAAGGTAGTGCAAAGAAATTCCATGGGGCTCCGCCCTTGGCAGAAAATGTTATGCCAGCTTTTGGTCACCGGGATATTTGCCTGGTATTTGTTTCACATTGGAATGCTTCCTCAGGCGATGCAGATTCCCTTTGGAAAAGGACATTATCTGAGATTAGGACAGATGGAAATCCCGTTTTTGTTTCTGGTAGTGGCAGGGACAGCCAACGGAACCAATTTTACGGATGGATTAGACGGTTTGGCAGGCAGTGTGACGGTTATGGTGTCAACGTTTTTGACCGTTGCTTCCATTGGAACAGGAGCGGGGATTGAGCCTATCACCAGCGCCGTTGTGGGAGCGCTGCTTGGATTTCTGCTGTTCAATGTGCATCCGGCAAGCGTCTTTATGGGAGATACCGGTTCCCTGGCGCTTGGAGGATTTATAGCAGGCAGTGTTTATATGATGCAGATGCCGCTGTATCTGCCGATTGTGGGATTTATTTATGTGGCGGAGGTTTTGTCGGTGATTATTCAGGTGGCATATTTCCGGTTGAGCGGCGGCAGGCGTCTTTTCAAAATGGCTCCTCTGCATCATCATTTCGAGCTGTGCGGATTTAAGGAGACGACGATCACAGCCGCCTTTTGCCTCGTGACGGCAATGCTGTGTATTCTGGCATTATTTGGAATTTCTTAGAAGGAATTTCTTGGAGAGAGGAAGAAAGATGGAACTACAGGGAAAAAGAGTTTTGGTGGCTGGAAGCGGCAAAAGCGGGATAGGAGCCGTCAGCCTTTTAAATACCGTGGGTGCCGTGCCGGTTTTGTATGACGGCAATGAAAAGCTTGACCCGGAGACTATCCGGCAGAACGCCGGAGCCGGGAAGGAATTGGAGATTTATTTAGGCACAGTCCCCGAAGAGGTAAAAGAAGAGATTTCACTGGTAGTCATCAGCCCCGGCATTCCCGTTGACGCAGAGTTTTTGACTTGGTATCGGGAAAGAGAAATCCCTATATGGGGCGAAATTGAGCTGGCTTATACCTTTGCCAAAGGGAAGATAGCCGCCATCACGGGAACCAACGGAAAGACTACCACAACCACGCTTACAGGACAGATTATGGAGGCGTATTATCAGTCCGTCTTTGTAGTCGGCAATATTGGAAATCCCTATACGGAGGCAGCCCTTTCGACCAAGGACGAGAGCGTGACCGTGGCGGAGATCAGCAGTTTTCAGCTGGAGACTATACACGATTTTAGACCTGATGTTTCCGCCATCTTAAACATAACGCCGGATCATTTAAACCGTCATCACACCATGGAATGTTATGTGGAGACGAAGCAGATGATCGCTCATAATCAAACCGGGAGAGACGTGTGCGTGCTGAACTACGAGGACGCATATACCAGAGAGTTTGGAAAGATTTGTCCTGCCCGGGTGATTTACTTTTCTTCCGCCCGGAAGCTTATAGAGGGGATTTATCTGGAAGGAGAAGAAATCGTTCTGGCAAAGAACGGCAAGGCAGAACGCCTTATGAATATCCACAATATGAATCTGGTGGGCATGTGCAATGTAGAAAATGTGATGGCGGCGATTGCCATTGCAGACGCCTTAAATGTGCCCATGGAGCTTATCCTTAAGACTGTCCGGGAATTTAAGGCGGTGGAGCACCGGATTGAATTTGTGGCATCCAAAAACGGAGTGGATTATTATAACGATTCTAAAGGAACCAATCCGGATGCCGCAATTCAGGGAATCCGTGCCATGACAAAGCCGACGGTCTTAATTGGCGGCGGCTACGATAAGCAGAGTGAGTACGATTCCTGGATTGAAGCATTTGACGGCAAGGTGAAAGCCCTTGTGCTGATCGGGGCGACCCGGGAGAAGATTGCCGAATGCGCAAAGGCTCACGGGGTGGAGAATATTATTTTGGCGGATACCTTTGAGGAGGCGTTTGCCATCTGCGTAGAACAGGCACAGCCCGGGGACGCAGTTCTTCTCTCGCCGGCGTGCGCAAGCTGGGGAATGTTTCCCAACTATGAGGTGCGGGGAAAGGTATTTAAAGAGTTAGTAGAAAAGATTGGAGTTTAAAAGTGGCAGACAGGAGAAGCAGGAACGCAAACGGACGAAGGGCAGGCAGAGGGCAGGAATCATTTTTTGATTACACGCTTCTGTTTATTGTGTTGTTTTTGCTCGGCTTTGGTCTGGTAATGCTTTATTCAACCAGCAGCTATGACGGAGGGCTCCAGTACGGGGATCCGGCTTATTTCCTAAAAAGACAGCTTTTTTCTACCATTTTGGGGATTGCCGCAATGATGGTGGTAGCGAATATTCCTTACCATTTCTGGGAAAAGTTTGCCCTGCTGGGTTATATTGCTTCGGCGGTTTTGATTCTGCTGATCATTCCTTTCGGCTTTGAGGCGGGCGGAGCCAAGAGGTGGCTCCGTATTATGGGTATGTCCATTCAGCCTGCGGAGATTGCGAAGCTGGGCATGATTTTATTCTTAGCAAGCCTTATCTGCCATATGGGCAGAAAGATTCGGACCGGAAAGGGATTTCTGATCGTGCTGGCGGTTCCCATGCCCATCTGTCTTCTGGTATGGAAGGTTACGGAGAATATGAGCTCCGCGATCATTATTTTTGGAATCGCCGTGTTGATGCTGTTTGTCTCCTGTCCGGACTATAAGCGGTTTATCCTTTTGGGGCTTGCCGGCACGGCAGTCTGCGTGCTGGCAGTCTATGTGATTGCCCATGCGGCGGGCGCGGATTGGCTTGGAGTCAGGGGAACCCGTATTTTGGCGTGGTTAGACCCGGAGGCGTATGCCAGCGGAAAGGGATTTCAGACGCTTCAGGCGCTTTACGCCATCGGTTCGGGAGGAATTTTAGGCAAGGGGCTTGGAATGAGCATGCAGAAGCTTGGTTTCCTTCCGGAAGCGCAGAATGACATGATTTTTTCTATTATCTGCGAGGAGCTGGGATTGTTTGGAGCTGTTTCTATCCTGATTATGTTTATCCTTTTGATTTGGAGGTTTATGGTGATTGCAAACAATGCGCCGGATCTGTTCGGGGCGCTTTTGGTGGTGGGGGTGCTTGGGCACATTGCCATTCAGGTAATCTTAAACGTGGCGGTTGTCACCAACACCATCCCCAATACAGGAATTACCCTTCCCTTTATCAGCTACGGAGGCTCGGCGGTGTTATTCCTTCTGATTGAGATTGGAATTGTGCTGAGCGTAGGAAGAGGGATACGGCTGAAAGATTTATAGTACAAGATACGTTTCTTCCCGGAAGTCATATATTTAGAATAGGTCTTACTTTTTAACCGGAAGGCAGAAGGTGATAATTTGGATTCTATTCATATCAGAGGAGGAAACGCTCTTTTTGGAGAAACGAAAATACAGGGTTCAAAGAATGCAGTGCTGCCGATTCTGGCAGCCGCTCTTTTGGTAGAGGATGTCTGTGTGCTGGAAAACTGCCCTAAGATTTCGGATGTGCATCATATGCTGGAACTGCTTTCAGGAATCGGATGCAGGGTGAGCAGGTCAGACCGTACCATTACCATAGATGCAAGAAATGTGTCTGAGGATACCGTGTCCGGCGAAAACGTAACCGGCATGCGTTCATCCATCATGCTTCTCGGCGCAATGCTGGGGAGAGTGGGAGAAATCACAATGGCGTATCCGGGAGGCTGTGTCATTGGAGAACGCCCCATCGATATGCATTTAGGAGCGCTTCGGAAGATGGGCGTGGATATTTATGAGAAGGAAGGCTGTTTCACTGCAAGAGTCAGAAAATTAGAAGGAACCGTGATCCGGCCGCCCGTATCCAGCGTGGGGGTCACGGAAAACGTGATTCTTGCCGCAGTCCGCGCAAAAGGTGTCACCGTTCTTCAAAATGCGGCAAAGGAGCCGGAAATCGCGGCGTTATGTGAGTTTCTTAGGGAAGCGGGAGCGGTGATAGAGGGAATCGGCGGTTCGGTTCTGATCATACAGGGAGGACATCCGCTTCACGGCGTCCGGTTTCGGATCCCTGCGGACAGAATTGTTGCAGGGACTTATCTGATGGGAGTTTTAGGAACCGGCGGACACATTTTTTTGGAGGATGCGCCTGCGGCGCAGATGCAGAGTGTTTTAAGGACGGCGGAGCTTGCGGGAGCGGAAATCATCGTTTCTAAGGATGGCATTAATGTTATGGCAGACCGAAAAATGCATCCCCTGCCCTTGATTAAGACCGAGGTATATCCGGGATTTCCCACCGATATGCAGTCTCTGCTGATGGTTGCCCTGACTAAGGCTTCGGGGGTAAGCGTGATTGAGGAGACGGTGTTTGAAAACCGGTTTCGGATTGTGGAACAGCTCCGGAAGATGGGGGCGCGTATCCGCCTGCAGGGAAAGCGCCAGGCAGTGATTAACGGCGTGGATTATCTGCTTGGCTGTGAGGTTATGGCGGATGAACTGCGCGGAGGCGCGGCGCTGGTGATCGCAGGCTGTATGGCAGAGGGTGAGACGGTGGTTGGAAACCGTCACTTTATTGAAAGAGGATACGAGGATATTTGCAGGGATTTTCAAAATCTGGGAGTAAATATATACACAGAATATGGCGAAAAAAAAACAGAAAAAAAGAAAACAGACACAAAAAATGAATATGGGCGCGTATGTGGCAGGTCATAAGAGTCTGTTTATTATTGGTGCAATGATTCTGCTCTTTCTAGTCCTGCTGATTGCGGGATACAGCTATGTGGCTGCCAATTATACGGTGACCACGGTGTATGTGGAGGGCAATGTTCATTACACCAACGAAGAGATTATCGGGATGGTCATGGAAGGGAGTTACGGAAATAATTCCCTTCTGCTGTCCCTCAAGTATAAAAACAAGAGCGTGGAGGGGGTTCCCTTTGTGGAAAAGATGGACGTGTCTGTTGTGGATCCCCACACCATTAAGATTGAGGTATACGAGAAAGCTCTTGCGGGCTATGTGGAGTATTTGGAGAGGTACATGTATTTTGACAAAGATGGAATCGTGGTGGAGAGCTCAACCCAAAAAACCGCAGGCATTCCGCAGGTGACAGGGCTTAGCTTTGACCATGTGGTAATGTACGAGCCCCTTCCGGTGGAGGATGCCAGCATCTTCCGGTCGATCCTTAGCATTACCCAGCTTGTAAATAAATACAGCCTTTCCACCGACAGGATTTATTTTGGAAGCGACGGTTCCCTGACGCTTTATTTTGGGGAGATACGGGCTTCTTTAGGGACAGGGGATTATCTGGATGAAAAAATCATGATTCTTCAGGATGTCCTTCCCAAGCTGTCAGGGCAAAAAGGGACGCTCCGCATGGAAAATTATAGTGAGGATGCCAAAAATATCCCATTTGAGAAGGAATCACAGCCTTAAGAATAAAGAAAAATGAAAAAAACTTAAATTTGTGGTTGATAATTGAGGGAAAAGATTATATGATAGTCTATATGAGTCTGACGGAGCCCGTATTGAAAATAGTAAATGGTCAGTCGAATTGTAGGGGATGTTCAGGAATGATAGGAGGAAATACCTTTGCTGGAAATTAAAACAAACGACGCTGAATCTGCTGCTAAGATCATCGTGATCGGTGTAGGAGGAGCAGGTAACAACGCTGTTAATAGAATGGTGGATGAGAATATAACAGGGGTAGAGTTTATCGGCATCAATACGGATAAGCAGGCATTGCAGCTATGCCGGGCGCCGAAGCTTTTACAGATTGGCGAGAAGCTTACCAAGGGACTTGGAGCCGGGGCAAAGCCTGAAATCGGTGAGAAGGCGGCCGAGGAGAGCAGCGAAGAGATCGCGGCGGCTTTAAAGGGTGCTGATATGGTGTTTGTCACCTGCGGCATGGGCGGCGGAACCGGAACCGGAGCGGCTCCGGTGGTTGCGAAGCTGGCGAAGGATATGGGCATACTGACGGTAGGCGTAGTGACCAAACCTTTCCGTTTTGAGGCGAAAGCCCGCATGATCAATGCAATCAGCGGTATTGAACGGATTAAGGACAATGTTGACACCTTAATTGTTATTCCCAATGATAAATTATTAGAGATTGTTGACAGACGGACAACCATGCCGGATGCCCTTAAGAAAGCAGATGAAGTGCTTCAACAGGCTGTTCAGGGTATCACGGACTTGATTAATGTGCCTGCGGTTATTAACCTTGACTTCGCGGATGTACAGACTGTCATGAAGGATAAGGGCATTGCGCATATCGGTATCGGAACCGGCAAGGGAGACGACAAGGCAAGCGAAGCGGTCAAGATGGCGGTGGAAAGTCCCCTTTTGGAGACCAATATTTCCGGTGCAACCCATGTTATCATCAATGTATCCGGCGATATTACCTTGGCGGATGCTTCCGATGCGGCAAGCTATGTGCAGGAATTAGCAGGAGACGATGTGAACATTATCTTCGGCGCTATGTTTGATGAGTCCAAGAGTGATATGTGTTCCATTACCGTTATCGCTACAGGCTTGGAGGATGCAACGATTCCTACTAATAAGCCTATCTCAGGATATGGAACATTTGCAAATAAGTATGTGAAGCCGGTAACGCCGAACATCAATCTCAGACCCTCCGGTATGGGAGCAGGGGAGGGCGTAAACGGGATTCCCGGAAGAGCCGTTCAGCCTCCGGTGACAGCAATTCCGCCGAGACCGGTGTCCACGCTTACCAGTCCGGGCGATCTGCGGAGCAATGTAGCGGACAAGCCCCTTAAGATTCCGGATTTTCTTCAAAGAAAGTAAATTTTATGTATCATTTAACATAGGGCTGTATACCATAAGGTGTACAGCCTTTGCTGACTCATGGAAGGAGAATGGAAGTATGAAGGAAACTACGGCGCAGAAGTGCCTGAATTTTATCGGAGAGAGCGTAAGCTGTTACCATGCCGTGGAGGCGGCGGAAAAGAGATTTGCGGAAGTGGGATTTCAGCTTCTTAAGGAGAGGGAGCGGTGGAAGCTTCAAAGGGGAAACAGCTACTATGTAAAAAGAAATGATTCTTCTATCATAGCATTCCGGCTGCCTAAGGAGCAGATGCAGGGATTTCATATTGCGGCGTCCCACAGCGATTCCCCCTGCTTTAAGCTGAAAACCAGCCCGGAGCTTTTGACGGAAAATCATTATCTTCGTTTAAATACGGAAATTTACGGAGGCATGATTTATTCCACTTGGTTTGACAGGAGCCTGTCCGTGGCGGGACGGGTGGTGCTGTGCGGAGAAGAGGAGCCTGTCTGCGTGAATGTAAATATTGACAGAGACCTCTGCGTGATTCCAAGCCTTGCTATCCATATGAACCGGGATATAAATAAAGGAACGGAATACAATCCCCAGATTGACCTGCTGCCCCTGATGGGAGATACGGGGGCAAAAGGATTTCTGTTTAGGGAAATCGCCCGCCAGACCGGAAGGGAGGAGGAGGAAATCTTAGGGAGCGACTTGTACCTTTATGTAAGGGAAAAGGGCAGGCTGGCAGGTCCTTCGGATGAATTAATGATTTCTCCAAGGTTAGATGATCTGGAATGCGTCTATGCTTCCATGGAAGCGGTTCTTGCCGCGGTTCCGGTCAAATACGGAGCGGTCTGCGCCGTATTTAATAATGAAGAGGTGGGAAGCCTGACCAGAGCAGGGGCGGCGTCCACCTTTTTGAAGGATACCCTTATGAGGATTGGGGAAGCTTTGTCCTGCACGGGGGAGGACTATCTGAGGCTGATTGCGGACAGCTTTATGATTTCTGCGGATAACGCCCATGCGCTTCACCCTGGCCATCCGGAAAAGGCGGATTTGACCAACAAGCCGGTTTTAAACGGCGGAATTGTGATTAAATATCACGGAGGACAAAAATACACCACGGACGGGTATACCGATGCAGTGATGAGAGCCATCTGCAAGGAGGCAGGAGTGCCCTGTCAAAGCTATCATAACCGTTCGGACATTCCGGGCGGTTCCACCCTTGGAAATATATCTATGGCGCAGACGGCGGTTCCAGCTGTTGATATCGGACTTCCCCAGCTTGCCATGCATTCCGCAGTGGAAACGGCGGGAAGCAAAGATGTGGACTATCTGGTCAGGGCGTTAAAGGTGTTTTTTAATAAATAATTTCATACTATTTTTAAATCTTAAAATCCTGCAAGAGGGCAAAAGAAGTCCTGTTTGCAGGATTTTTGCATTATTTTAGAAAATTTTTTCTGAAAGAAGAATATAAGAAAGGTCCGGTTTGTACGAAAAAGGCGATGGATGACACCTTTTTTTGACACTGTTTTGACAAATTATGAAGACCTTAATGTTTATAATGAACTGGTACATAAGAAATGGAGGTGAAATGCTGTAAGGTGCAAACGCCAAATACCATCTATATCGATAGTGTCTTTTTACTGAATCTTGTTATGGATCTGTATCTGCTTAAGCTGACCGCAAAAGTTCTGGGAAGGACTGCCACATATCCGGCAATTTTGGCGGGAAGCACGGCGGGGGCATTGGGATATTGCATGGTTTTGTGCATTCCGGGGGCGTCCTACGGAGCGAAAGTGCTGTTTGGAATGCTTCCGGTGGGAATGCTGATGATAAAGATTACCTTTCGGACGAAAAGATTTGCAGAGCTGTTCCGGATCATGGGGTATCTCTACTTCTTTTCCTTTTTAATGGGAGGGTTCATGCTCTTTCTGAAAAGGAAAATCCCCTTTTTAGGTAAGCACGAAAATATGCTTCCGCTCCTGTTATTGCTGGGATTTGCAGGATATGCGCTCTGCGCGGGAGGAATTGCAAGATGGGAACAAAATAGGAAAAACTGTTTTTGCACGGTGGTGATAGCGGGCGATGATGCAAAGCCGGTGAAAGTCAAAGCTCTGATTGACACCGGAAACGGACTGTCAGACCCGGTGAGCCATAAGCCGGTAGCCGTGCTTGACGAGAAAGTGTGGGAAAACATGAAACGGTGGATGAGACCGGAAAAATATAAAATCATTCCCTATCACAGCATCGGAAAGGAGAGAGGTCTCTTAGAAGGATATGAGATTGACGAGATGACCGTGATAGAGAGTACGGGGGAGAGACAATTTGAAAAAGTGATTATAGCTGTGTTTAAAGGCAACGTGTCAGGAAAGGGCAGTTATCAGATGATTCTGCCGTTCCAATTATCCATATAGAATGCCAAAATGATTAGACAGGAGGAGCCGGAAATGGTTTTTAAGGTAGCAATTCCCGGAAGGCTGCAATTTAAGATATACCGCAGGGAGCCGGGGTTTTTCATGGGAAGACAGGGAGATGTCCATTACATAGGCGGTTCGGAGGTGCTTCCGCCGCCCTTAGAGGTTGAAAAGGAAAATGCGGTGATCAGCGATCTCGGGACAGAGTACGAGGACGAGGCAAAGTCAATTTTGATTGAGCATAACCTGCGTCTGGTGGTTTATATCGCCAAAAAGTTTGATAATACGGGTGTGGGAGTGGAAGACTTGATTTCTATAGGCACCATCGGGCTTATTAAGTCCATCAATACCTTCAACCCTGCTAAAAATATTAAGCTTGCCACCTACGCCTCCCGATGCATTGAAAATGAGATTCTAATGTACCTAAGACGCAATAATAAGACGAAGCTGGAGGTTTCCATTGATGAGCCCCTGAATGTGGACTGGGATGGAAACGAACTGCTTCTCTCCGATATATTGGGAACCGATGAGGATGTGATTTACCGTGATCTGGAAAATGAGGTGGAGAGAAAACTGCTTCTCAAGGCAATTGACAAATTGACAGAACGGGAAAAGACCATCATCAATCTCAGGTTCGGGCTGGGAGCCCCGGACGGACAGGAGATGACACAGAAGGAGGTAGCCGATCTGCTCGGCATTTCCCAGTCATACATATCCAGACTGGAAAAGAAGATCATGAAAAGATTGAAGAAGGAACTTTTACGTGACAGTGCCTAGGGCACTGTCACGCTGAGATTGCGCGACGCTGTCACGCTGAGATTTGAGCAACGCCGCCTTGACAGGGACTGTGTATAGGCGCTGTCTCATTGGGACTTGCGCAATGTTGTCTCGACAGAGGCAGCGTCTAACATCGTATATCAACAATAATAATGTCAGGACCTATCTGTTTAATATCTTTAAAAGGAATCACGTAATCCGGGTCAGAACTAAGGATATTTAAAAATTTGTTTCCGCTTGGAACGATGACCTTGCAGATTTGTCCGCTGCACTCATCAAATTCCAAATCGGAGATTCTCCCAAGTTTTTTACAATCCCGCAGATTGATGACATCTTTGCATTTTAATTCTGAAAACAGCATTTTCGATTTCCGCCTTTTCCCGTATAATTTATCATATGTAAGAAGCCGTGAAAGGTTCCTGAGAAAGATTAGGAAGAGATTTTGCATGCAGAAATGAAACAGGGATGGAGCTTCTGCTTCCGTGGGCAATGAGTCAAATTCCATGCCTTGCTGCTTACGTAACTATTCAGCCTTACAGTCCCGGATGCAGGAAAGCTCCGTGTCATGTTCCTTTTTGACATGACTTTTGATGCTCTTTCGGCAGATTTTGGAGAAATGGCTGTCACAATAATATTACTGCCCGTAGCTGCTGTTTGA
>JAMPGL010000032.1 GCA_023663945.1 Lachnospiraceae bacterium | reverse complement strand
ATACCTCGCTAAGCGCTGGCGTTTTTATAAGGGCTCCTTCAGAAAACATGCTCTGTACGAAACCCGCTCTGGCGCCTGTGGGCTGCTCCTGCTGGTTATCGAAAAGCCTTAAGGTAGTTTTATGTATATGGTAAATGTATATGATAAATGTACATGTTATCAGCAATTATATCCTTCTTTAAACCAAGCAACCAGTAGTGGAAGCCGAAGAACAGCAAAAGAGGGGTGTGGCAGGGTGGCGGCATTGTTTTTTATGGCGCTTTTACTTAACAGGCTGCTAGATAACCTAGGGCAAAATTGCCACGGATGGCAATTTTAGGCATATTGCGCCACGGACGGCGCTATATGCCGACCCGGCAGCCATCCACTTCCTTCCCCAGCCTGTTTAGTAAAAGCGCCATAAAAAACAATGCCGCCACCCTGCCACACCCCTCTTTTGCGTCCCCCTCCACACTTTCCCCAAAAGGAGACCTCCTCATGCTAAACCAATACATCTACAAAAACAACCGCAAACTAAGATGCGGCTTCACCACCGGCTCCTGTGCCGCTGCTGCTGCCAAAGCTGCCGCAAGTATACTTTTATCAGGAACCGAAATAAAAGAAGTATCCATTACCACTCCAAAAGGAATCCTGCTTTCCCTTCCCATAGAGCGGATGGAAAGGCAAAAAGAAGCAGTAAGCTGTGCCATAAGAAAAGACAGTGGTGATGATGCGGATGTCACTAATGGCATTTTGGTGTATGCTTCCGTTTCCAGAACAAAAAGGGAATTTCTGGTAGAAGGCGGAATTGGTATAGGAAGGGTTACCAGACCCGGCTTGGAACAGCCGGTAGGGGCTGCAGCCATTAACCGGGTGCCCAGACAGATGATATTGGAAGCCTTGCAGGAAGCAGCCGAAGAAGCGGGCTATGAAGGAGGATTGTCTGCAGTGATTTCGATTCCGGAGGGAATAGAAATTGCAAAGAAAACCTTTAATCCCCGGCTTGGCATTGAAGGTGGAATTTCTGTTCTTGGAACTTCCGGCATTGTAGAGCCTATGAGTGAAAGGGCGCTGCTTGAGACTATACATGCAGAAATGAAGCAGCAGGCGGCGGAAGGGCGAAAATACCTTATTATCACACCGGGAAATTACGGAAGTGATTTTATAAGGGACGTGCTCCATATAAATCTGGAGCATTGTATGAAATGCAGTAATTTTATAGGGGAAACCATTGACATGGCATATGAATTTAAGCTGGAGGGTCTGCTTTTAGTAGGACATATAGGCAAGCTTGTAAAGCTGGGAGCAGGAGTCATGAATACTCATTCCAAATGGGCGGATGCCAGAATGGAAACCTTATGTGCTGCTGCATTAAGGGCAGGCTGTGATTTGGAAACCACAAAAAAAATCCTTGCCTGCAATACAACTGAGGAAGCCGTGACCTTGCTGGAAGAAAAAGGAATGTTAAAAGAAACAATGAATGAATTGTCTGGGAAGATGGAAGAACATCTTACAAGGAGAGCCTTTCAGGGACTTCATATAGGAGCCATCTTTTTTTCCAATGAGCAAGGTATTTTGGGACATACTTCAAAGGCAGCGGATTTGCTGGAGCTTTGCAGAAAGGAAATAAAATAATTATGGTGTATTTTGTAGGAGCGGGGCCGGGAGCAGCAGATTTGATTACACTTAGGGGCTATAGGCTTTTAAGGGAGGCAGATATTATCGTTTATGCAGGCTCTCTGGTAAATGAAGAATTGTTAGCGGAAAGAAAAGAGGGCTGTCAGGTATACAACAGCGCCTATATGACCTTGGAGGAAGTGCTGAAGGTGCTTATAGAAGGAGAAAAAGCCGGAAAGCTGACTGTCAGGCTCCATACAGGCGACCCTTGTTTATATGGAGCAATAAAGGAGCAGATGGATGCCTTAAAAAAACAGCGGATTGCCTATGAAGTATGTCCGGGAGTCAGCAGCTTTTGTGGAGCTGCTGCGGCCTTGAAGGAAGAATATACGCTGCCGGAGGTTTCACAGACGGTTATTATTACAAGAATGGCAGGTCGTACCAAAGTGCCAAAAAAGGAAGCCTTGGAGCTTCTTGCTTCTCATGAGGCTTCCATGGTGATATTTTTAAGCACAGGACTTTTGCCGGAAGTAAAGGAAAGGCTGCTTTTGGGAGGTTACAGGGAGGATACGCCATGTGCCATTGTATATAAAGCCACATGGCCGGAAGAAAAAATTATAAGAGGAGAGCTAAGGGAGCTTCCAGAAATGGCGGCAAAAAATGGAATTAGCAAGACGGCTTTGATTGTGGTAGGAGACTTTTTGAAAAGTGATTATCAGCTTTCCAAGCTGTACGATAAACACTTTACTACAGAGTTTCGACAAGGAATAGAAGAATGAAAATAGTGATTATTTCTTTTACAAAAAAAGGAATGGAATGGAACAGGAAGCTTACCGGGCTTTGGCGAGCATCCTGCCCGGATGGAATGGATAGGGAAGTAACAGGCTATAGCTTTTGGAAATTTGCCGCTAACGGGCTGGAAAGCTTTGAAAAACTGGATGATGTTATAAAGCAATGCTTTCAAAAGGTGGATGGGATATTAGTGATTGGAAGCACTGGGATTGCAGTCAGGGCAATTGCACCGTACCTGCGGGGAAAAGAGAAAGACCCGGCGGTGCTTGTGATGGATGAGATGGGAGAGCACGTGATTTCCCTGCTGTCGGGACATTTAGGAGGCGCTAACCGCTGGTGCATGGAAACCGCTTACCTAACAGGCGCAAAGCCGGTGATTACTACGGCAACCGATTTAAACCATAAGTTTGCCGTGGATAACTTCGCAAAAGAAAATCATTTACGCATTCTGGATATGAAAAAGATAAAGGAAATTTCCGGTGATATTTTGCAGGGAAAGAGAATCCGGCTGAAAAGTGATTTCCCAATTAGGGGAAGGCTTCCGAAAGAGCTTGCTTTTATGGAGGATGAAGCCAAAGAACAGGAATTTAGTAAAATACGGATTAGAATTTCTTATCAGGAACTGGAAGAAGCAGAAAATCCAAATCCATGGGAATGCCGGTTAATGCCTATGGATGTTATGGTTGGCATGGGATGCAGGAAAGGAAAAGGGGCAGAGGAATTATATTCTTTTCTGGCAGATACATTAAAGGCAAAGGACATTTCCGAAAAAAGGATTCGCAGCATCTGTTCCATCGAAAATAAAAAAGAAGAGGAAGGCCTGAAAAAACTGGCAGAGTATTTGCAGGTTCCCTTTGTTACTTATACAAAGGAGCAATTAGGAAGCCTTACAGGGGATTTTTCTTCTTCAGAATTTGTAAAAAAGACAGTAGGCGTGGAAAATGTTTGTGAGCGGAGTGCAGCCTATGGGGAAGAAAAAGGAGAGTTTCTGGTTCGGAAGCAGACAAGGGATGGAATGAGCCTTGCGGTGTATCGGCTGCCGGTGGATATTGAAATATGTTTTTGAGCGGAAAAAGCAGGCAATGGATATATAAAACAGTGAGGAGTCAGATTTATTGTAGGATTTCAGGCTGATATCCGGAAATGAACGGTAAACGGCAATCGGAAATAATAAGAAAGCAATCAGGTGAAAATATATGTTATACATCATAGGATTTGGTCCCGGTGGTATAAACGGGATGACAATGGAAGCAAAAAAGGCTTTGGATAACAGCCAGATGATAGTCGGATATTCGGTTTATGTGGAATTGTTAAAGCCGTATTATAAGGAAAAGGAATTTTATTCCACTCCTATGAAGCAGGAAAAAGAACGCTGTTTATGGGCGTTGGAAAGAGCGGAGGAAGGAAAACAGGTTTCCTTGGTGTGCAGTGGCGACAGCGGTATTTATGGAATGGCAAGTCTGATCTATGAGCTGATGGAGCAGAAGGGGAAGCAGGGGGATTTTTCAGGAACAGAAGTAAAGGTAATTGCAGGAGTAACAGCCGCAAGCAGCGGCGGAGCTGTTTTAGGAGCGCCTTTATCCCATGATTTTGCAGTTATCAGCTTAAGCGACCTGATGACACCCCTTTGGTTGATTGAAAAAAGGATTGCCCATGCTGCAATGAGTGATATGGCTATTTGCCTTTACAATCCCTCCAGCAAAAAAAGAGCAGACTATTTGAAAAGAGCCTGCGAAATTGTGTTAACCTATCAGAAGCCGGAAACAGTGTGTGGTTATGTAAAAAATATCGGAAGAGAAGGAGAAACAATGGCTGTCCTTTCCCTGAAGGAATTAAAGGATGCGAAGGTGGATATGTTTACCACAGTGTTTATCGGAAACAGCGCCACCAGAAATATAGACGGAAAAATGGTAACGCCAAGAGGCTACTTTGGTGATGTGATAGGTTCTGGTACTTAATGTGACAACCTCCATTGCGTTAAAAATACCCTATGGGGATTCTGCAAAAAATATTGTAAAAAAATTAGGGATTGGCAGGACATGAGAAATGAATTAATATTGATAGTAAGAAATGGGTTTTCACCGTACATTTTGCTACGGCTTGCTCGTTTCTTTTTTTATCGCTAGAATGTCGTACAGATATTTCCTGCCATTTTCGATTATTAATCAATACTATATATTATCTTGAAAAGTATTTGGAGACATATTGTGATTACCATAGATGTGAAATCAAAAAAATCAGACCATTAAAACTCAAGTAGAACAGGTGTTAGATTTTTTGGTAGAGAAAGGCTCTACAATTGGTTTTATGCTACGTGATGAATTATAAGATAATAAATATAGACTTAGAAATGCCATATGAAATGTATGTAAATTGATTTGCTGCTCTGGCTTGTTGATGTAGAAATAAACTTCAACAGTATAAGAGCTCAAGCCCCAAAAGAGTGCTTAGGATATTAACTCGGCATCACTTCGTACGGTATAGTTAGAACAATGCAAGTATCGGGGAATTAGACTCAATCTGGAAAAAATCAGTCCTTGTCAACTACACAGACGCATATTATAATATAGATAAAGAAAAGGGGAAATGCTATGACAGAGAAGGCCTTTGAGGAACTGCAAATTAAGGATGATTTCATGTTTAGTGTTATTATGAGAAATCCGAAGTTTTGTAAACCTTTTTTAGAACGGATACTTAACATAAAAATATCCCACATCGAATATCCTAAGTCGCAGGCGATAATAGATATTTCCGCAGATGCAAAAAGCGTACGATTGGATATCTATGTGGAGGATGGAAAAGAAACCGTTTATAATATTGAAATGCAGACAACAGAGAATAGAAACCTGCCAAAGCGAACAAGATATTATCAGGGAATGATAGACTTGAATATTTTGGAAAAGGGAGATAATTACAAAGACTTGAAACGGAGTTTTGTTATTTTGGTATGTACCTTTGATTTGTTTGGCGAGGGAAGGCACATTTATACCTTTGAAAACCGTTGTATTCAAAATCTGGAGTTGAGCTTGGGTGACGATACAACAAAGATTATTTTAAATACTAAGGGAACAATGGATGATGTTACACCGGAAATGAAAAAGTTGCTTGATTTTATTGACGGGAAAGAGCCAGAGGATGACTTTACCAGAGAATTAGATGAGGCAGTGCAGTCTGTCAGAAAGAATGAAAAATGGAGGTTGGATTATATGACTTTGCAGATGAATTATCAGGAAAAATATGAGCAGGGTGTTGAGCAGGAGAAAAGACAATCTGCATTGAGGATGATAGAAGCAGGAAAATTATCTTCAGAAGAAATCGCATTGTATTCTGGACTTTCTCTTGAACGAGTATTTGAACTGGAAAAGGAATTGCAACCAGTATAATGTTTGTTGCCTAAACTCTGTCGGATTTGTAGTGCTTCTATTTTGCTTCTAAAATTTTTAGAAGTCTTACGATAATAGAAATAATATGCGAAATAGATGGATTGAAAAATATAAAACAGACACAAAAGTATCTTACAATCATATACGTGAGACGAGCTCGAATAGTCGGAGCTAAGCCGTAAACACAAGGGTTTGGGGCTTTTCCAGCTCTCTGATTCCGTATATTCTTCAGGCAGTTCATTTCCAATAAAAATACGTTCTGCATTTTCAGCGATTTCGTAATAGTCCCCGACATATCCTTCAAAATATTGCTTTACATTATCCCAGTCAATCTGCCATTTTGTGTTCGTGGTTTTGGCATTGTATATTAGCTCCTATGATAGTTAGCGTGTCTCATTTTCTGCGCTTTATGAGTTTAAACTGAACTGACTGCGAAAACGGTTGTAAAAGTGCACGGAAATCAATTTTTAGTCAACCGCTTCCTTCCCACAGGCGCCAAAACGGGTCTTGGACAGAAATGTTTCTTCGTCGCCACGCTTTCGCTCTATAAAAACGCAGCAGTGCTAAGCTCGAAAATACCTCGCTAAGCGCTGGCGTTTTTATAAGGGCTCCTTAAGAAATATTTCTGTCCAAGACCCGTTTTGGCGCCTGTGAGAAGGGAGTGGCTGACTAAAAATTGATTTCCGTGGTAAAAGTGAGACTACATTGACATTTTTCGCAAAAGCGATTATAGTATATACAATTGATTCAGTATATAATTAAGCCTGAAGAAAAGGCAGAATAAGAGGTAAAGAATGATAGAAGGTTACATAACGGTACAGGATACAGCAAAAAAATGGGGTATTACAGTAAGAAGCGTACAGATAATGTGTGCAGAAGGAAAAATTAAGGGTGTAACAAAATTTGGTAAGGCTTGGGCTATTCCGGTTGATGCACAGAAGCCCACTGATAACAGGGTAGTTACAGGAGAGTACTGTAATTGGAGAAAGAGGTCATCAGATGAAGCCGGAAAATAGAAATTTTCAGATTGCCGAGCTTCCTGTGGGTAGTGTAACAGCAGGATACATGGCAGATATTTTATTGTTTGGAGGAACAAAAGAAGGAAGGCTTCTGAGTGAATACATAAAAGAAACAGGCAAAAGCGCAGTGGTATATGTAGCTACGGAATATGGCGAAAGTCTTATGGAGGATATCGGACAGAAAAAGGAACGGAAAGCCGAACAGGAAAACAGGAGGAAAAGCCAGCAGGAAACCGGCCAGATAAAAGTGGCTGCAGGCAGGCTGAACTGGCAGCAGATGGCGGAGCAGATGAGATATTATGCTCCAAAGCTTGTCATTGACGGGACACATCCTTATGCCAAAGAGGTAACCGAAAATATAAGAAAAGCATGTCAGGAAACTAGCTGTTCTTATATCCGTTTAAGACGTGAGGAAGAAGGAGGACATTATGAGGGAATTTACTGGGTAGAAGACAGTAGGGAAGCGGCTGCTTATCTAAAGGAAAAGAAAGGCAATATTTTATTAACCACCGGAAGCAAGGAGCTGGAAGAATTTCTGTGCATTCCTGCTTATGAGGAGCGGATTTATGTGAGAATACTGCCTGTTCCGGAAATGGTAAAAAAGTGCCTTGAGCTTGGCATTCAGGGAAAAAACTTGATTTGTATGCAGGGTCCCTTTTCCAAAGAGCTGAATTTGGCAATGCTTAGGGAATTTCAAATTTCCTATATGGTAACAAAGGAATCCGGAAAAGCAGGGGGATTTCCGGAAAAAATAGCTGCGGCAAAAGAAGCGAGAACCAAAGTGGTAGGAATCAAAAGGCCAAGAGAGGAAAAGGGCTGTTCCATGGAAGAGATAAAAATGCGGATAAGCTCCATATAACCGAAGCAGGTGTGCAGAATAGAGCCGGAGAAAGGATAACGGGATGAAACAGGTAAGCATTATTGGAACTGGAATGGGGACCGAGGCAACTCTTACGATAGAGGGAAAGCGGGAAATTGAGCAGGCAAAGCTGCTTATTGGGGCAAAGCGTGTTTTAGCAGGTTTTAGCAGGGAATCCGGAAAAGAGTTTTTGGAGGAATATAAAGAGGAAGCTGTTTTAGAAGCCATCTGGCAGTCTAAAGCGGATAGGATTGCTGTGCTGATGTCTGGAGACGTGGGTTTTTACAGCGGCGCTAAAAGGCTTTACCCATTGTTAAAGGAAAGCTGTCAGGTACGGTTGATTCCCGGTATTTCGTCTCTTTCTTATTTTTCTGCAAGACTTGGGATTTCTTGGGAGGATGCGGCAATTATCAGTATTCATGGCAGAAGGGAAAATGTGCTGCAGGCAGTAAAAGGGAATACGAAGCTATTTCTTTTGGGAGGCGGCAGCTTTCATGAGACGATAAAAGAGTTGGTAGACGGTGGCATGGGTGAAAAAAGAGCATATATTGGCGAAAATCTTTCCTATGAAACAGAAAAGATTTCTACAGGAACCTTACAGGAGCTGTCCCAAAAGGAATATGAGCCTTTATCCGTTATGCTGATTTTAAATGAACAGCCGGAATGTAAAATGCCATATGGGATTCCGGAAGAAAGCTTTGTCCGGGGAAATGTTCCTATTACGAAAAGTGAAGTAAGGGCAGTTGCTATGAGTAAGTTAGCGGTTGCAAACCACGAAATTCTGTATGACATTGGAGCAGGAACAGGCTCTGTTTCCGTAGAAATGGCTCTTGCGGCTTTTGGTGGAAGGGTATATGCCATAGAAGGCAAAGAGGAAGCAATCAGTCTTATAAAGGAAAACAAAAGAAAATTTGGGCTTGCCAATCTGGAGATTATAGAAGGAATGGCGCCAAAAGCAATGGAGCCTTTAGAAAAGCCCCATGCCGCTTTTATAGGAGGAAGCAGCGGAAAAATAGATGAAATCATCAAATTGCTTCTTCATAAAAATCCCCATGTGAGAATTGTCTTAAGCGCCATTGCCATTGAAACGGTGGGGAAAGTGCTGGAGCTGTGCCGGGAATTGTCCATAAGTAAGGTGGAAATCGTACAGGTGGCAGTTTCAAAAGCAAGGGAGATGGGAAATGTCCATATGCTCATGGGACAGAATCCTATATATATCATTACTATCAATGCTTAGAGGATAAGCTACAGGTTTTTGGAAGGGAGAGCCGTTATGGAAAAAAGAGCCGTAAATCGAGTGCTGCTTGCGGGAACGGGAAGTGGAAGCGGAAAAACCACAATTACCTGTGGGATTTTGAATTGCCTGCAGAAAAGAGGGCTTATGCCGGCATCCTTTAAATGCGGACCGGATTATATCGATTCTATGTTTCATAGCAGGGTGCTTGATATTCCTACGGGAAATCTGGACAGCTTCTTTTCAGACAGGACAGTTTTGAACCAGCTTTTATTGGAAAACAGTAAGGGAAAGGACATTGCAATCATAGAAGGGGTCATGGGCTATTATGACGGGATAGGATTTTTGGAAAAGGGAAGCAGTAAAGAAATTGCAGAGCTTACAAAAACTCCGGTGGTTCTTATTGTAAACTGCAAGGGAATGAGCAATTCCATTGGCGCTCTATTAAAGGGGTTTGTTTCCTACCGTTCTCCTTCCCTGATAAAAGGGGTAATATTTAACCGGCTTTCTCCGGGGCTTTATGAAGGAGCAAAGCAGTTAGCAAAGGAGAATGGATTGATGCCCTTAGGCTATCTGCCCCCTTTGAAAAATGAGCTTTTTCAAAGCAGGCATCTTGGGCTTGTTACGGCAGAAGAAATAGAAGGCTTTCGGGAAAAGATAGAGGAGCTTTCCAATGAGCTTGAAAAGACTGTGGACATTCCGGGGCTTTTGCAGCTTGCACAGAAGGCTGAGCTGATAGAGGGGCAGGCTGTGCAGTCATTTTCAGAGGAATCAGATTCCGGGCGGCAGGTTAAAGACAGCCATAAGGAAACAGAGCTGCAGGCGCCTGTCATAGCCATAGCAAGGGACCATGCCTTTTGCTTTTTATACAAGGATAATGTGGATTATTTAAAAAGGGCAGGCTGTGAAATCAAATATTTCAGCCCCTTAAAGGATAAGTCCCTTCCCGCTGGCACAAGTGGGCTGATTCTTAGCGGGGGCTATCCGGAGCTGTATGCAAAGGAGCTTTCTGAAAATTATCCCTTAAGGGAAGAAATAAACAGGGTGGTTTTGCAGGGAATGCCCTGCATTGCAGAATGTGGTGGCTTTTTATATCTGCATGAAGGGCTGGTTGATGAAAGTGGTGTGGAATATCCCATGGCAGGAGTGGTGCATGGAAAATGTTTTCCTGCTGGCAGGCTTTCCCGGTTTGGATATATTACTATGGAAGCAAAGGAAGGAGGGCTTCTTTGTGAAAAGGGAGCTTTCCTTACGGCGCATGAGTTCCATTACTGGGAAAGTCAACATCCGGGCAGCAGCTTTCATGCAGTAAAACCGGGAAATGGAAAAAGCTGGGAGGCTGCCCTTATGACAGAATCCCTTTATGCAGGCTTTCCTCATTTGTATTTTTACAGCAATGAAAAGGCGGCAAAAAGGTTTATAAAACAGGCAGGACAATATAGTAGGACGCAAAAGGAAAAAGAGAGAAAAGCATGAGCATATTTCAGGATTATAATAAAAAAATCAAAGAACCAAACAAACGGGCAATGGAACAGGCAAAAGCCCATTGGGACAGCATTGCCAAGCCTTTGGAGGGGCTTGGCAGATTAGAGGATATCCTTATCCGGATTGCAGGCATGACGAAAACGGCAGATGTGTCCATAGAAAAAAGAGGCTTGATTGCCATGTGCGCAGACAATGGCATTGTGGAAGAGGGAGTTACCCAGACGGATAAAAGCGTTACGGCAATTGTGGCGGCAAATATGGCTGCTGGGTTAGCAAGTGTGAACCGTATGTGCCAAATTGCCCGTGTGGATGTGATGGCAGTGGATATTGGAATTGATAAGGATACAAAAGACACGGGGCTTTTACAAAAGAAAGCAGCCTATGGCACAAAAAATTTCTTAAAGGAGCCTGCCATGACAAAAGAGGAAGCAAAACAGGCAATCTTGACAGGCATGGAACTGGTAAAGGAGTGTCAGGAAAAAGGCTATGAAATTCTGGCAACCGGGGAAATGGGAATTGGAAATACTACAACAAGCAGCGCTTTGGCAAGCGTGCTTTTAGATTTGCCGCCGGAGCTTGTGACAGGAAAGGGCGCAGGGCTTAGCAGGAGCGGCATAGAGAAAAAAGTAAGCGTAATCAAAGAAGGAATTTCAAAGTATCAGCTAAAGGCGGAGGAGCCCTTTGAAGCATTAAGGTGTGTGGGGGGACTGGATATAGCAGGTCTTACAGGGGTATTTCTGGGAGGGGCTTTGTATGGGATTCCCATTGTGATAGACGGAGTTATCAGTGCAGTGGCGGCGCTTACGGCTGTAAGGCTTTGTCCAAAAGTAAAGGGATATCTGATAGCTTCTCATCAGGGAAAGGAGCCGGCAAGCAGGGCAGTCATGGAAGCTTTGGGCTTATCCCCTATCATACATGGAAATCTAGCATTGGGAGAGGGAACCGGAGCAGCGCTGCTTTTTCCCATGCTTGATATGGCTCTTTCCGTATATAAGGAAAATGCCACCTTTGAGCAGGTGCAGATAGAAGCCTATCAGCATTTCCAGTAGAAGAAAAAGGTAACAGTTCAGCCCACAGGCGCAGAGATGGTTTCCAGCGAAGCCTGTTTTCTGCGTCGCCACGTTTTCGCTCTATAAAAACGCAGCAGTGCTAAGCTCGAAACTACCTCGCTAAGCGCTGGCGTTTTTATAAGGGCTCCTTCAGAAAACGTGCTTCGTGGGAAACCATCTCTGCGCCTGTGGGCTGAACTGTAAGGGAGGAAATATGTTTCTTGTAATTACAGGCGGAAGTGGAAGCGGGAAATCAGAATATGGAGAAGAACGGGCTGTTTCACTTGCACAGGGAGCCCCTCTTTTATATGTGGCCGCCATGGAGCCCTTTTCAGAGGAAGCAAGGGAACGAATTGCCCGCCACAGGGCAATGAGGGAAGGAAAGGGCTTTGTGACGATAGAACAGTACCGGGATATAGGAAACCTTATAGTTCCAAAGGAAGCCACCGTTTTGCTGGAATGTATGTCCAATCTGCTTGCCAATGAAATGTATGCGGATACAAAGAGGGAAAGGGAAGAAATTCCTATCTGGAAGAGACTTTCCAAAGAAGTGGCTGGGCTAGGGAAAAGGTGCAGGAATTTAATCGTCATTACCAATGAGGTGTTTTCAGACGGAGTGGATTATGAAGAAGAAACAGAGCGCTATATACAGTATCTGGCTAATATCAATGCGGAGCTGTTTTACAATGCGGATGAAGTATATGAGGCGGTTTACGGGATTCCGGTTTTATTAAAGAAGAAGGGCAATGGTAACAAATAAGGAGACGATGATGACAATATTACAATCCATGGTAATTGCATTTGCCATGTATTCTAAAATTCCCATGCCAAAGGTGGAATGGAATGAAAAAAACATGAAATATGCCATTTGTTTTTTTCCTATGGTGGGAGCAGTCATAGGGCTTTGTATGGCAGGCTGGTGGAAACTTTCCGGCATATTGCACTTGGGAACGGTTGCTTATAGCTTACTTGGAGCGCTGATTCCTTTGCTATTGACAGGCGGGATTCATATAGACGGTTATATGGATACCATGGACGCCATCCATTCCTATGGCAGCAGAGAACAGAAGCTTTCCATATTAAAAGATCCCCATATTGGAGCATTTGCAGTGATTACCTTGCTTATGTATTATCTTGCTTATATAGGTATGTATTCTGAAATAGCTAAAGAACAGGCAGTGCTTACGCTTGCCCTTGGCTTTGTGCTTTCCCGGATATTAAGCGGACTTACCCTTGTGTGGTTTCCGGGAGCAAAAAAGGAAGGGCTTCTTTATGAGTTTTCCTCGAAAGCACACAAAAAGGCAGTAAGAATAGTCTTGTCCGTCAGCCTGCTTGTCTGCTTTGCTGCCATGGTCTATGTATATCCGATAGGAGCATTGGGCGCAGCTATAGGAAATGGTATTCTTTTTTGCTATTATTACAGAAAATCCGGGCTGGAGCTTGGAGGAATTACCGGGGATCTGGCAGGCTGGTTTTTATGCCTGAGCGAGCTTGTGACATTGTTCTGTTTATGGATATTGGGCAGGCTTTAAAAAATACCGAAGAAGCAAAAAGAAAGGGTAACAGTTCAGCCCACAGGCATAGAGGGAGTGGTATAAAACAGCATAGAAACAGGAGGCAGGGAGTGGCATGGAATTATATATTGGTGGAAAAGGACAGGGAAAGCTTTTTTATGTGTGCAGAAGGCTGGGCTTAAAGGAGCAGGAAGTTCTGGAAGGAAGTGTTGCTTCTGTGGAAGAGGCGCTGGCCTGTAAAGCGGTGAATCATTTTCATCTTTTTATAAAGAAGGTGATGGAAGAGGGAGGGGATGCCTTGGAGGTTATGGAAAGGTTAGCGAAAATTAACAGCAATATGGTCATTATTTGTGATGAAATTGGCTGTGGAATCGTGCCCCTTGAAAAAAAAGAACGGGATTACAGAGAGATGGTGGGACGCACTATGTGTCTTGCAGCAAAGAAGGCGGATAGGGTAGTAAGAATTGTGGCAGGGCTGCCATGGCAGATCAAGTAAGCTGAAGCAGGTTTTACGCAGAATCAGTTTTACACAGAATTGGTTTTACACAGAGCATGTTTTCTACGTCGCCACGCTCTCGCTCTATAAAAACGCAGCAGTGCTAAGCTCGAAAATACCTCGCTAAGCGCTGGCGTTTTTATAAGGGCTCCTTAAGAAAACATGCTCTGTGTAAAACCTGCTCTGACGCCTGTGGACTGGACTGAACTGTTATGAAAAGAGGAAGGTATATGGAGATATTGTTGCTTCGTCATGGCATGACAAAAGGAAATCAGGAAAAAAAATATATTGGGATTACCGATGAGGGACTGCTTGCGCAGGAAAAAGACAGACTTTTAGAAAAAAGCCGGGGCGGGTGTTATCCAAAAGCAGATATGGTATTTATAAGCCCCATGAGGCGCTGTATGGAAACTGCCGAGCTGCTTTACCCGGCTCTGGAAAAACATTTTGTGGAATCCTTTGTGGAATGTGATTTTGGATTGTTTGAAGGAAAAAATTACGAGCAGCTGAAAGAGGAAGCGGTTTATCAGAAGTGGCTTTTATCCAATGGAACCATGGACTTTCCAAAAGGGGAAGGAATCAGCCATTTCAAAAGCCGGTGTGTCAGTGGCTTTTTTGAAATGCTAAGTAAAGTGCAGGGAGAAATGAAGGAAGAACGAAAAGAAGGAATAAGAGAAGAAATAAGAGAAGAAACAACCGTTGCCTGCATTGTTCATGGAGGCACGATTATGTCCATTTTAGAGGCGCTTGCAGTCCCTAAAAAAAGCTACTTTGATTATCAGGTAAAGAATGGGGAAGGCTATCTTTGCACATGGAAGGAGGAAAAGCTTTGGATCGGGCAATATGTATCTTAGCCGGTTTTTTGCTGGACTTACTTTTAGGCGATCCTTATTGGCTGCCGCATCCCATAAGGCTGATAGGAGCGCTTATAGGCAGGCTGGAAAAATGGCTTAGGAAGGAAGGGAAAGGGCAGAGGCAGATGCTGGTCCGGGGCGGGGTGCTTGTGGTTTTTGTGCTGTGTGCTTCTACGGCTGTCCCGCTTATGCTGTTAGTAGCGGCTTACCGGATTCATCATGTACTGGGGCTTTTTTTGGAAACCATAATGTGTTATCAGATTTTAGCGGTAAAAAGCTTAAAAGTGGAAAGCATGAAGGTATATGCGGCTCTTTCCGGAAAAGATTTGGAGGGGGCAAGAAAGGCTGTTTCCATGATTGTGGGAAGGGATACTATGACACTTGATGAAAAAGGAATTATCAAGGCGGCAGTGGAAACGGTGGCGGAAAATACATCGGATGGAGTCATTGCGCCGTTATGCTTTTTAGCGCTTGGCGGAGCGGCTTTTGGCTTTTTTTATAAAGCGGTCAATACGATGGATTCCATGATAGGTTATAAAAATGAAGCTTACCTGTATTTTGGAAGGGCAGCGGCAAAGTTGGATGACTTATGTAATTATATTCCATCCAGATTAGCTGCCATGCTTATGACAGCCGCTTCCTTTTTTCTGGGATATGACTGGAAAAATGCAGCCCGTATCCATAAAAGGGATGGAAGGAACCATGCCAGCCCTAATTCGGCACAGACAGAATCGGTTTGTGCGGGAGCCCTGCAGGTATGTCTGGCAGGAGATGCCTATTATTTTGGGAAAAAAGTTTCAAAGCCCACCATAGGGGAGGAGCTTCGGGAAATAGAAGCAGAAGATATAAAAAGAGCCAATGGACTGCTTTATAGTACAGCAGTGCTTATGGTGGTTCTGTTGGAAGTTATCATAATGGGAGTTTCAATATGGCTAAAAATTTAATGATACAGGGAACTATGTCAAATGCCGGAAAAAGCATTATAACGGCTGGAATTTTACGGGTGCTGATGCAGGATGGATATAAGGCTGCTCCCTTTAAGTCCCAGAATATGGCGCTAAATTCCTTTATTACAAGGGATGGGCTGGAAATGGGCAGGGCACAGGTCATGCAGGCGGAGGCGGCAGGCATTGAGCCGGATGCCGCCATGAATCCCATTTTGCTAAAGCCTACCAGCGATGTGGGCTCACAGGTAATCGTAAATGGGGAAGTGGTGGGAAATATGTCTGCAAAGGATTATTTTTCCTATAAAAAGACTTTAATTCCGGAAATTGTGAAAGCATATGAAAGTCTTGATAAGCAATATGACTGCATTGTATTAGAAGGCGCCGGAAGTCCCGCAGAAATCAATTTAAAAAAAGATGATATTGTCAATATGGGAATGGCGGAGCTGGTAGATGCTCCGGTACTGCTTGTGGGGGATATTGACAGAGGAGGTGTATTTGCCCAGCTAATAGGCACGATTATGCTTCTTGAGAAGCAGGAAAAAGAGCGAATCAAGGGGCTTATTATCAATAAGTTCAGGGGAGATAAATCCATCCTGAAGCCGGGAGTGGACATGCTTTACGAAAGGTGCGGCATTCCCATTACCGGAGTGGTTCCTTATGTGCAGCTAGACATTGATGATGAGGACAGTCTTTCGGAACGTTTTTCCAAAAAGGAGGCAAAAGGACTGATTGATATTGCAGTAATCAGGCTTCCCCATATTTCCAATTTCACGGATTTCAATTGTCTGGAGGGCAGGGAGGATGTGTCTCTTCGATATGTAAGCCATGTTTCCATGCTGGGGGAGCCTGACTTGATTTTTCTTCCGGGTACGAAAAATACTATGGGAGATTTAAAATGGATGCGGGAAAACGGGCTGGAAGCTGCCATTAAGAAGCTGGCGGCAGGGGGGAGCCTTGTTTTTGGCATTTGTGGCGGCTATCAGATGCTTGGCGAAGAGTTATCTGACCCGAAGCAGCTAGAGGCAGGGGGAACTATGGCAGGAATGGGACTTCTGCCTGTGAGAACTGTTTTTCAAAAGGAAAAGACCCGGACGAGAGTGGAGGGCAGGGTGCTTTCTTGTGAGGGAAGCTATAAGCAGTTAGCAGGAGCTTCTTTTACCGGATATGAAATACACATGGGGAAAACTATCAGAAAGGAAAAAGAAGCGCCCTTTTCTGCCATAAAAAGCGGGGAAGGGGAAAGGGAAGAAGGGTGCTTTGGCAGGAATGGGGCTGGAACCTATGTGCATGGCATATTGGATGAAGGAGATTTTGCAAGGAAGCTTTTGAAACTGCTTTATGAAAGAAAAGGGATTGTGTATCATGAGGGAAGCGGGATTTCCCGCTGGGAATATAAGAACAGGCAGTATGATTTGCTGGCGGATGCTATACGGAATCATATGGACATGAAGGCTGTTTATGAAATAATGGGATTGTAGATGAAAGGTTTATGAAATTGATATATAGAGTTTAAATGTAGATGTAAAAAGGTGAGGTGTGTCGCAGATGGATTTGGAGCAGATAAGTCCTATGGAAATTGAGAAAAGGAGCTTTGAAATTATAGAGTCGGAGTTAAAGAGGGAGCATACTGCAAAGATTAAGCCTATTGTAAAACGGGTCATTCATACAACGGCGGATTTTTCTTATGAGGATACTCTATGTTTTTCGGAAGGGGCAGTGGACAAGGCTCTTCTTGCTTTAAAGGGGGGCGCCTCCATTGTGACGGATACGAATATGGCAAAGGCGGGAATCAATAAAAAAGCTTTGGCAGCATATGGAGGGTGTGTACATTGCTTTATGGCGGATGAGGATGTGGCAAAGGAGGCAAAGGCAAGAAGCATTACCAGAGCTGCCGTCAGTATGGAGAAGGCCGCCGCCAGAAAGGAAGATTTTATATTTGCAATAGGAAATGCACCTACTGCGCTGATACGGCTTTATGAGATGATACAGGCAGGAGAAATCCATCCGCTTTTGATTATTGGAGTGCCTGTAGGCTTTGTAAATGTGGTGGAGGCAAAGGAATTGATTATGTCTTTAAAGGTGCCGTATATTGTGGCAAGGGGAAGAAAGGGAGGGAGCAATGTGGCAGCGGCAATCTGTAATGGACTTTTGTATATGGAAGGGAAACGACCGGCACAGTAATGGTAACGGTAACGGTAACGGTTCAGCCTTTGCAGGTAAAGATGTATAAACGGACGTGGGAGGGGCAGAGTATAGGATAGTCTTCCGGACACGCTCTCGCTCTGCAAAGACGCAGCGGTACTAATGCACCAAAGTACGGTGCATAAGTGCCGGCGACTTTGCCAAGGTCCGGAAGACTATCCTATGCTCTGCCCTCTCCCACTGTGTATCGGTAAGCTCTATGTATGGAAACTCATATATATTTATTTGTTTATTAAGTCCTATGTATAGCCATATACATGAGAAAGCGCTATATATAAGTCTTAGTCCTATCCATGCCCATGTATAAACGCAGAATAAATCTATTTTGAAATAATATTAGAGACACTCTAAAAACAAGCAAACTCTTTTCTAGTACAGCCTGCCACAAAACAGCAACAGAGGGATGAGAGTGGATTGGCTTCCTTGTTTTTGATGGCGCTTTTCCTTAACAGCCTTTTCGACACCTAGGGGAAAATTGCCACGGACGGCAATTTTAGTCATATTGCGCCATGGAGGGCGCTATATGACGACCCGGACGGCATCCAAAATCTTCTAAGGCTGTTTAGGAAAATCGCCATCAAAAACAGGAAAGCCACTCCCCTCTCATCCCTCTGTTGCGTCCCCCCTATCCATTACTTTCAAAAGCCCCATACCGTACTGTTACCAGTAATCAGAAAAAGAAAAATCTATGGGTTGCCAAAATTTCCGCTATGGCATATAGTGATAAGAGGAGTTGAAAAATATGAATATATTAGTTGGAGTTTTAATCCCCTTTATTGGGACTACACTTGGAGCCGCATGTGTTTTTATGATGCGAGGTGAAATAAAGCCGTTAGTGCAGAAGTCCCTGTTGGGCTTTGCCTCCGGAGTGATGGTGGCAGCTTCTGTATGGTCCTTGCTTATTCCGGCAATTGATATGGCTAAAGGCATGGGAAGACTTGCATTTATTCCGGCAGCAGCAGGCTTTGCGCTTGGTATTGGCTTTTTGCTGCTTATGGATGAATTTGTTCCCCATATTCACTTAGACAGTGAAAAACCGGAAGGGCTTCCTGCCCCTTTAAAAAAAACAACAATGCTTGTCCTTGCCGTAACCCTTCACAATATTCCTGAGGGAATGGCAGTTGGGGTTGTGTTTGCAGGACTGCTTTCTGGAAATGCGGACATTACCTTTGCAGGCGCCCTTGCGCTTGCCATTGGGATTGCCATTCAGAACTTTCCGGAAGGCGCAATTATTTCCCTCCCTCTAAGAAGTGAAGGCATGACAAAGGGAAAAGCCTTTGTATATGGAACCCTTTCCGGTGTGGTAGAGCCTATAGCAGCCGGCATTACCATTTTGCTAACTAGCATTTTGGAGCCGGTTCTTCCGTATCTGCTTGCCTTTGCAGCAGGAGCCATGATATATGTAGTAGTAGAGGAGCTTTTACCGGAAGCATCAGAGGGAGAGCACAGCAACATTGGAACCATCGGCTTTGCAGTTGGCTTTCTTGTTATGATGGTTCTGGATGTAGCCTTGGGATAACATAGAAAAATACCAGAACGGAGAAAGAACATGTATCAGAATTATATTTTTGACTTGTATGGGACACTGGTGGATATTCATACAAACGAAGAGAAGCCCTATCTCTATGAAAAAATGTCAGGAATATATTCGGCTATGGGAGCCACTTATACAAAAAAAGAATGGAAAGAAGCTTATAAGCAAGGCTGCAAACAGAAAAAGGAAGCCGAAAAAGAACCTTATTATGAAATCGAAATCCGGGGAGTGTTTGAAGAACTTTTTTTAAAAAAAGGAGTTCATCCGGAAAAAGGGCAGATAGAAGTCATCTGTCAAATATTCCGGGTATTGTCCAGAAGCTACTTAAAGCTTTATAAGGGAGTGGAGGAGTTTTTTGCCCTGTGCAAAGAAAAGGGCAAAAGGCTTTACTTATTAAGCAATGCCCAGACTGCTTTTACCATAGGGGAATTAAAAGAGCTGGGCTTATACGATAAATTTGACGGCATCGTGATTTCCTCTGAAGTAAAGGTATGTAAGCCGGATATAAGAATTATGGAGGAGCTTTTAGAAAAATACCATTTGAAAAAAGAGGAATCCATCATGATAGGAAATGACAGGAGAAGTGATGTGCTGGTAGCAAAAGACAGCGGAATGGATAGTCTGTATATCCACAGCAACATTTCACCGGAAAGCTATACGAAAGAGGAAGAGGAGATTCAGGCAGACTATGAAATCTTAGATGGGGATTTTAGAAAGGTGGCGAAGCTGATTATAAAGTAGGGAGCTGCCCCGATTTTTAATTGTCTTATAAAAATTAACTTAGAATTAACATACACGCACTTTTGGAATTAACGTTGGCATAGGTACAATGTACTTGTACAAAAAATATTTCAAAGGAGCGTGTTTATTTATGAAAAATATAATTGTATTTGCAGTTGTGCTGGCAGTGCTTATAGGAACAGTAACCGGATGCGGCACAGAGCGTTCAACTGGTGGGGGTAAGGTGGATGAAAAGAAAACAGATAGTTCCCAAACCGTATCAACAGATGGTTCCACCTCGATGGAAAAGGTAATCGGATTTCTGAGTGAGGCTTATATGGAAGAGCATGGGGACATAAAGGTTACCTATAATCCTACAGGCTCCAGCTCTGGTATTCAGGCAGTGTCTGAGGGAAGATGTGATATAGGGCTGGCAAGCCGTGATTTGAAAGAGGAGGAGCAGGCAGGCTTGACGGCTATAGTGGTTGCCATTGATGGGATTGCAATTATTGTAAATCCGGCTAACCCGATTACTGATTTGAACGTGGAACAGGTTGGAAAGATTTATACCGGTGAGATTGCGAACTGGAAAGAGGTTGGCGGCGAGGATGCGCCAATTGTCTGTATTGGACGTGAGGCAGCTTCCGGAACAAGGGATGGTTTTGAGGAGATTACAGGTACAAAAGATAACTGTAAGTATTCTCAGGAGCTTACCTCTACAGGAGACGTCGTACAAACAGTATCCGGCAATCCCAATGCCGTTGGCTATGCTTCCGTTGCCTCGGTAAATGACAGTGTCAAAGTAATCAGTATTGAAGGCGTAGTTCCGACAACGGATGCGATTCAGAACGGACAGTACAAAATCCAAAGAAACTTTGTACTTGTTACCAAAAAAGATGTCCCTCTTTCCAAAGCGGCACAGGATTTTTTTGATTTTGCCACAAGCGAACAGGCAGATGACCTGATTACGGAGGCAGGAGCAGTACCTGTAATCAGGTAAAATGGAGGTTGTCATGAAAAAAATAAAAAAGACGGCAAAGCTGATGGAAAAAGCCATGAATCTGATATTTCTGGCATGTGGAATCCTTACGATACTGTTTGTCATACTCATTACCATATTTCTTGTAATAAGCGGTATTCCGGCAATAAAGGAAATCGGGCTGTCTGATTTCCTGTTTGGGACCACTTGGGCTTCTACTGCTGTCGAAGCTTCTTATGGTATACTGCCTTTTATCCTGACTTCCCTATATGGAACATGTGGGGCGATTATCATAGGCGTGCCGGTTGGGCTTTTATGTGCTGTCTTTCTGGCGAAAATGTCTCCACGGGGAATAGGCAATACAGTAAGAAATATAGTTGATTTGCTTGCAGGAATACCTTCTGTGGTTTACGGGCTTGTGGGCATGATACTTATTGTGCCGTGTGTCCGCAAGGCATTTCTGCTTCCAGACGGTGCAACTCTGTTTTCAGCAATTCTTGTTCTTGCCATTATGATTCTGCCTTCGGTCATATCTGTTTCGGAAACAGCTATTAAGGCAGTGCCGAAAGAATACGAAGAGGCATCCCTTGCACTTGGCGCAACAAAGACGGAAACAGTATTTAAGGTAGTCGTCCCGGCAGCAAAGAGCGGTATTATAACCGCAGTTGTGCTTGGCATCGGCAGGGCAATTGGCGAGGCAATGGCAGTTATGATGGTTGCAGGAAATGTCTCTAACATGCCAAGGCTTTTTGGAAGCGTCCGCTTTCTGACAACGGCTGTGGCAAGTGAGATGTCTTATTCCTCCGGGCTGCAGCGGCAGGCGCTGTTTTCCATTGCACTTGTATTATTTTTGTTTATTATGGCCATCAATCTTATTTTAAATCTGATTGTGAAAGGGGATGGGCGAAATGACTGATACCATATCGACAGCAAGAAAAATCAAGGGATTGTTTTTAAACATGATGATGTATTTGGCGGCAGGGCTGATTTGTGTTCTTTTGTTCGGTTTGATTGGATATATCCTATATCGTGGAATCCCTTTTGTTTCATGGAAGCTTATTTCCACGAAATCCAGTCTTCTTAAAGGGACGGTTGGAATCCTGCCTAATATTTTGAATACGCTGTATATTATCATCCTGACGCTGATCCTTGTGCTGCCGCTGGGAGTAGGCGCAGCTATTTATCTTAACGAATATACAAAAAACAGAAAACTTGTGAAAATAATTGAATTGGCAACGGAAACGCTTGCAGGAATCCCTTCCATTATATACGGGCTGGTTGGGATGCTGGTGTTTGTACAGTTTTTTTCGCTGGGGACAAGTCTGCTGGCAGGAGCGCTTACTCTTGTTATTATGACGCTTCCGACAATTATCCGCACAACGGAAGAAAGCTTAAAAACGGTGCCGGCAGCATACCGTGAAGGAGCGTTGGGACTGGGAGCCGGAAAATGGTATATGATTCGTACAGTTGTCCTGCCCTGTGTCATTGATGGAATTGTAACGGGATGCATTCTGTCTGTGGGAAGAGTGGTAGGGGAAAGTGCAGCACTGCTTTTCACTGCTGGAATGGCGAATGAAATGTTAAATGCACTGGAGGCGGTACAGCCGGGGAATGCCGGTTCTTCTCTTACCGTTGCACTTTATATGTATGCAAAGGAGCGGGGGCAGTTTGATGTTGCCTTTGCTATTGCCTTAATACTGCTTGTACTGACATTCCTTATCAATATGTCAGCAAAGCTGACAGCAAAAAAACTGAAAAAGACATAAAATATGAGAACTGGAAGTTTATGAAAGGAGGTTAACATATGAATGATATAATAACCACAAAAAATTTGAATTTATGGTATGGAGCCCATCATGCCTTGAAAAATATCAATATATCTCTTTCTGAAAAGAAAATTACAGCGCTAATCGGACCTTCCGGCTGTGGAAAGTCTACATATTTAAAGACGCTGAACCGTATGAATGATTTGGTGGACAATTGTCGGATTGAGGGAGAAATCAGGTTATCTGATACGGATGTTTACAGGGATATGGATGTAAATATTCTAAGGAAGCGTGTGGGAATGGTGTTTCAGAAACCAAATCCCTTTCCTATGAGCATTTATGATAATATTGCATACGGACCAAGAATACATGGAATCAAATCGAGAGTGAAGCTGGATGAAATCGTAGAGCGTTCCCTGACGCAGGCTGCCATTTGGGATGAATGTAAGGATCGGCTAAAAAAGAGTGCGTTGGGAATGAGTGGGGGACAGCAGCAGCGGCTTTGTATTGCAAGGGCGCTTGCCGTGGAACCGGAAGTACTCCTTATGGATGAACCCACATCGGCGCTGGATCCGATTTCTACTTCCAAGATTGAAGATTTAGCAATGGAGCTGAAAGAGAAGTACACGATTATTATGGTAACGCACAATATGCAGCAGGCTGTGCGGATTGCGGATAAAACTGCATTTTTTCTTTTGGGAGAGGTGGTAGAATTTGATGATACTGAAAAAATGTTCTCAGCGCCTTCAGATAAGAGAACAGAGGATTACATTACAGGGAGGTTCGGATAATGCGTAATCAATTTAACCAGCAGTTAGCGCAGCTTAATTCAGAACTGATAACTATGGGAGCGCTATGTGAGGAAGCCATTACAAATGCTGTAAAATATCTTACAGCCGGCGATGAGGATAGTAAAAACGCCTGCCTTGCTGCGGATAGGCAGATTGATGAAAAGGAACGTGATATAGAGACGCTCTGCCTGAAACTGATTTTACAGCAGCAGCCGGTGGCAAAGGATTTACGGGTGGTTTCCGCAGCACTGAAAATGATTTCTGATATGGAGCGGATTGGCGATCAGGCATCCGACATTGTAGAAATAGCGCCTTATGTGGCGGAAAGTGGAATTGAGAGCAATACACATATCAGGGATATGGCAGATGCCACTATTAAAATGGTTTCGGAAAGCATTGAATCTTTTGTAAAGATGGACATGGATATTGCTTATCTGGTAATGGAACACGATAATCTGGTAGATGAATTGTTTGACAAGGTAAAGGGCGAGTTGATAAAATCAATAGCGGGAGGATACAGCAATGCAGAGGCGCTGATTGATTTGCTTATGATTGCAAAATATCTGGAACGCATTGGCGACCATGCGGAAAACATAGCCGGGTGGGTCGTATATTCGATAACAGGGAAACATCAGAATCAGTCCCGGCGTCAGGCTAAGGAGGAAAACCCATGATTTATCTGGTAGAAGATGACGATAATATCAGAAAACTTGTAAAATATGCCTTGACAAAGGAGGGATATGAAGTAACAGGCTTTCCTTCACCGAAAGAATTTTGGGAACATATGCATTCCATGATACCGGAGCTTGTTTTGCTGGATATTATGCTTCCGGAAGAAGATGGGTTATCTGTTTTGAAAAAATTGAAGGAACATGCAGAGACAGAGCATATTCCTGTGATTATGCTCACGGCTAAAAACAGCGAATTTGACAAAGTAACGGGTCTTGACATGGGGGCAGATGATTATGTCGCAAAGCCTTTTGGGACAATGGAACTCATTTCAAGAGTACGTGCGGTAATTCGGCGTTATGATAAAACTCACTCAAAGAAGATATTTCAAATGGGAGAATTGTATGTAGAGCCTGCAAAACATATTATCCTAGTGTCAGGAAAGGAAATACAGCTTTCCTATAAGGAATACCTGCTTCTGCTTGTTCTTCTGGAAGCAGAAGGCAATGTGGTATGGCGGGACACACTGCTTACTAAGGTGTGGGGTGAATACTATACCGAGTCAAGAACACTGGATGTCCATATTCGCAAGCTGCGGGTAAAGCTGGGCAATGCCGGCAGGATGATTCAGACAGTAAAAGGCATTGGCTATAAGATGGGCGGTGTGGAGAATGAATAGAAAAATATTCCGTTCTTCCTTTTTTACAGCGTTTCTTGTCCTGATTGCAACGCTTGCATTTATTATGGGGATTCTTTTTCATTTCTTTGAGATGCAAATACAGACAGAGCTTGAAAATGAGGCGAACTATCTTTCGTTTGCCATTGAGAAGGAAGGAATCCGTTTCTTTGACGGATTTGAAAAACAGAATAATCGGGTAACATTGATTGACTGCAATGGAAATGTGTTATTTGACAGTGAGGCAGATGCAGGGAAGCTTGATAACCATGCCGACAGGGAAGAAATTAATGAGGCAATGAAAGCGGGAAAAGGGAAGAGTATCCGGTATTCCCGCACTTTAACAGAAAAAACGGTGAATTATGCTGTAAGGCTTTCAGATGGCAGTATCCTGCGGATTTCCACGACACAGTATACGGTTATAACGGTTTTGCTTGGAATGCTCCAGCCGGTTTTTATTGTTATGCTGGCAGCATTGGTTTTGACAGTGCTTCTTTCCCAAAGGGTGTCAAGGGCGATTATAGAACCAATCAATGCACTTGATTTGAAACATCCGGAGAACAATGAAACGTATGAGGAGCTGACGCCGCTTTTGCGAAAGCTGGCGGAGCAGAACAGGACTATTGAAAAGCAGTTGGCAGATGCACATAAAAAGCAGGTTGAATTTAACCTGATTACAGAAAATATGAGTGAGGGTTTTCTTGTTATCGATAAAGAGGCAGACCTTTTGACATACAATTCATCTGTTTTGCGACTGTTTGACATTACTGCGCCCGCCGAAGGCAGTGTGCTTTCGTTCTGCCGGACAAAAGATTTCCGTGATACGGTATCAAAGGTTCTTTCCGGAGAAAAGGTGGAAAATATCATGATGCGGGATGTGCGCTGTTACAGCATGATGGCGAATCCAGTTTTTGAGGATAAAGAAGTGATTGGCGCTGTTATTATTATTCTTGATATTACCGAGAGGGAAAAGAGGGAAACACTCCGTCGTGAATTTACCGCCAATGTTTCCCATGAATTAAAAACTCCGCTTACCTCTATTTCCGGTTTTGCAGAGCTGATGAAGGAAGGAGATGTTTCTGAAGATACGATAATTGATTTTTCAGAGTCCATTTATGAGGAGGCGCAGCGACTGATTACGCTGGTAAACGACATTATAAAAATATCAGAGCTGGATGGGAAGAGTATTCCGTTTCCAAGTGAGCCCATTGATTTATATGAATTATCAAAAGAAATTATCAGCCGTCTTCAGCCGGCAGCTGTTAAAAGGAATATTACCCTCAATCTGATTGGCGGCAAAACGGAAATTACAGGTGTACGGAAAATTGTTGATGAAATGCTTTACAATCTCTGCGATAATGCAATCAAGTATAATAAAGAAAACGGGATGGTGGATTTCCTTATCAATGAGACAGAAAACAGTGTAAATGTTATGGTAAGGGATACAGGAATCGGCATTCCCGCCGCCCATCAGGACAGAGTGTTTGAGCGTTTTTATAGAGTAGATAAAAGTCACTCCAAAAAAATCGGCGGGACAGGGCTTGGACTTGCAATTGTAAAGCATGGTGCGATTTGTCATAATGCCAAAATTAGTCTGGAGAGTGTGGAGGGCAGGGGAACGACTGTAACGATTCATTTTAATAAAGCAGGCTGAATTGTTACAGATATCCAAAAATTATATCTAAAAATTATAGAGAAAATCAGTTGTAATATCTTTCGTTTTTGAGTATAATAATTATATCCTGAAATGTGCGATAACTCTTGTCATTTTGAACCTACATTTACTTTAAACGGGATTCTTATATTGGGGCATGGATGCCAAGCCTTCATTGCGCAGAGGAAGGCAGAAGTGTTTCCTGCGGTTGCCCACCTAGCTTTGCTAGGAGTCAAAATACAAGAACCGGCATTTCGGGCTACAAATGAAAAACAGTCCTTTCGGGCTGTTTTTTATATGATTAAGAAAAAATAAGGATAAGGGAAAAGCTGTGAATCGAAAAAAGAAACTTATTTGGCAGTTAGTGGGATTTATATTTTTAATTGGGATTATGATTGTTGGTACTGTTACAATTCTGAACCAGATATCAGGCAGACAGGTGGAAGGTACATATGTAAAAAAGAAGGAGGCGGCTGTGCTCATAAAGGAATTGGCAGATTCTTCTGCTTTAAAACAGCTAGAAGAACTGGAAGGGGAGGAAGAAAGCCTTACCTATGGGGAATATGAAAAGCTGATAGATGCGTGGATGAAAGAGGATGACAGACTTTCGGGAATTGGCAGAGAGTGGCTTGAGGGTCTTTCAGCCAAATATAAAAAAAGGCATTATCTGCTTTGGGAGGATTTTCTGGAATTTTATTTTTTGACGGCTGACCTGCTTGCGCCTCAGTTGGAAATCAAACAGGAAGAGCTGATTTTTCTGTCAGCAGGAGACAAGACTCTGGATTTAGAAAAAAATCCTTTAAAGCCGGAGCAGGTACTGGCAGCTTCAAAAGATTTATCGGATGTGCGTATTCTTAATTTACAGGAGCAGGGCTGGCAGCCTCAAAAGGAAGAAACAGACAGCGTCAGCCAGGTAACTGCCATTACCACGAAGGAAAAACTGGTGCTTTTGCTGGAAAAAAGCCCCGGAACCATTACCTTGAAAAAAGCATGGATAAGCAGCAACCTGCCGGAGACGGTTTCCATATTGTGGAAGGGATATGAGATGACACTGGATAAGGAAGGCTTGGCTTATGAGGAAAGACAGGTAATAGGTGATGTGGCATTTTCAGAGGGAAGGCTTTCCGATATTATACCGTATAATGAGAAAATAAACGGAAAATTGTTAAGCATTAAAGAAAATCAAATGGAAATCGAAGGCTATGGGAAGCTTTCTTATGGAGATGACATTCAGGTTTATAAGCTTTATGGAGAAAGCGAGGACTATCAGCTATCCGATTTGAAGATTGGATATGACTTTACGGATTTTGTGCTGGATGGGAAGGAAATCGTGGCTGCCCTTGTAACAAGGGAAGAAAATATGAAAAATATTCGGGTAGTAGTGAAAACAACGGGATTTTCCGGAGCATATCATGAGGAAATCGTATTTAGTGTGGATACTGCCTTTATGATAAAAGGAGAAGGCTATGAGAAGCGGTTTGAACCGGGAGAAAAGGTAACCGTTTCAAAAGAAAGTGAGTTGTTTACTTCTAACCGTATTTTCGTTCTGCCAGATGCCCTTACCTCCAAAACTACAGTCTATTCTATTGAAAGAGGACAGGGGACGCCTGCATATCGGGGGACTATGGAAATTGAAAAGACCGATCAGGGATTATTGCTGATTAATGAACTTTTGCTGGAAGAATATTTGTATTCAGTAGTCCCAAGTGAAATGCCGTCCTCCTATCCAAAGGAGGCATTAAAGGCGCAGGCAGTCAGCGCCAGAAGCTATGCCTATAAACATATGCAAAAATCCGGTCTGCAATCCTATGGGGCACATGTGGATGACAGCGCTGCTTTTCAGGTATATAATAATATAACGGAAAGTGATGCGGCGCTTAGTGCAGTACGCGAAACGGAAGGGCAGGTTGTGATGTCGAAGGGACAGGTAGCAGACACTTACTTTTATTCTACCTCCTGCGGCTATGGAACGGATATCCTTGCATGGAAAAGCAGTCAGGGAGAAGAAGAAGCGCACCTGACAGCCAAAAATATCGGCTCCGATTGTATAAAGTCTGCAGAAGACATGAAGCAGGAAGAAGAGTTTCGTGCATTTATCCAGTCAGTTGGAGAAGGGGATTTTGAAAAGGAAGAGGGCTGGTACCGCTGGAGCTATTCATCAAGGCTGGATCCGGATATTGTATTAAAGCAGCTAAAGGCAAGATATGCAGCAAAACCGGATCAGGTATTGACAAAATGCGAGGATGGTTCCTTTGTGTCAAAGGAAATCGGCAAGCTAGGAGATGTAAAGAGCATTTCTGTATTGGAAAGGAGCAGCGGTGGAGCCATACATGAGCTTTTGATTGAAGGAACAAAAGGAACCTATAAGGTACTTTCGGAACATAATGTACGTTACGTGCTTGCTAACGAAGGGACACAGGTACTTCGCAAGAGCGGAGATACGTCTAAGATTTCGGGTATGCTTCCAAGCGCTTTTGCCATTGTGATAACAGAAGGGGAAGAAAAGGTGGAAAGCTATGTGGTTATTGGAGGCGGCTTTGGACATGGAATCGGCATGAGCCAGAACGGAGCTAGGGCTATGGGCAATCTTGGCTATACATATGAAGAAATATTACAGTTTTTTTATGACAAAATTACGCTTTCCAAATTATAAATTATGGAGTGGCAACAGGGAAAGAAACTGATTGAAGTAGGAAAACGGACAGATAAAAACAGATTAGAAAAGTGGGGAGAAGATAAGAAAGCTATGTGGAAGAAATTATATATTCTGAGCAAGGAATTTGCAAAGCAGATTAATGATAATCATATTGGGGCTTATGCTTCCAGTGCAGCATTTTTTATGTTTTTATCCTTGATTCCCATTTTATTGCTGCTTTGTTCCATTATTCCATATACACCTATTACAAAGGCTACCTTGATGAATGCACTTGTAGATTTTATGCCTGACAGCATCGATCCGATTGCAGTCAGCGTGGTAAATGAAGTTTACGGAAAATCCACAACGCTTTTATCTGTTACAGCAATAGCAGCTATATGGGCTGGTGCAAGAGGAATATGGGCTTTGAACAGAGGTCTGAATGTAATCAATGATGTGGAAACAAAAGGGTACTTTGCACTTAAATTTCGTTCCTGTATTTATACTATCATACTGATTTGCTCCATTATGATGTCTTTGACTATTACGGTATATGGAGATACAGTAGTTGCATTTATCAGGACTTCCATCCCCCAGAGCAGGTATTTGATGGATTTTTTGTCAAGCCTTAAGCTTTTTATCGTATCCTTTTTGTTGTTTATTTTTCTTATGTTTTTATTTACATGGCTGCCCAATGAAAGGCAGAAATGGTATACCCAGATTCCGGGAGCTGTCTTTTCAAGTCTTGTGTGGGTAGTATATTCATGGGGATTTAGTATTTATCTGGAATATTTTGGCGGCTATACCATGTATGGAAGCCTTGCAACCATTATTATTTTAATGCTTTGGCTGTATATGTGCATGTATATTGTGCTGATGGGAGCAATGCTTAATAAATTTTTAATGCCGGCTAATTTGTTTATATGGAAAAAAAGGAGAGGGAGAAGTTCCACTTGATTTTTTTGAGGGGAAGAGGATGGTAAGGGGACGCAGCTTTTTATGGGTGATTTAAGTTTAACACATACAAAAAGGTTGAACTGTTACCGAGGAAGAAATCTTTAATGTGAATTTTATTGTAAATACAAACATTTTTCTGTATAATTAAGGTGTGATAGGAGTAATCTATACTATCTTTTGTCACAGATTTTAAGAAACCGGGGTGATAAGGTGCAGGACGATGTGAAACAAGCAGAAACAGAAGAAAACATTGCCAAATATACTATCAAAGATAGCGTATTTTCTGATTTATTTAAGATGAAAAAATATCTATTACAGTTATATAAGGCACTTCACCCAGAGGATACAGCAGCGACAGAGGACGAATTGACAGACATAACGATAAGGAATGTTTTGACGGACAATCTTTATAATGATTTAGGATTCAGTTTGGGAGAAAAAATTTTTATTCTCGTCGAAGCGCAATCCGTTTGGACGTTAAACATTATCATTCGGGCATTGTTATATTTGGCGCAGACATATCATGATTATTTTGAACGCACAAATCAAAATCTATACAAGAGCAAGAAAGCAAAAATGCCGAAACCGGAATTGTATGTGGTGTATGTAGGTAATCAAAAGAATATACCCGATACAATTTCCTTGTCAAAAGAGTTTTTTGGTGATGCTGATGATATTGCTATTGATGTAAAAGTCAAAGTTATTTGTGAGAGTGATACGGACAGCATTATCAATCAGTACATCATATTTTCAAAGGTGTATGATGAACAGAGAAAGAAATACGAAAGGACAAAGAAAGCCATTACAGAAACTATCCGCATATGCAAAGACAGGAATGTGTTACGAGAATATTTAGAGGACAGGGAAAAGGAGGTTGTTTCAATTATGATGAGTTTATATGACGAGGAAGAAGTCATGCGCTCTTATATCAAGAGTGAGCGTTATGAAGCTGAGCAGAACAAGGCAAAAAAGACAGCTATCCGCATGATAAGGGCTGGCAAAATGTCATTGGAGGATATAGCTGATTATACAGAGTTATCTCTTGACATAATTAAGGAGTTGGAAAGCCAATCAATGCAGTTGGTATAAATCAATCATATCAATCAAAATTAAATACAATAACAGCGTTAGAGCATATAGAAACGAAAAAACTATATGCTCTATTTTTGTTAAATAGGAAAGAAGATAAACAGAAGCGGAATTATGATTTTTCCCAATCGGGACAATCATTATTTAAGTTTCCCCGAACTTGCAATATATTTTATATTTCCAATTCCTCAACCTGCTTTTCCATAACCATATGTTTACAAGATAAATATGTGGCAATGAAATATCCACCATACACAATCAAGAACATTAAAACAGTAACGCCAATGTTGGTAGAAATATGCATATTCAGAAATTCCTCGACAATCGCAGTGATTTTCCTGATCCCGAAGGCTGAATATATTCCTGCCAGCAAGAGAGGAATGACAAAAAATATTGCAATCTGCTTAAATAACGCGCCGAAAATCAGTCGGCTGTCTGCGCCTAACTTTTGCAACAATCCGTAGCGGTAAATATTATCTGCCGTTTCTGTCAACTGCTTTAAGGATAAGAGGGCGGTACAGATCAGAAGAAATACCAAGCCGATATAGCAGCATAAAAACACCAGCAATGCGCAAGAACCATAGTACATACCGCTCAACATAGTTTTTTCTGTATAGCGATACCCCTCCGTTTCCCATTCCAACCCTATCGGTATCATCTTTTGCAAAACTTCATCTGTGTTTGTACTCGGCTTATACTGTACCAGCAAAATATTCGCGTCTTTCATTAAGGAAATGGCTACATGGTCTGGGACAATAAGAGTTCCCCGGTCATTGTTCCCAACCGATGTCATCAAGTAAGTTTCTGTGAGAGGTTTATCTCTGCCCGGTTGCAAGACTGTTCCGTCCCAAACAACTTCTTTGCCGGATTGCAGGAAAGCATCAATATATTGCATCGTACCTTTGTAATTACAATTTAGAAGAAATTCATTATTCGCAAGCTCTACGGGAGCTTTCCCCTGTAATGCCAATGCCTTGTTAAAATCCGAGACAGAGATTGCAGAAACTTCTATCCCCGGAATTTCATTATCGATGTTCCATAAATTTAATTCTTGTCCTTCAAACAAGCTGCCATAAGTTATATTCGTTTCATAAAGACTAATCTGTGCTGTATTTTCGGCATAAATGTCCATGTTTACACCTTTAGTTTTCAGATAGGATGCAATGTCTGTTTCCCCCGAAACATCGATATCAGCGACGACATTTAAGTCATAGGGAAGCACAGCTTTAGAAGTTTCATTCATTGTCAATGCAGAGCTTATCCCTACGGATAAACTGCAGATAGAAATGGTCAGCAAACCGCAGACGATGCTCATTGTCAAAAAATTTGTCTGTATTTTGCTTCCGATCTGCCGGCTTAAAAAGGTATTCAATCCTTTTAGGTAAAGATTCCTATCTGCCTGTATTGCAGTAAGTACTACTGTTGATATAGAAAAGAAGAAAAGAATCGTGCCAACAGCCAATAATATGACAGCAGTTTGAAACCACGAGTTTTCCCGGCTGGGAAGGATGCCGTAGTGCTGGATGATTGCGCCGGAAGAAACTATGCATATCACAGAAAGTATGGTTAGTCCGAGTTTGCAAAGCGAGTCTCGCAATCGAGCACCTGGTCGTTTCTTTGTGTGATTGCCTTCGTTTTTCCGGCTGGCAGTCAGCAGGTCGATCAATTTGACAGATGAAATTGTCCGCACATTAAAGACCATAACAATCAAAAAAATCAGTGCGAAGCATCCGATTGTCTTTTTGAATGCGCTCATGGAAAAGACAATCTGAAAATGACTCATGTCGATTGCAAACAAACGTAAAGAAAAGATAGACAATCCTTGCGATAATAACAATCCCAATAGGAGTCCGGATACAAGGGAAATCACACCCACGCATAAGGTTTCGCCTGCAAAAATCTGCGATATTTTCCCTTTTTCCATTCCCAACAGTGTATAGATTCCGAACTCCTTTTTCCTGCGCCGCAATAAAAATTGATTTGCATATAGGATGAGAAAGGCAAGCACAATGGCAACTACAACGGATAATGCGGAAAGCAATATCCCTAATTGGTCAGAAAGCAACTGCTTTGTCGCGTCTAGATCATTTAATGCCGGCTGTGTCTGGACAGAATTAAAAGCATAAAACATACTGACCGAAATCGTCAGCGTTAAAAAATATATCGTGTAATCCTGCAGATTTTTCCGCACGTTGCGAAAAATCAATTTACCCTCTGTTGCTAAGTGGATATGATTCATTTTTTTCACCTCCCAATACAGAAATTACTTCCATGATTTCATCAAACAATTCTTTCCGTGGTTTTGTCCCACGGCGGATTTCGTTAAATATTTTCCCGTCTTTGATAAAGAGAATACGCTGGCAATAACTGGCGGTAAAAGGATCATGTGTCACCATGAGAATGGTTGCAGAAAGTTTTTGGTTCAATTCTTCTAGCATATCTAAAAGCATATGTGAGGAACGGGAGTCCAATGCTCCTGTCGGTTCGTCCGCCAGAACAAGAGCTGGTCTTGTCACCATTGCACGGGCGGCAGCTACACGCTGCTGCTGTCCGCCGGACATTTGATAAGGATATTTGTCTAAAACTTCCGCGATATTTAATGCCCTTGCAATTTCCTGCACCCTCTGGTCGATTTCTTTAGCCTTTATGCTCAAAATGGATAGGGCAAGAGAGATATTCTCATAAGCAGTCAGGGTGTCAAGCAGATTGAAGTTTTGAAAGATAAATCCCAGTTTTTCCCGTCTGAAAGCGGATAACTGTTTTCCGCGCAGCGTGGTAATGTCTTTTCCTTCGACAAGAATTTTCCCGCTGGTAACAGTGTCGATTGTGGAAATACAGTTCAGCAATGTGGTTTTTCCAGAGCCGGACGCACCCATAATGCCGACAAATTCTCCTTTATCCACCGAGAAAGAAATTTGATTGACTGCTTTTGTGATGTTTCCCCTGTTTCCGTAATATTTTTGAATGTTTGAAACCTCTAAGAGAGGGGTGCTCATAAATTTACGCCTCCTTTATTTAGTCGGACACAAGAAAATGTGATGCCTTTTCTTTCGTCGAAACATGAAAATTGTTTTGCGGTTTTGCTTTTTTCTATTGTACCGCTGGTGACTGACATGTGCCATTAAGTTAGATTACATTTACATTACTAAAATGTAAGGTTATGCAAAAAATAAGCAGACATTGTTACGCCTGCTCGAAAGAAAGGTCTTGTTTAGGAAATAGAATCTTTATGGTCGTACCGTTTTGTAAGCTGCTTTCTGCGGATATTTCCATATTCATTTTGTCACACAATTTCCGGCTTAAATATAATCCGATGCCTGTTGACTTTTGATATTTCCGTCCATTTTCCCCGGTGAACCCTTTCTCAAAAATCCGTGGGATATCTGCCTTAGCGATACCAATTCCATTATCAGAAATAGAAAGGCAGCAGGCATGCGCAAAAGACGTTCCGGCAAAAGAAATAACTAGATTTCCTTTGGCGTATTTTACAGAATTAGCTAGGATCTGTCCGATGATGAATACACACCATTTGCGGTCGGCAAAGACAGGAATATCTAAATTTTCAAATACAGGTTTTCCGCCAGCTTTGATGATTTGTCTGGAGTAACTTTTTAATGCTTCTTGCACTAATTCATTCATTGTTGTCTGCTCGATCTTAAAATCTTTTTCTAAGGAAGTGCTTCTTGCATAAAAAAGAGCTTGTTCTACATAATGGTCTATTTTGTTTAATTCATCATCTATGCGGATGGTAGACATATTTTTATCGTTCTCAATCATTAAGTGCGCGGAAGTGATAGGTGTTTTGATTTCATGCACCCACATTTCTACATATTCCCTGTATTCCTGATTCGCAACATATGCTTCTGCCAATTTGTCATTCATATGCTTGTCGGATAACCGTAGAATTTGAAACAGTATTTTCCCATCCAAAAATCTCGGTTTTTCCATGAGTTCTGCAAATAAGGTTTTGTCGTCCAATCGATCAAACATGGCAATAAGCTCACGATAATATTTCTTTTTCCTCATGTAATCCCAAGCAAAAACGGTAACAAAGGAGAGTGCAAATATTAGTTCTATATAAATGATAAATTCACCCTGCAATCCTATTAGCCAAAGAAGTCCGGTAGAAAAGGCGACGGCTGTCATAAAAATTATGATAGAAAAAATCCGGTCAATCAGATAATCCGCTAATTTCATACTCGATACCCCAATCCCCGTTTGGTTTCCAGATAATTGGGTGCGCCAATCTCTGATAGTTTTTTACGCAGCCGGACAATATTTACATTAAGTGTATTTTCGTCTATAAATTCATTGCTTTGCCATAATTCATCGATGATGGCATCCCTCGGTATCACATTTCCTTTGTTTGTCATGAGAAGACGTAATATGCCAAGCTCATTTTTGGTTAAATCCACTTCTTTATTGCCATAAGCAGCGGTGGCATGCAACAGGTTGATAGTTAATCCTTTATGGATTAAGACGGAATTTGCCTGCGCATTATAAGTTCGTTCCAATATTTTTTGAATACGCGCAATTAATATCTGTGCATTGTATGGTTTCGATATAAAATCGTCTGCACCGATATTAAGGCTCATTAGTTCGTCAAGATCAGTGCTTCTGCTTGTCAAGACAATGATTGGGATATCGGACTGTTTTCTAATCTCACGGCATATCGTATAGCCGTCTTGGTATGGTAGATTGATATCCAGCAAAACAAGGTCTGGTTTCGCTTCTATAATGTGCTCTGTAATATGTGCAAAGTCTGTGCTGCTCTCAAATGAGTAACCATAGTTCTGTAACAGGATAGAAAGTTCTTTGCAAATTTCCATTTCGTCTTCGACGATAAATATTTTCATGCTCTGTGTTCCTTCCGGTGTAAATGAGCTTTTTGATAGCATATCGCATTTCTTTTGTTATTAGACTACTACTTTAAAGGTTTTGTTAATTTTTCTTTTCCGAAGGCGAGCCGGAAATCGATGATCGGACATTCGGGTAGTAATTCCGGCGTTGCTTTGTCATAGAATTTCATGATGTTCTTTTCCTCATGTTGATAGGGCTTCCACTCCGGCAGTTCATTCCCGTTATAATCTTTGCCGTTCGGGTCGCCTGTTTTCACGAAGTTTGTCCAGTAGGAGCATACTTGTCGTGCCAGATCATAATGTTTTCCTTCAAAAGGACGCCAACTGTTGCCGAGGGAGTCAAACATAAACCACAGGTCGGAACCATGGAAAGAACCTGCATCATCACCCGGAATGTCATGGTCGAATATGTAATAGTATACTCTTTTTCCCATGCTGGATCTCAGTTCGCAGAAACCGCGGCTTGAGGCGAGAAAGGTATTAAAAGCGTCACTGTCTGCGAGCGTTGCTGCATCTGCATCATTGCTTACTTTTGCAATGGCAAGAAACTCTTCTTTCTTATCGCCGTAGATTTCCGCTTTTTGCAGAATATCTTCATAGGACAAAGTTACCTTGCCAAACATGCCCTGCGTTTCGCCCATGCACACGCCCACGATCATAGGCACATCTGGTAAACGGTCATTATAGTAGGACGTAGTTATCGGCTCTCTGATAAACTTTCCGTCAATGCATGTTCCGAAAGAGAGACCAAACATAGCGTCTTTCGGAGATGCAGCATCTACAAGGCGCATGAGTTCCCCCGCATTCATCGCCCTTGCCTGTGCCAGACTGTCAATTCCAGATTTACGGAAAAAGTCTGCTCCATATTGCTCCGCTTCCGTCAGTGTCATTGTCTGTTCCATAAAGGATTCGCCGTCTCCAAATCCCATGGTGACTGCGGATTGACAGATTGCACCTGCGATAATTCCTTTATTTAAAGGACTACACAACTGCGCCTGTACACTGCTTGCTCCGGCGCTCTGCCCGCATATCACGATGCGCGCCGGGTCTCCGCCGAAATTTTGTATGTTCCGTGCGATCCAATGCAGAGCCATGGACTGATCCTGCATACCGAAATTTGAGACGATTTCTTCATCCGATGTTTCTGCAGTAATTTCCGGATGCGCCAGAAATCCGAACAGCCCAAGGCGATAACCGATCATAACCACAATCACGCCCCTTCTGGCAACTCGCTCCCCGTCAAATTCCACTTCATAACTATAACCATCCTGCAGTCCGCCGCCGTGAATATAACAGAATACCGGTAGATGGTCTTTTGTCGTCTCCGCAGGTGAAAAAATATTCAGATAAAGACAATCTTCGCTCATTCCATAATCTGCAGAAGTCGGATGCAATTCCCTTTTATAAAAACTGTCATCCGTTCCGGGGTGGACGCGCATCATAGGCATATCTCCATATTCGTAGCATGTCCGAACGCCTTCCCATGGCTCCGTTGGTTGCGGCGGTCTCCACCTCAGTTCTCCGATCGGTGGTTTTGCATAAGGCACGCCGCGAAATACCGTAATCCTTGGGTCTTTTCCGACCAATCCCTGCAGCGTCCCGCTTTCTGTCTGAACTTTTCTTAACATAATACGAACCCCACATTCTTGATATTTGTTTTTATCATAGTTGTATTGTCTGAAAGCGTCAAGAAATTAAATTTTGTATAATTCAAACAACCGTTGACAGCTTCAGCCAAAGTCCTTATAATAAAACCTATCACAAAACGGGAGAGGTGAAAAGATGAGGCAGTAATCGCTTTTGAAACATGAAATTTCGAGTTTACAAAGAATCTCGCAAACGGGCTTGCCCGTTTTTAGTCATGTTGCCAAAAGTGGATTATGTTTCTCATTCTCATAACCGCTCTTTATTTATGTATTTAACAATCGACATTCGATCCGACCGTCACCGACTAAGCAGTGTGTGGCGTGCGTCGATCGACCAATAAACAGTGTTTATGAATAAGAATCAGAAATCCATCCGGAATCATTTGGCAGCAGATGATTCTTTTTTTGCGCGCATAAGCAGAGTTGGAAAACATATAAGAACGGAACCGTGCTTGCACGAGAGACGGGCTTATATGTCTTCCGACGAGCAACGCGAAGCCTTACGAGTCTGCTTATGCAAATGGCAGGATGAACGGAGGAATAAACACGATGGCACAAATCAGCGTATCAAACCTTACCTTTTGTTATGAAGGCAGTTTTGACAATATATTTGAAGACGTCTCGTTTTTGATCGATACCGACTGGAAACTGGGATTCATCGGGAGAAACGGCAAGGGAAAAACCACGTTCCTCAATCTTTTGATGGGAAAAATATGTGAATATCAAGGGCACATCAGTACGTCAGCGGTGTTTGATTATTTCCCATATCAGATTACGGAACGGCAGATGGAACAATGCAGTATAGACTTTCTGGAACAGTTAAAACCGGAGTGCGAGCCTTGGCGGGTCATGTGCGAGCTGGAGAAACTGCATCTTGAGGCGGATGTGCTCTACAGACCTTTTCGGACGCTGAGCCATGGGGAGCGGACGAAGGTGATGCTTGCCATCCTTTTTTGTGGAGAAAATGATTTCCTGCTGATCGATGAACCGACGAACCATTTAGACCAACGTTCCAGAGACATCGTCAAAGAGTACTTGCAGCAGAAAAAAGGATTTATTCTTGTATCCCACGATCGCGATCTGTTAGACGCGTGCATCGATCATGTCTTGGTACTGAACCGGTGCACGATCGAGGTGCAGAGCGGAAACTTTTCCTCATGGTGGGAAAACAAAAGTCGCATGGACGCTTTTCACGAAGCGGAGAATGAGAAGCACAAAAAGGAGATTCGCCGTCTTAACAAGGCGGCGGACAGGGTTCACGAGTGGGCGGACAAGAGCGAACGGACAAAGATTGGCTTCGATCCGGTGAAGGAGCATGACAGAGGTATGGGTATGCGCCCCTATATCGGCGCAAAGACTAAGAAAATGCAGAGTAGAAGAATGCAGATGGAGAGACGGATTGCGGACGAGATAGAACAGAAGGAAGGATTATTACAGGACATCGAACACCCGGTGGATTTAAAGATTATGCCGATGAAACATCACAAAGAAGTATTGATTTTGGCGAAGGATTACGGAATCAGTTATTACACGGAGAACCGAGGCAACACTTTGACAGACAGCGGATTGTCTAAAAAGAAATTGCAGGATGCAAAATCAGAAACGGCAGGCACACGGGAGGTATTCACCAACTTAAATTTTGAACTGCGCCGAGGAGAGAGGGTTTTCCTGCATGGAGAGAATGGCTGTGGGAAGTCTAGTCTGATCAGGGCAATTCTGGCGCATGATGCGGAACGACAGATGGGTGCGCCAAAAGGCGGAGAACCGAACGAATACGATTTATGCGAAGCTGTGAAACTGCCGGAAAACATGCAGGAATCAGGCACGCTGACACTGGCATCGGGGCTTATCATATCTTATATCAATCAGGACACTTCGCATCTTCGGGGCAGTCTCAAGGAGTACAGCAGACAGAATGGCTTGGACGAAAGCCTTTTTCTGGCGATTTTAAGACAGCTCGATCTTGAACGCGTACAGTTTGCCAAGAAGATTGAGGATTACTCCGAAGGACAGAAGAAAAAAGTATTGATTGCCGCCAGCCTTTTAAGATCCGCGCATCTGTATATCTGGGACGAACCGTTAAACTATATCGATGTTTTTTCCAGAATGCAGATCGAGGATCTGATTCTGCAGTATCAGCCCACCATGCTGATCGTGGAGCATGATGTGAGATTCCGCGAAAAGATCGCAACGCGGGTGGTGGAGATGTGAGAGGAAGAAATTTTATGCATATGATGAATAAGGTTGATTTTTCTGCTTTTTTTTGGCAAAATGGGAGAGGAAGTAACTTATAAAGAGAGAAGGGATATCAGATGGAAAGAAAAGTTGGAACTGTATCAAGAGGTATACGATGCCCGATTATCCGTAAAGGTGACGATCTGGCGAAAATAGTAGTAGATAGTGTTTTGGAGGCGGTTGAGTCGGAAGGGTTTGCGCTCCGCGATAGGGACGTGATTGCGGTGACGGAGTCTGTCGTGGCGAGGTCTCAGGGCAATTACGCATCGGTGGAAGCGATCGCGCAGGATGTAAGAGAGAAACTTGGCGGTGAGACGATCGGCGTTATCTTCCCGATCTTGTCCAGAAATCGTTTTGCGATCTGCTTAAGGGGAATCGCCATGGGCGCTAAGAAGGTAGTGCTGATGCTCAGTTACCCCAGCGACGAGGTAGGAAATGAGCTTGTCTCCTTAGACCAGCTTGATGAGGCGGGCATCAACCCGTACAGCGATGTGTTGACATTAGAGAAATACCGTGAACTTTTCGGAGAGAACAAACATCCGTTTACGGGAGTAGACTATGTAGCTTATTACGGTGAGCTGATTAGGGAGGCAGGCGCAGAAGTAGAGATTATTTTTGCAAACGACTGCCGCAGTATTCTCCCTTATGCCAAGAAAGTATTGAACTGCGACATTCATACGAGGGCTCGCACGAAGAGATTGTTGAAAGCGGCGGGAGCAGAAGTAGTCATGGGAATGGACGATATTCTCACATCGCCTGTAAATGGCAGCGGATGCAATGAGAAGTATGGTCTGCTGGGCTCCAATAAATCTACGGAGGATACAATCAAATTATTCCCAAGAGAGTGTACCGATTTGGTGATGAATATCCAGAAAGAGATTCTTAATAAGACCGGGAAACATGTGGAAGTTATGGTATATGGCGACGGCGCATTCAAAGATCCGGTAGGCAAGATCTGGGAGCTTGCAGATCCTTGCGTATCTCCCGCCAGCACGCCCGGTTTGGAAGGCACGCCGAACGAGGTGAAATTGAAATATCTTGCCGATAATGATTTCAAGGATTTGTCCGGCGAGGCGCTCAAGGAGGCGATCTCCAATCGCATCCGAGAGAAAAAAGACAATCTGGTAGGCGATATGGCATCCCAAGGCACCACACCAAGAAGACTGACAGATTTAATCGGTTCCCTGTGTGACCTGACCAGCGGTTCGGGGGATAAGGGAACTCCAGTGATCTTGATTCAAGGATATTTTGATAACTATACGAGTTAAATATCTGTTTAGGACACATACATATGAAATGCGCCCGCTATGTTTCCGAATAACATAGCGGGCGTTATTCGTGGTATTTTAAACGTACAGAGTCCATCTGCGGGATTCCCTTCATGGACTCGAACAATACAGAAATTTCTTAATATAATAGGAGGCAGGGTATGAAATATAGGACATTACAGCGGTGTGGCGGGCAGAAAGTGAGTGAGATCGCTCTTGGCTGTGAAGGATTTATAGGAAAATCGCGTGAAGATTTTAGGGAAATGCTTGATCGTGCCATGGAGCTTGGAATCAATTTTATTGACATGTATACCCCGAATCCGGAGTTTCGTGACAATATGGGAGCGGCGATTGCGGGCAGGCGGGATCAGATTGTATTGCAGGGTCATATCTGTTCCGTCTGGGAGAATGGACAATATCTGCGTACCAGAGAGCTTCCCAAGGTAAAAGCGGCGCTAAATGACCAGCTTCAAAGGCTTGGAACGGACTATCTGGATATCGGCATGATTCATTATGTAGATGGGGAAAATGACTTTGAGGAAGTGTTTGGCGGCGGAATCATTGAGTATTGCAAGGAACTGAAAGCGGCGGGGACGATCCGCGCCATCGGCTTGAGTTCCCACAATCCGGTCGTAGCGCGCAGGGCGGTCGAGACAGGGCTTGTTGATGTGTTAATGTTCTCTGTGAATGCGGCTTACGACATGCAGCCGGCAAGTGAAGATTGTAACGACTTGTGGGACCCGAAGAGTTATCAGGACGGGCGTATCGGCATGGACCCGGAACGGAAAGCATTGTACGAACTGTGCGGGAGGGAAAATGTGGCGATCGATGTCATGAAAGCGTTTGGCGGCGGCGATATGCTGAATGAAGAACTGTCTCCTTTTGGTGTGGCGTTTAATGAGTATCAATGTATCGAATATTGTCTGACAAGACCGGCGGTTGTCTCGGTGATGGCAGGGTGCCGCAGTATTGCAGAGGTGGAGAAAGCGGCATCTTATTTTGCAGCCACAAGGGAAGAGAAGGACTATTCCATCGTGTTATCCCGCATGGAAAAGTTTCAATTTCACGGCAACTGCATGTACTGCGGACATTGTGCGCCGTGCAGCGTGGGAATCAACGTGGCGGATGTCAATAAGTATCTGAATCTTGCCTTGGCACAGGGCGAAGTTCCGGAGACGGTAGCGGATCATTATAAACTGTTGGAACATCATGCGTCGGAGTGTATTGCTTGCGGAAGCTGTGTGCGCAACTGCCCGTTCGGGGTTGAAGTGATTCAGAGAATGCAGAAGGCGGCAAAAGTATTCGGTTATTGAAAATAGAAAAGATGGGAGATTGTCATGAAAACCTACACGGAAGAATATGCAGCTATCGCGGGAATTGATCATTATCTGCTTCATTATAAGTCGCAGCCGGAAGATCCGGTAATCCTTTTTATTCATGGAGGACCGGGTCAGACGGAGAGCTTTTTCGCCCATGTAGTAGAAGAATATACAGAGCGCAATTACAACATTGTTTATTACGATCAGCGCGGCGCAGGTAAAACATGGCTGAAAAATAAGAAAAGCAAGCCCGACACAACAACCTTGAAAAAGGATTTGCTGGAAATCGTGAAGTATATCAAGAAACTTTATAACAAGGAAAAGATCATCATTCTCGGTCATTCATGGGGAAGTGTGCTGGGCAGTATGTTCGCGTTAGAACACCCCGAACATACGCTTTGCTATATCGGATGTGGACAGGTAATCAATATCGTGGAAAACGAGCAGACGGGTTATGCGCTTCTCAAAGATGCCGTTATGAAAAGCGGCAATACGAAAGATATCCGGAAATTACAGAAGATCGGGGAATATCCCGCAGACTATTTTGACATGAATGTATACCGTAAGATGGGGCAGGTCAGAAGCCTGCAAGGAAAGTATGGGCTAGCCCAGAACTTTAGCAGGACAGTAATTAAGCTGTGGAGGGAATCTCCGGTGATGGGCATGAAAGACCTGCTCCCCTTTGCAGCCGGAATGATGGTCAATATGCAGCTCATGAAAGAGCTGATGTCTTTTGATTTAAGAAAAGAAGGAATGTGCTATCAAGTTCCAGTTTACTATGTGCTTGGGGAAAAAGATTGCCAGACGCCGATTGAGATCAGTATGCGATATTTTGAGAAACTGGACGCGCCTGAGAAAAAACTCTATCTGATTCCCAATGCGGGGCACGCGGCAATGATTGACAACGTGGTGGAGTACCGGAGAGCGGTGTGTGAGATTGTAGAGCGGCAGCATGAAATATAAGAATAGTTATACTTGTCTGTGGCAGCCAATGATGATATAATGAAACTAGTTTAGATCGTGAAACGGTAGTTTTTCATAGTCAGAACAGTTGATTGACTATAGAAACCGCCGAACAGTGAGAATACTGTTTGTTATGTTATAGGAAATTCCTATGCTTATATTCACAGCTTGGGATAGCTATTCTGTCTTGGGTCAAAGCTTTTAAGAGAAGTATATGTCGCAGACTGCACGCCACATATATTACTTGTGAAAAGAAATGTGAATCTTGGCAATACGCGGATTGTTACTATCAATTTGGTTGCTTTTACGGAGATTTTATGAAAATTCAAAAGAGATTCACACTTCCTTGGTACTATTTTCTAGTACTCTTGTTTTTGGTATGCGAAACAATATTGTTTTGCCTTCTGGGAGAAAACATTTATGTGAGTATGCATGACAATCTGGAGCTTCACATCACAGATTATCACATATTGTCCAGCACAGGGACATTTTTTTCTCACAACGTTGATCTGCCCCTTCTAAATGGTATAAGCAGGGACTATTTTGCATCGGAATTTTCTGCATACAGCCTGCTTTATATGCTATTTCCTACTTGCACAGCTTACTGCATCGGTCTTGTACTTAAGACTGTGATCGCGCTTGTTTCGTCCGTGCTCCTGGCGAAAGATATTCTTGCGCAAAATTATTCAAAATATGAAGGTATTGTCGTTCTGATTGGGTTTGCGTATGGCATATTGCCGCTGTATCCGGCATTTTCTTTTCCGTTTGTCTCGCTCCCATTTGTGATTCTTCTGCTTAGGAGAATCTACCGAAGGGAAAGGAAATATGATTATTTTCTCTTATTCTTATACCCGCTGTTATCTTATTTTACATTTTTTGGCTTTTTTATCTTAGCATATCTGGCACTGGCGATCCTTATCCTTTGGATTCGAGATAAAAAGCTCTCCTTGTCTTTAGTGGGCGGACTTTTTACACTTTCCGCCGGATTTATCGTCTTTGAGTACAGATTGTTCTATATTATGCTTTTTCAACCGGTATCCACGATTCGAGATACGATGGAGCAGGGCAGCTATACATGGGCGCAAATCGTTTCTACCATCTTTGAAACTTTTACCATGGGAATATTTCATGCTGAATCTGTGCACACATGGTTTATCTTTCCGGTCTGCATGATTTATCTGATCTGTTTAAATATACGTTATCTGCGCAGAAAGGCTTACCGGGAAATGCGGACGGACATTTTTAATCTGACGATTTTGTTTCTTCTACTTAACTGTGTTGTTTATGGTTTCTATTATCAGGAAAATTTTCGCACGTTTATCGAGATCCTTGTCCCGCCGTTAAAAGGATTCCAGCTTACGCGGACGGTATTTTTTAATCCTTTTTTGTGGTATTTCGCTCTTTTTATCATATTGAAAAGGCTGTTTGACCAGGATCGCCGGAAATTGGCTTATACGGCGGCTTTTATCGCTATTGCGGTGATTCTGCTTACGGATTCAAAATACAATGATCTGTATAATACAGGTTTCAACTATTGTTACCGTCTGATTAAACAAAAGCCATCCAATAGTCTGACGTACAAGGAGTTTTTTTCGGAAGAACTTTTTAAGCAGATCAAAGACGACATTCATTATCAAAATGAAAAATCTGTGGCTTACGGTATGCATCCAGGCGTGTTGGAGTATAACGAGATTTTTACGTTGGATGGATGTTTGAGTTACTATCCGCAGCAGTATAAAGAAGAATTTCGAGAAATCATAGAGCCGTCACTTGAGCGTGTTGAGAGTTTCCGCGTGTACTATGATGAGTGGGGCGCGCGCGCATATCTTTTTGCAGGAGTAGATGAAAACGTGTATCAGCCGGTTAGAAATCTAGAGATTTCCGATCATAATCTGTATATTGACAGTGAGGCATTGGCTGAAATAGGCGGAAAATATATCTTTTCGAGGCTAGAGATTGATAATGCAGACGAGTTGGAGTTGTCCTTGCGGGGAGTGTATACACAAGAAGATTCGCCGTATACAATTTACCTGTATGAGACGGGTGAAGTGGAGTGAGTGAAGAAAATTTTAATATCGATGAATTTTAGTAACAGTTCAGCCATGCAGAAATGATTGTACAATCATTTCTATAGGGTGGGCGCCCGAAATGAATAATTTGCCAGCCAGCTCGTAATGCTTTGCGCATAATGTATATTCTGGCAAATTATGAATGGCATGGCTGAACTGTTACGAATTTTAGATAATTTTCGGATTTCATTATTGACAAGCGAATAAAAATAATGGTAAAATGTAACTCTACCGTGAAAAAATAATACCGATGAAGAATCCAAAAAACTTTAATAAATTTTAACAAAAGGTATTGACGGCTTGCGGTGAGTGTGATAATATACCAACGTTGCGTGTTTAACAAAGAACAGATATGCGACATAGAACCTTGACAAATAAACAGTAATGCAACCCTGAAAATTCAAGAGAAAATTT
>JAMPGL010000031.1 GCA_023663945.1 Lachnospiraceae bacterium | reverse complement strand
GCCACATTCCCACAACTATCAGGCTAGTCTTTCTTATGTGTTCCCCAATCCTGCCACATATGGGAATATGGGCTCTCATCAATCAAAAACCCTGCTGCAAGCAACAGGGTTTTTGACCCTCGCGGTATTCGTCAAATATCCATGCAAGCATGGCTATTTTCCTCATTACTCGCGGGAATAAGCTGGCACAGCGTTTGGTATTCATCCCTAAAGTTCAATACGACTTCCACCCTCTTCCCATCATACAGAAAAATCTTGTCTACAAACAGGGCAGCCATCTGTGCGGTCAGTCCTTCTTCACCCAAGACAGTCTCTTTATAAGACAAGATTTCCTTTATCCATCCTGCCTGCTCCTTCTGCAGCCGGTTAATAAAATCTGTCTTTTCTTCTAACTGCGCTTTCCTCTCTTCATAATGACGTATCTCGTCCTCTTTCTTCTGTTTTTCTTTCAGATACCACTCCCTATTACTGTCTGGATTTTTTTCTTTACCGGATTGCCCTATGCTGTTATGCTTCATGCCGCGTTCCCTGCCGGTGTACTCTTTATACAAAAGTATCTTTTCATTCTTCCCCTGCCGGACTGCCCTCTCCACCATGCCCTTTTCTTTTTCCATGCTCCTTCGCATCTTCTGGAAGAACTCATTATGGAAGCGGGAGACCATGCCGTCCAGACATTCCACCTGCCGGACAAATGTCATGACTGCCTGATAGACAATCCCCTCCAGATCCTTTTCCGAAATGGATTTTGAGGTACACTCCCGCGCTCCTTTTTCCCGGTAAGTCCTGCACCGGTACCGGTAAATACGAACACGTTCGTGGACTTTCCCAGCCTTCCTCTGGTAATTCGTCCCCATGCGGGAAGCGGGCACAAGGCAGTCACCGCAGAATATTTTTCCTTTCAGCAGGTTTTCCGGACGGATAATAGCTTCATCCATGGCATTCCGGCTCTTATACCGCTCCTTCCTTGCCCTCAGGATTTCCTGTACAAGATTGAAATCCTGTTCCGTAATGATGGCTTCATGAGTGTTTTTCGTTACCTTCCACTCCGATTCATCCAGCATATAAGGGCTGATCCCGTCTGCTTTCGATTCCTTCCATTTATGGAGCGCCATATGCCCCACGTATGCCATATTCTGCAGGATGGCATTTACCGTAAACTCATTCCAGTAGCAGCGTCCTTTTTCCTGCCGGATAAACTTTCCTGTATCCTGATAGGCTTTCGGCGGGTTAATGCTGCGTTCCGTCAGCCGCTTTACAATCGCCAGGGCGGAATCCCCCTGCATCGTCCATGCAAAAATATCCTTCACGATCCCTGCCGGCCTTTCATCAACGAGAAACCTTGTCTTGCGCTTGTCAGCAAAAGCATACCCATAGGGCGCACGCCCTCCATCATATTCCCCGCTTTCCTGCTTTGCCACATAACTGGAAGCCACCTTGACGGAGGTATCCTTTGCGATATACTCGTTGACAAGGTTCTTTAAGATGACCGCCAGCTTTTTATCCGCGCACTCTTTGTCAAAGCTGTCGTAGCCGTCATTTACGGAAATGAACCGTACCCCGAGGAAGGGGAATATCTTTTCCAGATAATTTCCCACTTCGATGTGATCCCTGCCAAACCTTGAAAAATCCTTTACGATGATGCAGTTGATGTTCCCTTTCCTCACTTCCCCAAGCAGGCTGTCGAATGCCTGACGGTCAAACCGGGTTCCGCTGATCCCGTCATCCTTATACTCCCGGACAAGGAAAAATTCATCCCTGCCCTTTATGTAGTCGCGCATGAGCATCTGCTGGCTGGTGATGGAATCGCTTTCCGTAACAGCACTGTCTACGGAAAGCCTTGCATAAGTGGCAGTCCTGAATAGCAAGGTTCCTGCAGGGGTTTTTCCAGCCTTAATTTCCTGCCGGGGCTCCTGCCTTGCCCTGTCCTTAGTCCTTGCCATTATACCGCCCCCTTTTCACAAAGAGGCTGATCCTGCAGGGTCTCCCTAAACATGCCGCACAGGGAATAAACTTCCTCCATCCTGTCCTGATAGAGAAAAGAAAACTCCACGCGCTTCCCTTCATATACCCATATCTTTTCAAACAGGGAACAGATGAGGCTGCGCCGGATCTCTCCTTCTGTGCCGGAAAACAGGCTGGCTGTATCTCTAAAACTGCCAAGCCACTTCCTTGCTTCCCTGACTGCTTCTCCTGCTCTGTCTGCCCTTTCCTTCCGCTTCCTGATCTGCCCTTCCAGTTCCCCGCAGCGTCCGGAATAAAAGACTTTCATTTCCCCGTACTCTTCTTCTGAAAGAATTCCCTCCATCCAGTCCGTATAAAGACCGGAAAGCATGGCTGCGTTTTCCGCAAGTTCCTTTTCCAGTTCCGGCAGACGGGTGTCCGTCAAAGCGACTGTCTGCACCCCCTCCGCTGCCTCTTCCGCAGCTTTTAAGATTTCTTCCGCATCCGCCGCCATCTGTGCCTGCGCCTTCACTGCCTCCGTCACAAGGGAAATAAGTTCCTGTTCTTTGATACTGTGCCGCGTGCATGTCTTTTCCACGTTATAGGTCTTGCAGATATAGAAGATAGTCTGCCTCCCTTTATAGGCAGTCTTGCGGCGTATCATCTGCCTGCCGCAGTCCGGGCAGAAAAGAAGACCGCTGAAAAGGTATGCCCCTTCCTGCCCCGGATTCGTCCTTGTGTCCTTTTTCAGCAGTTCCTGCATGGTTTCAAACTGCTTTTCCCCGATCAGGGCTAAATCCTCCTGCCTGTAGCGGCTCTGTTCCGATTCCGGCTTTACTACCATCTTTTTAATCTTGTGGTTGATGCGCTCCTTCTTCCCCTGCACCACCAGCCCCTTGCACAAGGGGTTTGACAGTATCCTTCCCACCGCCACCGGGCTCCATTTGGAGCAGAGGTTCTTCTGGAAACCACTCCTGTACTGGATGCCAAGGCTCCGCTTATAATCCGCCGGGGCGGGGATCCCAAGGGCGTTCAGCCTCTCCGCTATCCCGCTGTTGCTCATGCCATCCAGTTTCCACTGGAAAATAAGCTTCACATTCTCCCCTGCCACCGGGTCAGCCACCAGCTTATTATGGTCGCTGCCATCCTTCATAAAGCCATAGGATACGTAAGCCCCTGTATATTCCCCATTCCCCCGCTTGCTCGCAAGGTGGCTCCTGATCTTGACCGACAGGTCTGCGCTGTAAGCGTCATTGACGAAATTCTTTACCGGTATGACGATGTTCTTCTCCGTCAGGTCTGCGGTCAGGGAATCATAATGGTCTGTGACCGCTATAAACCGCACCCCTGCCGCCGGGAATATCTTCTGTAAATATCTCCCTGCCTCAATGTATTCCCTGCCAAAACGGGAAAGATCCTTCACAATGATGAGGTTGACCTTTCCCGCTTCCATATCCTTTATCATCTCCTGAAAGGAAGGGCGCAGGAAATCGGAACCGGTATACCCGTCATCCACATATTCCTTAAAGACATGGATATCCTCCCTGCCCTTTAAAAAATCATGGATGAGCCGCTTCTGGTTGGTGATGCTGTTGCTCTCCTCCTTGCGGCTGTCGTCGCACACATCCCCGTCCTCTTTGGAAAGGCGCAGGTATACCGCCGCCGCATAGGCCTTCTTTTCAGTTTCTTTTTTAATCAGTAAGCTGTCCCCCGAAGGGTGGCAGCGTCTGGTGATCTCTTCCATTGCCAAAGCTCCTTCTTTCCACTAAATGTCATGGAATTCCGGGGCTTTCACGCTTTTGTCCTGCAATGATTATATCATAATCCGTCTAAAATATCCACGTTTTTCCACAACTTTTCCTATTTCTCCATTCCTTTTTCCTCCTGTGTTCTGTAAAATTTACCGCAGCCCGGCTGCTGCCATGTGTTCTATGTACTCCTTAAGGCGGTCTGTCAGCGTCGCATCCGTATCCGCAAAGCTTAATTTGACTACATACTCCCCCTGCCTGTAAAGGTATGGGTTCCCGATCCGGCTAATGAACTCCCTCTTTTTTTCGGTTCCGCTTAAATCCCCGTCTATTTCAATCTCCAGAATATCAGCCAATGCCCCTGCGTCTGCCTCCCGTATATCCATATCCTTCATTCTGGCAAGGTCTTCCGGCCCTATGCAGCCTGCCGTGCTGCCAGCCCTGTGTTTATGGCTGCCGTTTCCCCTTGCCGCCCGGATATTCTCCCTTTTCTCCATGGCTTTCCGCTCTCCAAAGATAGTTTGTACCAGTATATTCCCTCCCTGTTTGTCCGTATTCCCGGCTTGTTTATACAATAAAATCTCACTCAATGCATTCTGAACTATGCTATCCGTCTGTCTTTCCTGCAACCACAAGAAATCTCCCGTCCTTCCCATGTATGCGCCTGTCACACGTGGCAAGGGTGATGATGCTGGTTGGGGCTTCATCCGGTTCGGCATAATATAACGCCCTTCCCTGCAGCTGCTCCATCCATGCGTTGTAGCTTTCCATGTCCCTATGGTTTCTCGTCCGGAAATCCCACTCCCCAAGGTCTGCTATGTCATATTTGACAACTGCCATTACCTGATAGGTGTTGGCAATCTCATAGGCATCTGTGAAATAGATAATATTATGCTCCTTGAAATACTCTTCCTGCTCATAGTCCAAGAGCGTGGAGAACATGGCATCCGAACCAGCGCCCATGTTGTGACCGTAGATGACGCGGTTGAAATCCCAGACTTCCGTGTCCTTATCCATGAAAGGGCATCCCGCCCTGCTCCTGTCCCCTGTGAAATCATGGGAGAGGTAAAAGGCATTGTCATCCGTCCCCACTACGGGAAATTGATCAAGGTGTCCGGTATGTACAGCCAGCCCCTTATATCCTCGTTTTCACTGCATAAGGCATCCCAGTCATAAGGCTCTATGCCTTTCTCCCGCATTTCCGCCTCATACTCCTGTTTATAGCGTTCCGCATCCGCTTCCATCTCTGAAAGCATCGTATGTTAAAAGAAGAGCATGGTGAAGCGGCAAACAGTTTTTCTTTCAAGTGACAGATATGATAACCTATTGTATTATTCTCAATATCCTGCCCATAGCCGCCCCATACCTTCTCATAAATCTGTGCATAAGTCATTACTTTTCCCTGGTTTGCAGCAAGAAAACAAAGAATATCAAACTCCTTTGCTGTCAGGCTGATTTCCCTGCGGTCTCGGTAAATTTTTCTGCGGTCAGGATAGATTTCAAGTCCCGGAAGCTGTAATGCAGATTTCAACCTCACCTCATATCTGTTGAAATCGGGATGCTTTCTCACTACTTCCATTAGTTCGTCAAAAATGCTCATGTCGGTATCATCAAATTCCATTATCACTATCCGTCCGATAATATCACCTCATTTGTTCTCAATGGCTATTCAATACCGGTTTATGTATTTTTGCATCCCATGTATTGAATAGCCAGCTGCAAATCCATATTTTCCTTTCAATTTACTTCAAAACAATCGAATTTACTGTTTCCACTAGGTCAATTACTTTAGCCCTTTCCACAAACGCTACAGATTCCCCGTCAACCACTGCAATACAGCTATTCCCATCATAGCGGTATAGCTGGATATGAACCTCCGGATAGTTTTCATTATCCAGATATACAGTGAAACTGATCTCTTCCTTTTCAGTCGGCGTCTCATCCGTAAAATCTGTCGCGGTCAACCCTCTTATTGCGCCCCTGATTCCCGCCATTTCCTGCTCTTCCTCCTGATAGTAATACGTCCTCTCATCATCCTCCATTTCAGAAGTGATTGTATATTTTTTCCCTTCCAGCAGGATATCAAGCTGGTACATATCCCCAAAATCAGCCCAGAACATTTCCTGATGGCGCAGGGAATCATAGGACATATCCATGAGTTTCTCATACTGCTCCGCGGTGATCTGGTAGACGATCTTTGAATCCCCCACTCTGGCATAAGCAGTCACTTCATTTTCTCCTTCTGCCCCGTCTTCCGCGCTCTCTGGTTCTGTTTCCATGTTTTCTGACTCTTCTCCGTTTAAGTCTTCTGATTCAGAATCCACTGCATTTTCTGCCGCTTCCTTTTCCCTCTCTTCCGGATCACGCCCTACATGCAGGGTGAATGTTCCCGCTGTTTTTCCCTCTGTTTCTTCATCACTTACCGTATAGTCAAGCACGATTGACAGTTCCGGCGCGTCCATGCCATATGCCTGCAGTTCTTCCTCAGTCGCATTGTAAGTAACATAATCCTTCAGGTTCAGATTTTGAACCGTACTCAGATAGTCATTTACCCTTGTGGTATCAAGGGGCATTTTCGCAGCATCCTGTTCCATGAAATAGACGTCCCCTGCATAATAGGTATTCCTGCTGTCCTCCTCATAGACAATCTTTTCCGATTCTGCACCCGAAAGCTGTACTTGTGTCACATCCTCCATATACGGGATTTCATCATGCAGTATCACATCACTGATCTCTATCTCAAACTGCCCTAACGGGTCATTCTTTACAAGATAAGCGTTACCGTCTCCAATGGACACATACCGCTCGGAATCCATGGCGCTGTAATTCCCCAGCAGGATCTCGTAAGTGTCCGATCCCGTTTCCATATGGATAGTACAGACAGGCGTTTCCAGACCATACTGCCCGAAATCCTCCACCTCCTCTATGATAAAGGAAACGCCAAACTCCTGAAACTGTTCCAGCAGCCCCTCTATCTTTTCCCCGTCCACAGGGAATGCTTCATCTGTATCATAAAGCCAACCGCCATCTTCATCCCTATGGAAAGCATAGGAACCCGTATCGCACTCCCAGGAAAGCACGTTTACATCTTCACTTGCCACTTCCATAATGATCTCGTCACTGTTCTTAATGATTTCCTTCTTTTCCTCATACCTGCTCACCCCGAAAGCTGCCAGACTGACACATATGAGTGCTGCCAGTAATATAATGATCTTCTTATTTCGCTTCATTTGTTCTCCTCCTCCCCACTGTCACACAGATTCCAATTCCCAGATACACCAGAGGAAATACCGCGATCATAATTGTTTTTAAGAAAGAAGAAGTGGAATCACTGATGGTAAGGTAATTATAATTCAGCGATTTACTGCGGATAGCCACCGCTTCACTTTCCCCTATTATGGAGGACATGGCATTCATTGCCATATCAAGATTTGCGCCGGACGAATAGGCGTTATACATATCATCCATAAAGTGTGACGAGGCAAACCATACAATCCTGCCCTCGTTCTCTGCCACAACCGAAACCGCCAGTGCAAACGGACCGTCTGTGTCTCCCTCTTCCTTCTCATAGGAGGACAATGCATACCCGGCGCTCTTGCTGAAAGAAGATTCCGACGTGGTAAGGAGCTGCGTCACCGCCTCTGAACCTGTCTCCTGCACCACAAGCCCCTGCGCAATCGGCATGATCGCATAATAATTTTCCTCAATCAGAGGATCAGTGATCTCACTGCTGGCAATATCCGGCAGAAGGATGTACGGTGCCTGAAATGCGAAGTGCCCCCGGTCGGTATCCACCACAACCCCGTCTACCGTCTCCACGCCATAATCCGCCAGGATACTGTAAAGGTTGGACAATGTGCCGTCTTCCGTCGGTCCTGCCATCACCATCAGTTTTCCGCCGCCCGAAACATACTCTGCAAGCAGATTCTTTTCCTCCTCCGATATATCGCTGGCAGGAGCATAGATCAGAATGCCATCGGCATCTTCCGGAATCTCATCCGCAGTCAGCAGGGAGAAATTGCTCAGCTCTATATTCTCTTTTTCAATCTGTTCCTTGAGCACTGCGGAAAGTTCTTCCTCCCCATGTCCTTCCAATACATACACTTTAGGCTGATCCTCATTTACCACATAGTCGATTGCGGATGTGATCGCGCCCTCCCCGTCAAAGGAAACATTGTAAGAATAGGACACCATATCTGGCTGTTGAAGATAAATGTCATTGTAGCCAATGAACCGGCTCCGTTCCCCGCACTCAACAACAAGGCTGTTATTCGCTATTTCTTCCGAAGTGTACTGCTCCGCAAAAGTCGGATAGACATCCGGATTCTTTTTGACTACCTCGATATGTTCCGACAGGCTCTCATACTTGGCTAATAAATTGTCTATCACATCATCTTCCTTATCGGACTGCACGATCCAATAAATCGTTACATCTTTCTCCAGGGCATTCAGCACTACCTTTGTGTTGCTGGTGACAGAATACAATTTGCTGGAACTGATATCATATTGTGTCAGCGTTTTCGGCAGCGCCGACGCCAGAATGTTCACCGCAATCAATATGGCGAGCACGATTGCCGTAATAATAAGCGAATAGGAACCGCCCTGCATGGCGATGCGGTTTCCGAGTTTCTTTTCTTTCATCAGTTATACCTCCTCTTCTCCAGCGACTGCACCGACAGAAACAGGAAAAAGGCAACCACTGTCAGATAGTAGACAACCGCAGTCATATCAAAAACGCCGGATACAAATGTATAAAACCGTTCAAAAAGCGACAGTTTCGTCATAATCTTGGGCAGCAGCCCCTCAAACACCTTACTGTCCATAAAGTATGTGATACATATCGCCCCTATCAAAATAATGGATACTGCATATGCCACATTCTCATTTTTTGTCAGGACACGGATCACTACCCCCAGGAGAATGCTGAGGACAAGCAAAGCCAGCGCAGAGCCCAAAGCCGTTGACGAAACATGCTCCGCCAGGCGGACACTGTAATAATTGAACAACAGCAGTGGTATTGCAATGCCCGCCGCAAATCCCTGGTTCTCTGTCAGCGATGAGATAAACGTGCCGATGGCAATCAACGCCGCCCCCATAAGGAAGAATGCCGCAAGGGAACCATAGGAAGTCAGCAGATATACTTCCCCAAACTGCGCAAAGATCAGCGGATATACGGAAACAAGGCACAATGGAATAAAATAAATGACCAGCAATGCCAGATATTTTCCAGCTACCACCTGTGTGGTTGTAAGCGGCAGTGAATAAAGAAGCTGGTCTGTCTTCTGTTTCCGCTCCTCAGCGATTACCTTCATTGTCAGGACCGGGATAAGCACCACAAAAACAAGACTGACAAACCTGAGCACATATTCAAAATTCGCTACTGCCTGCTGAATGTTATATATCATGGCTCCTATTCCCACAAAAGCTAATAGAAATGCCCCAAAAATATAAGCTGTCAGGGAATGGAAATAACTGGATAGTTCATGTTTTAATACAGCAATCATTTATTTTCCACCTCGCTTTCTTCGGTTTCATTCATCTCAATATCTTCCTCTTTTATGATAATTTTCTCTCCTGTTTTCTGCTCCCTTGTTTCATTTTCTTCTGTCCTTGTCATTTCTGAGCCGCTTCCTATTGCATTATTTTCTGCCACATCACTTTCCGTCAGTTCAATAAATACATCCTCCAGATTCGCTTTTTTGCTCGTCAGTTCCAAAAGCGCCTTTCCCTTGTCCGCAAAGGCAAAAAAGATACTGCGGCAGACGTCAGATGCTTCTCCGTATTCAATCTGCACATCTACATGGATACCGCCGTTTTCCAGCTTTTTCATCCGCCAGTCGGCGACAGCTTCCATTTCGGTTAAAATCCCATCAATCTCATCCGTTTCTGCCTCTGCAGTAAAAGAAACAGAATTGGCTGCCAACAGAAGTTTTTCCAGATTCTCCGGCTCGTCAAACGCCACCAGTTTCCCTTTGGCGATGATAAGAACTTTCTCACAGATCGCCTGCACTTCCGAAAGAATATGGGAACTCAATATGACCGTATGCTCCTGACCAAGCTGTCCGATCAGGTCACGGATTTCAATAATCTGTATGGGGTCAAGCCCTACGGTCGGCTCATCCAGAATAATAACTTTGGGGTTGCCAAGCAATGCCTGCGCGATTCCAACCCTCTGCCTGTATCCTTTTGAAAGTTTTGAAATTAAGCGGTTTTTTACATCTTCCAGTCTCGTCTGCGCAATTACCTTTTCTATCTGTTCAACCAGCTTCTGCCCTTTTATGCCTTTTGCTTCCCCGACAAATTTCAAATACTCTACAGGCGTTTCATTCATATAAAGAGGCGGCTGCTCCGGAAGATATCCAATCAGCCTCTTTGCCTTATCAGGCTCCTCGAAAATATCATGCCCGCCAATCTTCACGCATCCTTCCGTAGCCGACAAACACCCCGTCATAATATTCATTGTGGTGGATTTTCCTGCGCCATTAGGACCTAAGAAGCCATATATATGCCCCTCCTCAATCTCAAAAGACAAATCACTGACAGCTGTAAAATCCCCATACCGTTTTGTTAAATGCTCAACTGTTATCATGCTATATCCTTTCCTTTCTCTCAGCCTGAAAGTCTGCACCGCGAAGTACAAACTTTCCTCCTGCTGTAAAATTACCAGTTTCCGAACCAACTGCCCCATGGAAGAAACATCTGTCCTTCCTGTCCATTCTGCGGTTCCGGCTGCTGCTCTATCTGCTGCTGCGACTGTTGTTCCGCCTGCTGCTTTGCTTCTTCATCTGCCTTAGCTGACTGTACCTTTTCCTCGACTACAATTTTTATCTCAACGGATTTCCCCTGTCGATAAACAGTAAGCGTCACTTCATCTCCTGCAGAAGTATTCCCGATCGCATTTACAAGCCCTCTGCTGCCGTCTATCTCATTTCCGTTGACCTCCGTGATAATATCATTTTCCTTAAGTCCCGCCTTCGATGCCGGGCTATCCTCCGTAATCTCCTTAACGGCTGCGCCCTTGGGCAGTCCATAACTTTGCGTTTCTTCACTCACATCCATGACGGTCACACCTATGTAAGGCTTTGCAATATATCCATTTTCTATAATACTCTCTACAATCCCCTTCACATGGCTGATCGGTATCGCAAAACCTATGTTATCAATGGAGGTGCTTCCCATTCCGGAACTGGAATACTTGCCGTTCGTAACCCCGATCACTTCCCCGTAAAGGTTAAACAGGGCGCCGCCGGAATTCCCTGAATTGATGGCGCAGTCTGTCTGAATCAGATCCATTGTCATGTTGTTGGAAAAAGTAACTTCCCGATTCAATGCGCTGACTGCCCCGGACGTCAGGGAAAACGTCAATTCTCCCAATGGGTTTCCAATGGCAACTACGCTGTCACCTACATTCAGATTATCAGAATCACCCAGCACCACCGGCGTAAGCCCTTTCGCGTCAACCTTAAGCACTGCAATATCATTGCTCCCGTCATAACCAATCAACTCCGCCTCATAAGAGGTGCCGTCATAAAGGGAAACCTTAATGGAATTCGAATTTTCGATCACATGATAGTTGGTTACGATATATCCGTCATCTGTAATAATAAACCCGGAACCGGCTGCCGCGGATGTGGTCTGAAATCCCCAATAATTAGTTGTGACTGATGTGGTAATACCCACTGTGGAATTGACATTGGCAGCATAAACCTCTGCCTGTGTCATCTCTTTGCTGGTATCAATATGAGTTACATCAATCACCGATTTTTCCCTGACGCCCTCCATAACGGTAGATACCGGCAGTTTCTCTGCATTCTTTACGCTTTCCTGGTTCTGCCTGTGCATGTAAAAATAACTTCCGCTGCCTGCTATGGCTCCTCCCAAAACTATGCAGCACAAGGCCAGCACAGCAACCTTCTTTCCGCTCCAATTCTTTTTTGCCTTTGTTCCCTCTGCCGGGTCTGTTTTGTTTTCATACACATTTTCATACACGTTTTCATATAAATTGTTATCCATAACGAAGTCTCCTTTCTCCTTGTGTTTCTATAGTTAACAACATTAATAATTTCGTTTTCGGACTTGCAAAAGCTAACGCATATGGGTTTTGCAAGAACCGGAAACAGAAATTAGTTATGTTGTTTACTATATTGCCAGTATAATCTGCATTGCTGAAATAAGACTGAAAATACAGGCTAAAAAAATGAACTTTCTGTGTCCTGCTTATCCCTCACAAAATCCATTTTCCAGCATATCCCGGATTGTCTGCATGGATATATCCGTGGCGGAGATCTCATCCGCGCATCTTTTCAGTTCTTTCCGGATCAATTCCTCACATGGGATTTTCTTCTTATATTTCAGTTCATGTTCCAGCGTTGCCCAGAAGTCTATCGCCATCGTGCGTATGACCGGCATCCTGTTTCCTTTCTTCCTTATTTTTTTTAGGACAGTAATACCGTCCGTCCCCGGCATCATAATATCCAATATGGCGCCATCGTAAATCTCTGTTTCCAGATGCTCCAGCGCGGATATACCGTCATATACAGCTTCCACCGAATAATCATTCTTTTCCAAAATAGTTCCCAGCACCCTTGACAGTGCCACTTCATCCTCAGCCAATAATAATCTCATAAGCCCACTCCTTTCCTGACATAATTTCATTCAAAAAACGCTTCTTTAAACGTCATCATAGCATATGACGCTGAAACAATACTGAAAAGCATACAAATTTTCAGCGGCAGTATTCTCTTTTTCAGTTTCATTTCAGCATTCGGATATACTATAATAAGAAAAGGATTATGCGGGAGAAACCATTATGAAAATACTTGTAATTGAAGATGAAAAACTTCTGGCAGATTCCATTCAGACACTATTGTCAAATAAAGGATTTGAGGTCGAAGTTGCTTATGACGGTGAAACCGGAGAAGAATATGCAGAGCTGGGTATCTATGATCTTTTGATTCTGGATGTGATGATGCCTAAAATGAACGGTTATGAAGTTGCCAGAAAGGTTCGTTCCCAAAAATGCGGAACCCCTATTCTGATGCTGACAGCAAAATCAGGGCTGGAAGACCGCATTACAGGATTGAACGCCGGAGCCGATTATTATCTGACCAAGCCCTTTGACACCAGAGAACTTCTGGCATGTATCAATGCACTGCTGCGCCGGCAGGGGACACAGGTAAATGAAGTTGCTTATGGCAATACATCCTTAGACTTGTCTTCCGGTATGCTGGTATGCGGGGCAAACTCTGTCCGGCTCTCTGCAAAAGAATTTGATATTATGCGCTTCCTTCTCCAATCGGGCAGCCGCAATCTCTCCAAGGAAGTCATATTGGCAAGGGTGTGGGGCTATGATTCCGATGCAGTGGAAAACCATGTAGAAGTTTATGTGGGCTTTCTGCGCAAGAAACTAGCGAGCATAGGCTCCAATATTCATATTGAGGCAATCCGCAGAATGGGCTACCATTTAGAAGTAGTAGATAATTAAAAAGGATGGTAATACACATATGACCAAAAAGCTCCGCTTCCAATTTATAGCGATCACCATGAGCATCGTGACCATTATGCTCTGTATCATTATGTCGCTGATTTATTTCTTTACAAAAATAAATCTGGAAAATAATAGCATCAATATGATGCAGAATATCGCAAGCAACCCTTTTCTGATTTATCTGCCCAGTGAAATGCAGGAGGATGTGCGTCTGCCATATTTTGCCCTTGAGTTAAACATACAGGGGGATTTGATCGCAACAGGCGGCGGATATTATGACCTTTCTGATGAGGATTTTTTGGAAGACCTTATTGATGCTGCCTTTTCTTCTTCTGACCGTATCGGCACGATTGATGCATATAACCTCCGTTTTTACCGCACAAGCACTTCCATCAGCCAGATCATCGTTTATGCTGATATTTCCAATGAACTGGCAACTCTGAGTAATCTGATACGGAACTGTATCCTGATCGGTATCGCCTGCTTTCTCGTTTTTCTTGGTATCAGCCTTCTGCTTGCCAATTGGGTCATAAAACCTGTTGATAAGGCCTGGGAACAGCAGCGCCAGTTTATTGCTGACGCCTCCCATGAATTAAAGACTCCTCTGACTGTAATTATGACAAATGCAGAGCTGATGCAGAATCCGGATTATGATGATCTGAACCGCTCCACATTTGCTTCCAGCATTCTTACCATGTCAAAGCAGATGCGTAATCTGGTAGAGCAGATGCTGGAACTTGCCAGAGCTGACAATGTACAGAATAAAACTGTTTTTTCTTCCGTAGATTTCAGTGGGCTTGTTTCTGACGCAATCCTCCCGTTTGAACCTATATTTTTTGAAAAAGGTCTTACTCTGCATACAGATATTTCAGAGAACATAAGGGTAAATGGCGATGCCGGACAGCTTCGCCAAGTCATAGATATCCTGTTGGATAATGCCCAAAAATATTCCCGTGAAAAAGGAACTACATGGGTAACCTTACAAAAGCATGGTAAAGGACACTGCCTGTTATCGGTATCTGATGAAGGAGAGGAAATATCTGCAAATGATCTGAAGAATCTTTTTAAACGCTTTTACCGCGCCGATAAAGCAAGAACCCGAACCGGCAGCTTTGGTCTTGGACTCTCTATCGCGGAAACCATCATTACAAGGCACAAAGGTAAAATATGGGTGGAAAGCAAGAACAATATCAATACCTTTTTAGTTGAACTATAGATGACTATTGCTCCAGACACCCATCTACGATATGGACAATCCTTTCCGCCGCCTTTGCCACATTCAAATCATGTGTGATCATTACAATCGTATTTCCCATCTCATGAAGCTGCTCGAACAGCTCCAGCACATCTTTTCCGCTGGACGAATCCAAAGCGCCCGTAGGCTCGTCTGCCAGGAGCAATACCGGCTCTCCCACCAGCGCCCTTGCTATGGATACCCTCTGCTTCTGCCCTCCTGAAAGTTCCGAAGGTTTATGTTTCAGCCTGTGGCTGATCCCCAGCATTTTAATGACAGGCAGGCACTTTGCTTCCGCCTCTTTCGTAGTCATCCCGCGCACCACCAGAGGCATAATAATATTCTGCATGATGTTGTAGGTGGGTATCAACTGATAGTTCTGGAAAATAAAACCGATTTCCCGGTTGCGGATTGCCCCCAGTTCCTTTTCCGCCATGCTGTGGACAGGCTGCCCGTCCAGATAATATTCCCCCGAATCCGCCACATCCATGCATCCCATAATGTTCATCAAGGTGGTCTTCCCCGAACCGGAAGGTTCAAGTATCGCTACAAATTCCCCCTTCTCCACCAGAAAATCCACATTCTTCAGTACCGGAACCTTATCCATGCCCAGCATATAGCCTTTATTGATCTGCCTCATATCAATGATCCTGCTTTTACTCATTTTTTCCTCCGTTCCAAAGCGTTACAAATTCCTGCCTTTTTGCAGGCTTCTTTCCCGTTATTCATGAATTTATTCGCAAATCTATTCATTATTCAATGCCACTACAGGAAGCAGGCGTGATGCTTTAAACGCAGGATAAAAACCAAAAATGGTTCCCGTCAGCACACCAAACAGCAGGGACAGGACAGCGCCCCAAGCCGAAAGCTCTACCCGTACCGAAAAGCTCTCTATGATCGGTGTAATCCCCAAGGATACCAGAACGCCCAGCACAGCCCCTACCAGACTGATGCAGCTTGCTTCCAGTAGAAATTCTACCAAAATATCTTTCTGGTCACAGCCGATTGCTTTGAGGATACCAATCTCGTTGGTACGCTCCTTTACCGACACAAAAAGCACATTCATAATGCCGATACCTCCCACAATAAATACGATGGTCGCCATTGCCATCAAAAGGAGTGTCAAAGTTTCATTGGATTTTGACGCCGCTTCCATCTTGCTTCCAGCATCAGACATGGTAAACACCACGTTATCACCATAAATATCCGAAAGTACCTGCTGTGCCTGCTCCATGACAGTTTCCACTTCGTCCACATTCTCCGCCACTATCTGTGCGATATTCTGCACCACGATAACATTTGAAATCTCCCTGCTCCGCATGGTGCTTAAGAAATTTAAGTAGGAATCGGGTAAAGGTGTGTTATAAAATTCATCAAGGTACATGCTCACATGGATGGGGAGCCTGCCGCCGTATTTCGTATCCGCCTGAAAATATAATTCCTGCATCAACTGCTCATAAAGCATCCCGATTAGAAACGCGTAGGACTTATCAGAATCTGGCGTGACGATAAATAAGGCAGTCTTCGTTTTCCTGTCGCTGTTCTTCCCTGTCCCTAATTCCCCGAAATGCAGTTCGTCCATGCTGATATCCTTTTTCCGGTCTTCCAATTCTTCTGCGGAGCGGATATTGTTTTTGTGCAGATACAGGTACTGCGACTGCAACTTTTCAAACCTTGCAGCTTCCTCTTTATATCTCCACATCTGGCTGTAGGGCTTGCGTTTTAGCTGACCGGAGCGGTACATCTTTGCGTAGAAAGCCTTTTGGTATGGGGAAAGCGGAATATACTTTTTATAATTTTTCCTGCACCTGATGATTCTTGGGGTACGGTTTTCTTCCCTGCTGGCTTCTCCATGGATACCTTTTTCAATCTGGCTTTCTATTGCTTCCTTTGTGTAATGGGCTGAAATATCTGTCAAGCGGATAAACCGCTTTTCATCCATGGGCTTCAGATAAGTTTCCTCATTTCCCTGCTTTATTTCCCTGCTTTATTTCATAGCCTTTTATCTCCATCAATTTCAGAAAATTTCCATAGTCATTTGCAAAAGAAATGGAATCCTCCACATCAAGGCTGATCTGGCGATCCCATCTGAAAATTCCCTGTTTTGTTTTGTCCCATTTCTTTGGCTTTTTTTCTTCCGTCCCCATTTCAATATCCTGTATAGAAAGACCATACTCTTTACAGAGGTCATTGACAATAGGCTGTATCTCCCTTGCCCAATCTCCCTTTTCATAGCGGTATTTCCTTCCGGTGCGCCATGAAACACTGTTGAAAAGAATGTGGCTGTGGACGTGTTCCGTATTATCGTGTGTGGCATATAAACACTGGAAGCTGTCACCGAAATACCTCTCCACAAACTTCTGTGTGATCTCCATAGCGGTTTCCGGTCTCACTTCCTGTTTTTTAAAGGATATGATAAAGTGGTATCCCTGCCGCTTATCCGGCTTCCCGAACTTCCTCTTTGTCGCAAGCATCTCCTGTAAGGCGGTATCTGCGCTGCAGTTATGGCTTCCCACCAGAACGCCTCCCTGCGTTTTCTCTCCGTCCGTAATGTAGGAAATGGCATTTGCAAGGTGCATAGCCATGTATCGTTTTCCTGTCTGGTGGATGCAGGATATTTTTGTAATTGCGATAGCCCTCCTCCTTGCTCTCTTTTCTAAATACCTTTCAGTAATTTCCCCATTACTCTTGCTTCTAACAGCGGATAATCATACAATTTTAACAAGATTTTTTCTTTCATATCATTTGTGAGAAATTCAATTAATTTTATAAACTCTTCATATTTCTCCATAAATGATTTCTCTTTCTCTTCTAATCCTCGTCTCTCTTTTTCATAGAAAAAATTAGTCATGCCATTTGCAAATAATTTCATCCCAAAATCAGTTACATCACCCTTCAGCCACCAATAAACAACTACTAACGCCATATCACAAAATGAGCTTCTCTTAAATATTTTTTCATTATCAGACGAATATTCATTCTTTAATAAACATCTATAAACCGTTTCAGAAATTTTCTCTTTTTCCTCGATATTAGACACACTTTTTATAATAGGCAATATATTTTCCATAATGTGCATTCCATACATATTCATAGAATCACATCCAAATAGGTATATTAATACATTCTCTAATTGTGCTATTGTCATCCCTTCTTTATTCATTTTAGTAAATTCATACATTACAAAATCTTTTTGCAAATCATCCCTACAATTTTGCATTTTTTTCATAATTAATTCACTATACTGTCGTTTAAATTCTAAGTCATACCGAATTTTATAAGAAAATTCTGTTCTAACACATGACAGTATTTTCTGAAACTCTTTTGATTCAACTCTGGCAATCGTAAAGAAAATCTTATTGCATTCAAAGCCAGCTTCTACAGTCATTTTTCTTCCGTAAATATATCGAAGCATTGCTCCAATTAATATGCCATTTTTCCCTTGCTCTTCAATATCTGTCAACAAATCGTCTTCTAATACTTCATCATTTTCAGCTTTTGCAAACACAATATCTAAAGTATCTTTTTGTAATAATTCTGATTCCTTTGTCGTTTCTAACAATTTTAAATCAACATCTCCAATTTCCTCTCTCCTTTTTATTTCTTTTTCAGTTATTTCTATTTTTCCAGTTAATAATTCTTCTCCCAATCTCCATATAAGCGAACTGGAAGTTTCATACATAATTTTTCTATCCATATGTACATGCTCTGCTAAAATTTTTTTATCATAATCTGTAAACTCATCAACCAAAATTAATAGCCACTGATATTTTTCCAGCCATCTGTCTTTCTGCAATCTTTCATCGTCGATTACCTTCCTTATCTCTTCGCCCATTGCTTTTCCATAGACTGGATTTTTTCTTCCCAGCAATAACCACTGTAATCCTATCTCATCTTTATCCATTCCAATTAAATCTATATCATTGCAAAAAATCTCCCATACAAGACCCTTCCAGTCGATACACAATTCATCTTCAAAGTTAAAGCACCTTAATATTTTATAATTTTTGCTTTGCGAATAATTCTCTCTGTACTTAGTAAACAGATTTCCAATCTCAGGTTGAGACACATTAAAAATTATTTCTTCAATATTAGGAACCGAACCATTCGCCCACACTGAAAGAATACATTTTATCCTCTCCTCTAAACATAATTTATCATAGTATTTCCATAATAAAGTTTTTGCAACATCATATTCTATATTGTCCGCTTTTTCCTGTTCATATAATTTTTTAAAGACATTTTCGTCACTTAACTCAAAATCACTCAAATCAATTTCATTGATATAAAAATATTTCCAATTTAACTTCGCATTAACCACTTCTTCTTTATTGTATTCAGTAATTTTAACGCCATTATATGCCAGTATTACCAGCACCAATATCCTTTGCTCTCCAATCAACGAATCAACCATTGACAGTAAATGTTTTAATGTTATGTCATTATATTTTTGAGAAGCAAGAAACTTATGCCACTCATTATATTCAGTGCCATCATGCATACCAAGAATGGCCATTATCAGAGCATTTCCATTATCATTCTTATCACAGACCGCCAAAATCATACTAGCTGCTTCTCGTATCTTTCCATCATAAGAATCCAATGCTTTAATCAATGCACTTCTATATTCTACGCGTTTCAAAATTTGAACAAACAGTTCCCTGATTTCTGCATACCTTGGCAAAGTGTAAGGACCAATATGCTTAATACATCCCACAAATAAATCTACTCTTACCTCTTCCATATCCAAAAGATATTTTAAAAAAATCCTATAACATCCTGAACTTGCCCCAGCTACAAAATGCGCCCTATCAAATAAAATTTCGCTCCATTCTACATTTTCTTTCTGCATCATATGCACTACTAATTCCATTGTCTGTTCATAAATGCAATGAGCCGGAGCGTTAACCATGCCATCTGCCAGTGCTTTTGCAATAAAAAACAAATTCTCATTCTCATATTTAACTAACTCTACTGCCGCTGCTGCCTGTGCTTTATCACCCTCAGCAATAATTCTCCTTAAAATAATTTTCCATCTGTTATGCCCAATCCGAGCAATACATTTTTCCAATAAAGTTCTGCTATCCTCACTAATTCTATCTTTTCCAGCATATACGTGCCGTAACAAATTCTTAATAACTGTCACAGGTGGAATTTCATTATCATTAATTTCCAACCAATACAATGCACTTATACTATGCTCGCTGTTTTCTAAAACTAAATTACATATAGCCTTATTATTTGATGCCATCTGACAGAACTGCTTTTGCCCCCAATAATAAAATTCTTCTTTACATGCCAACTGTAAAACACAGTCCAGCCTGTCTGCAACTTCAAACTCTTCAGGCAGCAAATAACACAACACTTCCCTAATAGAAAAATAGGCAATGCTGCTCCCAAAGTTTAAGACTCTAATTATCTTTTTCAGTTTTTCCTTTTGTTCACTGCTTAACCGTCCTTCAACTAATACAACCCATTGTTCCAGAAAATCATGTAAAAATCTACTTCCCTTGTTAATTAAAGGAATTCTCAGATTTAAGTATTCCTCAATAAGCCAGTCTGTCCCTTTGTCACCTGCCAAAACAATCATTTTAGCAATAACTGTAACAGAGTAATTCCTCTCTCTTTCATAATACCAAAGAGGTCTAAATCCTGCTTTACTTACACATTCCAAAGACCAAACAGCAATATCCTCATCCATCAATTCATTACATATATAACTGATTATATATACCATACTACTATTTCCATACGGTAGCTTCTTGATAAAATTTTTGAAAAGCTCTTTGTACTTTGTCAATAATTTCCAATTTCTTAATATACTGCCTGCAAATGCAATTTCCCGCCACAATTCTGTTGGTATCTGATTTATATCCAGTCTCTCATTAATAATTTCCTCTGCCATGTAATATCCCGCCGCGACCTGAGCTAATGGCTGGTAGGTAAAGAGGATTCTATTGCCTGTACTGATTAGTCCATTAGAAATCAATGTCTTTATAGCATCATCTGCAACCAGATTGTTATTAAACATCGGATTCTGAATAAGACTTTTTACAATTAGTTTTGCACTTTTTACGGACAATACTTCATTAGATAATGCCTCGTAAGCTACTCTGCCAACCAGATAGATTTTCTCATCATCTGTTGGAAATGCTGTTAAATAATTATTATCTGTATTATCTTTTAAATCCAATTCACTCCACTCCGCTGCACGCATTTTCAATAGATCAAATAACAAATCACCCACTGTTAATTTCTCTATATCCAAATCCGAATCAAAAGATTTATATAATAATCTTATAGATAAAGGCGTATTGGATAATCCATATATAGAAGGATTCCTTCTAATAATTCCCATACTCTTCTGTACAAATATATCTTTTTCCTGTCCTACTTTCCCGTGAGCTTCCGCTTCATGCAATAACATTCTTTTTCTTTGTTCCATATCCAATGGAGGTATCTCGCACACTGTCCACTGTGCAATATTAACTCCACCAATTTCAGCCACTCTGGTAGAAACTACCGCTGCCAGATTACGATAAGCCCCCATCAGCCTTTCAATCTGCCTCAATAATATTTTAACATGTATGATATTAATTTCATCCAAACCATCAATAAAAAGAAATACTTTCTTTACATTCAAGATCATTTCCTGAAAAGAATTTTTGAATAAAAAGCTTCCTATTAAAAAACGATCTATCTCTTCACACAATTCGATTGCATTATTTTCATCCGTCAATGTTAAAGATTTTGCTGGTACAAAAATCGGAATAGCCTCTTCTCCATTCTCCAAAATATCAATTACAGTTTGCGCCATCAATGTGCTTTTTCCCATTCCTAATTCTCCAAAAAGCAGCACTTTTTTATTATTTTCAATTACATTATATAAAGATGTTAAGTCGTTTTTACTATTTCTTTCTTCTTTTCCATTAATCAATTCATTACGAATACGCTCAAGCCCTACCTTTAATTTTTCCTGCTTTAAACTATTGGGCGGACAATTTATTTCTCTTATCTTGTTTTCAATTACCTCTTGTGCATAATCTTTCATTAATTTTCTGATTCTATCAGTACTAAAACAAGATTCTTCCTCTAAAGTTGCTGTTTGTAATTTCCAAAAGTTTTTCTTCTCAGGCCGTTCTATTGTCCAGCGATTTCCTAATTGCGCTGGTGAAAAAATAATATGTCTTAATTCAAACCCATCACTTTGTATCTTTAATAAATTCACATTGTTAGGATATTTTTCATTAATATTAGTTGCCCCTGCACGTACACTCCAACAATTACTTTCCATATAACTTGGTTTGCCAATTGATCCTTCATGCGTATGCCCAAATAAAAGCATATTACAAAGAGACCATAAATATCTCAACGCTGGTCTTCTATCTTCATAAAATCCTTTTTCCTTCTCAGCAAAATCTGATTCTGTTCCATGATGCATAATAGCGATCCTAATATCACTATTTTCTTGACCATCCTGCTGCTTCATTTGCTCTAAATAATTTTTGCCCAGCCATAATTCCGATTTGTCATGAAATGAAAACCACTCACTGTTACACCCCCAAAAACTTATATTATCAATTATTCTCGTACCAACTAAATATGATTCTTCCCCCATAAACTTATAAGGAACTATACCTAATTCCTGACAAAAGGCATTATATTGACCAAATCTTTTCAACAAATAGTCTGGTATCGGATATGATAGTATTTGATCTGCCTTTTGCGAATCTGTAACATTTATTTCTGGGCAAATTGATATATCACGTGAACAGTCATGATTTCCTGGACATATCAAAACTCTTTCCATCGGCACGCTAAGTATTTCAGCCAAGTTCTTTATCCATGTTTTTGCTAGAGCAAACCCTCCAATATCGTACTTATCTACAATATCCCCCGTAATGCAAATAATTGTTGGTTTCCAATCAACAGTTTTTAATATCTCCGTTAACTCTTTCAATACACCATCTGAATTTGCTTTATCTGTTCCGAATAATTTTGTTGAAAAATGTAAATCACTTAAGTGTAAAATAATGTTATCTGTTCTCTTCATAATAACCTCTCGTCTGTGCATCAATAATTAATTTTTAGGTGTTTCATGAATTCAATCAAAGCAAGCCTAACTTCATTCATCAAATGTAACATCTTTATTTTATCACCTTCCCTATATACATGGGAATTATTATTTTTTACTATCTGATTGATATTTACACCAATCTTATTTATCTCATTCCGCAGTCGCATTATCTCTAACTCTAATTCCCTACTTCTTGGATGCTCCGACTGGTTCAGGAGCAGATAGCGGATGTACTCTGATTCATTCATATTTTCCGCTTTGGAACGCTCCGCTAAGATTCTTGCAGTCTCTTCTGTCAGTTTGAAGTGCTTCCGCAGCGTATTTTCGCCTTTCGGTCTTGCCATGTGCCGCTCCTTTCTTTTTGGGGAGAGGGCGTTCCATGGAACGCCGCAAGATACGCATTTCGTGGGCACGAAATGCAAATCTTGTCGGGGAGTACCCCGAACCCCAATTTTTACCGCTGATTTTTCTATAATAGCGCCAATATCTGTATATTTGACGCCAGTTTGCTACTTCGTGACGCCAATCCGGTTATTTTTTACGCCAGTTTATTTTCAGTGACGCCAATCCGCATGAAATTTACGCCAGTGAAATTTCTCCTTTTTTTCGTGACAGCACTTGGCTGTCAATTTCCTCATTTATTACGCCAAAATGCTTATTTTTTACGCCAGTTGAGATTAAATTTTCCTGTTTTGACTGCACCCTGACGCTTTTTCTCCCTCCCCCAAATACTTCCCTTTCCGGGAAACGGTACATCTTGGTCAGTTTCTCTTTTTCCGCTTCTGAAATGAAATCCGGCAATTCCCAATCCTTTGCCCGCTCGTTAAAAATGTGCGTCAGATTATATTGGTCTGTTAATTCCAGAAAGTGGGTCAGCTTGCCTTCCAAAACTGCAAACAAAACTTTATCTTTTTCATCTCCTGCCTTGGATGCCTCGTTCTTCGCTTCCATCTTCATTGCCACAAGAAGCTCTTTGGAACACTGCACAGGCTTTTCATTTACAAGAATGTCCAGCATCTTCGCCCATTCCTTTTTCATCAGGAACAAAACGCCTTTCCGGTTCCATAACTCCGGCATCTTTTCATGGGCGTAGCAGACAGTCCCATCGTTTTCCAGAAAATACCGGGGCAGCTTGAACTTTTTTGCCTGCACCGCCATCTCCTGCGTTATCCGTATGTATCCTTCCCCTTTCATCAGTTCCTTAAATTTAGTCAGTCGTTCTTCATCAGGCTTGTTCTGTAAGAAACCGCTCTTCCGGACTGCCGGGATCAGTTTTATGTCTTCCATCCATGACCGGAAAAAATTCTTCGTTTTTGCTGGAATATCGCGCTCCTTTTTCCTGTGGATTTCCCTTACCGCCGCTGGTAAAGAACGCTCATTCACTGCCTCATAGGAGAGGGTGTAGGCTTTCCGGCTGAGTCGCAGGAGGTCGTCTGCCACGCAGCCATAGTGTACGGTGCTGACTTTCTCCCCGAAAGGTCCCTTGATAAACTTCTCAGTTTTTAATGCCCCTTTCTCTATTGTCCCGTCCTCATATCTGACGGTGATGTATTTCCCTTTTACCTGCTTTTCCTTTATCTCCGTTGCAAGTCTGCGGTTGTCAAGAATGGTTATGTCTGCCCTGCCGGACGTTTTCACATGAACCGCGTAGGATACAGGCATGTTGGAGAAATAGCAGAGCGACTTCGCCAGCAGGTTTTCCATATAACGTTCATTGTCCCATTTCCGATATCCGCCACAATGTTAAAGCCCTGATAGCTGGATAAATCTGCCGCCACCGCCGCAAAGCCCTGTGGGTAGACCTCCACGTCCTCAATCTTCACATGGTATCGGGTGTCGTTGCACCGAAAGGATATTTCCTTATTCCGCATCAGATATTTCCAGAAATCCCCGCCCTGCTCCCCGATCCACTTAATGGGAAGACCAACCGCAAGGATGACGGAAGCATGGCATAAACCCCTCCCCTTCAATTCCTTTGCCAGAGCCGCCAGCGTCAGGATATAATAATCTTCGTCCCATACCTTGTCCATCTGGTACTCTTTGTGGGTGGAGCCGATCTCGTACAGCTTCCCTTCGTACTCTACGGTCATCCCTGCCAGTTCCGATGCCCTTTCCCTCTGGATAACGCCGGATTCAAAAATGTGGTGCGCAGTTTTGATGTTACCATAACCATGATCAATCCCAATCCTGTAAATCTGTTCCATGCTTTTTGCTCCTTTTCATCTGATTTTTACAACAATAAAAGGACTACCCAAATACACTTGAATAGTCCTTACTATACAATTAGCTAATTGTAGGTTTCCTCAACCCTCCTTTGTGAACTTGTACGGGCCCGTCCTTTCGTAATAAGGACAAAAGGTGAAAACCCCGGTAATTCCGTTGGTTTTACCTCTGTCATTATTATAACTCAATCACCTGCTGCCAAGATGGCTTTTACATCATCCGGATAACTTTCCACCCACACAAATAGGCATATCTAAAATGTTTTTTCGCCTATTTTTATCATAATTTATTGACATACATTCTGCGCCTTTCAAAAAATCAAGGTACACATCAATTCTTTTTTCATACACCTTAATCTGGTTAATATGGGAACACATCAGGGGCACTTCGATTCCTTTTTCTGTCTTATCTTCAAATATTGCTCTTACACGATTCAAACGGTCAAACAACTCACCGTTCTCTTCCTTCTTCTCTTTCAGTCTAATTTCCTTTTCATTTAATGTTGCTATCTGCTTAGAAATATCATCAGCTTTCAAATAATAGTCAGTTTTTGAAATTGTTTTGTCCAGCAGTAAGTCTATAAGAGCATCTTTTCTTTTATGTAATTTCTCTTTTTGTAACTGGATATCTTCTATGCTTTCACAGCTACCGGAATCAGATAATCCGGCATATATTTTTCTGATGGCATTGCTCAGCGCTTCTTCTTTCTTTTCCTTCGCAATCAGCTGATTACCCAAACGCTCTATCAAAGATAATATTTCATCTTCCTTTAAATTAAGCGACACACATTTCATTCCTGTCTTTTCTCTGACTTTCCCGGAACGTGCGCCCTCACTACAATACCAGTAAACGCCTTGCACCCTTTTGTTTCTCCAATACTTAGAATTACATTCTCCGCATATGATTTTAGACGATAATAGCGTATTGCCCTTATTGATTCCTACATTATGTGTCCTGTCCACAGTTTTCCTGCTGTTTATCTGTGCATTAGCCTTTTCCCACAAATCATCACTGACAATCCGGGGTACAATCCCTTTTCTATAAATCCATTCGCTTTCAGGATTCTTGATAAGCTTCTTTGATTCAAAGTCAAAATGTTCTTTATTCATCACCGCAATGCCTTTGTACAGCGGATTCTTCACGATTTCACGAATGGTATTTTCGGATAATGTCTTGCCGTTCCTGTTTCTGATACCTTCGTCACGCAATATTCTGGCAGCCACACGCCCGCCAAATCCATCAGCAAACAATTGATATATCCGTATCACAAGTTTTGCTTCTTCTTCATCAATCAGGATTTCTCCGTTGATATTTTGAAATCCCCATGTGCGGTTCGTAATAATCGGCTTACCCTTTTCCTGTCTCCGCCTTTTGGCTGCATTGCCTTTCTTACTCAAATCACGGCTGTACTCCTCTGCCATCATTGCTTTAATGCCAAACATGAACTTATCTTTCGGATCAAAGAATGTTTTCTCCAAATATAGATATAATTTCTTTTGATTCTGTACAATTTCATTCAAGAATATGTACCAATCCATGGTGTTACGCTGTAGACGCGACTGGTCTTTTACTACGATAATATCAAATTTATCTTTCTTAATGTCCCCCAGCATCCGTATATATTCATTTCTCTTCTTTGCCTGTGTGCCTGTTATTCCTTTATCAACATATCTGTCAACCAGAATCCAGCCTTTGTCACGGATGACATCTATATTTTCTTCAATCTGCTTCTCGATTGCGTTTAGCTGTTCTTCTTCCTCTGTGCTTACTCTCGCATAAAATACGGCTCTTAATTTCTTCTCTTCCATAATACACACCCCTTAACCGTATTTGTATAGAACCGCCTGATACTCTTCCTCTGTAATTATATCATGCGCTCTCATAATATCTAATAAATACTTGATAACCATTGATTCATCTTCCGGTGAAATATTTGTCAGTTCTTCTTTCAAGCAAAATTCCTCATTCTTAGAAGAATCACTACTAATATATTCAGATAAATATGATTGATATTATAGCAAATCTGCAAATCTTTCTATTTTTGATATACGGAAAAAAAGATAATTATATGGCAATATACGACATAATGTGATAAAATATCCTTAGTCAGTATAGACAGTATGGGGATAGTTCCTCGGTTGCCCTTTCCGGGAACGGAAAGGGGGAACGCTATGAGTTTAGATAATGTACTTGCATTACTGTTAGTGGTGTTTACCGCCCTAACATATTTAGACAATAGAAGCAACCGCAAAAAGTAAAACAGCTATCCTCTACGGCAAATAGGGGATAGCTTGTGTTGCACTAGATAAATTTATTTAGTTCCCGGTGCAAACCATCGGACACGGCAAATATCCTATGATTGCTTCTAAGATGATTATAAACTATCCACTTTTCATTTTCAAGTGGCAGTTTAGAAAATGGGGATGCTTTGGCATCCCTGTTTTTATAGTCTCATCTTACACCGACGGGATTTCACCGTCAACCTTTTTTATCTTCGTATCCCCATCAAAGAGCTTCTTATGACTTGCCCCCTGCAATCATGCATTTCCCGCCATATTTCAGTTTTTTCATGTATGCCTATCCAAGTACCCATCCGCCTGTCATAAAAAAGGTCACCTTTACATCCTGTTTTGCCAATATTTCCAAGATTTTTGCAGTATCTTCATTCCCCCACGCCGCATCAAAGGAAAGGGCAATCTTCTTTTCATCGGTCTCCACGCAGTAAATGGGAAGCTCCCTTCCATTCACACTGCTTGACACGGTTACGTTTTCACTGATTACCGTATAACCGCCCCTGACTACCGCAAGGGCAGCAAGTACCAATGCGCCGTATTTTACGGAAAGAGTCAGATTTTGACGCATGTACGCATCCCGGCTCTGCCCCTCCTCCCGTTCGGGAAATATTTTTTTCCAAAAAGGCTGTGCAGGCTCTTTGACTTTCTTTCGGTTATTTTTACTGGTATTTTTATTGCCTGATCCAAACTGCAGTTTTTTTATGTACTCTTTCATAATAAAAGCACCCGTCATCACTGTTTTTACAGTGTATGATGGGCACAGCATGTCACATACTTTATATTTCTTGAATCAATTATGAGTTCTAATTATCAAGCGAAACAACAAACGGATTACTCCCCTGCCCGGTTCCTTTCACTGCCGCCTCATCAACACATAAGGTTGCCACAACATCAAGCTTTTCATTCCATATGCGTATACGCGAAGGCTCCTCAATCCAGTCCCCTGCAATTAGGTTCATATCTAATGTTGACATGTTAATCGTTCCTGACACACTATAGCTTCCCGGAGCCGTATATTTGTCTCTTTCTTCCGGGTAGTAACTATAGACTGCCGTTATAAAACCGTTTTCATCAGCACTGGTAATGTTTAAGACTGCCTTTCCGCCAAAGGGAGTATCCGTGTACGTTCCCGTCCATTCACCGACAATATCCAGCTTCTCACATTGAGGAGTGATTGTAATTGACTGTAAATCCCATTCCCCTGAATCATACCGATATGGAATCTCTATTTCAAGCTTAAAGGTAACATGCGGCTTAATTAAAGAACATTGGCAATGATATATCTGCTTTGTGCCTTTCGATAGTGATTCCTGATTATCAATTGTAAAATAAGATATTTCATTACTGTTTATAGTCACCGTATGCATAGTTTCTTCAAGCGTCCAAATATAACTTGTGTCCGGTTCCCTCAATACGAAGCTTTGTCCTGATACCTGAGCGATTAAATCTTCATCCGTAACATCCAGTGCGGATTCCGGTTTTATAGAAGTGACAAAATCTTTATTTACCGATATGGAATTTATTATCCACCCTCTGCCAAAAAGGTATTCTATTGTCAGTTCTCCCTTAGCTTCTTCTACCTCTTCCTCAATGGTTACCTCAGCTGTCACAACATCTTTTTCATTGGCAAGATCCGTTTCATGCTTACTGACCGATATATTTTTAATCTGACCATTTGTGATATTCCACTCTTCCCCATCTATCGTAACGGATTTTCCATATAAGGAAACAGCAACATTATCTTCGTTTATCCCCTCTAAAGGTGTTAGAATCCACTGACTGGGATCGTTGACCATTAAGTCATCCAGCATCCAGCCTTTGTCATAAAGTCCATATGTAAGGATCACTTGTTTCTGGTATAAAATTCCTTCTTTTGCTGTCTTGATGGTACACCAGACAGTATCTTCCTTTTGTTTTTTGTCTGTCTGCCTTTTCTCTATTACAATTTCCTGAATTTCTTCTCCTTCTTTGGCAACGCCAAACTGGGCATCTGCTTCCAGATCCAGCCTCATTTGCTCTTCGTCTGCTGCCTTTGCACACCCTGTAAGCGACAATATGACCATAAGCATTATAAGTAAATACATCTTTTTCATTCGGTGATTTTCCTTTCTTCCTATGTTAATGCCTTTATTTTCAATTATTCTTCCCTGAAACTTGTCAAAATCCCTATTACTTCCTCTTCTTCCTCCTCTGTGAACTGCCCTTCGGGCGCTTCAGCAAAAAAGACATACGGCTCTGGATATTCAAAAGAAATGCCCTCATAATATGCATACATTCCCATTCCTCCAAATATACCATCATACATGTCGATGTATTCATCGACAACGCTTTCCTGCATTACAGCATAGGAAACATGCTCACTGCTTGCAGGTTGAATATCAAGATCCACTTCCGGAAACATCTCACCAAGCAATGTCATCTTTGCCACCACAAAATTGGCGGAATCTTCTGATAATATAGGAACGGCATCTGTTATTTTTTCCGCCTTGTATTCGGTATAAAAATGCCCGCTTGCGCCTCTGGCTAGCTCAAACAGTTCACCATCAATTTTAATGAATGTAACCGTTACTCCCCTTTCATTGGTAAGTTCTACAACCTCTTTTGCATATTCCCAAAAAAGATCCATGGAATTACCATTTACTTCTTCTTTACTTATTTCCCAGTTATCCGGATAGTCAAAAGAAAACACCGGGCTGTCGTCCTGATTGACCTCTCTATATCGGGTGTGGTATGTATTGACAGATATGTTTTCCCTGTTCTCTTCTTCGTCCGGATTATCTGTTTCCGTATCCTGTCCTGACTCTTCATACGTGCAGGTTTCTACAAACTGTGGCATTTTACCCGAGAAAAATTCCCAATGTAATTTTTTTTGGAATGGCGCATTTTCCGCTGACAGGATTTCCCATTCTCCCGAGAATCCCATGTTTCCAACTACTGTATCTGCTTTATCATCCCCACATGCTGAAACTGTTATGACAGGAAATGATATCGATACATCTGTACAAGTTTGCCGATTGGGACGGAAAACCGTCTGTGCGTTTGCCGTCACGCCCGCCTCAACCTCTCCGTCAATTATGCCAATGCCAAATGCCGTCAGCGTTGGCTCCAGGCAAAACATTGTGCTTGCCTCACAGTTTATTTCAATTGCCGGATTTTCTATTGAAACATCATTTTTGTAATTTTTAAATCCCTTACCTTGCTCAAAGCACATGTCCACTTCCACAGGCAGTTCTGCAGCAAAGGACATGCTGCCCTCCGCCGATATGACCAGCGCTATCTGCACATCAACGCCTACCACTCCGCTTCCCAATGGAACCGGCGTTTTGAACAAAGGGATTTTCTTTTCGGCATCTTCTTCCTTGATAGTTCCGGTAAATGCCGCATGGGCATCTACCGCAATTTCCGCATAATTGGGGATAACTCCCAAAGAGGAATAATCTGCCTGTACCCCGATACATAATTTATCGATATCTATCTCTATGTCATATTCACTGCCTTTTTCTGTTTTATATTTGGGGAAGGTATATGACAATCCGGTATCATTATCTGTAACCTGTATTTCCAGATATTTTTGTTCCTCTTCCTCTGTTGTGGAAAGAGATATTTTAAATCCTTTACTGTCTTTTTCAAATGGGAACACTTTTGTATCAATTAATTGTTCATCGCCCTGCCGATAGTTTAAAGCATTTATGGCATCATCATTTTCTTCCAATCCATAGTAATTTACTATATCTGCAAAAGTCAGTTCCGTAATATCCGATACCGTAAAGGATTCCACCGCCTGCTCTAATTCAACAGGCTTCAAGGACAACGTCCCATCTGATGCAATTTCCGTTATTTCCTTGGCGGCCTTCAACTGTGTATTTTGCTGTTCAAAGACAATAATCGTTCCCTCTTTAAGAGAATCCCGTATATTGTCAGACACTACAATTTCCGTATAATCATCATTACTCTGCAGCACATCACCTGAAAGTAATTCAACTACACCATCCTGATACACCACATTGGAGTAATCGTCTTTCCGAAGTTCACTGAAGTATAAGCTTTTCAGCGTATTTAAAACCTGTCCACATTCTTCGGAAGACATGCCCTCGGAAAGCTGCTGTTCTTCGATAAGCCCGTGTCCGATTGCCAATTCTGTATAATCTTCGTCCGTTAAGCCATCCTCGGTCCCAAGATAAATTTGCAATTTCCGTTCACCAATTGTTTTCATTGCGGTTATGGCAACAAATTCTCCGGACGCAAAGTTTTCTCCATTAAAATCGTCCTCCGGATCAAGGACTTCCCACTCTACTGCTGACTGTAAGTATGGATAGTATGTACTGTCCTTTTCTATATCCGAAAAGTATGGGGTTTCATTCCGGTATTCGATGATTCCTGTCTGCTCACATAACATTTCCATCCATTCGCAGCGGGTAATGCCACCTTCATCAGCGTTCTTCACATAATCATCACCTGTTTTGAAAAAAAGGATAAAAATAATAATTCCGGTTGCAACACCCACTAAAGCTATCAGAAGCAAAATGCCTGTCTTCTTTTTATCCAAGGTTTCCCCCTCCTGTAAATATTTCCACGACTACCAAGGTACAATGAAAAACTCTGCACAAAGCAAAACGGATTCCCCAAAAGGCGGGGAATCCACCTATCTCTTAATTAATCAAAAAATGCTTCTGGATTAATTTCAAGAATCCTCTGTTTTGATGCTTCTGTCAGATTTGTACAACCCGAAAAAGCGTACCTTCCAATCTTAGTTACACTATCCGGAATATCTATATCTGTCAAGCTTGTACAATTCTCAAATGCATCCTCAATTTCAGTTACACTATCTGGTATTTCTATATCTGTCAGGCTTGCACAACCAACAAATACACCCTCTCCAATTTTAGTTACACCATCTGATATTTCTACACTTGCCAGGCTTGCACAACCATAAAATGCATTATTCCCAATTTCAATTACACTACTTGATATTTGTATACTTGCCAGACTTGTACATCCATAAAATGCACCCCTTCCAATTTCAGTTACACTATCTGGTATTTCTATGCTCGTCAGGCTGTCACAACCACCAAATGTAAAATCTCCAATTTCAGTTACACCATCTGGCATTTCTACACTTGTTAGGCTTGTACAACTAGAAAATGCCTCCTCTCCAATTTTAGTTACACCATTCTTAATCATAACACTTTCAAGATTTTCACAAAATTGAAAGCTTGCACGACCCAATTCTGTTACATTGTCAGGGATTTCAATACTGCGTAATCCTGAACAATTCCAAAAAGCTTCTCGACCTATCTCAGTTACACTGTCCGGTATTGTAATTTCAGTAAGTCCGTCACAATCGGCAAAAGCTGATGTTCCGATTGTTGTTACGGTGTTTGGAATATATACATCTGAAATACCGGCTCCTCTAAAAGCCTCCTTACCAATACCGGTTACGGGTTCGCCTTCTATTTCGTCAGGTATCCGCACCTTTATAGAAGTCCCCGTATACTTTTTAATCTTTATCCCTTGTATTGCCGCGCTATATTCGTACGTAAAGTTTTCCACCGGAGTTTCCTCCAGATCAGGTTCATTTTTGTCAAATGAACTTACTTCAGATTCCTCAGCATTGCCTTCCTTATCCGTTTCCTCAGATGATGAACTTACCGAAGATTTTCCACAGCCAGCCAGCACAAAAATCATCAGCGCCAGTGAGAGCACCTGCAGTCCTAATTTTTTAATCTTTTTCATCAAAGCAGCCTCCTAAAATTATTTGTACTCTGAAATATCATGCAGAGTATTTTCTTTAATGTCATCAAGCATGGAACTATGACGAAAATGCTTTTCCGCATATCCAAGTCCGATTAGCACATCCCGAACATAGTTCATTGTCACATACCCCTTATCCTTTGGAGGTAATATTTGTTCAATGATTTTTTTTGCCTCTTCCTGTTCTTCAATGGATGGAATTTTGACATCAACATTTTCCAGCTGCTTTCCAATCTTATGCAATTCTCGAATCTCTTTTTCTTTAAAATCCTTTGTAAGCATATGTCCTCCTTGTCTGTAAAAATTTGGTGAATTAACTCTAAACTTTTTCTCTACAATATTTTTACAATCACATAACCATTCTAGAGTTTATAACTCTAAAAGTCAATACATTTTTGTTTTCCTTTATACTATTTTTGAGGTGACAATATTCATGCGATATAATGAAAGAATAAGAGAGATCAGAGAAGATAATTCTTTGACACAGCAGAAGGTTGCTGACTTACTGCATGTTGGGCAAAGAACCTACGCTGATTATGAAAGCGGTAAGACAAGAATCCCTGTTGACAGTCTCCTGATCCTTGCTAAATTCTATAATGTATCTATGGATTATATTACATGCGCCAGTAATATCAAATCCGAATACCCGAAAAAATAGGCGGTTACATTTTTTATAATGTTGCTGCCTATTTTGTTATTGTTTTTTCGGAGACTCTGCTATGTAACCGTCTAATCGGTTGATGATTGTTTTTAAATCCTCTTGTAATGCATTTAAATAATACTTTGCATTGTTGGCAACCAATTTGGCTTCTGTCTGCTGTTCATCCGTATATGTAGTTTCTACTGTTTTTAAGGAATATAATAGAGATTCTTGATTATATTTCACTTCTAAAAGTTCCCGCATGATTGAATATAGTTCTTCCATTTTTCTACCCTTTCTTTTATCTGTTTTTGTCGCAAGACCAAATAGTCTTATTTCAGAATTGATAATGACCTTACAATTAAAGAACTTTCTTCCATATTAGGATTGCATAGAGATGTTTATTCGCGGTATGAGCGTGGGGTTCGAGATTTTCCGATTGATATTTTGATAAAATTAGCTGATTTTTATGGATGCTCTATAGATTATTTGGTCGGGCGGAGTGAACGAAAAAAATAACGAAATATTAAATACAAGTAAATATATCCTTAAAATATACTTTTATTTCCTTAACTAACCGTACCAGTCAGTCGCACTAAGTTCACTATGATTTTCAGTTGCTCATAGTGGCTATTCTAATTTATCCAACTGAAAATCCACCTCACTAAGTGCTTTGTAACAGCCTAGACGCTAGGCATATTATAGACAAAAGAACAAGGGACGCAAAATTTACGTTACATCAGTCCGACTGAATGATGAAAAGCTGAAAGGTAATACCCAAGATGGATATTTTACTCTGCATTTTCATTACAATAATTTATCCGATTCTTTACTTCTGTTATCGCCTTTGCTTCTATCATACTGAAAATATATGCTTTTAAATATTTCTTGTTAACTTTTTCATAAGTGTGGTCTATCATATTTCTAAATGCCTTTAATACACTGGAATTGATACACATTAAAGAATTTTGAGTATCATCCGTTAACATTTTGGATGCTTCGCCTATTTGTGCCATATAAAAAGCACATAAATCAAAAGCCATTTTGTCCTGCTCTAAATTATTTTGATTGCATTCAAACCGCTTTATTACTTCTTTGATGTCATTTTGTCTTTGTAATATTGATATTAATAGTTGTATGTCTTTTTTGTATGATTTGGTCATATCCACCTGACTTCCTGCATGACTGTTTTATATACAGAATACTTATTTATCGGTAATCCATTTTCTATTGCAAACCGGTCTAACTCATCGTCTTCTTTTTTCATTAAATCTACCCATAATACATCCACTGTTATATCAAATAAACTCTTGATGTATTCCATAATGTCAACTCTCATAGAATCCCCTTCTATGACAATATCTATATCACTGGACGGTTTTTGAGTGCTATTTGCGTAAGAGCCTGCTATCCCCAGCCGTATATTATCGTATTTGCTATAAACTTGTTTTAATATTGTAATAATGTCGTTTAACTTCATTCTGATTTGCCCTTTTTGTTTTATTGTACCGCAAGGATTGAATAATTACAACTATTTACAAAAAACGGCTTTCATCCGGCTGGACAAAAAAAGCGTTAAAATCGCAGGAAAAAATTTCAGTAAGGGCAATCAGCAAATCAACAGTTGGATTGTTGCGCCCATTTTCTATTTTTGAATAAGTGCCAATATTTATAGAAATTCCCTTAAGCTGTAATTTTAATGTTTTTTCCTACTAAAGGATTTTTATGCTGATTAATTCTTTCCGCCATGTAAACACCTCATGAAAATACTATCTAAAATGGCATATTTTTAGTGTCTGAAATGGCATACGCATTCAACTGTTTATAAGTGAGCACAATAATAACCGCTGAAATGATAAATGTTAATATATCGGATACCGGCATGGAATACAAAACTCCGTCAAGCCCGTAAAACCTCGGCAAAAGGAGCGCAAAGCCAACGCCGAACACAATCTCCCTGACCATAGAAAGCATTGTGGACACCACTGCTTTTCCCATTGCCTGTAAAAAGATAAATGCGGCTTTATTTACGCAGGCAAACACCACCATGCATAGATAGATGCGGAATGCACGGATTGCAAATTCCGTATAATAGGCGCTCTCGTTGGCGGCGCCGAAAATGCCGATAAGCCCCGCAGGACAAAATTCAACAATCAGAAGTGCCAGCAAGCCCACAGCCGTCTCCGCCGCCAGCAGTTTTGTGAAAATTTCTTTTACCCGGTCATTTAATCCTGCACCCATATTGTACCCGACAATCGGAATGCATCCCGCCGCCATCCCGACTACAATGGATATTACAATCTGAAAAAACTTCATCACGATTCCCACCACAGCCATTGGAATTTGTGCATATTGTTCCTGGCCGAACACCGCATCCAGCGCTCCGTATTTTCTAATCATATTGTTGATAGCCGCCATTGATGCCACAAGCGATATTTGCGATAAAAAGCTGCAAATGCCGAGAACCAGCGTCCGCCCTGTAATCCCGCCGTTTAGCTTAAAGTCCCCGCCGGACAGCTTTATTATCTTTGTGCGGGTCAGATACCACGCTGCCAAAACCGCCGTCACAACCTGACCAATCACTGTTGCAACTGCCGCTCCCATCATTCCCCATCGAAACCCGAATATGAAAAGCGGGTCAAGGATTATATTCACCACTGCGCCCGCAAGCGTTGATGCCATAGCATATTTCGGGCTTCCGTCCGCGCGAATCACCGGGTTCATCGCCTGCCCGAACATATAAAAGGGAATCCCGATGGAAATCCAGAAGAAATATTCCTTTGAATGGCGGAATGTTTCCTCGTTCACCGTGCCTCCAAACATTGCAATAATCCGGTTACTGAACACAAGATAAATTGCACACAGCATCAGGCCAAAAACCAGTGTAAGCACGATGGAATTTCCCACGCTTTTCCCCGCATCCTCCGGTTTCTCCCTGCCCAGACTCAAACTTACAAATGCACAGCATCCGTCTCCCACCATAACGGCTATCGCCAGTGCAATTACCGTCAGAGGGAATACAACCGTATTTGCCGCATTTCCATAAGAACCCAGATACGATGCATTTGCAATGAAAATCTGGTCAACAATATTATACAAAGCTCCCACGAGCAGTGAAATAATACACGGTACGGCATATTTCCTCATCAGCCCTCCTACCGGCTCTTCTCTTAAAAATGAATTGCTATTTGTCTCCATAACTTATTCTCCTCCGCAAATTTTTCTTGGAAAGAACCTTCAGCTCTTCCACTCCCTAAAAAATTTCCTATTACATGAGAAAGTCGCTTCGCGATTATCTTCTCTTCTCGAAAGAATTTCCTATCACACAAAAAACGCGCGGCAGGTAACCGGATTTACGCTCTCTGCCACACGTTCAAGCTAATTATAACTCTCTTACTCTGAAATTTCATAAGCTGTTTTGCACAAAAATCTGCAAGATATTATTTGTAAAAAGTGCACAAGCAACTCCTCACATCACCAGCATCGACACCAGCGGAATCGTCGCCACCGACAAAATCGTGGTCAGCGCCACGCCCTTTGACGCCATCTCATAATCTCCGTCATACTGCTGCGCCAGCATGGCGGTCATGCTTCCTACCGGCGTTGCCAGCATCACAAGGCACACTCCGCAGATAATCTCATTATTCACAAACTGCCGGATCACCAGCATTCCCGCCATAGGAATCAAAAGCAGTTTAATTGCGGAGAACAGAAGCAGTCTCACGTCCATAAATAACTTTTTCAGATTAATCGATGCAAGAGAAGCGCCAATCACCATCATGCTCAATGGAGCCGTCAAGTTGCTCAAATGAGTAATAGTATCCGCCGCCACTTTGGGCACCGGTATCCGGAAAAAGTAAATGATCATGGTCACAATGCATGCAATCACGCCCACATTCAAAATTCTGCCCAGCAAAAAGGACATGCCGGACGTTTCACTCTCTCCTGCTGTCTGCTCTTTCTCCCCGGCTGACATGGACGAAATTCCATAGGTATAAATCAGAATATTATAAGGGATTGTGAACAGCGCGGCATAAAGGATTGCCCCGTTACCGTAAAGGGCGGCGACCACCGGAAATCCCATAAATCCAATGTTGGAAAAGACAGTCATTGCCTTATAAGTCCCCCGGCTTCCTTTTTCAACGCGAAGCAGCGCCGGAAGAATCTGAGCTGTCAAGAGCAGTGCCAGATAAACCACTATTATGATGATAATCGTCATCAGCAGTTCCTCTCCCTGAATTTTCTCCTCCCCCAAAGCTCCGCTGAGGACAAGTGCCGGATTTGCCACATTCACCACGATTGCCGACAGCTTTTTACTTACCTCGTCTGTAATAATCCCTTTCAGGCTGCACAAATATCCAATCCCCATCAGCAGAAAAAGCACTGCCATTTGTTCCAAAAGCAACATCTTATTTTCTCCTCACCTATTTTTAATTTTCCCGTAACAGCCGATCAGCACATTTAATTTCCCTTTTCTGCTGATTCCCGTTTCACCCCGGTACTCAAATTTCCCATATCCTCTCACGCTTACCGTTTCTCCTGCCTTGAGCAGACGGCTGCTGTTTTCGCACAGTCTTCCTTCCACAAAAACCTTCTTCTGCCGGAACAATTCGGCGGAATCGCTTCTTGACAGCTTATATGCCTTTGCAATCATGCCGTCTATTCTTTCGGATGAAAGCTGAAGCTTCAGCTCCTGAATATCCCTAGAGCCGAAAGACGGTATTTCTTGCGACTCTGCGCATAATACCGTAGTATGTTTCACTTTTACCATATTTTCTGAAATAAATTCCGCCATATTTTGCGTGCAGAATATCCACGCTGTTTTCTCTTCAATGAGAATATCTCCCAAAATCTCCCTTTCTATCCCCAGATTCATCAATGCTCCCAGATAATCTCTATGAGTCAGTTCATCGGAAAACTTTTCCGCCAGCGGAGAGACTTTTAAGCATACAATCGGAAACGCCTCCTCATACCCCAGCATTTCCGCGCTTCCAAAGCGAATCATCACCCGCTCCGCTCCCTCATAGCCTCCCCATAGCGTATAGGGAACATAAGACAGCTCACGCTCCATCTCATAAAAGCAGGCTGCATCCGCCAGCCCCAAAAAACCGGCAAAAGTATATTGGTTCTTCTGATAGCACTTCTGCGCCAGCTCGGCAAATCTTTTTTTTAATAATTCTTCCGTATCCATTGCTTCCTCTATTTCACAATATTCTGAAACCACATTATTTTAACAGTCTTCTGTAGTTAAATCATTTACTATCATATCACATAACCCGGATTTTGCCTTTAGTTATTTTTAATAAATGAATAATAAATCTATAAGAATCATATGATTAAATTTAGGGAATGCACATTTTCACGTCACATTTTCCTTTTATAATGAATAGCATAATAAGAACAGGAGAGCATTACATGTTAAAATCATCCAATCATCACAAGCATTTATCCCCGGCTGAAAACAGCCGGCTGAGCCAGACAAAAGACAGCAGGGAGGACTGTTGGGAAGAATATTCCACTCTTCACGACTCGTTCAGCGAGCTTCTCTCCTATGAAAGGGGCAGAAACACAAGCTTTGATTTCTGGCAGTTAAACTATATTTAGCCCTATTTTTATCAATAGTCTGTTTGAACTGTTACTATTTTTGAATCTATGGTATACTGTATAAGATATAGTAAACAACATAACAATTGAGAAGCTCACTTTTGCATCTATGCACATAAGGAGAATTACTATGAATCTTTCAGATGCCATTAAAAGTATTATCCGTCCTCACAAAGATGATAAGCTCACAGCGCTTACTACTGTCTGGGGCGAACGCCTTGACCCTGCCAATCTGCTGGCGGAATATCCCCGTCCTCAGATGCGCCGGAATGACTATACGGTTTTGAACGGTCTGTGGGACTATGCATTCACGGACACGGACACGCCGCCTTCTTCTTACGATGGTCAGATTTTGGTGCCGTTTTCTCCTGAAAGTTCGCTTTCAGGCGTAAACCGGCAGCTTCTCCCTCACCAGTTTCTCTGGTATCGGACAAGCCTTCCCATTATTCAAAATACTTTTTCCTCTCATAATCGTCTGCTGCTCCACTTTGGAGCGGTGGACTATTATGCCAAGCTGTTTATCAATGGACAGGCTGTGACTTCCCATCAGGGCGGTTACCTTCCCTTCACGGCGGACATTACAGACTTTTTACAGCCGGAGCACAATGAGCTTCTTTTGAAAGTTCAGGATTCCACCGGCGAAAATGACGAAGCCAAAGGAAAGCAGACCTTGGAACGGGGCGGAATTTTTTATACGGCGCAGAGCGGAATCTGGCAGACCGTGTGGCTGGAACAGGTTCCAGCATCTCATGTAGAATCCCTATGGTTTGACACGGATTATGACGCGCAGAAGGTCACCGTTCATATAACCGCTTCCGTGCAGGGCACGGTTCCTCCCCTTATGGTCTCCCTTCTGGCGGAGGGCAGGGAAATCGCTTCCGGTTCCATTGAATTACAATCCAAGCAGCCCGGCTCCCCGGCATCATCCGGCGACCGCCGCAGCACGGTGTCCGCCTCCCTCGCTTTGACTATCCCCGGGGAGGACTTCCATCCCTGGAGCCCCGAAACGCCCTTTTTATATGACGCAAAGCTATGTTTTGGCGAAGACCGGGTTGACAGCTATTTTGCCATGCGCATTTTTTCTGTTGAAAAGCAGGCTGAGGGGGAGCTTTCCGGCAAACCCGTATTTTGCCTGAATCATCAGCCCTATTTCCTTATGGGAGTTTTAGATCAGGGCTATTGGCCAGACGGGCTCTACACCGCTCCCTCAGATGAGGCACTTCTCTATGACATTGAGACCATGAAATCATTGGGCTTTAATATGCTGCGCAAGCACATTAAGGTGGAAAGCGCGCGCTGGTACTACCATTGCGACCGTCTGGGAATGATTGTCTGCCAGGACATGGTAAACGGCGGCAGCCACTACCACATGCCTGTAATCAGCTATCTTCCCACCTTGTCCCCTTCCCTGTCCGCCCACTTGAAGGATTCACACTATTCCCTCCTGTCCCGCAAAAATAAGGAGGCAAGAGATTTTTGGGAAAAAGAATGCGCAGATACCATTCAATATCTGAAATTTTTCCCTTCCATTGCTGTCTGGGTGCCCTTTAACGAGGGCTGGGGGCAGTTCGACACCGTGCGCATCACGGAAATGATCCGTAAGCTCGACCCTTCCAGACCCATCGACTCCGCCAGCGGATGGTTTGACCAGAACTGCGGTGATTTTGTCAGCGTGCATAACTATTTCCGCCCTCTTTCCGTTTCTGTCAAAAAATGGGAAAACCGCGCCTTTTTCCTCTCCGAATACGGAGGATATGCCTGCGCGGTCAAGGGGCATACCAGCGTAGAACGGGTTTTCGGCTACAAACGCTATGAAACCGTGGAAGAATTTCGCTCCGCTTATGAGGAACTGATTCAAAAATCCCTGCTTCCGCTAAAGAAACAGGGACTCAGCGGTGCCGTATACACACAGCTTTCCGATGTGGAAGAGGAGGTTAACGGCATTCTGACCTACGACCGAAAAGTCAACAAACTATCCTGAAAGCCCGTCAAGCGCCGGCATACCGGCTGTGCTTGCACAAGCCGGTATGCCGACATTTGACGGCTAAGCCCTTATGAGCACGCAGAGCGACAGCTCGGAGTGCGAATATGGGCGGCGATTGCGGGAGCACGCAGTGCGGAGCAATCGGCTTTCAGGATAGTATAGCAGTGCAGACATCTCCCCAACGGCTGTGCTTGCACAAGCCGGTATGCCGACATTTGACGGCTAAGCCCTTATGAGCATGCAGAGCGACAGCAATCAGCTCCAAGACAACTCTGCGCGGTGCTCTCCTCTCCCAATATTTTTTGCAATTTATGCTTCACATGAATATATGCCGGTATCAAAAAAATATCGGCGGCTATCCATGCCAAGGGATTCGCAAGACACGCTCCGGTGAATCCCAATCTAGGCACAAGCAGTAATCCCACCAGCGTCCTTGCCGCCATTTCAAACACGCCTGCCAAAATCGCAAACGTAGAAAATCCCATTCCCTGTATCAAATAGCGGACAATATTCACCAACGCCAAAGGGATATAAAAGGAAGAATTAATAATCAGGAACAGTTTTGCATTTGCAAGCATCTGCTCCTGTGCTTCATCCACAAACAATGACGCCAGATTATCCCCAAATAAATACAATATCACAAAGGCGCCAATGGAATAAACTGCTCCAAGCATAATACAGTCTTTCAGCCCTTTTCCCACCCGGTCAAGCTTCTTTGCGCCCACGTTCTGCCCGCCGTAGGTTGCCATCGTGGATCCCATTGCATCAAATGCACAGCAAAAAAACATGCTCACCTTGCCTGCAGCAGTCACCGATGCCACTGCAAGAGACCCCAGACCGTTCACCGCTGTCTGCAAAATCACGGAGCCGACTGCCGTGATGGAATATTGAAGCCCCATAGGGATTCCCATACTGCAAAGAATTTTCATATACTCCGTATTAATCTTCCACTCCTCTTTAGAAATGTGAAGGATTTCAAACCTTTTTATCATATAAAGCAGACACAACAGTCCCGACACAAGCTGGGAGGCAACCGTTGCTACAGCCGCACCTGCTGCTCCCATCTGAAACACGATGATGCACAAAAGATCCAACCCGATATTCAAAAATGACGATAGTGTCAGAAATACCAGCGGAGTTTTACTGTCTCCCATGGAACGGATAATGCCGGATAAAATATTATAAAGATATGTAGCCGGTATTCCTATAAAAATAATTAATATGTAGCTGTAAGAATACTGAAAGATGTCCTCCGGCGTGTGCATCCATGTCAAAATATTTCTGCAAAGCAGCGCCGCCGCCACTGTCATTACTAATGCAAACAAAACAGCCAGCCACATACAGTTCGCAATTACCTGACGCATCCCGGAATAATCCTTTGCCCCAAATTTGTGCGCCACCGGAATTGCAAAGCCGCTGCATACTCCCATACAAAACCCTACAATCATAAAATTAATCGAACCGGTAGCTCCTACGCCTGCCAGCGCCTCCATACCAAGAAAACGCCCCACAATCACGGTATCCACAACACTATAAAACTGCTGAAACAAAAAACCCAGCAAAAGGGGAATCGAAAATCCCAAAATTAATTTCATGGGCGAACCCACGGTCATATCCTTTGTTGTATCCTTCGTCATTTCCTTTGCCATTTCTTTTCCTCCAACAAGATAATCTGATCCTTCTTAAAGACCCAAGGAACTACTTTAGAATATATCACGCAGATTGTCAATTGATAGGAAAAATATTTTTAAAAAAAGTAGGATTCTCTCCTGCTGTTGCATCACCGCCGACAATGCCCTTCCTGTTTCTGGATAGGGCATTCTCTTTAAACTCTTCCTTGCAGTTCCGCTTCTGATAAAGCTCCAGAAGCGGTCTCAATTCCGTTTTAAAATATTCAAAGTGTTTAAAATCCGTCAGGTTAAGAAAATGTAACGGATATTCTGGAATCATTTCCCGAAACTCCTTTCCCAGAGGGGATTCCTTTTCCCCGAAATCCGTCATTTCCCGAAGGCTCTTTGGACCATCCCACTCTTCTTCACCCCAGTAGGTGAGCAGGGTGATAACCGGATACAGCTTATCGGCTTTGCGTACCATATACATCCATTCCCCGTCATTCTGATAAACCTTCTCTCCCCTGCCTGCGCGGTATGCCTCATCGTTCTTTGCATTCTTGCGCATTCTCCCGATTTCCTGCTGGGTGTAGCTCCCGAAAAAGTAAAGGAAGATAAGCTCCTGTTCCTTTTCCGGCAGGGACAGCAGGGCGGCGGCAAGGTCACTGTTGGTAAGGGTGACTGTCTGACCGCAGATTGTAACGGGGTATTCTTCGTACTGTACGGCTGAATGCCTGTCTGATGTGTTTAGAGGAAAAAACTTTTCTTCTGTGAGGTATTCAAGGGATATTTCTCTTTTGTGCTGCCTTTGCTGGTCGCGCCATGCGGTGACAGCCGCATTATGGATAACGACTTTGCAAAAGCCGTGGAACGTGTACATGATGTGTTCCTTGTATGCTTCTGTGCAAGGCATAAAAAATTCCCCCTTTCTCCCACATGGGGAAATGCTGTTGAAAAGTAACATTTATTTTACAAGGGGCAACTGTGTTTTGCTGTTGCCCCTTGTGAAACTTTTTTATTTAGACAGATTATTGGATAAGACCGCAGAGAAGTTACTTTTATTATCTGCTTGAGCTTTTGTTATCCATTCCTGTTTTTCATTTTCTGTCATATAAGGAACAATAACAGTAAAGAATGAAATATTGTTTTCTTCATAACATTTTTCTGCATATTGATTCAGTTCATCTGATTGTGTATTGCCTATATAGCCTATAATGACAGAAAAGAAATTTACTCTTTGGTCTTGGCTTGATTTATCCGCATACATCATAACTAGATCTCTATTCATGTACGGTATGATTGACGAAAAGAAAGCAATTTTATTATCATCATATATCTTTTGGCAATATTCCTTTTGCAGTTCCGTATCTAATGCAGTGAAAATTGCTGAAAATCCAGTTAAATTTTCATTTTCAAAATATTTTTCTGCAAGTGTTGACAAATCATTTTCGCTCACATAAGTAATATTTGTAATCAGCGGCATATCTATCATTGGATAATCTTGCATATCTTTATTTTTCAAGGTATAAATCAACTTGCCGATTGCAGAAATAGCGTTACTGTCATTCAGATAATCTACTGCGCTTTCGTCAAAAAATACTTTTATTGTGGAATTATCTTCTAAGGTTATTTCCCTGCTGTTTGCATATTCTTTGCTTAATGTATCGCTTAAATTCCAGCCCATTTCAATGATGTAGGAATCGGAATAGTAGCCTCGCTGAACAAACGTATAGCTGCTTTTGCTTCCAGTATTCGGAGTAGTGTTTAACACTTTTTCTCTGTTATCAGCCGAAGGTGCAGCATATGCACCTGTTACAAAAAAGCAAATACATACTGCAACAGTGAAAATAGTGGTAATAACAATAGCTCCCTTTGACATTTTCTTGAATTTCATAATGGCACCTAACCTTTCTTTTAATTGTTCTGCTCCCTCCGTTAAAGTGACGGAAGCCAAAGAGCTTTTATAGAGATTATTCGACTTCAAAAAAGAAATAAGCGTGTCCCCATACTCACGTCTTGCCTTATCATCAAGTACGGATAAGACTTTTTCATCACATGACAGTTCGCAGGATTTATTTACTTCCTTTTCCAGCAGATATACAAAAGGATTAAACCAATGGGCGCACACTACAATCTGTATCAACCATTTATAGAACATATCCCTCTGCTTATAGTGAATCAGCTCATGCACAAAGATATAAGATAACTCTTTATCTTCCAATTTACGGACAGGCAAAATAATTCTTGGTCGAAAGAATCCGATCATGATAGGGGATTCAATCAGCGAATTATAGGATAATTCAATCCTTGTTTTGATATTCAGTTTTTCTTCACAATCAGATAGCAGATTCAAGATTTTTATATCCGATACCTCTTTATTGCCCACTTTGATAAATTGAATAAAACCTTGATAAACTGTTACTTTATGGACAAACAAAACCAGTGCCAATGTTGACCAAATACAAAACAGGCAGACATATATATTAAATGGCTCACGCATTGCTGTGTCGGTTACTTGCCTGTTTGTCTGTATCGGCTCTGCATTGCTGTTATCCGCATTGACGGAAACAGGCACGTTTGGACTTATAGGAATTTCATTCGTAATCGCTGCGTTATCGAACTTTTCAAACAAGCTCCCAACAATCGTAGTATCGGGAGTAAAAGGAAGCAGAAAACGCAACGCCACAATTATCCAAATATAATACTGCCAACGCTTGCTGAACTTGTTTTTATATAATGGCTTCAATCCCCAAATGATAAGTAATAACAATGCGCCGGAAACAGACAACGACAATAGTATTTTCATAAACTCATTCATTTTCTTTTCTCCAAAATGATTCAATCTCTTTCAATTCGTCTGCCGAAAGAATATCCTGCCGCAATAAGGTTGACACTAAATTTTTCACGTTCCCGCCATAGACTTTATCAAGAAAGCTGTGTGTCTGCATGGTCTGATATTCTGCTTCTGTTACCGTAGCCACATATTCATTCCGTCTGCCAATTTTCTTGACCTTTAGAAACTTTTTTTCTCCCAGCCGGGAAAGCAAAGTAAGTACAGTGTTGTTTTTCCATTCGTTTTTGTCTTTTTCCAGTTCCTCCATGATGAGGGAGTATAACGCTGCCCCTCCGTTCTTCCAAATGATTTTCATCAGTACCAATTCGGATTCAGAAATTTGCTGTGCCATGTTGTCCTCCTTTTTATCTTAACATTTTGTAGGTGTACATACATCTTAACACTTTGTAGGTGATAATGCAATACCTTAAAAGAAATTTAAAAATTTTTAAGAAGATATGAAAGATAGTAGGGGGATTCCGTAGTAGTCGGCATTGTGCGTAATGTGTATAACTGGCTGTTTTATGGAATTGTGGGTAACTCTGTTTGCAGAATGTGGGAAAGCTGCACTTTAGCTTTTCCATGTTCTGTGAATAGAGTTATCCATGATTCCATAGCCTGTTATGCACATTTCCATAATGCTTGTCTTTTGTTCTTTGATTTCTTTGGTTCGGAATAGTGTGGTGCTGGCGGTCTATCTCTTATTTTCGGTTACTTGCTTCTTTACCGTACATGAGCATTTATACAAGAGATAAAGCGATTATGAGGAAACTTGACACGCTTGCTGCCGACTTCCCCGACACATACAGCCTTATCGGGCAGGACGAAGTATCTAAGACATATTCCTTTCCGAAATCCTATGTCAGCTACCGCAAGCCGAGGGCAGTCAGCACAGAGCAGAGGGAACGGGCAAGGCAGATGATGATTGAACGGAACAAAGCAAATGAAGATTAAGTAAAATTTAATGGAATTGCGAGTGCGTTTGTGGTAAGATATTAATATTGAGCAATTCAATAAATCAAATTTTAGCGGAGAAAAATTAAACACAGCAGTTTAAGCGCAAGGATTATTTTTAAGTGCAGTGTAAAACAGTTACTTAATACGAGGTGATAATTATGAAAAACGAACTGGAAAAATGTTTGGCAGGCGAGTGGTATGACTGTCACAATCCAATATTTTTAGAATACAAGGATAAGGCAAGACGTTTATTAAAGGAGTATAATTCATTAGAATATAACCAAAAGAAAGAAAAAATTGAAGTGTTGAAAAAGCTGTTTAGCAGTATTGGGGAAAATGTATCAGTTGGTTTGCCGTTTATTTGTGATTATGGCTGCAATATCAGTATGGGCAATAATGTATCTGTAAATATGAACTGCACATTCGTAGATTGTAATAAAATTACTATTGGGAATAATGTTTTGATTGCTTCCAATGTTCAAATCTATACGGCAACACATCCAGTTGAGCTTGCCGACCGATTAACACCTAACTGGAATGTAGAAAGTGGTGAGTATTTCTGCCGTACTTATGCTCTGCCTGTAACCATAGAAGATGGCTGTTGGATTGGCGGCGGAGTGATTATTCTGCCGGGTGTAACGATTGGCAAGGGTACTGTAATAGGTGCGGGGAGTGTTGTTACAAAAAACATTCCCGAAAATTGCCTTGCAGTAGGAAATCCATGCAGGGTAATCAGGAAAATAAATGAGGAAAAGCGATATGATTAAGTTAGCTGCCTTTGATTTAGACGGAACAATAGGGGAAACAATTCCAATGTGCATAGAGGCATTTAGAAAGTCTGTATCTCTCTATGCAGGGCATTCTCTAACTGATAGGGAAATTATTGAAACTTTTGGAATGAATGAAGTGGGTATGGTCAAAGCAATTGTATCTGATAACTGGCAGGCGGCATTGAATGACTTTTACCAAATTTATGAAGAAATGCACAGAGAATGCAGAACACCATATAGCGGAATAAAGGAGTTATTGCAGGAATTGCGGAATAAAGGAACAAAAACAGCCCTTATTACAGGAAAGGGTGATAAGAGTTGTCAAATAACATTAAAACAGTTTGGCTTGTTAAATCTTTTTGATGATATTTTGACAGGGAGTGAAACTGGAAATGTTAAAGCAGACTCTCTCACTCTTTTGATGAAAAAATACAATTTCACCAGTGATGAGTGCGTATATATTGGGGACACATTATCTGATATTGAGGAAATGCAACAAGTGGGAGTGATTTGCCTGTCGGCGTTATGGGGAACAACAGCAGATAAAAAGAATATAAGCAAAAAAAATCCGAACTTTTTATTTTACACTGTTAATGAAGTGGCTCAATACCTGCTTGATTAAGAGAAATATTATCTTGTAAGGAAGATATAGGATTAAGCATTAGAATATTGAAATTATTTGACGGAACAACAAAAAACTGAATATTGTTTACCATTTGGTAGCGATTATCTTAACAGATAATCAGCTACCTTTTTTATTCCCGCGAGCAACGAGTCAAAGTCATGCTTGCATGACCTTGACGACTG
>JAMPGL010000030.1 GCA_023663945.1 Lachnospiraceae bacterium | reverse complement strand
AATTCGTAGGACAACGCAGGTGCTTGAGGGCTCTGCCCCGGGGAGGCTTCATTGATAGTTATATGCACATATTGTATGATCATCAGGATTTAGACTTGCAGACGGTATTCTTGCTTGACCGGATACAAAAAGGTTTGCCGGTAGAAAAGGAAGATGTAGACAGACTGTGGGAGCAGAAGCTGGTAGAGGGCAGATTGACAAGTTTGTATCTGTCTGCATCAGCGGCGAAAAGTATTGATGAGAGTACAACTTATATTAAAAACAAAGGATTTGATGATAAGTATTATAAGGATTTGATCGTTGAATACCTGAAGCAGTACAAAAAAGCAAAAAAGAAAGATATTCGGGAGTTGCTGTGGGATAAGCTGCCGGATGTGTTGTCAGATGCCCAAAAGGAACACAAGGTAAGTAATTTGTTAGCAGCATTAAAGAAAAATAATGTTATTGATACGGATTCATCAAATCAGCAACGTTCATATTGGGTATTGAAACAGTAGCTTGAATAACCTTGGATAAATTTATTCAAGATTATTCAAGATTATTCAAGGTTTATTCAAGAGTTATTCAAGATGAGTGCTTATGCAGAAACTAACGGATTAAGAAAATGAGGTTTTTTGAAATTGTCGCTTGTGCACACTACTTTACACAAATATTTAGAAAGCAGAGGAAGAATAGCATGGAGAAAACAGATGCAAAAACAGCAATGGAAGAATAACGATGATGTTGATCTATTTGTCGCATTTTACGGAACGAGATAGGTTTGCTAATAAAGATGACAAATATGCGTGGAAAGGTTATGATTTTGATATGCTTAATAAACTTGACGAACAGGATTACATACGGCAAGGTTCGCATCGCTCAAAATCCGTGTATATTACAAAGGAAGGTGGAGCAAAAGCAAGAGAACTTTTGGAGAAATATAACATAGCCGATTGGTAAAACATAAAGAATTGAAATGCATCGGATATGTTTGTTGCGGTTAATGATGATAATTCGCCAGCCAATGGCTGGCGATATAGAACTGCTTTGCAGAGCTGGATGGATTTTTGGTGTGTAAATTATATTATAAAGGCAGACAATAGAAAGCGAGATGAGTGCATTGGCAAATGTTTTTGATCTTTCACAATTTGATGAATACAGAGAAGACAACAGAAGAGAAGTGAAAAAAGCAAGAGGTGGCTTGCCAATTTCCTTATGGGACACTTATTCAGCTTTTGCCAACTGTTATGGCGGTGTTATTATTCTTGGTGTCAAAGAAGAAAAGGATGGCAGTTGGAAAACGACAGGACTTCAGAATGCCTCAAAGCTCCGCAAGGAATTTTGGGACACCATTAATAACTCTAAGAAAGTAAATATCAATCTGTTATCGGAAGACGATGTGCAGACTTATGAAATTGGTGACAGTAAAGATGTCATTATGGTCATTTATGTACCTATGGCAAAGAGAGAGCAGAAACCAGTGTATATTAACGATGATATTTTCAGTGGTACTTTCCGTAGAAATTATGAGGGAGATTATCATTGTACCAGATTACAAGTAAAGACCATGCTTCGAGACCAAACAGAGCGAACGGTGGATATGGAAGTGCTGGATAAGATTTCTATGGAAGATTTGAATTATGATACCATTCATGGATATCGCAACAGCCATCGTTCATTAAAGGAAGGACATCCATTTGAACGCTTGAGTGATCACGAATATTTACGAAGCATTGGCGCGGCTGCGATTTCGGAAGAAGACGGCGAACTGCATCCTACGGCAGCAGGTATGTTGATGTTTGGGGATGAGTACAACATCGTGAGACATTTCCCAGAGTATTTCTTGGATTACAGAGAAGAGTCAGATCCTGCCACACGCTGGAGTGACAGATTGCAGTCCAGTTCCGGTGAATGGTCTGGAAATGTGTGCGATTTTTATTTCAGGGTTTATAACAAAATTATCAAAGATGTTAAAGTGCCGTTTAAAATGTCGGGTGGCGAGCGTATTGACGATACTCCGGTACACAAGGCGCTTCGGGAAGCGTTGGCAAATTGCCTGATTAATGCAGATTATCATGGTTTGCGTGGTGTTGTAATCAAAAAAGAGCCGGACAAGTTGATTTTGGCAAATCCCGGTTATGTGAGAACAGGGAAAAAGCAGATGCGTATGGGTGGCGAATCCGATCCTCGAAATAAGGCTCTTATGAAAATGTTTAATCTCATCAACATTGGAGAACGCGCCGGAAGCGGTGTGCCGAATATCTTCAATATTTGGGCAGATGAAGGATGGGAAGAACCGATAATTGAAGAAAGATTTGATCCGGATAGAACGGTACTGACGCTTTCTTTTTTAGGAAAAGTGGCGAAAAAAAGTGGCGAAAAAAAAGTGGCGAAAAAAAGTGGCGAAAAAAAAGTGACGAAAAAAACGCAGGAGAAATATGATGCTATTTTGAATGCCATGCAGCCTGATCAATGGTATAAAGCCGCTGAATTTGAAAGCATTGTTGGTGTTAAAGAATCGCGAGTTAAAGTTTTGCTTAAGGATATGACGGAACAAGGGCTGATTGAGAGTACAGGCAGCACCAAAGGGAAGAAGTATAAGAAGATGGCGGAATAGCTTGAGTAAATCTTGAGTAAATTTACTCAAGGTTATCCAAGGTTTACTCAAGATTTATTCAAGCTCGTGCTTTTAAAATGTTTCTAAAATTTTCAATAACCAGAAAAATAAGCCGTAATTGAGGATAATACAAATAAAAAAATCCCCATTTTATCAAGGTTTGCAATGCATAGTAACTCGCCGTAGCAACGTGAGGGTGGCAGGACTGTTGGGTCAGACCGTGTGGCTAACATCATTGAATAATCAGTAAAAAGCTGGATTTTATGGGGCTTTCCGAGGTTTCGGGAAGCCTCTTTTTTTGACTCTAAAATGGGAGATTTTGGGGGCGTGACCTTGTTTTCAGTAATTTGACCTTATTTCAAATAAAGTGTTCAGAGAGCGCGCATATGACAACGAAGGGGAAAGGCTTCTGAATGCCCTTTTGCTGTTTATGTTGTAATTGAAAACCGGATAGGATAAAATAAGAAAAAAGAAAGGATATTTGAAATATGTCAGATACTATATATACGATTGACCGGCTAAAAGAAAAACTGATTCCCGTTTTTGTAGATAATAGAATAAGGAGAGCCGTTCTTTTCGGTTCTTATGGAAAAGGCAGTGCAACGGAAGAAAGCGATATTGATCTGTTGGTAGACAGCGATCTGAAAGGGCTGCGCTTTGTTGGACTGATTGAAGCTATTCGGGCAGCCGTGGATAAAGATGTAGATATTTTCGACATTACTCATGTGGAAAAAGGATCTAAAATTGATTTGGAAATTCAAAGGACGGGAGTATTGATGTATGAAAAATGATGTGATTATCGGAAAAATGTTGGGATACATTGAAAAAGTGTTAAAATATACACAGGGTATGGATTATGATACATTTATAAAGCAGGAAGTGATAATGGAGGCCTGTGTATTCAATTTGAGTCAGTTGGGTGAGTTGGCTGGTAAAATTGACAGTGAGTACCGGGCAACTCATAAGGAAATTCCATGGATTCAGATATACGGTTTGAGAAATCGAATCGTGCATGATTATGAAGGCGTGAATTCGGGAGAGGCGCATAATGCTACAGATGTCTCGTGCCAGAGGTAATGTTTATTTGATAAATGAGGAGAAAATTAAGTGAATTTGAGAATATAAGATTGATATTGATTTATATGGTGGGAGACTTACGATGAAAAGATAGCTGTGATTCAATGAACTTAGAACGTATAAGATATCTTTGCAACTATATATTATGAATATGATACTATAATGATGATCTCCGTGCCGTTAGCAGCACGGGGATTTTCTGGTATGACGGGCATGTTTGTGTTCTGTGGTGAAAGTCCACTTAGGCGTAGCTGCCAATGAACCTGTAAGTTAATGATGCTGCAACTAAATCGCCAGCCATTGGCTGACGATTTACAGACAAATGATGAAGATAAATTGACCCAAGTGTATCCAAGGGCTACCCAAGATTTATCGAGTCATCAATTAAGATGAAATATCCCGTCCGGAAATTGGCGGGATATTTTTTTGGAAAAAGATGCAGATTAAATATAATTGTTGTTGAACAACCGCTTACTATAGTATAATTAAAGAAGAGTCAAGCTTGATAGACAAATTGTAATATTAACCTTGATGGAGATAAGAATACAGATAATTTTAAAAAGCAAAAGGTAATCCAAATGCAGCTGCCATATTCCGATACTTTAGAAATTCAATATTTAAGCCGAATATTTGACAATACAAGCGAATGCTACAAATTCTTTTGGTTTCAGGCAATTGTCTCAAAAGTGCTGGAAGGTAAAGAATATGTGACTTATGAAGAATTGGTTGATGAGATGATTGCAGACGCATGGTATATGGTAATTGAATATCATTTGAATCTGGGTCCCAGAGATACTTTGGAAAGCTTGGTTCTTTATTTACAGCAAATATCGCAGTTGAAATCTTCAGAAAAAAAGAAAATATTATTGACTATTTAAGAAATTGTACGGATAAAGAAGTCATAAAGCGAAAGAGAACGCTGACAAGAAACGTTCCATACCGTATTCAAGCTCCCTTTATGGATAAGGTAAAAGGAAAAGAATGGGATGTGTCGGAAAGTGCGCTTATTTCTAAAATCAATCGAGAACGAAGATTAATGTATTATTTTGATGCACTAAACGGTATGCAGACTGTTATACGATTTAATCCGGAGTGGCTTACATATATCCAACAGAATCAGGAGATTATAAAGGGGTGGCTGCAATATAATATTATTAGATACTTACAAAAACGCAATCCCAGCGTTCCGGGAATTGCAGATAAGCTTTATCCGCCCGGGGAGCGGAAGTTAGAGAAAGTTAAAAAATACTGGAAGCTGTTGCTGGAAGTCCAGCCGATTTGCGAAATATACGGGCATGTACAGTTGTCCGATAAAGACATTTCAATTGACCATTTTGTGCCATGGTCATATGTGGCTCATGATGAATTTTGGAATTTGCACCCTACAACACGGAGCATTAACAGCAGTAAGAACAATAATCTCCCGGATTGGAATATTTACTTCCCACAGTTTGCAAAATTGGAATTTATTTCTTATGAGATGATGTGGAAATATGATGCCCTGCATAATGAATTTGAAAAATGTGCAAAAGAGCATTTAAACGACAGCACAGTGCGGAGAAAAATTTATCAAAAAGGACAGGACTTTATAAAATTTTCCGGCGCATTGGAAGAAATTTTGCAGCCGGTATATCAATCTGCAAAAAATTGTGGATTTAAGGATTGGATTTACAAGGATGTAAAGGATAATAATGAATCAAACAATATCTTATTATGACAAAAATGCCGAAGAGTTTTGTCAGGCAACAAAAGATGCTGATATGAGTTTTTGCAGGGATAAATTTCTGGATTTTTTGGCGAAGCAAAACCATATTAAAATAAAAGAACGTGAAAAATCAAAAATTCATATCTTAGATGCGGGATGTGGAAGCGGACGGGATGCAAGAGCGTTTTTAGACGCCGGTTATCAAGTAACAGCATTGGATGCTTCAAAGAAAATATGTGAAGAGGCAGAGAAGTTAATAAAGCAAGATGTTTTTTGCATAAGATTTGAGGAAATGCAGTTTCAACAGGAGTTTGACGGGGTATGGGCATGTGCGTCTCTCCTGCATATTTCTTATCTGGAAATAGGCGGGGTGTTAAAACGATTTTGGGATGCCTTGAAGGATGAGGGGATACTTTATGCTTCTTTTAAATATGGAAAAGGCATGAGAAGTGACAAGGGCAGGTTGTTTTATGATTACGAGGAAGTTCTGTTAAAAAATCTTTTGTCAAACAACGGTTTCTTAATAGAGGATATTTTTATGACATAGGATGTCCGTAAAGGCAGGGAAAATGAGAGGTGGATTAATGTGCTGGCAAAGAAATGAGCAATTTGAGCTAGGAGAATAATCATGAATAAACTATTGAAAGTACCAGCTGTCAGATCAAAAATGGGAGTTTGGGTGTATTATGTGGGGACCTTGAGTTTTAGAGAAGTGATTGATTATATTAATCCTATATATGATGAATTACATAAATCAGAGATGCTGAGTCAGATGATGCAAAAAAGTATATCAGAAAATAGTGAAAGTATTGCGAATTATTTAGTAACACAAGAAGAAAGATTTTTTAACGCATTGATACTTGCTGTTTATAATGGACAGCCGGTATGGAATGAAGTGCGGATAGATGATGTTGACAGCAGTGATACTTATAATTTAGGTATATTGACATTAACAGGAGAAGAGAAGATTTTTCCAGTGGATGGACAGCATCGAGTTGCGGGTATTAAAAAAGCTCTCGAGATAAATCCGGATTTAGAATCAGAGAGAGTTCCGGTTATTTTTATTCCCGCGAGCAACGAGTCAAAGTCATGCTTGCATGACCTTGACGACTGCCGCGAGGGTCTAATACCCCGCAGCTTGCTGCGTTACAAGTTTGATGCCCCGTCAGCTTGCTACGGGGTATTTGACTCAGAGCTACGCAAGCATTGTTGATATTGAGTCAGATAATCAGCAGAAAGCCAATTTAATATAACAATAGCAACTTATTTAAACAGGATGTAAACAAGCATTTCTAATTATGTATAAAGAATGCTTGAGTATGGTTACAGAGAATTGGAAAATATATAGATAAGAGTACTTGATGGATACTTTTGGGAGCGATGATAATGATACAACCAGATAAAGTAAGATCAGAAGCCAAGAAAGGAGAGACCGAAAATTTTAAGTTCCGCACTTATTTAAAGAATCATGCTGATGAAGATGAGTTAGACAAGCAGTTTTTGCGATTGCATAAGGAATCATTTGCTGACTATGATTGCAGTAAATGCAGAAACTGTTGTAAGATGTATCAAGGAAGTATTCCGGCAGAGGATATTGAAGGAGATGCGAAATACTTGGAAATTACACCAGAACAATTTATTAATGAATATTTGAAAAAAGAAGAATATGATATGAACTATCAGACTAAGCATATGCCATGCGATTTCTTGCAGGAAGATGAAAATTGTAAATTGGGAGATTGTAAACCGGATAGCTGTAAAAAATATCCATATACCGACCAGCCGGAGGGATTATCAAGTCTGTTGCGTGTATTGGATGTGATAGAAATCTGTCCGGTGGCGTCTGAGATTTTTGAGAGATTGAAGAAGGAGTATAGTTTTAAAGCGCGCAGATAGGAAAGATAAAAATGAAAAAAGAAATTAAGTGATTTACCTTTAAGAAGGAGAACCGGATGTTTAATATAAAAGAGCTGATTGGAGAGGCAACGGAATACGACAAGAAGCAGATGGTTGAAAGAAAGCAGACCAAAAGCTGGCTAAAAAGCGTCAGCGCATTTGCTAACAGCTTTGGCGGCACTTTGATTTGGGGCATTACGAACGATGATGAAGTTGTTGGATTAGAAAATGCGGAATCGGATGCGGAGTTTATAAGTGAAACAATTAAAACGAAAATTGATTCAATGCCAAATGTAAACCTGCGTTTTCATCTGGAAGATAATAAAAAATTGATTCTTCTTGATGTGTATGCGGGGAAGGAAACACCTTATTACTATGTAGGTGAAGGGAATCGTACAGCGTATATCCGATTGGGCAATGAAAGTGTTCCGGCAGACAATATTACGTTGAAACGATTAGTTCTCAAAGGAACAAATCGCTCTTATGACAGCCTTGTTTCAGAATACGATTTTGAAAATATGGCATTCACAAAGCTGCGTTCTGTTTATAAGTATAATACTGGAAAGAACTTTGAGGATAGTGACTATGAGTCCTGGGGAATTTTAGATGAAAGAGGCAATCTTACGAATGCGGGCGCATTGTTGGCAGATGAATCACCAATACGCCATTCGAGAGTATTCTGCACTCGTTGGAATGGTTTGGATAAGGCACATGGACTAATGGATGCCATTGATGATGAAGAATATAGTGGCGGTTTGGTAAATCTTTTACAGGATAGTGTCAAGTTTGTCGCAAGGAATACAAAGAAGGCGTGGAGAAAAACGGGACACGGAAGAATTGAAATGCCGGATTATCCGGATGATGCTATATTGGAAGGGATTGTCAATGCCATTATCCACAGGGATTACTTGGAGCTGGGAAGCGAAGTTCATATAGATATGTTTGATGACAGGCTTGAGATTTATTCGCCGGGTGGAATGCCAGATGGGAGCAAGGTACAGAATTTAGACTTGCGAAATGTGTCATCAAAGAGAAGAAATCCTATTATTGCAGATATATTTAATCGGTTAAATTACATGGATCGCAGAGGAAGTGGATTCAAGAAAATTTTGGATTCTTATGAATTTCAAGAACATTACACAGAAGATATGAAACCGGAATTTAAGTCGGGCAACAGTGATTTTTGGCTGATATTCAAGAATCTGAATTATGGCGCAAAAGATATGGAGGATGCTTTAGCAGTGGGAAATAATGACAAGGAGGGGCGTCATCTTAACCAAAATGGTCAGGATATGGATAGGATGATAATTGATTTTTGCAGGGAACCTAAATCAATCATGGAGATTATGGAATATTGTGGACTTAAGAGCAGAACAAGTTTTAGAAGAAATTATTTACAGAAAATGCTGGAAGATGGAACATTAAAAATGACCATACCCGATAAGCCGTCAAGCAGGAATCAAAAATATTATTCGTAGAAATGATCTTAACCATATCCTGACCAAAATGGTTAGGATATGGTTAAGATAAAACAAAAAGACTATAAAGATTTGAGGATAGAGGACATCGGGGGTTTGCTCTGTGATAACACCATGATAACAAAAATTTCCAAAACGTCAGATACAAGGCGTATATCAGACAAAAAATCACCGAAAATGCCCTGAAAATCATCCCAAAACACAATGATTCCTATAACAGAAAACCGTGAGGGTGGCAGGATTGTTGGACCAGGCAGGGTTGCGTCTATTATTGAGTAATTGTAATTTATTTTTTGTTTTGACTCCTATTTTATCTCCTTCAAATCAGCGGTCCTTTTAGGAGAGGTATGATTTTTCTTTAACATTTTTGTATATTCAAAGAGGTCTCGTCTTGTAGTGTCATCTAGCACATATAGATCAGCAATCAACTCATCTACCATAGGCAGCTCTGTGTAGTCGAATTTTTTGAGTATGTGGGCGGTGCGGTCTGATATGTAACTGTTTTTATGGCTGTCAATATTCCGCTTTTCACTATCAGATGGAAGTACCGGTAATGTCTCAATATCGTCATATGGATTATCCTTGCAGATAGAACTGATAGGAATATTCAATATATTAGAGATTCTAAGCGTAGTGCCAAAGCGGAAATGTCATAACAGTTATTGATAATTGCTTTACTCACGATTTTATAAACATAGTGTTTACTCCATGTTAAGTATGACAAATTAAAGATAATATATTAATGCAAATAAAAGGATAAATTATTGAAACTATCGAAAAGAGGAAATAAGACTTGATAAAACATATGTTCTACCATATAATGAGATTAGTTTTGGCACATATGCCATTGGCAATCAGTTTAGAAGTCCTGTAAATGAACAGAATGGAGAGATACTATGTCAAAACCATATAATGATTATGTAGAATATTTGAATGAAACAATATGCATACCACCCATTCAACATTATCAGGCGATTGATATGTTTGCAGGTTGTGGTGGATTATCCCTTGGTTTTGAGTCTGCCGGAGTAAAAACGATTGGCTACGAGATGGTTGGGGATTGCTGCGATACATACAAAAAAATCTAAAATCAGAATGCAACCAGAAAGTAATAGATGAAAATTCAGATTTTCCATATGCAGATATTATTATTGGAGGTTCCCCATGTCAGCCGTTTAGCAGGCGGGGAAAGCAAAAAGGGAAAAATGATGCGAGAAACGGCTTCCCGGCATTTATAGAAGCCGTTCAACGTGTGCAGCCTAAGATTTGGCTGTGCGAAAATGTAAAGGGCCTTCCTGAACAAAATGCAGAGTATTTTCAGTCTGTTATTGGGCAATTTAAAGAATTAGGCTATGAAGTGGAATACCGTATTTTTCAATTGGTTCAGTATGATGTTCCGCAGAATAGGGAAAGATTGGTAATTGTTGGGCATCGGGGTCGGTTTGAATTTCCTGAACCGAATGATTATAAAGCAACAGCAGGGGAAGCGTTAGGCAGTATGGCAACAGAGATACCTGTAAATGCCGCATTTCTGACCCCGTCTATGGATGAATATATAGCCAAGTATGAGGCGGCATCCAAGTGCAAGAATCTCAGAGATCTGCATCTTGACAGACCGGCGCGGACATTAACATGCCGAAATCTTGCGGGCTCTACAAGCGATATGCATAGAATTAAACTTCCGGATGGGCGCAGGAGGCGGATTACAGTCCGCGAAGCTGCGCGTTTGCAGGGATTTCCAGACTGGTTTGAATTTACGGGTACAGAAGAAAGCCAGTTTACACAGATAGGGAATGCTGTGCCGCCGATATTTGCTTATAAATTAGCAAAAGCAGTTATTCATTGTTTGGAGGAGGAACATGATGGATTATAAAACATTGCCAACAATTGATTACCGGACATTCAATGGGAAATCCGAAAAAGTCCAGAAATTGATTCGGCAATCATTGCAAATCATTGAAGTGCTTGGCGTTCCGATAGATGATTTAACGGAAAGGCAAAAGGAGAAAATGGCTATGGCATTTTTGGCGGTGGGAGATGTGAAAACATCGGCCGGCTGGAAGAAAATGAAAGATTCTAATTACGATTATTCGCTTACTACTCGTGAAATTATTGCCTATGAAAACCAATATTTTGAGGAAAACATCAGCAACGGCTCTTATGATGACATTAAAAGAAAAGATTTGGCAAGATTGCTTTTAGCTGCTATAGTGGTCAATTCAAAACCGGGTTTCAATACAAGCAATCCGACAAGGGGGTATAAGATTAATAGCGAATATTCACGGATTATTAAGAACTATGGGCAGTCTGACTGGTTTACACAGGTAGAAGCGTTTAACAAAATGTATCTTACATACCAAAAAAGGGTATCAGCGAAAAGGGAGATTCCTAAATTGACTGTGCATACGCCTGACGGCAGGCAAATCCATTTAAGAGACGGAGAGCATAACGCGATTCAAAAACAAATTATAGAGGAATTGCTTCCGCGTTTCGGGTATGGAGCGCTTCTTTTGTACTGTGGGGATTCGGACAACAAGTATGAATTGATACATGAAAAAGAAAAACTGACGGAAATTGGACTTTCAGATTTGACACAAAGCATTTTGCCGGACGTGGTTGCATATTCCCTTGAAAAAGACTGGATTTACCTTATAGAGGCGTATCATACATCTAACCCGATTACACCGCAGAGGAAGCTGGAGCTTCAGCAGGTATTGGGAGAAAATGCAAAGAAGGCTGTTTTTATTCCCGTGAGCAACGAGTCAAAGTCATGCTTGCATGACCTTGACGACTGCCGCGAGGGTCAAATACCCCGCAGCTTGCTGCGTTACAAGTTTGATGCCCCGTCAGCTTGCTACGGGGTATTTGACTCCGTCAAGTATTTTTAAAATGGAAAAACTCCGTACAGATGAATACGGAAGTCAGGGAACGTGCTGTAAAAAAGATAACAGCTCTGATTGAAAAGCGGACGGAAGGTATTATGGAAGCAAGCCGGCGAAACTATTATGGGGAATGTGCAGCACACATTGCGGCTTTGGGCGAGGTGCGGGAATCTATGGGAGATGCGGGAGCAAAACAACGGCTTATGACATCATATAAGGATAAATATTCCAGAAGAAGCGCCTTTCGAACAGAACTTCGGAATTACGGCTGGATAGATGCTGGAAAAAGGTAAAAGGAGAAGCGCTTATTCGGGGATGTTGTTATCGGGCGAATTAGAAAACATTTGCTTATGATAAAAGAGAAGGCGGAAAGAAGATTGAGCCACAATCATTCATTTTAAAAATATTTGTTTTTTAAAATAAGGTTACCGCCGTTCAAAAAACAGAGTTTCGGTTGACACAATATAACCTTCCGTCTATAATAAGTATGTGTAATTCTTACATACCAAAGTTACATAATAATATGTCTCACAGTGAAAGAGGGAGGAGATTCCAATGAAGAAACTATCTGTTAAAAGTGTTGTTGCAATCGGTATCGGTGCAGCTTTATTTTTTGTTTTAGGGAAGATTTCAATTCCCACGCCGGTTCCGAATACTTACATCAGCCTTCAGTATGCAATTCAGGCGGTATTTGCAACATTATTTGGACCTATAGCAGGTCTGCTGATTGGATTTATCGGTCACACGCTGATTGATGCAACCAGTTATGGCCCTTGGTGGAGCTGGATTATTGCGTCTGCTTTTGCAGGTCTTGTAATCGGCTTTGCGACATTGAAGCTGGACATCAATGAGGGAATCGATGTTAAGAAGATGATTCATTTTAATGTTGCACAGATTGTTGCACATCTGCTGGCATGGGGGCTTGTTGCACCTTGTCTGGATATTCTGATTTATTCAGAGCCGATTGAAAAGTTATTTGCACAGGGTCTTGTGGCAGGTATTGCAAACATGCTTACAACCGGTATTGTAGGCACGCTTCTGTTATTTGCGTATGCTAAGACGGTTGTAAAGAAGGGTTCCCTGAATAAGGAAGATTAATCGATAACAAAAATGATTAAGAGCTGTCGTTTTGCCGCGACGGCTCTTTTTATCAAAAGATGACTTTAGGAATTTTTACAGAAAAGGAGTAAGAGAATGGAATCTCCTGTGATTTCTTTTAAGGACTATGGATTTCAATATATGGCGCAGGCGGAGCCAACGCTGCGTCACATTAATCTGGATATATACCCCGGAGAAAAGGTGCTGATTGCAGGCACCTCTGGAAGCGGCAAGAGCACAATAGGAAACTGCATCAACGGGCTGATACCCTTTGCATATCCCGGCAAAAGCACGGGAAGCCTGTTGGTGGACAATATAGAGACTGAGAAGAGCAGTATTTTTGAATTAAGCCACGCGGTTGGTACGGTATTGCAGGATACGGACGGACAATTTATCGGGCTGACGGTGGGCGAAGACATTGCTTTTGCGCCGGAAAACGACTGTGTTCCGCAGGATGAGATGAAGGAGATGGTAAAGAGGGTATCCGGGCTGGTGGACATTGATCATCATCTTGAGTATGCGCCCCAAGAGCTTTCCGGCGGGCAGAAACAGCGCGTCAGTCTTGCCGGGGTGATGGTGGAGGCGGTAAAGGTACTGCTGTTTGATGAACCGCTGGCGAATCTTGACCCGGCGGCAGGGCGGTCGGCAATCGAGCTGATTGATATGGTGCATGAGCGTACGGGAGCGGCGGTTCTGATTATCGAGCACCGGCTGGAGGATGTGCTGTGGCGCAGGATGGATCGGATTATTTTGATGAATGAGGGTGAGATTGTGGCGGATATGCCGGTGGCAAAGTTGCTTTCCGGGAATCTGCTCTTACAGCACGGAATCAGGGAGCCGCTTTATCTGACAGCGCTTCGTTATGCCGGCATTGAGATTAGTGAAGCCCTGCATCCGGAGCATGTGGACAGTCTGGTGCTTGAACCGGAGGATAAGCAAAAGGTGCAGAGCTGGTATCAGGCGCAGAAGTCGGGAATCCGCACCGGACAGCACGGGGAGGAACTGCTGCGTGTGGAGCATCTGACTTTTGGCTACACGCCGGATAAGTATAATCTGCAGGATGTGAATTTTACCATCCACAAGGGAGAAATGGTCAGTATTGTAGGGCGGAACGGCGCAGGCAAGAGCACGCTTGCAAAGTTGATCTGCGGTTTTGAAAAGCCGGTTTCCGGAGCTATTTATATGGAAGGCAGGGATATAGAAGGGGATACCATCAAAGAGAGGGCGGAACGGATTGGTTATGTGATGCAGAATCCAAACCAGATGATTTCAAAGCCGATGATCTGGGATGAGGTGGAGATGGCGCTGGTGCAGAGCGGGATGCCCAAGGAAGAGCGGCAAACGCGGGTAGAAGAGACGCTCAAGGTATGCGGCTTGTATTCCTTCCGGAAGTGGCCGGTTTCTGCGTTATCTTTTGGACAAAAGAAGAGGGTAACGATTGCCAGTATTCTTGTCCAGCGTCCGCAGGTTATTATCTTGGACGAGCCTACAGCAGGTCAGGATTATCGTCATTATACGGAAATTATGGACTTTTTGAAGGAGCTGAACGAAAAGGGATACACGATTCTGATGATTACGCACGACATGCATCTGATGCTGGAATATACGGAGCGTGCGATTGTTTTCAGTGAAGGAAAAATGCTGGCGGACACCACGGCGGCGCATGTATTAAACGACCCAGAGCTGGTGCAGGCGGCAAATTTAAAGGAGACCAGTTTGTATACTTTAAGCCTTGCCTGTGGGATCAAGGAGCCTCAGACCTTTACAGAATGCTTTATCGGATATGAGAAGAAGGAGGTGCGTTAGGATGGCGAGAGTTGCGATATTAAGTTATATTAAGCGGAAAAGTCTCGTGCACGAGCTGACGGGAACTACAAAATTAATCTTCTTCATAGCCTGGAGCGTGGCAAGCATGGTGACTTACGATACAAGGGTGCTGGTCTGTATGCTGTTAATCAGCATTGCGGTCTTTAAGGTCAGCAAGATTAAGATTCGCGATATTAGTGTTGTGCTGGGATTGGCGGCAGTCTTTCTTCTCATGAACAATCTGTTTGTGTATCTATTTTCGCCTGAGTATGGGGTGGATTTGTATGAGAGCAGGACAGTCCTTTTTACCATTGCAGGACCTTATACGGTCACCCTGCAGCAGTTATTTTATCATCTGAATATGACCATGAAGGTAATCTGTGTGGTGCCGGTGGCGCTTTTGTTCATTGCCTGTACAGACCCCAGTGAGTTTGCAGCATCCTTAGCCAGCATCGGGATCAGTTACCGGGTGGGATATTCAGTCAGTCTTGCCCTGCGTTACATACCGGATGTGCAGAGAGAGTATCATAATATCAGTCAGGCGCAGCAGGCGCGGGGAATAGATTTGTCAGGAAAGGATAAGCTGTTTACCAGAATGAAAAATTCAGTGGCAATCCTTCTGCCCCTGATTTTGTCAAGCTTAAACCGCATTGAGACGGTCAGCAACGCCATGGAGCTTCGCGGATTCGGCAAGAAAAAGAAGCGTACCTGGTATGTAAAGCGTCCCATGAGAAGGAATGACTGGCTGACTATAGGCTTTGTGCTTATGATTTTGATTGTAGATTTGGTAGTGACTTTCTGGGATGGCAGCCGCTACTTTAATCCGTTTATATAAAATAAGCAGCCGGAAGGCATGCGGAGAAGGGAAGGGGGCATGCGGCCATGTTATGTCACATAATTATTGATTTAAGCGCATTACTCTGTACAAGGTCTGATGAGAAGGACGAGGCTTGTACAGAGGTATCGTCATAAGCCGGAAGGCTGTTGGCTTCGCTCGTCCTCATTGGATTTTGTACTTATAGAAAAATACAGCGGCAGACAGGTCAAATACCCCGCAGCAAGCTGACGGGCATCAAACTTGCAACGCAGCAAGCCGCGAGGTATTTGACCCTCGCGGCAGTCGTCAAGGTCATGCAAGCATGACTTTGACTCGTTGCTCGCGGGAATAAACTATAAGGAGTAAATTCAATGGATAAAAATTTTAAAAAGTATATTGTATTATGGATTAGTCAGTCTATATCGCAGTTAGGAAGCGCAATGACCAGTTTTGCGTTGATTTTGTGGGCGTATACCATGAACCGGTCGGCGCTTACGGTTTCGTTGATGTCGTTCTGCAATTACGTTCCTTACATTGTGGTCAGTCTGTTTTCGGGAGCCTTTGTGGACAGGCACAGCAAAAAGAAAATTATGCTGGTGTCGGACAGTATCGCGGCGCTTTGCACGCTGGCTGTGTTTGTGCTGTGGACGGCAGGCGGTCTGCAGATTTGGCATATTTATCTTGTAAACAGCATAATTGGATTGATGAATGCGTTTCAGGCGCCCGCATCCGGAGTTGCGATTGGAAGAATTGTACCGAAGGATAAGCTGGCAAATGTAAGCGGAATGAATTCCTTTTCGGGGAATCTGGTTGCGGTATGTACGCCGGTGCTTGCCTCGTTTCTGTTCGGAATCAGCGGTTTAAAGGTTATTCTGCTGGTGGATCTGTGCAGTTTTTCGGCGGCGTTTCTGGTGCTCCTGCTTTTGATCCAAATCCCGGAATACGAGACGGAAGGTGCGAAACAGCAGTCTGTTTTTGCAGGGTGCAGGGAAGGGTATCAATTTTTGTTAAAGAACCGGGGAATTTTTATGATTGTGCTGACTATGGCGCTCATCAATTTCTTTTCACGGCTCACTTACGAGAATATCCTTTCTCCGATGATTCTTGCCAGAAGCGGAAACGACAGCATGGTGCTGGGTGTGGTGAATGCAGTGATGGGAATCGGAGGCATTGTCGGCGGAATTATGGTATCGGCGGGCAAGCTGTCCAAGAACAATGTGCGTATGATTTATGTTTCAGCGACTCTCTCTTTTCTCTTGGGAGACCTTTTGATGGGAGCCGGAAGAAATGTGGTCTGGTGGTCGATTGCCGGATTGTTTGCAAGCCTGCCTATCGCTTATATCAACGCAGGGCAGAACGTGATTTTATATCAGCGGGTGCCGGATCAGATGCAGGGAAGGGTGTTTGCGCTTCGGAATGCCATTCAGTACAGCACGATTCCGGCAGGGATTTTGCTGGGAGGCTTCCTTGCAGATTATGTGTTTGAGCCTTTTATGCAGAGCGGAGCTTCGGCGGCGCTGGTATTACAGAAGGCGGTAGGGAGCGGAGCCGGAAGCGGTATGGCGGTGATGTTTCTCTGCACGGGAATCCTTGGAAGTCTGTTCAGCGTGATTTCTTATCGGAAAAAGGAGATTCGGGCGTTGGAAGCAGAGGATAAGGCGAAAAGGGCTGAGGAAGAATTACAGTGATAAGATTCCATATTATTTATAAGGCAGTTCAGGCGGTAAGCCTGAACTGTTTTTATGATGGGAGATTACACCGCGCACCGCATCACACACCGTACCGTACCGCACTGCGCACCGCACCGAGCACTGCGCTGCAGGCCGCAAGAATCGGGCGCGGATTAATTATTGTGTGTAGTTTCGGAAGAACTGCTTGACAATGCCAGTCTATTGGAATAAACTATAATCAATCTATTGAAATAGACTGAAAAAGCACTACAGGAGGAGTTCAAATTGGAAAAGATATTTGAAAGTGAGTACCGATTTTTAAGCATTTTATGGGAAAAGGAACCGATTGCCAGCCCGGAGCTGGTACGGCTCTGCAATGAGCAGTTAGGATGGAAAAAGTCCACCACTTACACGGTAATCAAGAAGCTTGCCGACAAGGGAATCGTCAAAAGTGAAAACACGGTGGTATCCGCGCTGGTCACTAAGGAGGAAGTGGACAAATGGCAGAGTGAGGAGCTTTTACAGCGTACCAGCAAGGGAAATGTTCCGCTGTTTCTTGCCGCCTTTTTCAAAGACCGGAAGCTGTCGAAAGCGGATTTAGAGCGGATTCGGCAGATTATTGACGAGGCTGGGGAGGAAGAGAGATGACGGCGGTATTTTACAGGCTGTGGGCGATGAGCCTGCAGGCAGGATTTTTAATCCTGGCTGTACTTGCGGTGCGGTTCTTTTTACGGCAATATCCAAGGAGCTACAGCTATTGTCTTTGGATGCTGGCAGGAGTCCGCCTGCTCTGCCCGCTGTGGGTGGAGAGCCCGCTCAGCCTCCAGCCGGATTTGTCCGGTTATTCTGCGTCGCTGGGGGAAACAGGCGCACAATCGGCGGAAGGAGCCCTGCCGATGCTGTCAGGGGAGGCAGGAGAATATTTGTCGGCGTTTCCAGAAGGGGAGGCAGGAGCAGAGGGAATGCAGTCAGAGTTTCCGGAAGGAGAGGCAGGAGAGAATCTGTCGGCGTTTCCAGAAGGAGAAGCAGGAGTAGAGGAAATGCAGTCAGAATTTCCGGAAGGAGAAGCAGGAACAGAAGGAATCTGGGCATGGTTTTCGGGAAGGGAAGCAGGAGCAGAAGGAATCTGGACGTTGTTCTCGAAAGGAGAGGCGGGAACGGATTGTCTTTCACTTAGGCAGCGGCTGGAAATGGCGCGAAGATTTGCCGGAGAGAGCTTAAGGGAAGGAGGTAAGTTTGGCAGGGTGCTTTGTATCCTGTATCCCATAGGGGCGGTGTTGCTGATGCTTTTTTATCTTTGGCAGTATCTGACGATGCGGCGCAGGGTATCGACAGCCGTCTGTGAAGAGGGAAATGTGTGGATCAGCAGTCAAATTACATCTCCCTTTGTAATGGGAGTGATTTTTCCAAGGATTTATCTGCCCTGTCGGTTAATAGGGGCGGAGAAGGAGCATGTGCTCCGGCACGAGAGAACCCATATCAGGCATCAGGATCCGTTAATCCGCATCATCGGGATCGTGTGTATCTGTCTGCACTGGTGGAATCCGCTGGTGTGGCTGGCAGTTCACAGAATGAGTCAGGATATGGAAATGTTCTGTGACGAGACCGTACTGCGCAGAGCTTCTTTGGAGGAGCGGAAGGCTTACGCGCGGACACTGCTCTCTTTTGCAGAAAGGGAAAGCGGCTTTGGCGCCGGACTGGCGTTTGGGGAGTCTCACACGGAAAAGCGCGTGAAAAACATTATGAAGAAGCGGAAACAGAGTCTTTTGATAGCAGTGCTGGCGGTGATGTTTGCAGTCTTTTGTGTTGTGGCGCTGATGACGGTTCCAGTGGGTTCAACGATTTCAGTGGATTCAACGGTTTCAGCAGATTCAACGGATTCAACGAGTTCAATAGGTTCAACGTCTTCAATGGTTCCAACGGCCTCCGATGGAAATCAGGAGGAATCCGCCTCAAGCGGGGGTTTGGCTGAGGAGAGCCTTACGGAGGAGGAGTTAACTTTTTTTATGCAGGCAAGCCTTACCGTTCCTGATTTTGCAGGGGAAGAGGATTTGGACGAGGCATTTTGGGAAGAGTACCTTTTTAGAACATATACCAGCGATTTTGAGCGGGAACAGGTAATCCGTTATTCACAGCAGTATGAGGAGGATACGCCTTATATCCGGGTCAGTCTGGAAGAGGCTGGGGAGGCAATCCGGCATTTGTTTGGAAAAGGGCTTTCGGAGTATGGAATCAGCCCGGAGACGCTGGGAACGGACGGGGGCAGTTTATTTTTTGAAGAGGGATTCTTTTATGTCTCTGCTTCCGATTCACCGATATTTTCTTTATCGGAAGAAAGCGTAACTGCAACAGATATTTTGACAGAGGTGTCGTTTTTTAAGTCCATGGAGGATGGAGAGCCGGTATCTCAGGTTGTTCTGCACATCCTGCCTGCCGAGGACGGGCAGGGATTTCAATTGAATGGCAAAGAGGAAACGCTTATTCCGGCAGTTCCGGAGGAGCAGATTTTGGAAGGGCAGTCCTTCGAGGTGGAAATGAATCCTTATGGAGAAGTTACCTTTGCCGTGTATGAGCCGGATTTAAGCCAGAGCCCCTATGCGGATGTCACGTTTGGGCTGCTTAGGGATGAAGAAGAGATTTACGCATTTCCTTTACAGGGAACAGGCGTTTTAGAGGAGGGGACAACCTTCGAGGGGATGGCGGCGGTGGCATTCCCGGATTTGAACGGCGACGGTTATACGGATGTGGTTACCATAGCAGACTATGCTCACACAAGCGGACCGATTCCTTCACGGGTGCGGATTTTTACTTATAACGAGGGAGGATATTTTTTGGAGGAGAAGTATTTGACGGAAGCCTACAACCGCTCCCATGAAGCGAAAACCATAGAAGACGTTGAGGCGTTCGCTTCTCAGAGGGAAAATCAGGATTATTTTGCACACACCTCCATTTATGGGAGATGGCGGGTCACAGATTATAAACTGCCTGACGTTTATGCCTTGACACAGGAGGAGATTGACAGCCTGACAGGGGCAAGGCTGGAATATGGGAACGCATTTTTGTGGACTAACGTTGATGGGGAAACCCGGGAGACGACAGGATATGAAAAGAGCATGGTCACGATGGAGGAGCTGGAAGAGGAGTTTCGCATAAGCGGGGAAAATCTGGGGCTTGATGCGGAGGAGCTTGTGTCTTATCAGGTGGAAACGCAGGGGGATTCTCTGTTCGGATGTTTCTTTTATCTGGCAGATGCGGAGCACGCGCTGATTTACTATGAAGGAGTGTTTTTTGAGGCGGTGAGGGAGTGAGGTTCGGTTTAATGTGGTAAAGGAGGGGGGAAGAACGGACGCTTGTATAGAGATTTATTTCTATGCACCATGCATGGTGCTCGCCTCGCTCTCGCTCACTAAAAAGCACAGCAGTACTAGGTTCGAAAATACCTCACCAAGTACTGGTGCTTTTTAATGGGCTCCTTAAGAAATAAATCTCTATACAAGCTGTCAGTGAACAACGTATCTTTACCAATTAAAGCCTCTGCTATGGTCGAATGATTTACTGTACTGGCAGTGATGCGTTGCGTAGTGGTTAATGGCAATTTATCGGGAAATCACCACACAACGAGGCACAGTCAAAACAGTAAGTCCTTTCACCATAGCCAAGTCACCTATTTAATTTTGCGTTATTCAGCAAAACAGCTCCGGAGCGTACCTTATCATAACCTGTTAAATTAACTAAACGGAAATTTTATTGGTATGTCCCCCCACATCGTGGTACAATACTAAGTAAGTAAATCTATTAACAAGAATTGAAGGAGGTATTGTGATGCTTTTAAAAGACAAAGTTGCTGTGATTACCGGGGGAAGCAGGGGGATTGGTTTTGCCACGGCAGAAGCATTTGTGAAAGAAGGAGCGGTTGTGGTTTTGTGCGGAAGCCGTCAGGAAACGGCGGACAAGGCAGTGAGCCAGCTTAAGGAAAGCTATCCGGAGGCAGTGGTGGAGGGAATTTGGCCGAAGCTGACGGAATACGAGTTAGTGAAGAATGCTTTTGACCAGGTGGTATCGAAGTACGGAAAGATTGATATTCTGGTGAATAATGCAGGAATGTCGGAGAGCACGCCCTTTGCGGCTTATACGGAAGAGACCTTTGACAAGGTGATGGACTTGAACGTAAGGAGCGTTTATAACTGCACCAAAGCAGTCAGTGAGCAGATGAAGGCGCAGGGGGGCGGCGTAATCTTAAACACTTCCTCCATGGTGAGCATTTACGGACAGCCTGCGGGGGTGGCTTATCCCACTTCCAAATTTGCCGTAAACGGAATGACCTTATCCCTTGCAAGGGAATTGGGACCTTCGGGGATCCGCGTGAATGCCGTTGCACCGGGAATTACTTATACGGATATGATGAAGGCGGTTCCAAAAGAGGTGATTGACCCTATGATTGCGCAGATTCCTCTTCGGAGAATTGGACAGCCGGAGGATATCGCAAATGCGTTTGTCTTTTTGGCATCAGATATGGCATCCTATATTACGGGAGTGGTGCTCAGCGTAGATGGTCTGGCAAGAACCTGAGAGGGCAAATTTCTCTTTTGCCGAAGTTTTATCGATGAAAATATAAGGAAAAGGAAGGTTCGGGATGCGGACCTTCTTTTTTTGCTCAAATTATTTTTTTTGAAAAGTTAAAGAAACTTGCTCCTTTTTGGGAAGTTTAAACGTTATACTCGATAGAGAATGCCTTTAAAGGGCAGAAAGGAGGCTGTGATGGACCAGGATTTTCTTCTGATACGGGAAATGAAGCGGGGCAATGAAGAGGCGATGGAAGTCTTTGTGCGCAAATATTATCCTCAAATCTTAAAGTACTGCAATTTTCACTGCGCGGACAGGGCGCAGGCGGAAGATTTGACACAGGAGACGTTTCTGCACTTTTTTCGTGCGCTTGCGGGATATGCGTATAAGGAGAAAACCCTCAATTATCTTTATTCTATCGCAAGAAATCTGTGTACTGACCAGTGGCGGAAAAGCAGGGAGATTGTGATGGAAGACCTTCCGGAAACGGGGGAGGAGAGGATGGGAAAGGTGGAGGAGAGGCTGATGATGGAGGAGGCGCTTTGGCATCTTCCGGAGGCTTTGCGGGAAGTGCTTATTCTCCGCTTTTTTCAGGAATTAAAGATAAGGGAGATTGCAAAAATTCTGGACATCGGGGTGCCAACGGTAAAATATCGGTTGAAAAAGGCGCTTGCATTTATGGAGCAGGAGCTTGGAAAGGAGGCGGAAAATGGGAACGGTTAAAGGGCGTTTGGAGGAGTATGCGGCAACCTTTCCTATGGCGGAGGAGGAAAAAATAAAAATGACTGTGGAGAGAAGCAGGGCTGTCTTTTGGGAGGAAGCCGGGAAACTGCCGATTTCTTATCAGGACTTTTTGTACCAGCAGGTTGGATATATCCGAAAAAGATGGTGGGGACTGCAGTTTTTGGCGCTTACCCTGCTATGGGGATGCATTTATCGCTTTTCTGCCGGAACCAACATACTGAATATGACCGGAATCGTGGCGGGGCTTTTTGGGGTCTTGCTGATTCCCGAATTATGGAAAAACCGTTCCTGCCGGGCAATGGAGGTTGAAGGAAGCACTTATTATTCCCTGCGGCAGATTTATGCGGCGCGGATGCTCGCGTTTGGGGTGGTAGACATAGGGCTTTTAAGCGTTTTTACCCTAGTGACTTCTGTTACCACATCCATGCGGGCGGAGGAAATGATCATTTATTTCTTTCTGCCGTTTACGGTAACCTGCGGAATTTTGTTTGGAACGCTGTGCAGCAGGTATCCGGCATCTGAGGCGTGGGCATTTTTGCTTGCATTGTTCTGGATTATGATATGGGTGCTGATTGTTTTAAATCGACAGCTTTATTTGAAAATATCCGATTCGGTTTGGATGGCGCTTTTGGGATTGGCAGTCTGCTATCTCGGGTATGGAATCAGAAGAACATTGGTTAGGTGTGAAAGCTTTTGGGAGGGAAGCAGGGAATGGAGTTAAGAGTTGAAAATGTGACCAAAGAATTTAAAGAAGTCCGGGCGGTAGACGGAATCAATTGCAGGATGGAAAAGGGGGTATATGGGCTGCTGGGCGTAAACGGGGCGGGAAAAACTACCTTTATGCGTATGCTCTGCACGCTGCTTCCGCCCACAGAGGGAACTATTTTTTATAATGGAAAAGATATTTTTGAGATGGGAGCGGAATACCGGGGCAAGCTGGGGTATCTGCCTCAGGAATTTGGGTATTATCCGGATTTTACCGTGAAGGATTATCTGCTTTATATTGCTTCCATCAAGGGCGTGAACAGGGCAGTTGCCAAGAAAAAGGTGAATATGCTGCTCTCGAAAGTGGGGCTTTCCAAGGTGCAGAACCGGAAAATGAAAAAGCTTTCCGGCGGGATGAAGCGCAGGGCAGGGATTGCGCAGGCTATGTTAAATGACCCGGAGATATTGATTTTGGACGAGCCGACGGCAGGATTAGACCCCAGTGAGCGGATTCGGTTCCGCAACTTAATCAGTGAGCTTGCCAGTGAGCGTCTGGTGATTTTGTCTACTCATATTGTGTCGGATATTGAGTATATCGCAAATCAGATTCTTTTGATGAAGGAGGGAGCGCTTCTGCACTCCGGAACCTTATCTCAGGTGATAGCCGAAGTTGGGGAGAAGGTGTGGAGCGTGGAGGTTCCCATAGAACAGGCGCATCATTATTTGAAAAAATATAAAGTGGTCAATGTCAGAAACGGTGATGGAACGGCGCATATGCGGATTTTAGCCGGACAAATGCCGTGCCCGGGCGCAAGGCAGGAGGAGCTGACCCTTGAGGACGTATTTTTACACTATTTTGGAGAAACGGCAGGTGAAGACGATGCTGAGATATGAACTGAAAAAGATATTTGTAAAGCCCAGCGGTAAGATTGCCCTTTTACTGCTTGCCGGACTGCTTGCGCTGGTCTGCTTTTTTGCCACGGACGTGGAATTTATTAATGAGCAGGGAAATCCGGAGACGGGAATTGAGGCGGTGAGAAAGCTGCGTGCCGTGCAAAAGGAGTGGGCGGGGGAGCTCACCGAGGAGAAGCTTGCGGCGGTCATTGCGGAAAACGCCAGAATCAATGCAACGCCGGAAGGACGCTCCATGAATGTGCAGGACAGTGACATCGCTTTTGGGTGGAAGCAGGGGATTTATGATATTCGCGGAGTGCTGAACCATGCGTTTGGCAGGTTTCGGGAATATGACTATTATCTGATTGATTCCATGACGCCGGAGGATGCCGGGCGGTTTTACGGAAGGCGCGTGCTGCAGCTAAAGGAATGGCTGGACGGGGAAGCAGCAGACCAATATTCCGATAAGGAAAAGGAGTTTTTGATTCATCAATTTGAGGCGCTGGAAACGCCTTTTCGGTACGATTATTTTAAGGGCTGGGATCAGTTTATGGAGTATGCGCCCACGGTGATTATGATTACGGTGCTGATTTTGGGGTTTTTGTCGGCAGGCATCTTTTCCGGGGAATTTCAGCTTAAGGCGGATGCCGTTTTCTTTTCTTCCCGCCACGGGAGAGGCAGGGCAAGCGCGGCAAAGCTGGGAGCAGGGGTCATAATGGTCACGGTGATTTATTGGGTGATGATGCTTCTCTATTCGGCAGTAGTGCTGGGGTATCTGGGAGCTGATGGTGCGGACTGCGTCTTTCAGTTTACCGGACGGGGCTGGAAGAGCTTTTATAATATCACCATATGGCAGGCGTACCTGCTGATAATCTTTGGTGGGTACATTGGAGTGCTGTTCATGCTGCTTTTGGTGATGCTGGTGTCGGCAAAGACAAAGTCAGCGGTTTTGGCAGTGATAGTGCCGTTTTTTTTAATTTTTCTGCCGAATTTTATTGCAGATATTCCAAGCGCGATAGTCGGACAAATCTGCGGACTGCTTCCGGATCAGCTTTTGCAGATGAATATGGCGGTGTGCTATTTTAATCTGTATGAGATTGGCGGAAAGGTGATGGGAGCAGTGCCTATTCTGCTTGCGGTTTATCTGGCGCTTAGCGTTGTGCTGGGACCGGTGGTGTGGAGTGTGTATCGGAGGGCGGAGGTGAATTAAGTTCCGGTTTAGTTTGGTTTGCAGGGTGATAGACGGACGCTTGTATGGAAACAAATTCTACGTCGCCACGCTTGATAGTGCGTGCGCGAATTGGCTCCTTTAGAATTTGTTTCCATACAAGCTGTTCTGTGAATCAACGCAAAGCCAAACAGGTCGTTCCGCTATGGTCGAATGGTTTACTGTACTGGCAGTGTTGTGTTACGTGGTGATTAACGGCAATTTATCGGAAATCGCTACACAACGAAGCACTGCCAAAACAGTAAATCCTTTCACCATAGCCAAGGTGCCAGTTTAATTTTTGCGTTAGCCAATAAACAGCTCCGGAGAAAAACAAATTCTTAAGGAACCCTTTAAAAGGCGTCAGTACTTAGTGAGGTCTCTCACGAACTTAGTACTGTTACGTCTTTTAGAGAGCGAAAGCGCGGTGACGTAGAATTTGTTTTTCTCCGGAGCGTACCTTATCACAACCCGCTAATTAAACTAAACCGAAATTTATTAAATTATGATAAAAGGCTGATCTATTACACAAAAGAAGATTGCAAAAAGGGAATAATCTGATATAGTAAAGAAAGGAAACTGGCATGAAGCTATAGTAAACGACATAGCAAATGTCTCTTCCGCTTCCTGCAAAATCCATATAACGCAAGCTTTTGCAGGAGCGAATAGGACAAATCTGATCAGGAGAGTTGAAGCAAATGAGGAAAAAATTTGAGCTGGTTAAAGATGGAGGGGCGGCGCCCTTTATTGTAGAAGAGACAGCTTATGAGGGAGTGCGCAGGATTGCAGATAAGGCGGCAGAAGATGTGGAGAAGGTCAGCGGCACAAAACCGGATGCAAAGGAAAGACCTGCAGGGGAGGAGAGGATTGTGCTGTGTGCCACGCTGGGGCACAGCCCCCTGATAGATGAGCTGGTCAGTAAGGGGAAGCTGGATGTGTCCGCTGTCAGTGGAAAATGGGAAACTTATGTGACTCAGATAATTCCGGATCCTTTCGCAGAACCTTTTAAAGAACCTTTTGCAGATTCCTATAAGGATTCCTGTAAGGGCTCCTATAAAGATTCTTATAAGGACTCCTGTAAGGACTCCTTAAAAGGGGTGAAAGAGGCGCTTGTAATCTGCGGAAGCGATAAACGGGGGACGATTTACGGAATATTTTCGCTGTCTGAGTATATAGGAGTTTCACCGCTGTGCTATTGGGGAGACGCGGAACCGGTTCAGAGAACGGAGATTTTGGTGGGTGAGGACTTTGAAAAGGTATCGAAGGAGCCCAGCGTAAAGTACCGGGGATTTTTCATTAATGATGAGTGGCCTTGTTTCGGTAACTGGACTTTTTCACATTTCGGCGGATTTACCAGTGAGATGTACGAGCATGTTTTTGAACTTCTGCTCCGGTTAAAGGGCAATTATCTCTGGCCCGCAATGTGGACTTCCTGCTTTGCGCTGGACGGACCGGGGAGCCTCAATGAAGAGCTGGCGGATTTGTACGGGGTGGTGGTTGGAAATTCCCATCACGAGCCGTGCCTGCGCGCGGGAGAAGAGTTTGAGCAGGTTAAGGGAGAGGATTCCGTATATGGGAATGAGTGGAATTTTTTTACCAACCGCGAGGGGCTGATTCGTTTTTGGGAGGATGGGCTGAAAAGGAGCGGCAAGTTTGAGCATGTGATCACAATCGGCATCCGCGGGGAGAGGGACTCGGCGATGCTGGGGGACGGGGCGACTTTACAGCAGAATATCGATCTTCTCAAAGATGTCATTACGGTGCAGAAAAGACTGATAAGTGAAATTGTTGAAAAGAATGGAACGAAAGTTCCTAAATTATTGGCATTATATAAGGAAGTAGAGTCCTTTTTTTATGGAAAAGAGGGGATTGACGGGCTGAAGGACTGGGATGGCATGCAGGACATAATCTGTATGTTGTGTGAGGACAACTATGGATTTATGCGGTCGCTCCCCACAGCCGGGCTTTTGGAGCAGTTAAAGGAGAAAAACTGCGGGCTGGGCATGTATTATCATCTGGATTATCACGGAGCTCCAGTATCTTATGAGTGGATGCCCTCAACGCCTTTATCCAAGGTTTGGGAACAAATGTGCATGGCGTATGACTATGGAGTCCGCGATGTATGGATTGTAAATGCAGGAGACCTGAAAGGGAATGAGGCGGCATTAGGGTATTTTTTGGCTCTGGCGTATGATTATGATACCTGGGGGAGCAGTCACAATGGCAGTTGGACGGACTATCTTGACCAGTGGTTTGGGCGGACATTTGCCTCGGCGGACGAGAACCTGCGGGGGCAGATGAAGCAGGTGCTGACCCGGTTTATGGACATGAACGCCAAAAGGAGACCGGAGGCGCTTCACACTGGTGTATATCACCCCAGCCATTATCTGGAAACGGATCGGATGCTGGAAGAGGCGCGGCAGATTGAGGAGATTAATGAATCTGTGTATGCACAGCTTTCCGAAGAGGGAGACCAGAAAGCTCTGGATGCCTATTACAGCATGATTTATTACCCGGCAAAGATTAGCGTGAATCTGCTCCGGATGCATCTTTTTGCCGGAAAAAATGCTCACTATGCACTACAGGGAAGGGTGATTGCAAATGAATATGGTCAAAAGGTGACGGAATGCATCAGGCAGGATAAGGCACTTGCCGGAGAGTTTGCGGCTTTTAAAGGCGGAAAATGGAAGGGCATGGAGTTGGAACAGCACATTGGGTTTACCGCGTGGAATGAGGATAATTGCCGTTATCCGCTCCGGATTCAGGTGGAGCCTTACTGTGAACCAAGGCTGTCCGTATCCCGCAAGGACAGTGAGGAGGCTTTGACCAGAATATTCCAGACGGTTCCCCGGATCGTGGTGGACGATTTTCTTTATGAAGGAAATACGGAAGTGACGCTGGAATTGGCAAATGCTGGAAGCGGTGAGCTGTCCTTTGAAATATTCGGCGGCGCGCCCTGGCTTCGGGTTGTGCCGGACAAGGGGACGTTAGAGACTTTGCAGGAGGTAAAGCTTATCTGTGACAGGAAGCTCCTGCCAGAGGAAAAACAGACGGTATCTTTGAGAATACAATCCTCCAAATCCAGACTTACAACGGAAAAGAAAGAGGATGTGGAGATTGTGGTGTCAGCGGCGGCGGTACTGCATGATTATGAGCCTATGACCTTTTTGCCGGATAAAGGGGTTGTTGTCATGGAAGCGCATCATTTTTGTAAAAAGAATGATACCGAAAAGGGACGTTTCTTGGAATTAAACGGGTATGGAAGAAGCGGGCACGGCATGAAGGTGTTTCCTTTTACGGCGCAATTTGCAGAGACAGAACAGGCGCCCTCCCTGACTTACCGCTTCCTTGCCGGGGAAGAGGGGGAATATCAGATGGAGGTGTGGCTGAGTCCCACGAATCCCATGCAGAGCGGAACGTCCTTGCGGTTCAGCTTAGAGTCGCCGGATGGAACCAGGCGGATTGTGACTGCGGTTCCAAATGATTTCAAGGCGGGGGACTGGAATGACCCCAGATGGTGCAGGGGCGTGGTGGATCAGATCCGCGTTGTGAAGACTGCGGTCACATGCCGAAAGGGAGTGCAGGAGATTACAATCGGCGCGCTGGAGGCAGGACTGATTTTGGAAAGAATATTGTTATACAGGCAGGAAAACGAGCCGGAAGCTTCTTACTTAGGACCGGCGGAAAGCTACATGGAAACAGGGATTGCGAAGGAGGCATAAGATGGCAATTGATAAGGTAAGAGAGTATTTCAGGCAATATCATATGGAAGAAAGGATCCGCGAATTTGAGGTGTCCAGCGCAACGGTGGAGCTGGCGGCGCAGGCGCTTTCCTGCGCTCCGGCAAGGATTGCCAAGACATTATCCTTTATGGCAGGGGAACAGCCCATTTTGATTGTGACGGCGGGAGACGCGAAGATTGATAACAGCAAATACAAGAAGCAGTTTGGGACAAAGGCTAAAATGCTGGCGCCGGATCAGGTGGAAGAGCTAATCGGACATGCAGTGGGCGGCGTTTGCCCGTTTGGGATTAACGAGGGCGTAAAGGTCTATCTGGATGAATCTTTGAAACGGTTTGAGACGGTATTTCCTGCCTGCGGAAGCAGCAACAGCGCTATCGAGCTCACCATTCCGGAGATGGAGCGGTATGCCGGGGAAGAGGGCTGGATTGACGTGTGCAAGCTGGCATAGCAGGCAGATGGTCGTTTGGTGCAATGAAACCGTTGTTTTTCAAAAGACGGCTAAAGAATGCCTCAAAAAACACCGATATATTTTGTGTCGAGGGAATGTTCCTGAAAAAATTTGGAGAAAAGAATTTTTCAGAAAAGAATGTCAGAGAAATATATTTCTTTGACATTGGAAAGTTATATGCCGACAGACACGGCATAAAAGCTAGATGGTATAAACGGAGGTAATTATGAATTCAAGAGGAATCAGCCCATTGATTACGCAGAACAGACTGCTCAGTCAGGCAAGGAGCAGAAGCAAGAGCGGAAGCTCAGGGATGGCGGCGGCACTTCTTCAAAGCGGAAGTTCCGGCAGCAGCAGCGCCCTTGCAGAAGCATTAAAAAAGGCTAACGCCGGAAAAAATTCTTTAAGTGAAGCGGATCAAAGCCAGAAAGAAGCCTACACGGTAATCAAAAAGACTGCCGCGAATATTCAAAAACGCGCGGAGAGGCTTTTGTCACTGCCGGAGAAGTCTATAGACGAGATGACGGATGAAGAGAAGACCGCTTACAAGAAAACCGTGACGGATGAGGTTTCTGCCCTGATTACGGAATACAATGATATGATGGCGGGCATGGATGATGCAGGCGGAAAGGTAAATGAGATTTACATCAGCCAGATGAAGGGATATTTCCAGAATGCCAGCAAACAGCTTGCGGAATTGGGAATTACCGAAAACGCAAAGGGTAAGCTGACATTGGATAAGGAAAAGCTTGCTAACGCGGATGCGGCGTTGGTTAAAGAAGTTCTCGGTAAGAAGGGAACCTTTATTGACGACATCGGCAAGCGGGCGGAGAATGTTCTCTCCAACGCGGAGACTAATCTTGCCGTGCTTAACAAAAGCCAGTATGCAGGAAATTATACTTACAATCAGTATGGAAGCGATATATTTGATATGCTGACGAGCGGAAGCAAGTATAGTAATCAAGGCTGAGCAAAATAGGTGTATGAAACCGTTCAACTTTGTAGTTTCGGCTGGACAGTCAAGGAAGGATGAAACAGACAAAGCAGTTATCGGAACCAGAAACAATCCGATAACTGCTTTTCATATTTTGGACTTATTTTGAACTAACCCGCGGTTACGAGTACATCACAGCTCGTCCATCCTGCGCTACGCCGATGTAGGTCTTTCCGGTGTTGAGCTGAATCTCATTGCCGTTGTCATCGTAGTATTTGGTAGGCGAATAATCAGAGGTTTTGGCCCAAGTGATGTGGATGCCTCGTCCTTTGGTGAAATAATATCCGTCACCGGTGGAGTCGATGGTCTGGAAAGCCAGATAGCCTTTGGCGTCGCGCTTAGACCACTTGGTATTTTGGATGATCACATTTGCAAAAGTGAGCTGTTCCCCGGTGAGCCCGTCCGTCTGCGCCTTGCCGTGAATATTCTTGGCATAAAGCCCTGTCTCGGGATTGTAGATGAAGTAGCTCTTGGTATAAGTAAAGATGTTGGACAGGTCAATGACATTCCCCGGAATGGCGCCTGCGTACTGCTCCAAGGTGTTCGTCCCCTCCGCAAACCGGAAATGGGAAGCGTTGTAATAGTCCGGTCTGGTGGCAAGAGAATAACCAAGCGCGTTGCAGGCGTTAGTGATTCCCTCACCGCTGATGTAGGCGTTGTGAGGCGCTTTGCGATCCGTGGTGCGGAAAAAGTATCCCGACCCGGGGCGTTCGCCTCCGGTTCCGTATTCATTGGTTCCGGAAAGATTGTTAATGTCCGGCGCGGTAATCCGGTCTGCCATATAGTAGACGCCCCCGAAATGCACCAGAATGGGATCCCATTCGGTGGCAATGGAGATGTAATAATCACGACAGCTCCGGATATTTCCGATACGGCTGAGCCCCTGCCAGTCGTCAATAATTGCCATCTGACGGGAAATCTCTCCTTCCTCCATAATCTCGTAAAGAACCTTGGCATTTCCGATTCCATAAGAGGGCTGTGCCTTTTTGTCGGTGGGCATCATAATGGCAATGGGACGCTGAGATGCCTGAGCGGCAGGAATCATTTCATTTGTATAAATGCTGCGAACCTGCTCATCCGCCAGCACCCGGTCACTGCCGGAAGCGGAAGGAATAAGCGCCGCGGTGGAGGCAAGAACACCGGCAGTCACGGTCACAGCAAGTAACCTTCTGGTAAGTTTGCTTTGTTTCATAGTAATCTTTTCCTTTCTAAAAAGTCACCGCAAAAACGTGTGCGTAGAAATATCATACGCTATTCACTAAAGAAGGTCAAATTAATTTTCTTTTAAGACATCTTAGAAAGGTATCTTAATAAGATGCTTTTCTAAGATGCTTTTCTAAGATGTCTTTTTCAAAATGTCCTTTTCAAAGTGTCTTTTTCAAAATGTCTTTTCAAGACAGAAAAAGGTCATTTGACGACATTTCCCTTTGGGGATAAGGGAAATCTTTCGATATATGAATCACAGAGAAAACCGGTTTCCATGGTATAAAGAAAAGGAGCAGATAAGCCGATATTCATAATAGATATGGGTAAGTGTCTGCCATTCGACGGAACGATATGGTAAACGGACAGAACAAGGAGGTTGTATAGTGAGAGTAAATCAGACAATTTTTATGGGAGACGACACGCTCCGCGCCAGACACGGGCAGGAGGGCGCACAGAAGGAATCGGATAAGAAGAGCATTTTTGCGGGCAGTCTTAACAAGGTGATTGACCCAATTCAGCAGAAAAAGCAGCAGGCTCAGAAGCAGGCAATGAAGATAGTGGGCGATACCTGGGCGAATGACAGGAAGATTGACGATGATATAGAACAGCGGAGAGCCAGAGTTGAGGAAAGCCGGGACATCATCAGACAGGCAAAGGGCGAGCTTGGCAGGATTGCCAAGGAACGGGAAGAGCTCAGAGACAAATACGGGGTAGCGGCGGACTCGCAGGAGGAGATGGATTTAAAGCTTCTGGAAAAGGAAATCAATGCTAAGAAGCCCGGTTCCGAGGTTTATCTTTCCAAAGAAGAAGAGGAACAGATTGCGCAGATTAAGGAGAACGGCCTTACGGAGTATCAGACGCGCTCTCTGGAAATGAAGAATGGCGGCGGACTGTACGAGGATGAGATTGCCGAGGCAGAAACGGTCATGAAGACAGAGACGGCGGTCATTACTTCCATTAAGCTGGAACGCCTCAAAAAGGATCCTATGGTGGAGGCGCAAAAGAACGCAAAGGAAATCATAGATGCCGCCAGAGATGAGATTATCGGTATGCTGATCGATGAGAGCAAAGACCATATCGACGAGGAAATGGAAGAGAAGAAGGAAGCCGCCGAGAAAGCAGAAGAAAAGAAAGAAGAGCAGGAAGAAAAGACCGAAAAGAAGGAAGAGAAGGAGACACAGGAGGAGCAGTTCAGGGAGCAGATTAAAGCCTCAACCGAACTGATGACCAAGTCCGATGAGCTTTTGGACGATGTCCAGCGGAAGGTGAAAAAGATTCTGGACGAGATGAAGCTTCTTGAAGAGGATTTAAAGGGCGCGGCGGTGGATACGGCAGGTTAACACCGTTTGGATCAGGTGATGGATTTTGAATAGGTTCATACAAATTTGGAGAGAGCTGTGAAGCCCTCTCCAAATGCGTTTAACAAAACAGGGAGCCTTTTTTCATGAAAGAACCGATATTTACATGTTTAATACCGTTTCTCTGCTGAATCAGGTCATTACGGGTGACAAGATATTTGGGGTAATTATCCATGATTTTTTCTAAAGGCGCATATTCTCGATTTTCAGTTTCAATGCTGTTCATAATTGTCATAGCCACTTGCACATAAGAATAGGAAGCAGATGTATCGCGCAAAATAAAATCACATTCCAGTTTGCCGATTCGCCCGATGCTTACAGCATATCCCTTTGACTTGGCATAAATATAGACAATGTTTTCCAAGGCAGGTCCATAATTAATGCGGTTATCCGTGTTAGTCGAAAAATAAAAACTTAAATCTGCCAGATAATATTTATGCTCTCCGGTTATCGATTTTCTTGATTTTAAGTCAAAACGCTCACATTTGTATAAAATTTTAGCATCTATTAAAATCTGAATATATCTATTTAAGGTTTCGCGTTTTATATTACAGTTATTTTTGCGCAAATCAGAAAGAATATTGGAAAGACTTGCGGGGGCTCCGAAATTATTGATGATGTAGGTTTGTATCTGATAAAAAACAGATGAATTTTTAATTTTTACCCGTTTGCGTATATCTTTTTCAAATATTTCTGAGACAATCCCCTGCACATAAGTATGCTTGTCCTCCATGGTCTGGTACTGCAACGTTTTAGGAAATCCGCCCTCTCTGATAAAAAGCTCAAATTCCTGCGTGATGTCGGTGTTTATGGAATAGCCCAGAAATTCTTTCATGCCGAGATACTCTTCAAAGGTTAAAGGATACATTTCAAATTCCAGATAGCGTCCGGTGAGCTTTGTTATTAGCTCTCCGCTTAGAAGGTATGAATTTGAGCCTGTAATAAAAATAGAGTATTCGCCTTCTGAACGGTATCCATTGAGCACTTCTTCAAAATTAAGGACATTTTGAATTTCATCAATAAAAATATATTTCATTCCGGATACATCATCAGATAATTCATCAATGAGCGCCTCTAACTGCCCTGCCTGTTTGACTGTCCGGAAGCCTCGTCTATCTAAATCGATATAGAGAATATTTTGGGAAGCAATGCCGTTTAATTCCAATTCCTCTGCTATTGTCTGCATAAGGCAGGACTTACCGCACCGCCTCACGCCAGTTATTACTTTTATCATTTCTGAATCATGATAAAATCCGCGTATTTTTTTTAAATAATTTTCTCTGGGATACCACTTCATTCTTACCACCTCCAAAATAGTATACCATTTTGAAGACGTTAAATGCAAGTTATGGGGGTATATTTTGCAAAAAAATTAATTTTACCCCCCATAACTCCCAAATTAGCAAGATTCATAATTGATAGAATTTTGCTCAAAAAAATGTACCATATACGCATCCCAGATTTGATCGGGTGTCTTATCCGGGATAAAAGTATGAAATGCGGTGGCGGTGATGCAGGTAAGCTCACTTCCATCGTATTTTATATTCAGAACAAAGGCTTTCAAATCCAGAGAGGAGACTGCCGATTCATTCTTTGCCAAAAGCTCCTCCGCCAGCTCTGGTTTCAGATGCAGGACAAACTTGAAGTTTACCGGAGTCCGCTTTCCTTTGATTAAATCAAAGCACAGACTGCGCATATCCTGCCACATGGAAAACTCGTATTTGGGAAGGACGACGTCGTCGTTTAAATCTCCGGTAAAGAAGTCCTTATTCATGTGTCCGTCAATGAAGAAGGTGTTGTAGGTGGAAACGGAGGCTTCCGCTAACAGAAAGCCGTCAAAGGCGCCGCTTCCAAGCAGACGGCTCATAAAATTTTTCAGTTCTTTTATTTTGTATGCTTTCATGGGGTTCCTTTCTTATTATTCCAATAGAGCTTTCAGCCTTCGGAAAGAAACAGGACATTCCATTCCGTTTGACATGGTTACAAGGTGTTTTCCCTTATCAATCTGCCTGATATGGTTTCGGTTAATAATGCAGGACTTGTGGCAGGCAAGAAAGCGCTCATTAAGCTGCTGTGCCATTTCACGAAGGGAGACCGCCTGCTCATAAATCCCGTCATTCGTGTAGATTTTGATTTTGTGAGCCTTGGGAGAAGCCTGCAGACATATAATGTCTTCCTGACTGAGGAATAAAACCTTCTCCCCAATATTTAAACGGACTGCCTTGTGGACTTCATTGTTTTTGGAGGAGAAAAGATCCCTTGCATGAAGGAGACATTGCTTCACGCGGTCAGGAATGTTCTCCGGGTCATCCTTTAGAATATAATCCATGGCTTCTACCCGATATTGAAAAGTCATGGGAGAAAGCTCGTTGTGGACGGTGATGAATACAATAAAGCCTCTCGGGTCATGCCTGCGGATCTGGCTGGCAAGGTCAATCCCGGAGCAGGAGCCGTCCCTTAAATCCACATCCAAAAAGTACAAAAAAGGAGCACGGTTTTCAGAAATATAGTGCAGTACCGCATTTGGCTCACCGGCGGATAATACGACCGCCATATCCAGTTCTTCCATACAAATATCTTTTTCAATCAGATTTTGCAAATAGGTTCTGTATGTTTCCTGATCATCGCAGATGATAATAGGGAGCATGTCTGTCCTCCTGTTGTTTCGTTCTGTGGGCAATGAGTCAAGTGGCTGTGCCTGTGTGGATAGCCGATTGCTGGCGCGGGGTTATTCGCCGCAGTTGGAGCAGTTGAATAAAAATGCCATCCTTGTATTCCGTGTTCAGCAGGACGTTTGGATGCTTGTTCAAAAGCGTTTCCGCTTCGTGCAAGCCTATTCCAAGGTGACCTTCCTTTTCGGAGTATCCTTCTTTAAAAAGCTCCGCCATATTTGTTACGGGAAGGCAAGAGTTGGCTATGCGTATATAGTCCTGCTCCTCACTGCACAGGATGCCGATGGAAAGCTCCTTCCTATCTGTCGGAAGGGCGGCTTCTATTGCATTGTCCAGTAAAATGCCGAGTATCCTGACCAGATCAGGAATATCCATATTTATTATAGCAACAGATTCCGGAATGTCTACAGTAACATGAAGCTTGGAATCGACTGCCTTTAAAACTTTGGTATAAAGAAGCCCTTTTAATTCCATCACTTTTATATTGCTTAATTTGCCGATATGGTCATCTTCCAAAGCAAGCTTTTTGCCTTCCGGCAGCAGAATTTTCTCGTAATATTGCTTTAATTCATCAAAACGCTCCTCTTCCAGATAGGAATAGGTGGAGGATAGAATATTCATGTAATCATGCTTAAAGCCCCTTATCTCCTGATATAAATTTTCCAGTCGGTCAGAATATTCCCTTAGATTTTCTGCCTGCGCAATCCGGGCGCTCAGCTCGTAATCCTCCTGCATGGTCTTGTATAACTGCCGGATAATGATTCCGGTTGAGAGAAAAAACAGCAGGAATAAGATTCCATTAAAAAGCAAAACCGTGGAGGAGTATCCAATGTAATTTCCAAACACCACGTTGAAGACAAAAACAAGACCGCACAATATGATCTCCAAGGATATCAGGTATATTATTTTCTTTTTCTGCCTGTTTTCGCAGAGAAGGATAAGCCGTTCGTGAATCAATTTGCGGTAAAGCTGTCCGGCAGGATAAGTGACGCATTGCATGATGCAGGCTTGCGCTACGTTGAAAATGAAGTAATAGAGGAGACTTTCATTGAGAAAGTCCACGCCCAGCCCGGAAAGATATAGGAGTCCGATAATAATGTAGTTGACAGATACGCCGAGTATGTAATTCAGTGCCATGCCAAGAGCATTGAAAAGAGGATGCTTTTGCAGGTATAGGATAAAAAGGTATACAAGGGAAAAGGAAATAATATTTGTCCATACACCGATTGATTGAGGCATAAAAAATGAAATGGCGGTACAACATAAATAAACTGTAAACTGATGCAGAGGCTTTAATTGCTCAAAGCACATGTTTGTTAATAGTGCGTTGATATAAATGAAAGATATTGCACAGTAAAATAGCCATGAAAAATTCATATTTGCTCCTTGGTTTACGTTTAGGACGGCTTTTTTAACGTTTGGGAATAATTTGTTAAAAAAGGATATTTTTGTGTTATAATTATAATGCAATGAAAGGAAAAAAGCAAAAATGTGTATTTGAAGAAAATGAAGTAGTTGAAAATTGGGCGAAGAACATAATTGCATATAAGTAATTTATGCGGAGGTAAATAAAGTGAATGGGATTAAAAGAATAGAAGTTGATGAATTTTGGGCAGATACAACAATTTTGGAAGCAGGAGATTTTGTATATGTAAGCTATTGTATGAAAAATGAAGGGGAGTCAATCGAAAAACAGATAAATGGAGCATTCGATATTTTGGAAGAAAGACTTGCAAAAGCAGGGCTTCTGTTGGAGTCAGTAGTACAAATGGACTGTTTATTCAAGGATATTACACAACTAAATGTTCTGCCTTCAATTATCAAAGAGCGGTTTCACGGCAAATATCCAGTCAGAAAAGCATATGAAACAAAATTTTTAAGGGAAGGAATTAGTTTTCAGGTGGATGCTGTTGCATATAAGGGGCTATGATAGTTCTGATTTTAGTAGTAGCATGAGAAATGCTTGGGTTTGTTCATTGCAAATAAGGAATATGATGCTGAGATAATAGCCCTTGCCGTGTGAATTAATCTGCACCTTGCTACGAGCTTTATTTTCGTAGCAAGGTTCAAAATTTTAATGAGCTAACATTTTTAATGGTTTTTTGCCCTTGCATCATGATATGTTTTTTAACAATTGATTAAAGGGAATGCTAAAATATAAATTAATTTATTGAGGTGAAAATGAATAAGTATTTGTACATAATGAAAGTCAAAATTCAAACAGTACTGAGTTATCGTTTTGATGTGATTTCAACTATTTTTGTGCAGTGCATTACTATGTTTGCCATCTGCTGCTTCTGGATGGCTGTCTATGGAGAAACAGACAGCGCCCAGGGGGTAAGTGGCAAGGACATGCTGACTTATACGACAATTTCTATCTTGATGAGTAATCTTTTGACCATGAATGTACAACATAGAATTTTGGACAGTATCCGAACAGGAAATGTTGCGCTGGATATGTTGAAACCGGTGAACATATATTTCCTGTATCTGGCGGAGGATTTGGGGGAGGCGGCGGCAGCCTTTTTCCAGAAGGTGTTACCTCTTTTGCTGATCAGTTCTTTGATGTTTGGGTTGCCGAAAGCGGCATCATCAATACATGCTATCTTGTTTCTTTTCAGTTTTATTTTCTCTTATTTTATCAACTGGTTGTTGGCGGCAATGCTGGGACTTTGGGCATTCAAAACGTTCAGCATGGGACCAATGATGGCGGTAAAGACGTATATTATTAAATTGTTGTCAGGAAGTATGATACCGTTATGGTTTTTCCCAGATATGTTGCAGAGGATTTTGGAGTTTTTGCCGTTTGTTAACATCTATCAGGTGCCGTTAGGGATCTATATTGGGAAATATTCTGCCTGGACTGCTTTGGAGCATATGTCGGTTCAGCTGTTTTGGGATGTGCTTTTACTGGTGGCATTTGCTCTATTACAGAGAAAAATGGCAGAGCAGGTGCTGGTGCAGGGTGGGTGAATCATTGCGGCATAGGGTTTAAGGCACAGGAGGTGGAATTAGTATGGGCAAAAGAATGAAATATTATTTTTCGGTGGCGGTGGCATTTATGAGGTTGTCGGCACAGTCGTCTTTAGAATATCCAATCAATTTGTTGGGTTGGGTTTTGGTAAACCCGATTCAGTTTATTGTAGGGTTTGCCACAATCAAATTTGTGGTTGATCAGTTTGGGACGCTGGCAGGCTGGGGGTATCAGGAGTTGTCCTTTCTGTATGGGCTTTCCGTTCTTAGTCATGGATTGGCGGTGATGTTCTTTATACAGACATGGTATATGGGAAAATTTATTATACGGGGACAGCTTGATCAGTTTTTACTGCGTCCTATGAATGTTCTTTTTCAGTTTCTTTTTATGGATTTTAACCTGATTGGGGTATCGGATCTGATTCCGGGGCTGATTGTGTTTATCTATGGCTGTTATAATGTACGTTTTCACTGTGACTTGAAGAATATATTATTACTGGCAGCCACAGTAATCGGAGGGACGCTGATCCGCGGAGCGGTGTGGATCATTTGTGGTTCCCTGTCTTTTTGGACAAAGAGCACTACGGGATATGTGGATTTTACCAAGGAACTGTTTGATCGTGTGACAATGTATCCGCTGACAATCTATCCGAGACCCATCCAGTGGCTGTTCACCTTTCTTCTGCCGCTTGGATGGATTACCTTTTACCCTGCCGGAAGTCTTTTGGGAAAGCTGGTGGGAAACATACCTGTTAATATGGCACTGGTGACTTTTGGGATCGGCGTATTGATGTTTGGGATTGGCGGGATTGTGTTTATGGTCGGAACGCAAAGATATGAAAGCGCGGGAAGCTGACTGTAAAAAATAAAACGTTTGTTTTTGAGCAGGGGGAAGAAGCATGTATGCAATAGAAGTGGATCATCTTGTGAAAGAGTACAAGGTCAACAAAAAAGAAAAAGGGTTGAAGGGGGCAGTTAAAAATCTGTTCACACAAGAGGTAAAGTATGTCCGGGCGGTGGATGATGTCTCCTTCAAAGTCGGGCAGGGTGACATTGTAGCGTATATCGGTCCGAATGGGGCAGGAAAAAGCACTACTGTAAAGATGATGTCTGGAATCATGAAGCCTACTGGAGGTGAAATATTGGTGGGTGGGATTTCTCCGCAGAAAAACCGGAAGCAGGTAACCAAAAAGATCGGTGTTGTATTTGGACAGAGAAGCCAGTTAAATTGGGATCTTCGTCTGGAGGAATCGTTTGAGCTGCTAAAAAGAATTTATCAGATTGAAGATACTGCCTATCAGCGTACCTTGAAGATGCTCGATGAAATTCTGGAGATTCACAAATTCATAGATACGCCTGTGAGACAGCTGTCTCTGGGACAGCGTATGAGAGGGGATTTGGCGGCGGCCATGTTGCATTCTCCGGAAATATTGTTTCTGGATGAGCCTACGATTGGATTGGATGTGGAGGTAAAGCATTCTATTAGGAAATTTATCAAGGAGATCAATGAGCGGAATGGGACAACAATCATTTTAACGACTCATGACTTGGGGGATGTGCAGGAACTGTGTAAAAGAATTATTATCATTGACAGTGGGAAAATCATAGAGGATGGAGCGCTTGACGAACTGATCGATAAAATTTCTCCTTACCGTTTCCTAAGCATCGACTTTTACAGGTGGACTCACGTACCCCATGAAAAGGCGGAAATCGTATCATGGAGTGATCTGCGGACGATCTACAAATTTAAAAAAAATGAGATTACGGCAATACAGTTGATTGACGATATCGGAAAGCAGTCGCCGATTAAAGAGATTAGTATTAAGGAAAGTGATATTGATGATGTAATACGGACAGTTTATCAGGGGAAAGTTAGGAGTGAAAATGGATAACAGAAAGAACTTGATTATTTGTGAGACACCATTAAAGGGATATATGGAGGATGCATATCCATTAACTGTGGCTGTAACGAAAGAAAGCAGTTATGAGTGGATATACAGCAATTATATTCCGTTGACATGTGAAGCTGTATTTGAATGAATATTTTCTTCCATATCGTGGTTTTTTAGTGTAAAATGAAAATAAATAGCAACAAAGCCATGGAGGAACAGACATGAAGACGCAGTCAAAAGATAAAATCAGTTTTGGACAGGCGGTTCGCAATAATATTTATGTCATGAGGCTTGGAAATGAAATTTCCAAGTCTCGCGTTATACATGCATTTATCACAAAAGTATTTTATTATTTTGAGTGGATTTTTTTCAGCGCATACTTTTTAAAATATATTGTGAACGCGCTGGATACAGGAAAAGATGCAGAGAGCATTTTCCTTTTTATATTGCTCTGCGGCGTTCTTTTTTTTGCAATCAATTTATACCGGGATTATATGGAAAATGTAATTGTGCCGCTGACGGACACCCGGATTTATCACGGCGTATATTTGAGGCTTTACCGTAAGGCAAGGAATGTAGAACTGCGGTGTTATGAGAACGCTGACTTTTATAATAAATATACGATGGCAATTGACGATGCGGGAACCAAGGTTTCCGCGATTATAGACAGCTTCTGGGGGATATTGACCGGTATTGTGGCAGTGGCGGTGGTCTTTTATTCGATGGTTGAGATTGCGCCGCTTTCGGTATTGTTTATTATTTCTCCTCTGGTGGGGAATTTTTTATTTGGAGCGGCATGGAACAGGCTCCTGGTGGAGAGGTATCAGGAGAATGTTCCCAATGATAAGGTGATCAACTATGTGAACCGGATTATGTATCTGGTGGATTATGCGAAGGAAATCCGGCTTTCCAATGTATTCCGGCTTCTTACAAGACAATACCGGGATGCCGTAAAGGGCAGTATGGACTTAGCGGATAAATATGCGTTCAAAACGGCGCTTATGGAATTTTTAAAAAATGAGTTTACTTTTACGGTCATTTTTGAGGGCGTACTTTTTTATGCCATATATGAAAATATTGTGACCAAAAGAATATCTCTGGCAGAACTGACGGTTATGACCAGCCTGATGGTGTCCGCCACATGGATTTTGATCGGCTTGTTTGACAATATTATGAATATGGTAAAGAACGGGATGTTCATCAGCAATCTTCGTACCTTTTTGGAATATAAAGAAGAAATTCCGGAGGATCAGGACGGGATGATGGCGGATGCGGAATTTGAAAGTCTGGAATTTGACCATGTGAGTTTTGCTTACCAGCAGGAGGAAACGATTCACGATCTTTGCTTTACCATCCGCAAAGGAGAGGTTACGGCGTTGGTCGGTCATAATGGAGCGGGCAAAAGCACTATTATTAAGCTGATGCTCCGGCTCTACGATCCCACGAAGGGCGTGATCCGCTTGAATGGAGTGGACATCCGCAAATACAATCTGCGTTCGTATCGGAAGCTTTTTGCCGCGGCGTTTCAGGATGTGTGTCTTTTTGGGATGACGGTCAGGGACAATATTTTAATGGGAGATGAGGGGACGCCGGAAGAGGAGGCGCGCGTGATAGAGGCATTGACCAAGGCAGGAGTTTATCAGCGGATACAGCAGCTCCCGCATGGAATCCACACGATGATGACGAAGGAGTTTGACGAGGACGGTGTGGTGCTGTCCGGCGGAGAAAGCCAGAAGGTGGCGGTAGCAAGAGCTTTTTACCGTAAATGCCCTGTAAAGATTTTTGACGAACCTTCCAGCGCTCTTGACCCGATTGCGGAGTATGAGCTTTTTCAGAGCATGATGGAGGATGGAAAGCAGAATGCCATGATTTTTATCTCTCATAGGCTGTCTTCGGTAAAAAAGGCAGACTGTGTTCTGATGCTGGAACGGGGAAGGATCATAGAGAGAGGAAATCACAGAGAGCTGATGGAATTACAAGGCAGTTACGCTGAGATGTATCAAAAGCAGGCAATGAATTATCTTGCGGTAGATTCTGTGGAGGGGATGGCATTATGAGAGAGAGAAAAAGCAACAATGCCACAAGGCACACGGCAGGGCAGGTCTGGTCAAACAATCTTTTTTTAATCCGGCTGTGCATTCAGGCTTCGCCGTCTTATGTTATTTTAATGGTTTTGGACGCAGTCAGAAACCAGTTATCTATTTTTTTGGAGCATACCTATGGAATCGGCTATGTCTTAGAGGCGGCGGAATATCATTATCCTTTCCGGAGGGTTGCAGTGTTTGTGCTTGGGCTGGCTCTTTTTGTAACCTTGGAAATGGTTTTTTCCGCGTGGGTGGCAAATCATATTGGAGCAAAGAATCTTCCCAAGGTGCGCCAAAAGGTCAAGGAGGCGCTTTATAAAAAGGCGTCAGAGATGGATCTGCGGTGTTATGACGACCCTGAGTACTATAATCAGCTGGTTTTGGTTATGGCGGAGGCGGATAAGCAGATTGACCGCTGTATAACATTTTTGCAGAATACTTTTTCCGGGATTGCGGTGTTTTTGACCACCGGAGTTTATTTCTTTTATAAGGACAAGGCTTCCATTTTGTTTGCGGTGGCGGCATTTCTGATGGCATTTGGTTTTAACCAGATTTATAACCGGCTGACTTTTCAGCTTCGGATTGCAAGAAATCCCTTGGAGAGGAAGAGGGATTACGTCAAGAGAGTCTTTTATATGCAGGATTACGCAAAGGAACTGCGGTTAAACCCGGAGATGGCGGAAATCTTATATCGGGATTTTGAGCGCTGTAGTGAAGAGCTGTATCAAATAGATAAAAAACATGCCGGAAAGCGGTTTCGGATCAGCTTTCTGCGCAGGTATGTAAGCAATGGCTTTATCAGTGACGTGGTTTATATCGGTTATCTGGTTTTTCGTTCCGCGGTTATGGGAGCGCTGTCTTACAGCAGCGTGGCGATTTTATATAATTCCTTTGGAAGCTTAAAGCGGAGCATGAGCATTTTTACGGATGTATACCCTTATGCCTGCGAAACCAGCTTATATGTTCAAAAGATACGGGATTTTCTGGCGATGGAATCCGAGCTTGCAGGCGGGCAGATGATGCCGGAGATGGGAAAAGCCGCAGGGGTAGAATTTCAGAATGTCTGTTTTGGATATGGGAAGGACGGAGCGGAAAGCCCGCAGATTTTAAAGGGCGTATCCTTTACGATTCAGCCCGGCGAAAAGCTGGCGATAGTAGGTTATAACGGCGCGGGCAAAACAACTATGATGAAACTGCTTATGAGGCTTTATGATCCGGTTTCCGGACGGATTCTGACAGACGGCACAGACATTCGGGATTATGATCTGCCAAGTTATCGCAAATCAATTGGAACCGTATTTCAGGATTTTAAGATTTTTGCCGGTTCCGTGAGGGAAAATGTGTTGATGGATGATGCGGCGGATTCAAAGATAGATGATGCGGCAATCGAACAGGCATTGGCGCGCGGCGGGCTGGGAGACCGTCTCAAGACGCTTCCGGAGGGAATGGAAACCATGATGACAACCGAGTTCAATGAAAAGGGAGTAAATCTCTCCGGCGGGGAAAGCCAGAAGCTTGCCATCAGCAGGGTATTTTATAAAGATTCCGGGCTGATTATTTTGGATGAGCCGTCCAGCGCCCTTGATCCGATTGCAGAATATCAGTTAAATCACGCAATGCTGGAAATGACGGAGCATAGGACAGTGGTTTTCATTTCGCACAGGCTGTCCACCACCCGGCTGGCAGACAGGATTATTCTGATGGAAAACGGGCAGATTGTAGAACAGGGAACCCATGATGAACTGTTGAAGGCAGAGGGCAGGTATGCGAAAATGTGGAAGATGCAGGCGAGCCAGTATTTTTAACGGGAAGGAATGGCATTGTGTTTTTGATACTGCCTGGTGTTGCGTGGAGATTTGCAAGCAAAAAGTATGTCAGTGCGAGTAGTTGAGGATTGGGAATTAGGGGATTGCTTTCAGAAAAATACTGAGTATTGACTCAACAGAATATTTTCGGCTATAATAATATCAAATATTAAATTAGTCGAAAGGAGCATCTGCGATAGTGCGATATATCAAAAGACATGCGGAGGAAGCAGTAGAAAAGCTTTCCGAAATGTTTGGAGCAGTGTTGGTTGCCGGACCGCGTCAGGTTGGAAAGACGACAATGCTTCGAGAGTTAACTAAGGGCATCAATTATGTTACGCTTGATGATATGCTCGTCAGGGCTAATGCGCAGGAGGAGAGCAGCACTTTTTTTAAGGATTATCCGCCTCCGGTTTTTGTTGACGAGGTTCAAAAGGCGCCGGAATTATTTCCGCAGATTAAAATGTTTATTGACCGTGAACATCAAAAAGGGCAGTTTTATCTATGCGGTTCACAGCAGTTTCAGATGATGAAGGGAGTCAGCGAATCTCTTTCCGGACGGATAGGGCTTGTGACTCTGCTGGGGTTTTCCCTGCGTGAAAAGCATGGAATTGACGACAAAACATCATTTATCCCGGTTGATGATTATTTTAAACAGCGAAGGAAACAGCTTGCAGAGATTTCTTATGATGCCGTCTGGGAAGCAATCCATAGAGGGATGATGCCGGAGCTTTGTGAAAATCCGGATTATGACTGGCAGATGTTTTATGGCGCATATGTGCGTACTTATATCGAGCGGGATGTAAGGGACTTGTCAGAAATTGGGGATGCAGTTAAGTTTACCCGGTTTATGACTGCGGCGGCCGCATCGACGGGACAGCTTGTTAATCTGGCATCACTTGCGCGGGATGTGGGGATTAGCCAGCCGACGGCGGAACGCTGGCTTTCTGCTTTGGTCGCATCTAACATCGTTTATCTGCTGAAGCCGTACTTTAATAATATTACGAAACGGACGGTAAAGACACCCAAATTATATTTTTTGGATACGGGGCTTGCGGCGTACCTGACAAAGTGGAATACGGTTGATGTGTTAAAGAACGGAGCTATGGCGGGGGCGTTTTTTGAGAGTTTTGTAGTTTCAGAAATTATTAAGAGTTATTATAACAGAGGGGTAGTTGAGCCTCCAATTTATTTTTATAGAGACAAGGACAGGAACGAGATTGATCTTCTGATAGAGGAGGGCGGTGTTTTATATCCGCTGGAAATGAAGAAACATGCAGATCCTCAAAGAAGGGATGTGGAGGCTTTTGGATTGATAGATAAGATTCCCGGAGTGCAGCGCGGACCGGGAGGCGTAATTTGTCTCTATGACCGGCTTGTTACGCTTAAAGGGGATGACCGGGTGATTCCTGTGAGCTATTTGTAAAATCATTGGAAAGATAGAATGAGCAGTGGAAATTGCATTTACACAAATTTCCACTGCTTGTTTTTTCAGTGTAACAATTAGCTGACAAAAACAAGCCTTTGGCAGACAAGCTCAGACAAACCAATTCTTCTGTGGTATACTTGAAAGCATGAGAGAGATTAAGATAGCGCTTATTGATGACAATCAGGAATTTATAGAAGGTTTCGGGCAGATTTTGACCCGGGAATTTCGGACAGCCGGGGTGCAGTGCGAGGTGCAGGTTTACAAGGATGCCCTGAGTTTTGAATGCGCCGCGCCGGAGAAGGCATATGACATATGCTTTTTGGACATTGAAATGCCGGGAATGAGCGGCATGGAACTGGCAAAAAGGATACGAGAGCGGAACGGGCAGGAGATTCTTGTTTTTCTCACGGCATACGCGGAATTTATCCGCGCCGGATACGAGGTAAAGGCGTTTGACTATCTGGTCAAGGACAAGGCGGAGGAGGAAGCCGGAAGTCTGGTGAAACGCCTGCTGAAGGAAATCGACGTGACTGCCAAAAAAGTTTATATTATAGAGACCCATTCCCGGCTGGAAAAAATGAATCACAGCGAAATTATCTATATTTATAAAAGAGGACCTTATTCCAAATTTGTTCTCACCAGCGGGGAGGCGCAGGAGAGAAAGGCATTAAAGGATGTTTTGGACAAGCTGGGCTCGAAGGAATTTATTTTGGCAGAAAGAGGATATGTGATTAATTTAAACCATATCAAAAGAGTCTGTTCCAGAAATGTGGAGCTGTCAGACGGCACGAATATTCCGGTGGGACGGACGCACATGAAGGAGTTAAAGAAAAGAATACAGGAATATTGGATGGAGAATTTTTAGATGAAAGGGTTGCGAAGGAGCAAAAGCAGGGAGGAAAAAGCCCTTGAGGAGGAGCGGTGGAGACTGCTGGAACAGGATTATAAGCGGATTGTAGCGCTCAGCAGGGAAAAGAGCAGGCTGCTTCATGACATTAAGAATCATCTTTTGATCATAGAAGGCCTGCTGAAATATGGGCTGTCGGAAAAAGCCCTTGTATACATCCGGGAGCTCCGAAATTCGGAGCTGGAATCCAAGCCGTGGATGCAGTCCGACAATGTGATTGTCAACGCGCTTATGAATGAAAAGATTAATCTTGCCAAAAGCCGGGGGATCAAGGTGCAGGTCAGGACAAGCGATTTGAAGGATTCCTTTATCAATGACAGGGATTGGTGCGTGATTTTGGCAAATCTGATCGACAACGCCATTGAAGCCTGTGAAAAGGTGGAGGGAAAAAGGGATATTATCGTCAAGATTGAAGACGTGGCATACGGCACAATCATTAATATCAAAAACAGTTATTGCGGAGAGATTCCCGATATGGAAGGGGAGGTTCCCACGGCAAAAGTGGATAAGGAGGAGCATGGGATAGGCAGTCAAAATGTTAAGATGGCGGCAAAGAAATACGGGGCAATTATTTTATACAAAAAGGAAAAAGAAATGTTCGGCGTCACATTGGTGCTGTACAGATAGGGGGATACTGTGAAAAATTTAACGGAAGGAAAACCGCTGTGCGTGATTTTGCTGTTTGCGCTTCCGCTTTATATCGGGCAGATGTTTCAGTTAGGTTACAGCCTGATTGATACAAGGATTATTGGAAGCACCCTGGGGGAGGCGTCTCTTGCGGCGGTAGGGGCGACTACCTCGCTGAGCGATATGCTGATTGAGTTTTTAAACGGAATTATCGCCGGATTCGGCATACTGATTTCTACATTTTACGGGGCAAAGGATGAAGCGAAGCTGAAAAAGGCTATCGGCGGAACGGCGCTTCTGGGCGTGATGGCGGCAGGAATCATCAGTATTGTATCCCTGTTGTTTTTACCGCAGATTTTGAGGATGCTGAACGTATCCGCTCCGCTTTGGGAGGAGGCGTCGTCTTATATCCGTATTATCCTTGCAGGGCTGGCGGCGACTGCTCTGTACAATATCTGTGCGGCTGTTCTGCGGGCTGTCGGGGACTCCTTTACACCGTTACTTTTTTTGGTGATTTCTAATGTGATGAACATTGTGCTGGATTATATCTGTATCCTGCATCTTAACATGGGCGTTTCCGGAGCGGCGGCAGCTACGGTGTTTTCCCAGGCACTGTCGGCTCTTCTCTGTTTTCTTTTTATGAGAAAGAAATACCGGGAGCTTTTGCCGGGCAGGGAAGGGCTGAAGCCGGATAAGAAAATTTACAGACAGCTTCTTCCTACGGGGCTTTCCATGGGATTTATGATTTCTTTTGTGACTCTTGGGTCATTGGCGCTGCAGACCAGTATCAACACGTTTGGGACAAATATAATCGTTGCGCACACAGCGGCGCGGAAGGCGACTTCCCTGTTTTTGACGCCATTTTTTGTGCTTGGAACTGCGCTTGCGACTTACTGCGGACAGAACTTGGGCGCAGAAGAATATGAGCGGATTAAAAGGGGAATCCGGGATACGGTATTTTTGGCGTTCGGATGGTGCGGCGCGGTGCTTGCGGTGATTTATCTGCTTTCACCGCAGATTATCCGGTTAATCACCGCCAGCAGTGAGAGGGAGATTATCGACACGGCATCCTTGTATCTAAAAATCAATGGAGTGTTTTATTTTCTCCCGGCGTTAATCTGTATCTTTCGGAACAGTATGCAGGGCTTTGGAGATAAGAAAACGCCGCTCATTTCCAGTTTGATTGAGCTTGCCGGGAAGGTGGTCATAGCCTTTTGGCTTGCGCCGGTAATCGGCTATATGGGAGTCATTATCTCGGAGCCTGTTGTATGGGCGGTGATGGTTCTTCCGCTTTTGGTGAATATGAAAAAGAAATTGTAAACTTCATTTATAAGGAGGGGCTGCCGTATTTTTGCATGCAAAGCTCGGCATCTTCCATGGACATGCCTGTTTTGGTCTGTATTCTCTGCAAAATAGTCATCCTGTCAAGCCCCTCTTCTTGACCAAATTCAATAATCATTTCCGCTTGTCCTTGACGCATCCCTTGACGCAATCCCTGACGTATCAGCTTTTCGGATTCGGTCTCAATGATGGTTCCGCCCATAATATTTACCAGCCTTTCCTCATTTTTATTTCCGTTTGTAATGTGTGTAACGATAGTATTTACAAATCCCATCAGGTCTATAATTTCGGCATCAGATAATTCATTTTCTTCATGCAGGCGCAGCAGTTCATCTCTAAAATAGGTCAAATCTATTATGGCAGAGTCGATATTTTGACCCTGTGTAAGATCTTTCTCATATCTTGCAATATAAAAAGGGATGTATGGGAACAACCGCTTTTCAATAATAGCTTCTTTGGTAAATTGCTCCAAAATCACATTTTCGGATTCATAATTTACAACCTGACCGTCCGGGAAAATAAAGGTGATTACGGTTGTCTTAGGTGTTTTGCTTGTTTTCTTGACATAAATTACCGAAAACCTTGGCATTGGCATGACCGCATGACCAATATCCCATGTTGCAAACTGCCTTGCAACAATAAATGCATATTCTGCAATTCTGATTGCCATAGAACCGTCGTCGTAACTTTGACATTCTATAAGATAAACTTCGCTTTCAATTTTAATCAGAAAATCAGAATCTTGTTCCTCTATTTTTTTGCTGTCGTCAGACGTTTTGGCTTCGGTTAAATATCCGTCTGATGGTAATACTTCCACTTTTGTATCTAATGGATAGTTTTTGCTGAATATATCGTTAATCACTGAGATAAAAAGTCTTTTGTGTTTACTTTTCATGGTTTTAAACACGTTGTCATAATCATGTGTATTTTTTTGCATATTGTTTTCCTTTCATGTAATTGGCATGGTTCTAAGGAAAACTTCTTATTTTATTATATCGTTGCTTTTCGGCTCTGGCAACCAAAAAAGAAGTTTATCCCTGATATGCTGTATTTGACGGTTCACAAAGATATAAATTTATTCAATTTGCTTTCTACATTTGGCACAGACCTCCTTTAAAATTCTCATACAAGGGATTCTTTCCGAATAGGCGAACAGCCATAGATACGTTATCAGAATATTAGACTCCCAGATATGTGTGTAATTATGCTATCACAATTGGTTTGATTTTGCAAGGTTTCGGTTTAATGTGGTAAAGGAGGGGTGAACGGACGCTTGTATGGAGATTTATTTCTACGTCACCGCGCTCTCGCTCTCTAAAAGGCGTAGCAGTACTAGGTCAATGTCATTAAGTTAAGCCGGCGG
>JAMPGL010000002.1 GCA_023663945.1 Lachnospiraceae bacterium | reverse complement strand
AAAAGGAACATGACACGGGGCTTTCCTGCATCCGGGACTGCAAGGCTGAACTGTTACATAAGAAAAAATAAAGAAAAAGATGAAAAATGGCATATTTGTAAATTGTAGTTTTGAGAAAACTGTGTTAACATTGAAAAAGCAGTAAAAAAGCGGTTTAGGTGGGATAAATGTGAAGAGAGAAGAATTTATCAACTGGATAGATGGAAAATTAGTCTATTTGGACGGCGCAACCGGCTCAAATCTGATGAAAAGGGGAATGCCTGCGGGGGTATGCCCCGAAAAGTGGATTCTCGAAAATCCGGATATTCTGATAGGTCTTCAAAGGGAATATGTCGCGGCGGGCAGTAATATTTTGTATGCGCCGACCTTTACGGCAAACAGGATTAAACTGAGGGAGTACGGGCTGGAAGACCAAATTGAAGAGATTAATAGGAAGCTGGTGGAGATTTCAAGGGAAGCGGCATCCGGCAGGGCGCTTGTCGCCGGAGATATTACCATGACCGGAAGAAGTCTGGCGCCCATGGGAGATATGGATTTTGAAGAGCTGATTACTGTTTACAAAGAGCAGATTACACTGCTTAATCAGGCGGGAGTTGATCTGCTGGTTGTTGAGACGATGATGAGCCTTCAGGAGACCCGGGCGGCGCTGATTGCGGCGAAGGAGGTCTGTGAGCTTCCGGTTATGGCAACGCTTACCTTTGAAGGCGATGGACGAACCTTATATGGAACGGACGGGGTGACGGCGGCGGTAACGCTGGAAAAGCTTGGCGCGGCGGCAGTGGGAGCCAACTGTTCCACCGGACCGGATAAGATGAGGACGCTGATTGAGCAGATGGCGCAGGCGGTTTCCATTCCAGTTATTGCAAAGCCCAATGCGGGAATGCCGGCGTTAAACGAGGCGGGGGAAACGGTCTATGATATGGATGCGGACACCTTTGCGGAGGAGATGAAGGGGCTGGTAAGCGCCGGGGCATGTATCTTGGGGGGATGCTGCGGAACGTCCCCGGAATATATTCAAAAACTGGTAAGTGCCACGTCAGGGCATAGGACAGTAAGGCGGTTTCAGGCGGGACTGCGGTATCTGACCAGTGAACGGAGCACGGTGACATTCGGTCTTGATTCTCCTTTTATGGTAGTGGGAGAGAGGATTAATCCCACCGGAAAGAAAAAGCTTCAAGCACAGCTGCGGGAAGGGAAGCTTGACATGGTGCTTTCCTTTGCGGAAGAACAGGAAGCATGCGGCGCTTCTTTTTTGGACATCAATATGGGAATGAGCGGAATTGATGAAAAGGAAATGATGCTTAAGGTTTTGGATGAGGTAACAGTTGCTTCCAATCTACCGCTGGTCATCGATTCCAGCCATGTGGATGTGATGGAAGCGGCGTTGCGCAGATATCCGGGACGGGCATTGATTAATTCCATATCGGGAGAGGAGGAGAAGCTTCAAAAGCTTCTGCCTGTGGCAAAAAAATACGGCGCTATGTTTATTTTGCTTCCCCTGTCGGATAAGGGGCTTCCGGACAGTTTGGATGAGAAGACTGCCATTATAGACAAAATCAGCAGTGCGGCTTTGGCAATGGGGATGAGTAAGGAGGACATTGTAGTAGACGGGCTGGTGACTACGGTGGGCGCAAACCCAAACGCGGCAAGGGAGGTTCTAGAAACCATCCGTTACTGCCGGGAAAAGGGATTTGCAACAATCTGCGGATTGTCCAATATTTCCTTTGGACTGCCGGAGAGAAGCTTTGTGAACGCCGCCTTTCTCACTATGGCAATCCGGGAAGGGCTTACTATGGCGATTGCAAATCCGTCTCAGGAGCTTTTGATGAATGTTGCCTTTGCCTCCGATTTACTGATGAATAAACCGGAGGGGGATATCCGCTATATCCGGCGGATGGAGGAATTTCAGAGAAGAAGACCGGAAGCACCCCGCCAACCGATGGCGGCTTTGCAGGGACAGATGCCGGAGGTCAAAACGCCTGCTTCTGGCAAGGAAGCGGATGAACAGTCTGCCGGTACGGTTTATCAGGATGTTTTAAAGGGGAATCGAAAGCAGATCGTGGAGCACACCAAAGACTCCATGAAAGAAGGGAAATCGGCATCGGATATTTTAAACGGACAGCTTCTGCCGGCGATTAATGCGGTGGGAGAGCTGTTTGATAAGGGGAAATATTTTCTGCCTCAATTAATTTCCAGCGCGGAGGCTATGAAGCTTTCCATTGAATATCTGGAACCTTTTTTGGCGCAGGGGCAGGCATCGGAACAAATGCCCGTGGTGGTAATCGCCACAGTACAGGGAGACATCCACGATATTGGAAAGAATCTGGTAGCATTGATGTTAAAGAATTACGGCTTTCAGGTCATTGACCTTGGAAAGGATGTCCCGAGAGAAGTGATTATTGAGGAGGCTCTCCGCCAAAATGCACAGATCATTGCGCTGTCAGCGCTTATGACGACTACCATGCAGGAGATGAAGCGGGTGGTTGCTTATGCCAGGGAACGGAAGGTGTCCGCTAAGATTATGATAGGCGGAGCAGTGATCACGGAGGATTATGCCAAAGAAATCGGGGCGGACGGATACTCCAAGGATGCGGCGGATGCGGTACGGGTGGCAAAGCAGCTTTTAAACAGGCAATAAAGCAAAGGAGCAATGAAAATGATGGAAGAATCTTATTTGGAGGAATTGGTTAAAAATTCCAGAAAACAGCTTTTTTATGATAGAATTAAAACACTGGCGGCGCTTGTGATTGCGGCGGGCGTGGTCTATTGTGCCGTGATGGTTCTGCCATCGGTTATGAACACAGTACAGCATGCCAATCAGGTTATGGCGCAGGTGTCCGACACCATTACGCTGGCGGATTCGGCGCTTGAAAGCATTACCACAATGAGCGAATCCATTACGGAGATGGGGGATAATATGGATACCTTTATTGCCGATAATGCGGAGTCGGTGGAGAAAGTGATGAAAAAGATGGAATCCGTGGACTTTGACAGCTTAAATAAAGCGATAAAGGATTTGGGAGATGTAGTGGAGCCCTTTGCCAATTTCTTTGGAAAATTTAAATAACATGCGGAAAGGAAATAAGAGATGATAGGAGCAGATGCAATTGTAAAATGTTTGGAGGAAGAGGGCGTAGAGTACGTATTTGGCTATCCGGGGGTTGCGATTTGTCCTTTTTACAACAGTATTCTTGATTCGCCCATCAAGACAATTCTGATAAGGACAGAGCAGAACGCGGCTCACGCGGCAAGCGGGCTTGCAAGGGTATCCGGCAAAATCGGTGTCTGTGCCGTTACATCGGGACCCGGCGCCACCAACGTGATCACCGGAATTGCCACGGCTTTTGCGGACAGTATTCCGTTAGTGTGCATTACCGGACAGGTCAATTCGGAACTAATCGGAAGCGATGTATTTCAGGAGGCGGACATCACAGGGGCGGTGGAATCTTTTGTCAAATACAGTTATCTGGTGCGGAACGTTCAGGATATTCCAAGAATCATTAAGGAAGCCTTTCATATTGCGGGGACGGGGAGAAAGGGCCCGGTTTTGATTGATGTTCCCATCGATGTGCAGAATGCGGAAATCAAAAAGTTTTCTTATCCGGATTCCATCTCAATGCGTACTTATAAGCCAACGGTAAAGGGAAACATGGTACAGATTAAAAAGGTAGCCGCTGAGCTTGAAAAGGCGAAAAAGCCGTTAATCTGCGTGGGCGGCGGCGTGCTTCTCTCGGAGGGAGAAAAGGATCTTATCCGTTTTGCCGAGAAGCACCGGGTTCCGGTGGTCTCTACCATGATGGGAATCGGAGTGATGCCCACGAAGCATCCGTTGTATTTCGGCATGGTCGGAAATAACGGAAAGCCCTATGCAAACCGCGCCATGAACGAGTCGGATCTGCTGATCATGGTGGGCGCAAGAGTGGCGGACCGCGCTGTCAACCAGCCGGATCTCATCACGGAAAATAAAGTATTGATTCATATTGATGTTGACCCGGCAGAAATCGGCAAAAATGTCGGTCCGGCAATTCCGCTGGTGGGAGATGCAAAACATATCTTTGAAGATCTCTTGGAACAGGAGATTGCCTGTGAACATGAAGACTGGATTGAGATGTTAGAGGACTATCGAACCTGTATGGCACCTAGGAGAAATCCCAACCCGGCGTATGTGGATCCGGCGGCGTTTATTACGCTTTTGTCTGAAAAAATGCAGGATAACGGCATTTATGCAGCGGATGTGGGTCAGAATCAGATCTGGTCCTGCGGCTATCATATTGTGAAGGAGGGCAAGTTCCTAACCTCCGGCGGAATGGGAACCATGGGATATTCCATACCTGCGGCCATGGGAGCCAAACTTGCGGACAGAAGCAGACAGGTGGTTGCTGTCTGTGGCGACGGTTCTTTTCAGATGTCCATGATGGAGCTTGCCACCATCTGCCAGCATCATATTCCGGTTAAAATAATTGTGCTGAAAAATAATTATCTGGGAATGGTGAGGGAGTATCAGCATTATACCTACAAGGACAATTATTCCGTGGTAGACTTATCCGGAAGCCCCGATTTGGAAAAGCTTTCTTCCGCGTATGGAATTAAGTTTTTGCGGCTTGAGACTATGGAGCGGGCAGAAGAGGTGATCGATCAGTTCTTAGAAAAGGACGAGTCCGTGTTGATGGAATGTGTGATCGATCCTATGGATCTGGTTAAGTAAAAGGCTTGGAAATGCAGTTACAGATTGGCAAAGATGGAGGACTCTATGAAAAAAATATATTCCGTATTAGTTGAAAACCGCTCCGGCGTGCTCTGCAAGGTTGCCGGGCTGTTTTCCCGAAGATGCTTTAATATTGATTCTCTTGCAGTGGGAGAGACCGATGACCCGGATGTGTCCTGTATGACCATTGTGAGCAGCGGCGATAAGCGCACCATGGAGCAGATTGAAAAGCAGCTTAATAAGAAACTGGATGTCATTAAGGTCAAAACCTTTGACGAGGGGGCGAGCATCAGCCGTGAGCTTCTGCTTATGAAGGTAAAGTATAATAAGTCGAACCGCAGGGACATCATGGAAATCTGTGAGATCATGAACGCTCATATTGTAGATATGTCAAAGAATATGATGCTGATACAAATGTGTGACATTCCGGAGCGGGTTCAGCTCCTGATTGGAATGTTTAAGACGGTCAGCATTGTGGAAGTGGCGCGTACCGGAACCCTGGCGCTGCAGAAATGTAATGAAACGGATTGAAAGAAATCAAGAACCTATTAATTATGTAAGTTGACTTTTACAAGGCAACTTGATAAAATAGTGGACGGATGTTAAGGAGGATGAAAGATTGCGTAAAAAGGTTTTTCAGCTTTTGGTAGACAATACTTCCGGCGTGCTGAGCCGGATTTCAGGACTTTTTTCAAGAAGAGGCTACAATATTGACAGCATTACGGCAGGTCTTACGGCAGATCCCAGATATACCAGAATAACAATTGTGACCTCCGGGGACGACGAGATTCTCGATCAGATTGAGAAGCAGGTTGCCAAATTGATTGATGTCAGGGATATTAAGGAGTTACAGCCGGAGACCAGCGTGTACAGGGAGCTTGCCCTCGTTAAGGTCAGGGCGAACGGTGAGCAGAGGCAGGGAGTTATTGCGATTGCGGATATTTTCCGCGCCAAGATTATCGATGTGGCGTCAGACAGCTTGATTATTGAGCTTACCGGCAATCAGGATAAGATTGATGCGTTTATCGGTCTTTTGGACGGATATGAGATACTGGAAATCGCCAGAACCGGAATTGCAGGTCTTGGCAGGGGCACGGAGAATGTTACTTACTTATAAGTTACTGGATGCCTCTAATGTTGTTAGCTACAAGCCGGAAACGGCATGTAAATAAGCATACAGTAAGAAAGGAGTCATACAATGGCAAATATTTATTATCAGGAAGACTGTAATCTGTCCTTATTGGAGGGCAAAACAATTGCAGTGATCGGTTACGGAAGTCAGGGACATGCACACGCGTTAAACGCAAAAGAATCCGGATGTCATGTGATCATCGGTCTTTACGAAGGGTCAAAATCATGGGCAAAGGCAGAGGCTCAGGGCTTTGAGGTATATACGGCTGCAGAGGCTGCTAAGAAGGCGGACATCATCATGATCCTGATTAACGATGAACTGCAGGCGGCTATGTACAAAAAGGACATTGAGCCGAATCTGGAAGAGGGAAATATGCTGATGTTTGCCCACGGCTTTAACATTCATTTTAATCAGATTGTGCCTCCCAAGAACGTTGACGTTACCATGATTGCCCCCAAGGGACCCGGCCACACGGTAAGAAGTGAATATCAGGCTGGAAAGGGCGTTCCCTGTCTGGTTGCCGTTCATCAGGACGCTACCGGAAAGGCTTTGGATAAGGCGCTTGCTTATGCGCTTGCCATTGGCGGAGCGCGTGCGGGAGTTCTGGAGACCACGTTCCGGACAGAGACGGAAACCGACTTGTTTGGTGAGCAGGCAGTCCTCTGCGGCGGAGTCTGCGCATTGATGCAGGCAGGCTTTGAGACCTTGACCGAGGCTGGCTATGATCCCAGAAACGCATATTTTGAATGTATCCATGAGATGAAGCTGATTGTAGACCTGATTTATCAGTCCGGCTTTGAGGGAATGAGATATTCCATTTCCAATACGGCAGAGTACGGCGATTATGTGACAGGACCTAAGATTATTACCGATGAAACCAAGAAGACCATGAAGAAGATCTTAAAGGATATTCAGGACGGCAGCTTTGCCAAAGAATTTTTGCTTGACATGTCTTCCGCGGGGGGACAGGCTCATTTCAAGGCAATGAGAAAGTTAGCCGCTGAGCATCCGGCAGAACAGGTAGGCAAGGAGATTCGTAAGCTCTACAGCTGGAACAATGAAAGTGACAAGCTGATTAACAATTAATTAAGAACAAAAGACCATCGACAGATGTCGGTGGTCTTTTTGATTCCTGTGAAGATACTTGTTTTCAAATCAATATTTATGTGTTATGATAGTGAACAGTGAAAAGTCAACAGAAGTATAACTTAGCATGGAGGTATCACAATGGGAATGACAATGACCCAGAAAATATTAGCCGCTCATGCCGGACTTCCCGAGGTGGAGGCAGGGCAGCTTATTGAGGCGGATCTGGATTTGGTGCTTGGCAATGATATTACCAGTCCGGTTGCAATTAAAGAAATGGAAAAGATGAAGACGGAAGGCGTATTTGATAAAGATAAGATAGCCCTTGTGCCCGATCATTTTGTGCCGAATAAGGATATTAAGTCGGCGGAGCATTGCAAATGTGTGAGGGAATTTGCGTACCGCAATCAAATCACCAACTATTTTGAAGTGGGCGAAATGGGGATTGAGCATGCGCTTTTACCGGAAAAGGGGCTTACTGTGGCAGGGGATGTGATCATTGGCGCAGATTCCCATACCTGTACTTATGGAGCTTTGGGCGCCTTTTCCACAGGCGTGGGAAGCACGGATATGGCTGCGGGCATGGCGACAGGCAAGGCGTGGTTTAAGGTTCCGGGAGCAATCAAATTTAATCTGGTCGGCAAGCCCGGAGAGTGGGTCAGCGGCAAGGACGTAATTTTACATATTATCGGCATGATCGGTGTGGATGGCGCACTGTACAAGTCTATGGAATTTACAGGGGAAGGGATTCAAAACCTTACCATGGACGACCGCTTTACCATTGCCAATATGGCGATTGAGGCAGGCGGAAAGAACGGGATATTCCCGGTGGATGATCTTGCCATTACTTACATGAAAGAGCATTCCAAGAAGCCTTACGTCATTTATGAGGCGGACGAGGATGCGGTTTATGACGAAGAGTATACCATTGACCTTAGTGAGCTTCGTCCTACCATTGCGTTCCCGCATCTTCCAGAGAATACCAAAACCATTGATGAGATTACGGAGGATATTACAATCGATCAGGTGGTGATTGGTTCCTGCACCAACGGACGGATTGACGATATGCGGATTGCTGCAAAGGTACTTTCCGGAAGGCACGTGGCAAAGGGAATGCGCTGTATTGTGATTCCGGCTACTCAGGCAATTTATATGCAGGCAATGGAAGAGGGGCTTCTTAAGACTTTCATTGAAGCCGGTGCGGTGGTAAGCACGCCGACCTGCGGCCCCTGTCTCGGAGGATATATGGGAATCTTGGCGGAGGGTGAACGCTGTGTATCCACCACAAACCGCAATTTTGTGGGGCGTATGGGACATGTAAATTCCGAAATTTATCTGGCAGGCCCGGCAGTGGCGGCGGCAAGCGCGGTTGCAGGAAAGATTTCCTGTCCATGCCGTCTGTAATAAGGATTGGCGCGGCTTTAACTATAGAATAGAAAGGAAAATAGACATGAAAGCAGCAAAAGGAATTGTTTTTAAATATGGCGATAATGTAGATACGGATGTGATTATCCCTGCAAGGTATCTGAACACCTCGGATCCGGCGGAGCTTGCGGCACACTGTATGGAAGACATTGACAAGGAGTTTATTTCAAGAGTAAAGAAAGGCGATATTATTGTCGCCGATAAGAATTTTGGATGCGGCTCCTCACGGGAACATGCCCCGATCGCAATTAAGGCGGCGGGCGTAAGCTGTGTGATTGCCGAGACCTTTGCACGAATCTTTTATCGGAATGCTATTAACATCGGACTTCCGATTATCGAATGCCCGGAGGCTTCTAAGGGGATCGATGCGGGAGATGAGGTTGAGGTTGACTTTGATTCCGGAATCATCAAAAACCTGACTAAGGGCACGCAGTTTAAAGGGCAGGCTTTTCCGGAGTTCATGCAGAAGATTATAGACGCGGAAGGTCTGGTTAATTATATCAATCAAAAGAATTAAGCAGAGTGATTTTGGATGGGAATAAGCTTTAAAACAAGGAGGAATAAATAAAATGGCAAAAAATACTGCACCGGAGGAAAAAGCTGGTGAGCAGAAGGTTATGACAAGATATGACCGAAAGATGGAAGAGCGGAGAATCCAGAAGGAAAAGGATCAAAAACAGGAAAAATTGACAAAGCTCATTGCATCGATTATCGGCATTGTGCTTGTAGTCATACTTGTAATTTCCATAGCAAGACCGATTGTTGCAAAGCAGACGGCGCTTAATGGAACTTATATTCAGGTGGGAAGCCACAATATCAGTAAATTGGAATATGATTACTATTACAATATGATGCTGAATAACAATGCGAGCATGCTTTCTTACTATGGCTTGGATGCAAGCGCCGATTTGTCTGAGTATATGATTTCAGAGGACATGAGTTTTAAGGATATGTATGACAATATGGCGGTAGAACAGCTCCAGCAGGTAAAGGCAATGGTGGACGAAGCGCAAAAGAACGGATTTACCTATGATGGAGATGCTGAATACGAGGAATATACGGATTCCATGAAATCCTTTCTTGAAGAACAGGGAATGGATATAGGTGAGTATTATAAGGAAATGTATGGCACTTACGCAACGGTTTCCAATATCACGCCGTTTGAAAAGGAGACGATGCTTGCAAACGCATATTATCAGGAACTGATTGACCAGAATAAGCCCGCGGAGGAAGAGGTAAAGGCTTATTATGAAGAGAATAAGACGGATTATGACAAGGTGGATTACCGGAGCTTTACCTTTACGACTGGTTTGGAGGCGGACGCTGCGGAAGAAGCGGTTTTAGAAGCAATGACAAAGATTCAGGCGGATGCTCAGGCAATGGCAGAGAGCCGTAAGGGAGGAGCAGATTTTAATGAATTGTGCATTACGTATGCTTCCGAAGAGGCTAAGGAAAACTATGAAGACCCTGAAAAGGATTACAGCCTTGCAGAGGGAAGGTATCGCTCTTCCATTACAACAGTAATGGCGGACTGGTTATATGATGACGCCAGAACGCAGGGAGATATAGAAGTTCTGGAAGATGCAGACAGCAACCGCTATTATGTGGTGGAATTTGTTAACCGCTATTATGACGAATCCGATGATGACCGGATTGCCAACCTTCTTTCCGGCGAAGTGGTGACGGAAATGGTTGAAGAATTGACGGAGCAGAATTATCAGATTTCCGACCCCAAAGGAAATCTGCACTATCTGACTATTCCCACCGGTGAGGAGACGACAGAAGAGCAGCCGGCGGAATAATTTATCCCTGAAACACATTTGCAAAGGAACCGGCGGCGGAGATTGGCTCACCGCCGGTTAATAAATGATTCACATCACCGATTGTCTGAACCCGGAAATAAGCTTCCGTTCCCCAGCGCTCTTCACTTGTCAGTACAGTGAGTGAGGTGGTTGGAAGAAAGAAGCCGTGAACAAGCAGAGGAAACGGAATATTTAAAAGGTGGGAGAGCACCAGACAGGTAACTCCCAGATGGCAGAAGATTACAATAAGGGGCTGTGTGCGCCGGTTTTCTTCATCATCCGCGGTAAGGGAACCTGTTCCGGTCATAAATCGTTCTTCTTTGCCTGTAATACGATAAAAATCGCCTTCCCTGACATAGCCGTAGGCGGAGAGCAGGCTGTCAAAGTTATTGCATACTTCTTTATAAGAAGGAGCAATGTCTGGGTTCTGTCTCATAACATCGGTTTCCACCCAGCGGTCAATATCATACATAAGAGGCTGGGAAGTCCAGTAGGAGGGAACGAAATCCCACGGTACGCCGTGCCTGCCGGTTACGGGATCATCGATTGGATAAGAAAATTCCCGCATCCAAGGAAGGATAACGGCTTCCCGGTTCAGCTTGTTTAATGTGCAGGAGGCGGTATCTTTTGCCCTGCCTAGGGGCGAACAATAAAACTGCTCTACATTCCAGTTTATAATCCGCTTAGAGAGAAGCTCAGCTTCCCGCCAGCCTTTTTCTGTGAGCGTGTCATTTTGGTAATCGGGTTCGCCGTGGCGGACAAATACAATTCTCATAACGTTTCCTTTCTTAGATAAAGAGTGCTTTATATAAAGAATGCTTTCAAAGTTCCGCTATAGGAAAAGTTTTCTTTCAGCGGATATGATCGCCGGGATTCGGGTCTTCAAATTCAAAGACACATCGTTCGTAGGCATTGATGATATGGGTGTCCATGTATTTATCATAACGTTTGTGCTTTCTGCCGTAGGACATATGGACGTGCCCGTGCAGAAAATATTTTGGCTTATATTTTTCAATCAGGGTTCGGAATACCTGAAAACCCTGATGAGGGAGGTCGCGTCCGTCGTTTAGCTGATAAGCGGGAGCGTGAGTGACTAAAATGTCAAAACCTCTGTGGCGGAAAATTTTAAACCATAATTTGGAGACGCGCCGTTTCATCTGCTGTTCCGTGTACTGGTGCGGTCCCGGGCGATATCGCATGGAACCGCCGAGCCCCAGAATACGGATGCCCTCGTGGACATAAATCTGGTCATCAATACAGATACAGCCGTCCGGGGGGATAGTCTCGTATTTTCCATCGTGATTGCCGTGTACGTACAGAAGGGGGACATTGGTTAAGGTTACGAGAAAAGAAAGGTAGCGGGGGTCTAAATCCCCGCAGGAGATGATCAGGTCAATCCCCTCCACCTTGCTTTTCTCAAAAAAGTCCCACAGATATTTTGATTCTTCGTCGGAGATCACAAGTATCTTCATATGTAAGTTAACCTTCCTTTTTCAGTACGCCCTGCTGGTCAATGACCGGTGCCGCATGTTCTCTCAGCTCTTCCTTTTTGGGGATAGAACCAATGATATTTTCTGCAAGCCAGTCCATGGACATGATTTCTTCCGGAGACAGGCTTCTCTCAGGGTCATCCACAACGATGCCCGTCTGAGAATATAAGATGCCCGAAAACGGATTAAAGGATTCGGCGCTGATGGAAGATTTCAAAAACTCTACCAGACGTTTGGTTCCGATGGGAAGATGCTGGGAGCAGACCACATCGATAACGCCTGCGGACAATCCCCACCAGTAATTAATTGCCTTGGTGGAAGTGGGATCGTCATCATATTTCCAAGTTCCATCCATAATGGTGCGGATAAGCTGTTCATAAAACTTTCCCCAGTGATAGAGCGGCATAGCAAGATTGCGGGGAGTGTCGCCATCCATATGATAAATGCCAAAGAACCGGGAGGCTTCCTCGGGAATTACCATGTCGCGCCCTGAAATACAGGAGGATTGATTCTCCTTAATCTTTTCAAAAATATCGACTTCCTTTTTCGTGGACCATTCCAGATATACTTTGGCTCTGGGATTGATCATTTTTGCGCCCAAGGCAAAGGCGTTAATATTGGCAATGGAACCATAGATAGGATAGTCCGCAATGTAGGTAAGGCGGTCATTGAACGCCATAGCTCCGGCAATGGCGCCCATCAGGAACTTTGCTTCATGCATTCGCGAATAATAGGTACGAATATAGCGGTGGGCGGTATTTAAGGAGCAGTTTAAAATGCGGATTTCCGGATTGGCAATCGCCGCCTTCACGCTTGCCTGCACAAAAGCCGGCGTCGTGGTAAAGATTAGATTGCAGTCCTCGGCAATTGCTTCGTTGATGAGGGCATCCGCAGTCTCAGGAACAGCATTTTCAAAGCAGACGGTAGTTAACTCGTCGGGAAACGTCTGCTCCAGATAGAGTCTTCCCAGCTCGTGGGCATAAGTCCAAGCGGAAGTGCCGGGAGTTTTTTCGTAAATAAAGGCGGCTTTCAGCTTAGGCGCACTCTTGGGGAGCAGCTTGCTAAGAAGAGGCTTCTTTTCGGCGGCGGGCTTCATTTTTAACGCAATATCCTGATCCTCCTGTAAAAGGACAAATTCCTCCCAAGTCTTGTCAATCAGGGAGTTTAGATCATTGGTCGTCTTGCTTTCCACCGTGTCATAACCGTGCAGGGTAATGAAGGAGAGGAAAGCATCGCCGGTTGTAATCCGGAGCTTGCTTCCGCCTTTATTCTTGTACTCCGCGGTGAAACGGGCGTACAGGGAACTAAAGGTAAGCAGTTCCTCTTCGGACCATTTTTCGCCGGGCTCTTTGCCGACCGCCTTTTGGAGTTTGGCAAAATCCCCCTCATGAGAAAACCATATGTAATTAATGGGGGCGGACTGGTAGAAGTCCATAAACTCATAATAAATTTTATTTTCCTTGTCTTCCGTGCGCTTGGGCACAATGCGGATGACATCTCCTAGGATGGAGACCGCCTTGTGAAATTTCATGACGCTGACCCGCTTATTTCCTTCCAGCACATAAAATTTGTTCATATACTCGTACGCCTTGATGGGGTCGCGGATTCCCTCCTCCACATGACTGGTGCTTAAAGTGGACCATTTTGACGCAAATTCCGTATTTTCCTGTAAAATCGGCATAAAATTACCAGCAAAGGAATTGCTCCTCCCGATGGTTTTGGTTCCGATAATCTGTTCGGTGGGAATCTGCACCAGCCCTAAGGGTGCCTCGTAGTAGCTTCCGCGGTTCGGCAGAATGTCGTCTAAGACCAGCAGGGTGGGCTTTTCTCCCCGCATCATCCGCGCCTGATAATCCTTTTTGCCCAGCTTAAATGCTTTGCTATAATCTTCTTTGCTCATTTTTTCATAATTCCTCGTTTTCTTTATAAATCTTTTCCCCCATATTATAAGGAAGAACATTTGGAAATGCAAGAAAAAGAGATTGTAAATACTTGAAACATATGTTCGTGTATGATAAAATAACTGCATGGAAAAGCAAAAGATGAAATGGGACGCCTGTTTACTGGCAGGAATGATTTTGCTTGCCCTGCTGATTGGGGTAAGCTTTAACTTTATAAATAAGAAAGAAGCAGGCTTTGCGGTCGTTCTTCAAGACGGAGAGGAGATTGCGAGATACCCGCTGTCAGAAGAGCAGGCGGTGACGATTTCCGGCGTTGAAGAGGGCTATAATCTTTTGATGATAAGCGGGGGGACGGCTTTTGTATCGGATGCGGACTGTCCGGACAGGCTCTGTGTCCGTCAGAAGGCAATTTCCCGCGGGGGCGAAAGCATCATCTGCCTGCCTCATAAATTAGTGATTTTGATAGAATCCATGGAAGAAGGTGACGTGGATGCCATCGTTAACTAAAGGGCTGAATAAGACAGCTTACATGGGGCTGTTAACGGCAATGGCGCTGATTTTATCCTACGTGGAAAATCTGATTTCCTTTCAGCCCGGGATTCCAGGGGTAAAGATTGGGCTTGCAAATCTGGCAGTGCTGATCTGCCTGTATCTTTTTGATTGGAAAGAAGCCCTGCTCCTTACATCGGTCAAGGCACTGCTGAGCGGTCTGTTGTTTGGAAATCTGTTTATGATTGCCTATTCTCTGGCAGGCGCACTGATCAGCGCTTTGACTATGATTCTTCTTAAAAAGAGTCATTTGTTTCATGTCCCGGCAGTCAGCGCCGCCGGAGGAGTGATGCACAATATGGGACAGCTTCTTGTCGCCTTTTGGGTGGTGGAGACTTATTCGGTGGTCTATTATATGCCGGCACTGATTTTTTCAGGGCTTCTTACCGGTATTGTGATTGGGATGGCAGCGTCGCTGGTTCTGCCTTACCTTCAAAATATACTTAAGAAAGGGAATATCTAATGTATGCATTTATCAAAGGTAAAATAGATTCTCTCACAGAAGAGAACGTAGTGCTGGATACGGGCGGAATCGGTTATAATGTCAAAATATCCTCCGGTACTTTTGCGGCGCTTCCCGGAATTGGTGAGGAGGTTAAGCTTTATACTTATACCAGCGTCCGTGAGGATGCCCTGTGCCTGTTCGGGTTTCTTTCAAGAGATGAACTGGAAATCTTCAAACGGCTGATTACCGTCAACGGAATCGGTCCCAAAGGCGGTCTTGCTATTTTGTCCGTTATGAGTGCAGATAATCTGCGTTTTGCCATTCTTTCGGGGGATGCGGCAGCCATTGCCAAGGCTCCCGGAATCGGCAAAAAGACCGCGGAGAGGGTAATTTTAGATTTGAAGGATAAGATTTCACTGGAAGATGTGCTGATTCACAAGGAAATGCAGACTCCTGCAGGCACGGAAGGTCCTTTGGAGCAAAAAGCAAGGAACGATGCGGTGGAGGCGTTAACCGCGCTTGGATATTCTGCATCGGATGCTCTCCACGCCGTAAAGAAGGTTCCTTTTGAGGAGGATATGGATGTGGAAACCATCTTAAAGCTTGCCCTTAAGAATATGTTTTAAGTCACTACGGCATATACGGAAATTTGACTGACAACGGGCGTACACGGAGGTTTGTATGGCAAAAAGAATGATAGAGACGGAATTGCAGGAAGAAGACATTCGGATTGAGGGGTCGCTCAGACCGCAGAAATTGACCGACTACATCGGTCAATCCAAAATCAAGGACAGTCTTAAGATTTATATTCAAGCTGCAAAGCAGAGAGAGGATGCGTTAGACCATGTGCTTTTTTATGGTCCTCCGGGGTTGGGCAAAACCACGCTGGCAGGGATTATTGCCAATGAAATGGGCGTCAACATGAAGATTACCAGCGGACCGGCAATCGAAAAGCCCGGAGAGATGGCGGCAATTCTCAACAATCTTCAGGAGGGCGATCTTCTGTTTGTGGATGAGATCCATCGTTTAAACCGGCAGGTGGAGGAGGTGCTTTATCCGGCAATGGAGGATTATGCCATTGATATTATGATTGGAAAGGGTCCCACAGCCCGATCAATCCGCCTTGACCTTCCTCACTTTACGCTGGTGGGCGCAACCACAAGAGCGGGGCTTTTGACGGCGCCCCTCAGAGACAGGTTTGGCATTATACATCGTCTCGAATTTTATTCCGTGGAGGAGCTTCAAACGATCATCATGCATTCCGCGCGAATTTTGGATGCGCCGGTAGAGCCGGGCGGGGCAATGGAAATGGCAAAAAGGAGCAGAGGAACGCCGCGTCTTGCCAACCGGATTTTAAAGAGGGTCAGGGATTATGCGCAGGTAAAGCATGACGGAATTATTACGGAGGATGTAGCAGTGACTGCGTTAGACCTGATGGATGTGGATCGGCTGGGATTAGACCATATCGACCGGAATATCCTGCTTACCATGATTCAAAAGTTTTCGGGAGGACCGGTCGGGCTAGACACGCTTGCGGCGGCAATCGGCGAAGACCCGGGGACAATTGAGGATGTTTATGAGCCTTATCTTCTGAAAAACGGGCTTATCAACAGGACTCCCAGAGGAAGAGTTGCAACAGAGATGGCTTATCATCATTTAGGGCTTGAAATTCCCGGATAATCTGCTTATAATAGATGTAGTATTATTTACGTTGGATAAGCTATATATTTTGTATGTAGAGAGGTGAGCCTGATGTCAGTTAAAACGGATACGGAAGTTATCATCGGCGGAAAAGTATTTACGCTCAGTGGGTATGAAAGCGAAGAATATCTTCAAAAGGTCGCCTCTTATATCAACAATAAAATGTCAGAATATGGAAAAGTGGAATCTTTCAGGCGCCAGCCCATGGATACTCAAAATGTTCTGCTTCAGCTGAATATTGCGGACGACTATTTTAAGGCAAAGAAGCAGATTACCATATTGGAGGAAGAGATTCAGACCAAAGAAAAGGAGTTATACAATTTGAAGCATGAGCTCATTGCGGCGCAGATCAAATTGGAGAACACGGAAAAGAATGTAAAATCTCTCCAAAATGAGTTGAATGAAAGTTCCAAAAAAATTATCAGACTTGAAACTGAATTAAAAAGTTGACGAAAAGCTGTCTGTAAAGATAGCTTTTTTTATCGGAGTGCCTATTAGAAGTATCTACTAAGAGTACCAATAAGGAGTATCTATGAGAAAAGTAGAATTATTAGCTCCCGCAGGAAATTTCTTGGCATTGCAGGGAGTTATCCGCGCCGGGGCAGATGCAATTTATTTAGGGGGACGTGAATACAGCGCACGTGCATACGCAGAAAATTTTTCCAACGACGAGATTTATCAGGCGATACGTCTCGCTCATTTATATGGACGGAAGATTTATCTGACAGTCAATACTTTGACCAAAGAAAAGGAACTGGACAAGCTGTATGCTTATATCCGGAATTTTTATGTTTTCGGGCTTGACGGTGTAATCGTTCAGGACTTAGGCGTTCTGAACATGATTCATAGATGCTTTCCGGGACTAAAAATCCATGCAAGCACGCAGATGTCGCTGACAGGTTCCTGGGGAACAAAGATGCTTCAAAAAGAGGGCGTGACCAGAATTGTGCCTGCCAGAGAGCTTTCTTTAGAGGAAATCCGGAAGATTAAGGCGCGCACAAAGGTTGAAGTGGAGACCTTTGTTCATGGAGCTATGTGTTATTGTTATTCCGGGCAGTGTCTGTTCAGCAGTATTTTGGGGGAAAGAAGCGGAAACCGCGGAAGGTGCGCCCAGCCCTGCCGGCTGCCTTTCCGGATAGGGGGCAGCGAATCCCAATTTTACTTAAGCATGAAGGACATGTGCACTCTGGATATACTTCCGGAGCTTATAGATGCGGGAATCGATTCCTTTAAGATTGAGGGGCGGATGAAACGCCCGGAATATGCGGTGGGCGTAACGGCAATTTACCGCAAATATATTGATATTTATTATCATGACCCGGATAGCTATTGGATTCACCCCCATGACCGGAAAAAGATTCATTCACTTTATATCAGAAGCAGCGTGGGAGAGGGATATTATCACAAACGAAACGGAAAGGAACTGCTTACCATCGATTCCCCCGCCTATTCGGAAACGAATCCAAGGCTGCTGAGCGCAATTGAAAGAGAATTTTTATCATCCAAGCTCACGCTGCCGACCAGGGCGATTGTGGATCTGAAAGTCGGTCACAATGCGAAGCTGACGCTGATGAGCGGTCCCATAGCGGTTACCGTGGAGGGCGATGTTGTACAGAAGGCGGAAAAGCGTCCGCTGTCTATTGACCAGATTATGGATCAAATGCGAAAGAAAGGTAATTATTTCTTTGAGACATCACGGGTGGAGGTCTTGTGTTCGGATGAAGTTTTTATGCCGGTCAGTTCGTTAAATGAATTGAGAAGGCAGGCCGCGGCAAAGCTGGAGGATGAACTGATAAGGAACAGAGGCTTCCGGATCCGGAAACGGAAAGCGAAACCTCTTTACGAGGAGGAGCCGGAAGAAACGGAAGTGTCCGGCGCAGAAGCCGAAATAGAAAATGCGGCGGAAACAGAGGCGGAAGCCAAATTAGAAATAATGGCGGGAGCAGAAGCGAAAGCGGAAATTGAAACTTCGGCGGAAACAGAGATGAAAGTCGAATCAGAAAATGAGGCGGGAGCAGAGACAGATACAGAAATAGAAATTGCGGCGGAACCAGAACCGGAGGCAGAAACAGCTGAGGAGATAGAAACGCCTCCGGAATGGAAGTTTCATGCGGCAGTATTGACGGAGGAGCAGCTTATGGGGGTGCTCCAAATGCAGATAGAAAGAATTTATGTGGATTATCACCTGCTCCTCAGTGCTGGATATGCAGAGTTTGAAGAGCGTCTGCAAAGAGAAAACAAAGACGGACTGGAATTATATATCGCTGGTCCCTATGTTTCCAGAGAAGATTCCGAAAAGTGTCTGTTGAGAATCCGTCAGCTGATTGAGTGCGGCATGTTTCAGGGGGTTCTTATCCGGAATCTTGAAAGTCTGGGGTATTTTACAAACTGTCTTTCGCCGGAACAGATTGTGCTGGATACCGGAATTTATATGTGGAATCGGGAGAGCCTCCGTTTTGCGGAAGGAAGGGCATCTGAATACTATCTTCCAATAGAATACAACAGGGCAGAATGGAAGGAATTTTTGGAAGCCGAAGACGGGAGCCTTAAACATTCGGCAGTAATCTATGGAAGGCTGCCTATGATGGTCACGGCGGGCTGTATCCGCAAGACCGCAGACAAATGTCGGCAGGTTTCCGGAATTACCGAGCTTAAAGACCGCTATAAAACAATCTTTCCGGTTTGGCACGACTGCGTAAGCTGTTACAATGTGATTTATAACAGCATTCCATTGTCGCTTCATATGCTTTTTCGGGAACCGGCAGCAAGGAGCCTTGAACCAATGTGCTGCCGGCTGGATTTCACGGTGGAGAGCAAAGAGGAAACCATGGAAATCATTAAACTTTTCCGGGATTACCGTTCGGGGATGGACACAAAACCTGTAAGCGCTAATCGGTTTACTACGGCGCATTATAACCGGGGAGTCGAATAAATGACCGGGCAGATGCTGCTTGACCGGAGGATAAGAAATGGAACTATATGTCAGTGAGTTTTCCAAATATGTAATAGCGGTTTTCATGCTCCTGTATACCTACGAAAGTTTTGCAGTTTTCCGGTATGAAGAGGAGGAGCGGCGCGGCGGAATCTATACCAGACAAAAGCTTTTAATGTTTGCTTTTCACTTTAGCAGTTTTTTGGTAATCTGCTTTGAGACAGGCGATATCACGTATTTGTTTTTTTATGCTTTTCAGCAGATTGTTTTGTATGCGGCGGCGGCTCTCTTTGTGATGCTGTACCCTAGAATCAACCGGCTGTTAGTCAACAATATGTGTATGCTGCTCAGCGTGGGATTTGTAATTCTCACAAGGCTGGATATGAATAAGGCGGTAAAGCAGTTTATTATTGCGGCGGGGTCACTGATAATTGCCCTGATTATTCCGTTTTTTGTGCATAAGTTTTCATTCCTCAAAAACTTAAAATGGATTTATGCGCTGGTGGGAATCGGGGCGCTTTCCGCAGTGATGATTTTGGGGCAGACTACTTATGGAAGCAAGCTGTCTTATTCCATAGCAGGAGTGACCTTTCAGCCTTCCGAGTTTGTCAAAATTTTATTTGTGTTTTTTATTGCCAGTGCACTGTATCAGTCGTCCGGATTTTTTGAGGTGTTTACCACGGCAGTCGTTGCGGCGGCGCATGTGATTGTGCAGGTTATGGCTAAAGATTTGGGGAGCGCGTTAATCTTTTTTATCGTCTATGTGCTGATGGTTTTTGTCGCTTCCCGGAATTATTTCTATCTTTTTGCAGGGTTTGCAGGAGGGAGTCTGGCGGCGTACATTGCATACCGGGTATTTACCCATGTGCAGATCCGCGTGCAGGCATGGCAGGATCCGTGGAGCCTGATTGATTCCGCGGGCGGTTATCAGATTACTCAGTCATTATTTGCCATTTCAAGCGGAGGCTGGTTTGGGCTTGGGCTGTATAAAGGGACGCCGGAGTCCATTCCGGTGGTGGAAACGGATTTTATTTTTTCGGCAATTGCGGAGGAGCTGGGGATTCTTTTTGCAGTGGGAGTGATCCTGATCTGCGTCAGCAGCTTTATCATGTGCATGAAGATTGCTTCCGGGCTCAACGAGAAATTTTATCAGCTTATCGCCTTCGGGCTGGGAGTTACTTATATCTTTCAGGTGTTCCTGACAATCGGCGGGGGAACGAAATTTATTCCCCTTACAGGGGTTACCCTGCCGCTTATCAGTTACGGCGGAAGCTCCGTCTTGACCACACTGGCAATGTTTTCCATTGCAGGCGGACTCCAGATTATCCTGTTAGATGAAGAGGATCGTGAAAAAGAAGAACGAAAGAAACGGGTGAGAATAAAGAAAAGGCGCAAAAAGGAAGCGGCGTTTTCGGAGCAGGCAGATAAGGATTTTGATGATGAAGAAGGGTAAGCTATCCAAAAAGAAAAACAAGGAAATTATGCTCGTCATGTGGGGATTTACGGTTTTATTTTTGGCGATGACAGGGTATATTGCCTATTATTCCGTCACCCATCAGCAGGAACTGATCAATAACAGCTACAATGGACGGCAGAAAATGCTTTTGGCGCAGAACCAGCGCGGAAAGATTTTTTCGGCGGACGGGGAGGTGCTGGCGCAGACCGTGACTGACGAGGATGGAAATGAAAAGAGGCAGTATCCCTACAATAATTTGTTTTCTCATGCCGTGGGATATGCGAGTAACGGCAGAATGGGCGTGGAAGCGCAGGCAAATTATTATCTCATTAATTCCAATGCTCCCCTTGCTGAGAAAGCCTCGCTGGATATGCGGGGCGGAAAGTATCCCGGAGATGACGTGTACACAACATTAAGCGTGAAGCTCCAGCAGGTGGCATCCACGGCGCTTGGCGTTTATGACGGCGCAATCATTGTGACTGAGCCCAAAACCGGCAAGATTCTGGCGATGGTGTCAAAACCGGATTTTGACCCGGAGCAGATTGAGGACATGTGGGACAATTTGATTCAAGATGATGAGAGCAGCGTGCTCTTAAACCGGGTGACCCAGGGGCTTTATCCGCCCGGTTCCACGTTTAAGATCATTACCGCGCTGGAATACATCCGGGAGAATCCGGATACCTACCAGAATTATCAATATCAGTGCGGGGGCTCCATTACGAGGGGAGAAGAGCGGATTCAATGTTATCACGGCTCCGTGCACGGCGGCGTGGATTTTACAAGGTCATTTGCCAAGTCCTGTAATACTTCCTTTGCCAATATCGGGCTTTCTCTGGACCGCAATTCTTTTGCGGATACCTTGGAAACTCTGATGTTTGGTCAAAAGCTTCCGGTTTCCTTTCCCTATGGAACCAGCCGTGTGGATGTGTCGGAAGACACTTCGGAAGCGGATATGATGCAGGTGTCTATCGGGCAGGGAACCACTTCCATTACCCCTCTTTTGCTTAATATGATCACCTGTTCCATCGCCAATGAGGGAACGCTGATGAAACCTTATGTGGTGGATTATGTTCAGAACAGTACGGGAAATAAGATAAAGGAATTTTCTTCATCGGCATACGGAAGGCTTATGAGCCGAGAGGAAGCAGAAATATTGAAGGGACTGATGGAGGATGTGGTGGAGGAGGGAACGGCAACCCGGTTAAAGGATCTTTCTTACACTGCAGCCGGCAAAACCGGGTCTGCGGAGTTTGGGACGGTCAAAGGAGACAGTCACGCCTGGTTTACCGGATTTGCTCCAGTGGAAGACCCGCAAATATGCGTAACCATCATTATTGAGGGGGCAGGCGCCGGGGGCGATTATGCAGTTCCCATTGCCAAAAGGCTGTTTGACGCTTATTTTAGTGAATAAGTTCTTTGGTATTTGCTGTAAGTATGTTACAATGTAGGCGATGAGGATAAATCGTTATGAAATTTTATAAATATCTATATGTTGGTGATACTATTAAAAACCTGCCCAAAATCAAATGGAAGCTGAAACACCATGCTGGTACTTTTGTGTATGTGATTACTTTTGCACAGGGCGGCGACCAGTTAGAAATATTTCACAGCGCTTATTTAAAGCAGAGATATTTCAGATACCATCCGCCGGTCATTGTGGGGATTGCTTCCGATTACGATGAGGCACTGCAGCTTATCATGCAGATTACGCAGGAATGCCTTGAAAAGACCGGAGCGTGTAATCTGAAAGAGTATTTAAAATGGAAAGCCGGGAAACAATTAGGCCACAGTGAGGTATCCGTATGATTTCCATACTATTAACCGTTTTAAAGGTTTTGGGGATTATCCTCTTATCCCTGATTGGCATTTTGGTTCTGCTCATTTTGCTGGTTCTGTTTGTTCCTGTCAGATACCGGATTTATGCAGAGCGAAAGCCCGACAAAATGCCTCTTTCTGCCAAACTGAAAGCGACATGGCTGTTTCATCTGCTGAATGTGCATTTTGATTATCCCGATGCGGTATATGTTAAGGTCCGCTTAGGCTGTATTACCCTGTTCCGCTCTGACCGTGCCAAAGAGAAACAGTCAAAAGGAAAATCGAAGCAGGAAGCGGAGGAAACTACAGAAACAGCTTTAAAGGCGGAGACAGACGCGGACAGTGGGACAACACGAAAGGCGGAGGCTGGCTCAGATGGTGAGACAACTCCAAAGGCGAAAGCGGAATCAAAAGCGGAAATAAAGCCAGACGTTGAAACGGCAGAAAATTCGGAAAGTCCCTCTTCTGAGGAGGATAAGGGGAAGGAAGCGGATAAAGAGCCCTCCGTGAAAGCTTTTTTTAAAAAGTTTTTCGACCTGCTCAGAAATCTGCAGTACACAATTGCGCAAATATGTGATAAGATTAAGAAAATTGTTAAAAATATCAAGTATTATATAGAAGTGATAAGCAGTTCAAAATTTAAAAACGCTCTTCAGATGTGCGGCACTCAGGTGGGAGCGCTGCTCCGGCACATCTGCCCTCGAAAGATAAAGGGAAGCCTTAGGATTGGAACCGGAGATCCGGCAGGCACGGGACAGGTGCTTGCAGTTTATGGGATGCTGTATCCTTTTTTGGGCGGACAGATTGCAGTAACGCCTGACTTTGAACAGCAGATTGTGGAGGGAGAGCTGCTCATTAAGGGCAGGATTACCTTGTTCCGGCTGGTTCGATGTGCATGGATTGTTTACTTTAACAAAAATTTACGTCAGGTAATTAGTATGTTGAAAAGGGAGGCTGTATAATGGCAGACAATAATTTTAACGGAGTAATTGAATCATTGATGAAGGGAATGAACACGGTGCTATCCACCAAAACAGTGGTGGGAGAGGCTACAAAGATAGGCGATACGATTATCCTGCCCTTAGTGGATGTCACTTTCGGCGTGGGCGCCGGAGCCAGCGTGGGAGATAAGAAGAACGGCGGTGCAGGCGGGTTCAGCGGAAAGCTCACTCCAAGCGCCGTGCTTGTGATCAAAAACGGAAGCACCAAGCTTGTCAATATTAAAAATCAGGATACCGTTACCAAGGTGCTTGACCTCATTCCCGATATTGTAGATAAGTTTACGGCTCCCAAGGAAGAGATGATCGATGATGATGATGCGGTCGATATTGCATTCCCGGAAGACAAGGAATGACAGATAACAGGCAATAATTGTTAAAAGCTGCATAAAATGAATTAAGAGGCATAAGCAGGTGGCAGGCATGAAAAAATTAATCGGATTCATAGCATTTTGGATTGCGGTGGGAATGCTGCTTATGCTTTTTCTTGCCCGTCATTATCTGATCGGGCTGATTATTATTGCGCTTTTGCTTTTAATCGGCTATAATTTTTACTATTGCGATTGACTGCATAGATGGAGATATTTAAGAATGAAACTGGATTCAGATGCACAAAAAATCGAAGAGCTGCTTGCCGAAGGAGACAGGGACAAGCTTAACGAGGCAAAGGAATGGCTTTCAAAAGAAAATGAAAGGATTCTGTTCGAGCGCAGCCGCCTAAAGCAGGAGGAGAACTTTTTTGACCAAAAGATGGAAATCTTAAAGGGCGGGTTCGCTCAGCTTGAGGAAGAACGGAGAGAACTGGAAAAGAAACGGCTGATGCTGGAAGCGGAAGAGAAGGTATATCAGGCTTCCGTAAAGCAGAGCCGGGAGCCGGATCTGGCGGAAATCTTATTTCAGGGGGTAAAAAGCCCCCTTGCATTAAAGAAGCGTTACCGCGACCTGATTAAGATTTTTCATCCGGATAATATAGCGGGAGACCATGAGATGGTTCTCCGCATCAACAAGATTTATGAAGAATTAAAGCGGGATTATGACCGGGATTATGACAAAAGAGCATAGCATCATGAAGGTGTTTCCTATCATATAAAAAAGCTGACCAATCGGTCAGCTTTCATATAGACGTTTATTCCCGCGAGCAACGAGTCAAGTGGTCTGCTTAGAACCAGCTAAGGCTGGTTTAGACATTTGACGACTGCCGCGAGGGTCAATACCCCGTTGCTTGTGGCGGGGTTGACTAAGCTCTTTCTACTTTTCCGGATTTCAAACAGTTAGTACAAACATGCATTCTTTTGGAAGCTCCGTTTACCTTACATTTAACCCTTTTAATGTTAGATTTCCAGATTCTGTTTGATCTTCTATGAGAATGGCTTACATTGTTTCCAAAATGAACGCCTTTGCCACAAATATCACATTTAGCCATCGGTGCACCTCCTAACGATCAATAATATACACAACAGTTGTATAATAGCAGATATTGGTTCAGAATGCAAGCAAAAATTTATTCCGTAAAAAATATAGTTTCTTTTTTTGGATTTTACGGTTATAATACATTATATATGTTCAAAATATAAGGAGGCAGCCTATGAAAAATTCTTCCATGAAGGAAACTTCTATGAATACTCATATGGGGAATGTTACAATTGATAATGAGGTCATTGCCCAATACGCAGGCAGTGTTGCGATGGAATGCTTCGGCGTTGTGGGGATGGCAGGAATCAATGTAAAGGACGGGCTGGTCAAGCTGCTTAAGATGGACAGTATGACCAGAGGAATTAATGTATTTATTACCCAAAACAAACTGACGCTGAATTTTCATGTTATTCTGGCTTACGGCGTGAGCATTCTTGCTGTTTCGGACAATCTGATCAGCAATGTGAAATACAAAGTAGAGGAATTCACAGGAATTGAAGTAGCAAAAATAAACATCTTTGTAGAAGGTGTTCGAGTGATTGATTAAGGAGGATTTGCTGTGACTAATACAATCGACGCTAAGACCCTTGCAAAGATGTTCTTAGCAGGAGCCCAAAATCTGGAATCCAAAAAAGAGTGGATTAACGATTTAAATGTTTTTCCTGTCCCTGACGGAGATACAGGAACCAATATGACACTGACAATTATGTCTGCCGCCAAAGAGGTAGCAGCCATGGAAAATCCTGATATGATGTCTCTGTGCAAGGCAATCTCCTCAGGCTCTCTTCGCGGGGCAAGAGGAAACTCAGGAGTTATCCTGTCTCAGCTGTTCCGTGGATTTACTAAATCTATCCGGGATAAGGACGAGCTTAATATCCCTGTATTTGCAGATGCATTTGAAAAGGCAGTGGAAACAGCGTACAAGGCGGTTATGAAGCCCAAAGAGGGAACGATTCTGACTGTGGCAAAAGGAGCAAGCGTCAAGGCAAGAGAGCTGTCAAATGAAGGGTGCGGCGATTTAGCCGTTTTCTTTGAGAAGGTGATTGAATATGCAGATGAGGTGCTCTTAAAGACTCCGGACATGCTTCCTGTTTTGAAACAGGCGGGCGTGGTGGATTCCGGCGGTCAGGGGCTTATGCAGGTGCTTAAGGGAGCTTACGATGCATTCATGGGAAAAGAGATTGATTTTTCCGTGAAGGAAGAGCCGAAGAGCGAAGAGCCGAAATCCGGCGGAGGAATAAAACAGGAAGCAGATATTAAATTCGGTTACTGCACAGAATTTATTATTATGTTAAGCAGGAATTTCAACATTAAAAATGAGATGGATTTTAAGGAATATCTGGAATCCATTGGTGATTCCATCGTGGTTGTCACAGACGAGGACGTGGTCAAGGTACATGTACATACCAATGATCCGGGTCTGGCAATCCAAAAGGCATTGAAGTATGGTGCATTATCAAATTTAAAAATAGACAATATGCGTTTAGAGCATCAGGAAAAGCTGTTTAAAGAAAATGTCGGCACGGCAGAGGAACCGGAGGAGGCGCCCATGCCTCACAAGGAGACCGGATTTATCGCCGTTTCCGCAGGCGAAGGCATCAATGAGATTTTTAAGGGATTAGGCGTTGACTATATTATAGAAGGCGGACAGACGATGAATCCCAGCACGGAAGACCTGTTAAACGCCATTGAAAAGGTGAATGCGGATAACGTATTTATTCTTCCTAACAATAAGAATATCATTCTTGCGGCTAATCAGGCGCAGATGATGGTGGAAAACAAAAATATCATAGTAATTCCCACCAAGACGATCCCTCAGGGAATTACGGCAGTCATCAATTATGTGCCGGATCTTTCCGCCGATGAAAACGCCGAAAATATGCAGAATGAAATCGGCAGCGTAAAGACGGGCGAAGTCACCTATGCAGTGCGTGACACCGTGATTGAAGATAAAGAGATTAAACAGGGCGACTATATGGGAATCGGCGACGAGGGAATCCTTTCCGTGGGAAGCAGGATGGAGGAGGTCACTTTTTCCATGATTTCCGATATGATGGATGAAGATCGGGAGTTGATCAGCATTTATTACGGGCAGGATGTCTCCAAGGAGGCGGCGGAAGAGCTGAAATCCCGTGTGGAAGAGAGTTTTTCCGGATGCGATGTGGAACTTCAGTATGGAGGACAGCCGATTTACTACTATATTGTTTCTGCTGAGTAATATTTCTTTTGACAGAAAGGACGGTATCCCGTCCTTTTTGTATGATGCAAAAGGCAGGTAAGAATTCTATTTGTTCCGGTTTTGGGGGTTATTTGATGAAATATTCACAGGACATAACAACACTTAAGGGGATTGGTGAAAAGACGGCGGCATTGTTTCACCGGCTGGAAATTTACACCGTAGAGGATCTTCTTAATTATTATCCGCGGGATTACCAGAGTTACAAACCGCCCGTAAAGCTTTCGGAGGCGGGTGAAGGAGAGGTTGTAACCGTGGAACTTGGAATTCTGGATTCCTTTAAATGGAAAAAGACGAAAACCATGAGCATCGGAACAGGAAAGGCAAGCGATGGCATCAACCAAGTTTCTATTATCTATTTTAACGTGCCTTATTTAAAGGGGAAGCTGGTAAGGGGAAGCCGGTTTTTATTCCGCGGAAAAGTCCGGTTTGAGAACGGAAAATATTATATGGATCAGCCGGGGCTGTTTACCTATGAAGAATACCATCAAAAGATGGGACAGTTATGGCCCTGTTATCCGCTGACCAAGGGGCTTTCCAATACGACAGTCCTAAAAGCCGCCACGCGTGCGCTGGAGGATTATTCGGAGGCGGAATATCTGCCGGAGGATATTCAAAAAGAATATGATCTGATTCCGCTTAAGGAGGCAAGATGGCTGATTCACTTTCCCAAGGATTGGGATATGCTTCTTAAGGCAAGAAAGAGGCTTGTCTTTGACGAATTTTTCTTTTTTCTAATTTCTGTCCGGAAGATGAAGGAATATAACGAAGAATTAGACACGGATTACCCGATGATTGAGACGGCGTGGACAGACCGGCTGATCGAACAGCTTCCATACCGGCTGACGAATGCCCAAAGCAGAGTCTGGGAGGAGATTTTAAGAGATTTAACAAGCGGTAAATGCATGAACCGTCTGATACAGGGGGATGTAGGTTCCGGCAAGACGATACTTGCCTTTTTGGCGCTGCTTTTGACAGTGACCAACGGGTATCAGGGAGCATTGATGGCGCCTACCGAAATTCTTGCCTCACAGCATTTTGAACAGCTGTCCTCAATGACGAAAAAATACGGGCTGCCTTTTCGTCCGGTACTGCTGACCGGGTCTTTGAGCGCTTCTGCCAAAAAGGAAATTTACCGGCAGATAGAAGACGCAGAGGCAAATGTGATAATCGGAACCCATGCGCTGATTCAGGAAAAGGTTACATACGCGAAGCTGGGACTTGTGATTACGGATGAACAGCACCGCTTTGGGGTGCGCCAGCGGGAAATCTTAAATGAAAAGGGCGGGCGGACTCATGTGCTTGTTATGAGCGCAACGCCCATTCCAAGAACGCTGGCAATTATTCTCTATGGAGATCTGCATCTTTCCGTGGTGGATGAACTGCCTGCGGAACGGCTTCCCATCAAGAACTGTGTGGTAGGAAGCTCCTTTCGGAATAAAGCGTATCAGTTTATTGCAGACCAAGTGCAAAGCGGCAGGCAGGCATACGTGATCTGTCCTATGGTGGAGGCGGGGGAAGAGGAGACGGAAGGGCTGGAAAATGTTGTGGACTACGGCGAAAAGCTAAAGAGAATCCTCCCTAAAGAAATACGCGTGGAAATTCTTCACGGCAAAATGAAGCCTGCCGACAAGAAGCGGATCATGGATGCTTTTTCCGAAGGACATATTCATGTGCTGGTGTCCACCACCGTCATCGAAGTGGGAATCAACGTCCCCAATGCAACGGTGATGATGATTGAAAATGCAGAACGGTTTGGGCTTGCACAGCTTCACCAGCTGAGAGGGAGAATCGGAAGGGGAAAGGAGCAGTCCTTCTGCATCTTTATGAACAGCTCCGGAAAGGATACGGCAATGCAGAGGCTTTCCGTTTTAAACAAATCCAACGACGGATTTTTGATTGCGGAGGAGGATTTAAAGCTCCGGGGACCGGGCGATTTATTTGGAATCCGCCAAAGCGGCTCCATGGAGTTTAAAATTGCCGATATTTATCAGGATTCGGAGCTTTTAAAAAGAATCAGCATGACGGTAGACGGGCTTTTATCGGAAGACCCGGGGCTTATGTCAGATGCTCACGCGCCCCTGCGGAATTATCTGGAAGAAAATGCAGGAAATTTTGTTGACTTTAGAACAATCTGACAGTAAGATATAAACGTTGAAGAAAGAAAAGAAAGGGTTACGAAATTGGAAAAGAAAATTGCAATCGTTACAGACTCAAACAGCGGTATTACACAGGCACAGGGGAAGGAGTTCGGCATTCATATTCTTCCCATGCCTTTTATGATTAATGAAGAAACCTTTTACGAGGATATCACCTTAAGTCAGGAGGAGTTTTATGAAAAGCTGGAAAGCGGAGTAAACGTGGTGACCAGCCAGCCCTCCCCGGAATCGGTGTTAGCGTTGTGGGATAAGCTTTTGGCAGAGTATGATGAGGTTGTCCATATTCCCATGAGCAGCGGGCTTTCCGGCTCCTGCCAGAGTGCAGTCATGCTTGCGGAGGACTATGACGGAAAGGTTCAGGTTGTCAATAATCAGAGGATTTCCGTTACACAGAGACAGTCTGCCTTGGACGCTAAACTGCTTGCGGACAGAGGAATGGATGCCTTACAGATTAAGGAATTTCTGGAAAGGGATAAATTTAACTCCAGTATTTATATTATGCTGGACACCCTGTATTATTTAAAAAAGGGCGGAAGAATCACTCCGGCGGCGGCAGCAATCGGCACGATGCTGCGTCTAAAGCCGGTTCTCCAGATTCAAGGGGATAAGCTGGATGCCTTTGCCAAGGCACGGACGGCAAATCAGGGCAAATCCATTATGGTCAATGCAATCCGGAACGATATGGAAACCCGTTTTGGAGGGGCGCGTGCAGATAATATCTGGCTGGAAGTCGCCTACACCAAAAATACGGACGCCGCAAAGCAGTTTATTGAGGAATTAAAAGAAGAGTTTCCGGGATTTGATATGATATATAATCCCCTTTCTTTAAGCGTGGCATGTCATATTGGACCGGGTGCGCTGGCGATTGCATGCTGCAAAAAGATTAAATAATCAGTGGCAGAGAGAGGTTTTGAGGATGGCAAAAACAGCAGTTTATGATGCGTCCAGCATCACGGTTTTAGAGGGGCTCGAGGCGGTAAGAAGAAGGCCCGGAATGTATATCGGCAGTGTTTCCACCAAGGGTCTCAATCACTTAATCTACGAAATTGTCGATAATGCGGTAGATGAGCATCTTGCAGGTTATTGTGACAGAATCTGCGTGACGCTGGAAGCGGATGGATCCGCTACGGTGGAGGATAACGGGCGCGGGATTCCCGTGGGAATGCACGAAAAGGGAATCAGTGCGGAGCGCCTGGTCTTTACCACCCTTCATGCGGGCGGTAAGTTTGACGATTCCGTCTATAAGACCAGCGGCGGTCTTCACGGAGTTGGATCTTCGGTGGTCAATGCGCTTTCTACATATTTGACCGTCAGAGTCAAGAACGGCGGCAACGTCTATGAAGACCGCTATGAGAGAGGGATACCTGTCGTGGAGCTTAAAGATGGACTGCTCCCGGTTGTTGGAAGGGCAAAGGGAAGCGGAACGTGCATTAATTTTTTGCCGGATGATACGATTTTTGATAAGACTCGTTTCAAAGAGGATGAGATCAAAAGCCGTATGCACGAGACGGCTTACTTGAACCCTCAGCTTACCATTGTCTTTGAGGATAAACGCAGGGAAGAGCCGGAGCATATTGAATATCAGGAGCCGGATGGACTGATTGGCTTTATCAAGGATTTGAACAAATCCACGGAGAGCGTCTGCGATGTGATTTATTTTAAGGGAGAGAGCGAAGGAATTTCCGTTGAGGGTGCTTTTCAATATATTAATGAATTTCATGAGAATGTTTTGGGATTCTGCAATAACATCTACAATGCGGAGGGCGGAACCCATTTGACCGGCTTTAAGACCGCATTTACAAATATTATCAATACGTATGCCAGAGAGCTTAATATTTTAAAGGAAAAGGATGCAAACTTTACCGGTGCAGATGTGCGCAACGGCATGACGGCAGTGATTTCCATTAAGCATCCGGATCCCCGTTTTGAGGGTCAGACCAAGACGAAGCTGGATAATCAGGACGCGGCAAAGGTGGTGGCTAAAATCACCGGCGACGAGTTAGTCCGCTATTTTGACCGGAATCTGGACACCTTGAAGAATGTGATCAGCTGTGCGGAAAAGGCCGCTAAAATCCGCAAAACCGAAGAAAAAGCCCGTACAAATATGCTGACCAAGCAAAAGTTTTCTTTTGATTCCAACGGAAAGCTTGCAAATTGTGGATCCAGAGATGCCTCCAAATGTGAGATTTTTATCGTGGAGGGAGATTCCGCAGGGGGAAGCGCCAAGACGGCGCGAGACCGTGAGTATCAGGCAATCCTGCCGATTCGGGGTAAGATTTTGAATGTGGAGAAGGCAAGTATTGATAAGGTGCTTGCCAATGCGGAGATCAAGACTATGATCAACGCGTTTGGATGCGGATTTTCAGAAGGCTACGGCAACGATTTTGATATTACAAAGCTGCGGTATGACAAGATTATCATTATGGCGGATGCGGACGTGGATGGAGCTCATATTTCCACCCTGCTTTTGACGCTGTTTTATCGGTTTATGCCGGAGCTTATCTATGAAGGGCATGTTTATATCGCCATGCCTCCGCTCTACAAGGCAATGCCCAGCAAAGGAGCGGAAGAATATTTATACGATGACAAGGCGTTAGAGCGGTATCGGAAGAAGCACAAAGGTCCGTTTACCCTGCAGAGATACAAGGGGTTAGGCGAGATGGATGCCCAGCAGTTATGGGAGACTACGTTGAATCCGGAAACCAGAATTTTAAAGCTGGTGGAGATTGAGGACGCCCGTATGGCTTCCGAAGTGACGGAAATGCTGATGGGGACGGAAGTGCCGCCCCGCAAGGCATTTATCTACGAACATGCAACGGATGCGGAATTGGATGTATAGGAATTTCCGGCAGAAAGGATAGAATGACAAATGGAAGAAAAGATTATCAAGACCGAGTATTCTGAGGTCATGCAGAAGTCATATATAGATTATGCCATGAGCGTAATTATCGCCAGGGCGCTGCCGGATGCCAGAGACGGATTAAAGCCGGTGCAGAGACGCGTCCTGTATGATATGCACGAGCTGGGAATCAAGTTTGATAAACCTTATCGGAAGAGCGCGCGTATTGTGGGAGATACCATGGGTAAATACCACCCGCATGGCGACAGTTCCATTTATGATGCGCTTGTGGTGATGACGCAGGAATTTAAAAAGGGGCTTCCCTTGGTGGACGGTCACGGTAACTTTGGAAATATTGAAGGCGACGGCGCGGCCGCCATGCGTTATACGGAGGCAAGGCTGGAAAAGGTCACGCAGGAGGCTTTTTTAGCGGATTTGGATAAGGATGTGGTGGACTTTATCCCAAACTTTGACGAGACCGAAAAGGAACCTACGGTGCTTCCGGTCAAATTTCCCAATCTGCTTGTAAACGGCTCCGAGGGCATTGCGGTGGGTATGGCAACCAGCATACCGCCTCACAATCTGGGAGAAGTAGTGGATGCGGTAAAGGCATATATGATGGACGAGTTCATTACCACTAAGGGGCTGATGAAGTATGTCAAGGGACCGGATTTTCCCACCGGCGGCATCGTGATTAACAAGGATGAGCTGGAACAGATTTACGAGACCGGCATGGGCAAGATTAAAGTCCGCGGAAAGGTAGACATCGAAAAGGGAAAAGCAGGGAAAACCAACGTGGTTATCAGCCAGATCCCTTATCCGATGATCGGCGCTAATATTTCCAAATTCCTTATGGATGTGGCGGCACTCTCGGAATCCAAAAAGACTCAGGATATTGTGGATATTTCCAATCAATCCTCCAAGGAAGGAATCCGCATTGTTATTGAACTGAGAAGAGATGCGGACGTTGATAATTTTGTCAACATGCTGTACAAAAAGACACGGCTTGAGGACACTTTTGGGGTAAATATGCTTGCGATTGCCGACGGCAGACCGGAAATCATGAGCCTTAAGCAGATCATTAAGCACAATGTAGACTTTCAGTTTGAAGTGGCAACACGCAAATATACGACTTTGCTTGAAAAGGAGCGGGAGCGCAAGGAAATTCAGGAGGGTCTCATTAAAGCGTGCAACGTCATTGATCTGGTCATTGAAATCCTCCGGGGGTCTAAGGACAGGACGATGGCAAAGGCATGTCTGGTAGAAGGAAAGATTGACGGGATTAAGTTCCGCTCCAAGGAGTCCAAGATCATGGCGGCTCAGCTCTGCTTCACCGAGAAACAGGCAAACGCCATTTTGGAGATGCGCCTTTACAAATTAATTGGATTAGAGCTGGAAGCCCTGATCAATGAACATGAAGAGACTCTGGCAAATATTTACCGTTACGAGGATATTTTGGAGCGCAGGGATTCCATGGCGCAGGTGATCATCAATGACTTAGAGCAGCTTCGCAGTGAATTTTCCGCCCCGCGCAAGACCGTTATTGAAAATGCGGCGGAGGCTGTCTATGTGGAAAAGAAATTGGAAGAGATGGAGGTCGTTTTTTTGATGGACCGCTTTGGATATGCAAGATGTATCGACTTAGCTGCATACGAGCGGAACAAAGAAGCGGCGGATGCCGAAAACAAATACGTCTTTACCTGCAAAAATACCGGAAAGGTATGCCTGTTTACCAACACCGGACAGCTTCACACCGTAAAGGTGATGGATATTCCCTTTGGCAAGTTCCGGGATAAGGGCGTGCCTATCGACAATATCAGCAATTTCAACGGTGAAAAGGAAATCGTTGTTGCGGCAGCAAGCCAGATGAGCCTTAATCTGTACCGGATGATCTTTGTCACCAGACAGGCGATGATGAAGGTGGTGGACGGCGGAGAGTTTGACGTGGCAAAGAGGACCGTTGCCGCAACCAAGCTTTCGGAAGAGGACGAGGTGGTGTCCGTTGAAGTGCTAAGCGATCAGAAGCAGATTATTTTACAGAGCTCAGACGGATACTTTTTGAAATTTAATATCGATGAAATCCCGGAAAAGAAGAAAAACGCTATCGGAGTCAGAGGAATGCGTTTTGCGGGAAAGGATCATGTGGAGAGCGTCTATTACACCAGAACCGGCATAGAACAGGTGATTACCTACCGCGACAAGCCGGTGGATCTTCATAAGCTGAAGCTTGCCAAGCGGGATGGAAAGGGAACCAAAATCAGGGTATAACCGGAAAGGAAACATATGCGTGTTATAGCGGGGAGCGCAAGAAGCATACAATTAAAAACTCCAAAGGGGCAGGATACAAGGCCTACCACCGACCGGATTAAGGAAACTCTGTTTAATATCATTCAGGGAGAAATTCCGGGAAGCATTTTCCTAGATTTGTTTGCCGGAAGCGGCGGAATCGGCATTGAGGCGTTAAGCCGGGGCGCAAAACACGCTTATTTTGTGGATTCCGGCAGAGAACCATCGGCATGTATAGCAGAGAATCTTACCGTTACCAAATTTACGGACCGTGCAACACTGCTTAAGCAGGACGTATTTACGGCGCTTGGCTCTATCCACGAAAAGGAGGCGGATTTAATTTTTATGGATCCGCCCTATACAGCCGGAGTGGAACGGGACTTACTGAAAGCTTTAAACAGCCGGCCTTATGTAACGGAAAATACTCTGCTGATCATGGAAGCTTTGGCTGATGCGGATTTTTCGTTTGCGCCGGAGGCTGGGTTTTCTATCGTACGCGAAAAGAAATACAAGACCAATAAACATGTGTTCTTTAAGAAAATTGCTAAAGACAGACAAAATTAAGAAAAGGCAGGAGAACAGTATGAAAGCAGCAATTTATCCGGGCAGTTTTGACCCGGTTACCTACGGACATTTGGATGTGATCAAGCGGGCGGCAAAGATTTTTGACAAGCTGACTGTCAGTGTATTAAATAATAAACTAAAGACTCCATTGTTTTCTGTTGAAGAACGTGTTAAGATATTACAGGAAGCAGTTAAAGATATCCCGAATGTAGAGGTGGAATCTTTCAGCGGACTTTTGGTGGACTATGCCAATTCCAGAGATATCCATGTGGTGATCAGGGGACTCCGCGCAATTACGGATTTTGAGTATGAGCTTCAAAACGCCCAGACCAACGCTAAGTTATCCGGCGGCGCACTTGATACCATTTTTCTTACGACCAGTCTGGAATATGCATATCTCAGTTCATCCAGCGTGAAGGAGATTGCAAGCTTTCACGGCGATATTTCCATGTGTGTGCCGGAATTTGTTGCACAGCGCGTGTATCAGAAGTATGGGTTTGAGGTCAAATAAACGGGGGAAAGGAAATGAGCAGCAGAATTGAACAATTAATCGATGAGATTGAAACATATATTGACGGCTGTAAATATCAGCCGCTTTCCAATACAAAGATTATCGTAAATAAAGAAGAAATTGACGAGCTCCTTCGTGAGCTCCGAATGAAAACGCCGGATGAGATTAAGCGGTATCAAAAGATCATCAGCAATAAGGAGGCAATCCTAAATGACGCCCGCGCCAAGGCGGAAGCGCTTGTTAATGATGCAATGGTTCACACCAACGAACTGATCAGCGAACACGAGATTTATCAGCAGGCGTATGCCCAGGCAACGATTGTGGTGAAGCAGGCAAGCCAGCAGGCACAGGAGATTTTGGATAATGCCGTTATGGAGGCAAACAACATGCGTGCGGCGGCGACCCAGTATACCGATGATATTTTGGCAAATATTGAAAGTTTAATGACGCAGACGATGAAGATGACTCAGGATCATTACGAGAGCTTTATTACCGCATTAAATCATTATAATGATATTGTTAATGCCAACCGGGTGGAACTAAACCCGCCGGAGGCGGATGAATATCTGCCGCAGGATCTGCCTGAAGATAACGCTTCTCAAGGAAATAGCGAAAGCTTGAACCTTGATTTGATTTAAAGACAATGCCTGTCGCTTGGCAGGCAGATGAACGGAACTTCTCACCGGCTTACCTTTTGGGGAAGCCGGTTTTGGCGTTTTAAGGTGGAAGAGCGGACTTATCTCTTAGTATAGGTAAGCAGAAAGAAGAGGTTTTTACAAAAAGCATGAGGCGGCTGGTTCATTTTAGATATTATAATCATATAGGCAGAATAAACAAGACGTTTGTCCTCACATTGGGGTTATTTTGTCTTCTCTTTTTCTGTGAGGGAATTTCTGCAAGGGCGGATGAACCGCTTGTGATTGTGATTGATCCGGGACACGGCGGAGAAAACCGGGGCGGAGAGCATGAGCAGTACACGGAGAAGGAACTTACGCCCATTGTGGCAAACGCCATGAAGGAAGAACTGGAAAAATATGAAGGCGTGGAGGTCTATCTGACGCATGATACAGATGTGGATATGAGCATCAAAGACCGGGCGCTGTTTGCCTCCGAAAAGGATGCGGATTTTTTGTTCTGCCTGCATTTTAATATGTCTGTCAACCACAATTTATTCGGCGCGGAGGTGTGGGTTCCAGCCACCGGTGAATATTACTCCAAAGGATACTCCTTTGCGCAGATTCAGATGCAGGAGTTTTTGGACATTGGTCTTTATTCCAGAGGAATCAAAACCAGAATTAACGACCGGAATGAAAACTATTATGGAATCTTAAGATACTGCACGCAGGAGAATATCCCATCGGTACTGATTGAACACTGCCATTTAGACCATGCCAAAGACCAGCCGTTTTATCAGCAGGGGGAGGAACAATTAAAGGCATTCGGGGTTATGGATGCCACAGCCGTTGCAAAGTACTTTCATTTAAGGTCGGAGATTCTGGGAGTGGATTATCAGGATTATCCGGTTCCGGAGACGCCTGTTCCGGCGGATATTGTCCGCCCGGACAGTACGGAGCCGGAAGTGTCTTATATTGAAGTGACAGAAATCAACGAGGAAACCGGAGAGATCACGGTATCGGCAAATGCGGAGGATTCGGATAGTTATATTTTGTACTATGAATACAGCCTGGATGGGGGAAACAGCTATTCGGAGTTAAATGAATGGCCGCGCCCGGAGTGGAATGCTTCCCTTGGGAGCAATACCTTTACCGTAAAGGTTCCTTATGACCGTCCCATAGAACTGCGGATGAACGTATTTAATGGATTTGACCTTTGGACAGAAAGCAATATTGTCGCGATAGACGCAATTCCGGATCCGGAGAGACTGAAACGGGAGGCAGAGCTTGCCGCCGAGGAGGAAGCCCTCCGCAGGGAAGAACAGCAGAGAATACAGCAAAATAAGGAGGGAGATTCAGTCCTGACCGATGAGAACAGGGCGGATGAGCAGGTAAGGGAAATCACCATAGAAGAACCTTATCAGGAGGAGGATCCGCAATCCATGCTGTATGTATGGGCGGTGCTGGCGCTTATCCTGCTGGCAATGATTTTTGTCGCCTTCTTTATGGCAGGAAAAATTGATTTACTGCTGCGAGGTAAAAAACGACGGTGACTGCCGTGAGGATTGCTTTGTGCATGAGATATTCGGTGAGGGATAAGTCGGTGCTGCGGATCATGCTGTAGGTCTGCATGGTGCAGGAGAGACCGCCGAAGGGCAGGATGCACAGCACAAAGCAGGACGCTCCTTTTCCAAGGACGCTGATTCCGCCGGTGATTTCCAAAAGACAGCAGATGCTTCCCGTAAGGAGCTCTATCTGAGGCAGTCCGGACAAAAGCTCACTGCAAAGAGACGGCAGGATGAAAAGCAGATTAAAGACCACCATATAACCGCCTAAGCGCGCCATATTAAGCAGTGCGTTTTCAATAGAAAGGTCTAACGCACAGGCAAAGGAAGTTCTACGCGCATCCGGCTGATAGGATTTCACGGAAGGATTTATCCGGTCTGAGTAGGCAGTATAGCGGAGAACCAGTCCGTAAAGGAACGGGAGCCCGTACATCCCAAACAGGTACAGACCGGGGGAGGCGATTCCCAGCGCAGGGATCACAAAGCTTAAAAAGTAAACAGGACCAATATTGTTGCAGAACGCCAGCAAAAAGGAAGCTTCGTCCTTGGAAATCTGCCCGTTCTCGTAAAGCTGCGCCGCCGTGTGTGCGCCCATGGGAAATCCGCATAAGAATCCCACCAATATTCCATAGACACATGCAGGGCTTGTATGAAAGAGGCGCCCAAAGACAGGCATCAAAACCTTCACGCAGGGAGAAATTAAGTCCATCCGGATCATGATTCCGGATAGAACCATAAACGGAAACAACGCCGGAATCATTTTTTGAAACCACAAATTCAGTCCGTTTAAGGAAAATGCCAGACATTTTTCCGGATTAAGCAAAATCACGGCGGTCAGGCATACAAAAAGGACTGCATACAGAGAAAATTTGTGTTTCATGATAGGCTCCCGGGTTAATTTATGTTATGATAATGCTTATGAGACTTGATCGATTATTATGCGAAATGAATATTGGAAGCAGGAGCCGCGTCAAGGAGCTTTTAAAAAAAGGGCTGGTGACGGTAAACGGTGTTGTTGTGACGAAGGCGGACACTAAGGTTAATGAGCATTCGGATCGGATTGTCTGTCAGGGAAAGGAATATTGTTACCGCCCGTTTTTCTATTATATGATGAATAAACCAGCCGGATTCATCACTGCTGTCAAAGATGCCCGGGAAAAAACGGTGTGGGATCTTTTTTGTGACCGGATAAGAGAAGGAAACAGCGGAGAGCTTACCGGGATTCCTGTTAAAGATATTTTTCCGGCAGGGAGACTGGATAAGGATACGTCAGGGCTTCTGCTTTTTACTAATGACGGAGAGACGGCGCACCGGCTCTTAGCCCCCGGAAGCCATGTGCCCAAAACTTATTTGGTAAAGACCGACTTAAGCCTTGACCCTCCGGCAATTGCACAGCTCTTGGAGGGAGTGGACATCGGTGAAAAAAGCCCTGTCAAGCCGGTAAAACTGGAATACGGCGGCAAAGAGCTGAAGGAGGCGGAATATTACCTCACCATCACGGAGGGAAAATTCCATCAGGTCAAAAGAATGTTTCAGGCGGTGGGACGGGAGGTAACCTATCTAAAAAGGGTTTCCATGGGTTCCCTTACGCTGGATGAAACGCTTCCGGAGGGACAAATCCGGGAATTAACACAGGAAGAGGTTCGTAAGTTATGCTCAAAGAAATAGACGCGGTGTTGTTTGATTTAGACGGGTCTTTGGTGGATTCCATGTGGCTTTGGAGAGACATTGACATTGAATATCTGGGAAGATATGGAATCCCTCTGCCTGAGGGACTGCAGGCGGATATTGAGGGGATGAGCTTTTCGGAGACCGCGGTCTGCTTTAAGGAACGGTTTCAGATTCCCGAATCCGTAGCAAAAATAAAAGAGGACTGGAATCGGATGGCATGGGAGAAATATACCCATCAGGTTCCTTTAAAGGCAGGCGCGGAGGGATTTCTTCAAATCTGCCGTAAGAGAGGAATCCGCTTAGGGATTGCTTCCAGCAATTCCAGAGAATTAATCGAAGCAGTGTTAAATGCTCACGGGATTTTGGATCTCTTTGAATCTATAGTAACGGGATGCGATGTGGAAAGAGGAAAGCCGGCGCCGGATGTCTATCTGGAAGCGGCAAGACAATGTAAGGCTTTGCCGGAACACTGTCTGGTGTTTGAGGATATTGTTGCCGGAATTATGGCTGGGAAAGCCGCCGGAATGAAGGTTTGTGCCGTGGAGGATGTGTATTCCCGTTATCAGGAACAGGAAAAGCGGAAACTGGCGGATTACTACATAAAAGATTTTACGGAAATAATCGGTCAGCCGGGCACAGGGAGGTCTCATTGAGTAATGGTTTTTTGCCTGTCTGCAGACAGGATATGGAACAAAGAAACATAAAACAGCTTGACTTTGTCTATATTATCGGGGATGCTTATGTGGATCATCCTTCCTTCGGGCATGCGGTTATCAGCCGGGTCTTAGAAGCACACGGCTATTCGGTTGGAATCATTTCCCAGCCGGATTGGAAGAATGCGGACAGTATCAGCATCTTAGGGAGACCCCGGTTAGGATTTTTGATCAGCGCCGGAAATATGGATTCCATGGTCAATCATTATTATGTTTCCGGCAGGCGCAGAAGCAAAGATGCCTATACGCCGGGCGGCGTTATGGGAAAGCGTCCGGATTATGCGGCTGTCGTGTACGGAAATCTGGTTCGCAGAAAATATAAGGATATTCCAGTGATTATCGGCGGAATCGAGGCAAGCCTGCGAAGACTTGCGCATTACGATTATTGGAGCAATTCTTTGAAGCGTTCCATTTTATTAGACAGCCAAGCGGATCTAATTTCTTACGGGATGGGCGAAAAGTCCATGATAGAGATTGCTGATGCGTTAGACGGCGGAATTGATATAAAGGACATTACATATATCCGTGGAACCGTTTACCGGACTAGGAATATCGAGGATTTGATAAGCGGAGAGGAGGCATACCGCGCCGTTTTGCTTCCCTCCTATGAGAAGATGAAGGCGGATCCCCGAAAATATGCGCAGAGCTTTGGGATTCAATATCAAAATACCGATGCTTTCAACGCAAAGGTTCTTGTGGAATCATATCCAGACGGAATTTATGTGGTTCAAAATCCGCCGCAGGAACCGCTTAACATGGAAGAGATGGACGATATTTATTCTCTGTCTTATGAGAGAACCTTTCATCCTTCTTATCAGGCGTCAGGAGGCGTTCCGGCAGCCGCGGAGATTAAATTTTCCTTGATCAGCAGCCGGGGATGCTTTGGCGGATGCAGTTTTTGCGCACTGACTTTCCATCAAGGGCGGATTGTTCAGGCAAGAAGCCATGAATCCCTGCTTGCGGAGGCGCAGGAGATGGTAAAGGATCCTGATTTTAAGGGGTATATTCATGATGTGGGAGGACCTACCGCCAATTTCAGGCACCCTTCCTGTCAGAAGCAGTTAAAGAGCGGGGTCTGTCAAAACAGACAGTGCCTGTATCCGTCCCCCTGTCCTAACTTAGATGCAGACCACCGGGATTATCTGGAACTGCTTCAAAAGCTGAGAGCCCTGCCGGGAGTAAAAAAGGTCTTTATCCGTTCCGGAATCCGTTTTGATTACCTGCTGGCGGAGGGAACGGATGACTTTTTCAGAGAATTAGTAAAGTACCATGTGAGCGGACAGCTCAAGGTTGCACCGGAGCATATATCCAATGCGGTCTTGTGCCGGATGGGCAAGCCAAAGAGAAGCGTCTACGATAAATTTGTAAAGAAATATCATCAGTTAAATGCGGAGCTGGGAATGGAGCAATATCTGGTTCCTTATCTGATGTCCTCCCATCCCGGCTCCACCTTAAAGGAAGCGGTTGAACTGGCGGAATATCTCCGGGATCTGGGGTATATGCCGGAACAGGTGCAGGATTTTTATCCCACGCCCTCCACGCTGTCAACGGTCATGTACTATACCGGAATTGACCCGCGGGACGGGAAGCCGGTTTACGTATGCCGCAATCCCCACGAAAAAGCAATGCAGAGAGCGCTGATTCAGTATCGGAATCCGGCAGTTTACGATTTGGTTTATGAGGCTCTGCAAAAGGCAGGGCGTCCGGATTTGATTGGATATGATAAAAAGTGTCTGATCCGTCCGAAAACCCATTTTCAACAAACTTCCGGGAACCCCAAGGGAAAAAGAACGCCAAAAAGTTTTAGAAGTTCCAAAACTTCAAAATCTTCCAGAGGTTCACGCGCAAAATAAGGAGGCGGATTTGTGAAAAAGGCAGTAAAAGGAACTTACGGATATTTAAAGCGTAAAAGAACGCTGGTCATGATTCGGACGATTATCTATTTTGGGATTGCCTTTGCACTTTTTGCGGCAGGATATATCACCACTCATACCAAAAGAAATCTGCTTACGGTAGTGGCTGTTTTAGGGTGTCTTCCTGCATGTAAAAGTCTGGTGAATCTGATCATGTATTTTCGGGCATCCGGATGCAGTGAGTCCGCCTATCAACAAATTATTAAAGTTGAGGGGCGCCTGATTGGGATGTTTGATATGTACTTTACATCCTATCAAAGGAATTACGCTGTCAGTCATATGGTTGTGGAGGATCGGATTATCTTAGCCTATACCGAGGATAAGAATTGTGACCTTTTATCGTGCAGGGAACATCTGGAAACCATGTTGAAACAGGCGGGATATAAGGATATGACCATAACGGTCAATAATGATCTTTCCAAATATTGCGAGCAGTTAAGAGGATTAAACGACAAAAAGGAGACCTGTGACAGCGCAAGGGATGATGAGGTGAGGGTGGCTCTTTATGAGATTTCCTTGTAGGAGGAATTATGCGTCAGATTGAAATCAAAGAAAATGAAGCCGGACAACGGCTGGATAAATTTCTTCATAAATATCTGCCTCTTGCGCCTTCTTCCTTTTTGTATAAAATGCTCCGCAAAAAAAATATCACCTTAAACGGCAAAAAGGCAGAGGGCGGAGAAAAGCTGAATCAAGGAGACTCGGTATCGCTTTTCTTCTCCGAAGAGACCATAAGCGGATTTCAGCGTGGGGAGATTTCCATAGTGGAATATCAAAACGCTTATGAGACGTTGAAGGGAATTACTCCGGTGTATGAGGATTCGGGGATTTTGATTCTGAATAAGCCGGTGAATGTGCTTTCCCAGAAAGCAAAGGATACGGACTTATCCGCCAATGAATGGCTGATTGGCTACTTGCTGATGACCGGGCAGATTACCCGGGAGGAACTTGCCACTTTTAAGCCTTCCATCTGCAACCGTCTCGACCGCAATACCAGAGGGCTTCTCATCGGAAGCAAATCCTTAGCCGCCGGTCAGGCGGTGAATGAACTGATACGGTGCCGGCAGGTGCGGAAATTCTATCAGTTGTTTGTAAAGGGGCAAATTCACAAAGAAGAGCTGTTAGAAGGATATCTGGTCAAGGACGAAGAGAGAAACCGGGTACGTCTGGTAAAGGAACCCTGTGAAAACGCCTCGCCCATACAGACCCGGTATTATCCCCTTGCAAACTTTTCCGACCGGACGCTGGTGGAAGCGGAGCTGATTACGGGCAAACCCCATCAGATCCGTGCGCATATGGCGGGCATCGGGCATCCGATTCTTGGGGACTATAAGTACGGCGACCGGAGCTGGAATGAGAAATATAAGGCAGAGTATGGGATCAAAAACCAGCTTTTGTATGCGTGCAGGCTTGAATTTGGAAATTTGGAGGGAGTGCTTTCCTCTTTAAGCGGTCAGACCGTCACGGCTCCGATTCCTGATGAATTTAAAGCGCTGGGGAGGCAGATGTAAGATATGGCAACTTGGAATTCAAGGGGGCTTCGGGGATCCACCTTAGAGGATTTGATCAACAGAACCAATGAAAAATATCAGGAAAGCGGATTGGCGCTGATCCAAAAGATTCCCACGCCGATTACGCCGATTAATATCGACAAAGCGACACGGCATATCACCCTCGCTTATTTTGAACAGAAGAGTACCGTGGATTATATCGGGGTGGTTCAGGGGATTCCGGTCTGTTTCGACGCAAAGGAATGCACGATAGACCGGTTTGCGCTTCAAAATACCCACGAACATCAGGTGGCGTTTATGGAACAGTTTGAAAAGCAGGGAGGAGTTGCTTTCTTCTTAATTTACTATGTTCACAGAGATTTATTTTATTATCTGCCCTTTGAAATATTCCGGCTGTTTTGGGACAGGGCAAAGGAGGGCGGCAGAAAGAGCTTTTTGTTTGAGGAATTAAACCCGGAATATATCCTGCCTAAAAAGAGCGGAGTTTTTGTCCCTTATCTTGATATACTGCGGAAGGATTTGGAGGATCGGGACGGATTGTAAACGGCATTAAAAATTGACAAAGTGAGATTCATCTTGTATACTACCAATAGTTTCGTTTGCTAATGTGACAGTGAATTATCACTTTAAAGTGCGAAAGCGATCGTCAAAGGTCAAAAACAGCCTTAGCTGGTTCTAAGCATGACTTTGACTCGCTGCTCGCGGGAATAAAAGAAAGGAAAAGCTGAAAACAGCAGATTGTACAACTATGAACAGGCAGTTGCTTCATACTCCGGAAGGAGTCAGAGACATATACGGAAAGGAATATGCTGGGAAACTGGAAACCGAAGAACGTATCCGCAGACAGTTTAACCTGTATGGATATCAGGATATTCAGACTCCGACCTTCGAGTTTTTTGATGTGTTTTCCAGAGAAATCGGAACCACGCCCTCAAAGGAATTATATAAATTTTTTGATAAAGAAGGAAACACCTTGGTTCTCCGCCCGGATTTTACTCCTTCCGTGGCAAGATGCGCCGCAAAATACTTTATGGACGAGAATGTCCCCATCCGTTTTTGTTATGCGGGAAACACCTTTACCAACACAAGCAGTCTTCAAGGGAAACTGAAAGAAGTTACCCAGATGGGGGCGGAGCTGATGAATGATGAAAGCGCACAGGCGGATGGCGAAATGATTGCTATGGCGGTGGAGGCGTTAAAGGATGCCGGGCTTAAAGAATTTCAGGTCAGTATCGGACAGGTGGAATACTTTAAAGGAATTTGCGCACAGGCAGGGATTTCGGAAGATACGGAACTTGAGCTTCGGGAATTTATTTCCAGCAAAAATATCTTTGGAGCGGAGGAACTGCTCATGCAGAAGGGGATTGACGAGCAGTATAAGGAGCTGCTTCTTAAGACCTCCGACTATTTTGGAACAGCGGAGGTTTTAAAGCTTGCCAAAACTCCCGGTCTGAATGAACGTTCCTTAAACGCTCTTGCGCGTCTTGAAAAGCTGTATCACGTGCTTTGCGAATACGGGGTGGAAAAGTACGTGTCCTTTGACTTAGGGATGCTAAGCAAGTACCATTATTATACCGGCGTGATTTTTAAGATATATACTTATGGAGTGGGAGATGCTGTTGCCAAAGGCGGCAGGTATGACCGTCTCTTAGGATATTTCGGCAAGGACGCCCCTGCCATCGGGTTTGTTGTGGTGATTGACGACTTGTTATTAGCGCTTCAGCGTCAGCATCAGATACCAATTGAAGACGAAATCCGCGTGCTCACTTATAGGGAGCAGGATTATGAAATCCGTCTGGCAGAAGCAAAAAAGCTCCGGCAGCAAGGAATAAAAACAGCGCTGGTTCCGGAAAAGAGGAAGGAGCAGAAATAAATCGTGAAGGAAGAGAAATATCTGACCTTTGCCCTTGGCAAGGGCAGGCTGGCAAATAAAACATTGGAGCTGTTTGAAAAGATTGGAATCACCTGTGAGGAGATGAAAGACAAAAATTCCCGGAAATTAATCTTTGTCAATGAAGAGCTGAAATTAAAGTTCTTCCTGTCTAAGGGACCGGATGTTCCCACTTATGTGGAATACGGCGCGGCGGATATCGGCGTGGTCGGCAAAGATACCATCATGGAAGAGAACCGCCGGGTCTATGAGGTGCTTGACCTTGGATTTGGCAAATGCCGTATGTGCGTGTGCGGACCGGAAAGTGCAGGGGAATTGCTCCGGCACCATGAGCGGATTCGGGTAGCTACCAAGTATCCTTTGATTGCAAGAGATTACTTTTACAATAAAAAGCATCAGACGGTGGATATTATCAAGCTGAACGGCTCCGTGGAACTTGGTCCTATTGTGGGGTTGTCCGATGTGATCGTTGATATTGTGGAGACCGGTTCCACGCTGAAAGAAAACGGACTGGGAGTTTTGGAGGAAATCTGCCTCCTGTCCGCAAGAATGATTGTCAATCAGGTAAGCATGCAGATGGAGACGGACCGCATCAGAACCTTGATTGCCCGATTAAAGGAACTATGTCAGGAAGGGAGTTTATAAATGCGTATCGTAGAATTAACAGCAGAAAGCAGAAATAATTTATTGGCTAATCTTTTAAAGAGAAGCCCCGGCAGTTACGGCGGCTATGAACAGACCGTAAACGATATTGTTGCGCAGGTGCGGAAGGAAGGCGATAAGGCTTTGTTTGAGCTTACTGCAAAGTTTGATCAGTGCGAACTGAACGCACAGACGATCCGTGTCACGGATGAGGAGATTGCCGATGCCTATAAGCAGATTGCTCCGGAATTTGTTTCAGTCATGAAAAAGTCTGCGGCAAATATCACGGCATTTCACGAGAAACAGATGCACAACAGCTGGATCCTTCCTGATGAAAACGGAACCATTCTTGGTCAGAAGATTACGCCTATTGAAATTTCCGGCGTTTATGTTCCCGGCGGAAAAGCCGCTTACCCGTCCAGCGTCCTTATGAATATTCTTCCGGCGAAGGCAGCGGGAGTATCCCGCATTATCATGACTACCCCTCCGGATGCTTTTGGGAAGGTCAATCCCGGAACTTTAGTTGCCGCGGATATTGCAGGCGTCCGGGAAATTTATAAAGCGGGCGGCGCGCAGGCAATTGCGGCAATGGCGTTTGGAACGGAAAGCATTCCCAAGGTTGACAAGATCACCGGTCCCGGTAATATTTTTGTGGCGCTTGCCAAAAAGGCGTGCTTTGGGCACGTGAGCATTGACTCCATCGCCGGTCCCAGTGAAATATTGGTGCTTGCGGATGAGAGTGCCAATCCCCGGTATGTTGCGGCGGATCTCTTATCGCAGGCGGAGCATGACGAGCTTGCAAGCGCAATTTTGATCACCACAAGCAGGGAGCTTGCAGAGAGGGTGTCTCAGGAAGTGGATGCATTTGTGAGTCAGCTTTCCCGCAAAGAAATTATTGTGAAATCTTTGGACAATTATGGATATATTTTGGTAGCAGAGACCATGGAGCAGGCAATCGACGCCGCGAATGAGATTGCTTCCGAACACTTGGAAATTCTCACGGCAGACCCTTATCAGGTGATGACAAAAATTAAAAATGCAGGTGCCATTTTCTTAGGCGAATATTCTTCCGAACCCCTTGGAGACTATTTTGCAGGTCCAAACCATATTTTGCCTACCAATGGAACGGCAAGATTCTTTTCTCCCCTAAATGTGGATGACTTTTTGAAAAAGACCAGCATTATCTCTTATTCTAAGGAAGCACTTGAAAAGGTTCATAAGGATATTGAACTGTTTGCCGAAAAAGAAGGCTTGACGGCGCATGCAAACTCCATTAAAGTTAGATTTGAATGAGAAGTGCTATGAAAGGGGTTAAGAAAGGTTGGGTGAGGCAGAATGGAACGAAGCGCCAGTATTACCAGGACAACAAAGGAAACAGATATTTCGGCAGAGCTTAATCTGGATGGAAGCGGACAAAGCAATATCGAGACAGGAATCGGATTCTTTGACCATATGCTGGAGGGATTTGCAAAGCATGGATTTTTTGACCTGAAAATCCGGATTAAAGGCGATCTGCAGGTGGATGCCCACCACAGCGTAGAAGATGCGGGAATTGTCTTAGGGACGGCAATCCGTCAGGCACTTGGCGATAAGACAGGAATCAGACGCTATGGCTCCTGCATTCTTCCGATGGATGACGCGCTGTGCCTGTGCGCCGTAGATTTGTGCGGAAGACCTTATTTTGTCTTTGACTGCGAATTTCCGTCGGAAAGAGCCGGGTATCTGGATACGGAGCTTATAAGAGAGTTCTTTTATGCAGTCTCTTACAGTGTGGGTATGAACCTGCACATTAAAATGCTTTCCGGCATGAATACCCATCATATGATCGAGGCGGTCTTTAAGGCGTTTGCAAGAGCCCTTGACGAGGCGGTAAGTAAGGACGATAGGATTAAGGATGTTTTAAGCACGAAGGGATGCTTATAATCCGGGACGCAAGTTTCGATTAGGTACGAAAGTTCAGAAAAGGAATGAATATCGGATGAATACATATAAAAAATTTGTTCCCTGCATTTATTTAAAAGACCAAAAGGCTGTAGCAGGGTTTCAGGATGAAACGGTAGTCAGCGAAGACCCCATAGAGCTTGCACGGCTTTACGGAGAGTACAATGCAGATGAGGTCATCCTATACGACTTGTCTGAGGGGGATGCCGATCATGAGCAGGCGCTTGACCTGATCAAGGCAGTCTGCGAAAGAGCACAGATTCCAATTATCGGAGCGGGAAATGTAAAGCGGATGGAAGACATCAAAAAGCTTCTCTATGCCGGCTGTGCAAAAGCGGTTTTAAATTATTCCAAGGCTGGGAACATTGAGATAACCAAAGAAGTTTCCCAGAAATTCGGCAAGGACAAAATTCTTGCCTGTATCGCCAAAGCCTCAGAGATTGAAGCGAACGCGGAGCTTTTGGAGGAATTTGTGAGCGAAGTGATCCTGCTTGGGGAAAAGACCATTAAGCAGGCGATGGAGTACTCTAAAACGCCGCTTATCGTGACTCTTCCGGAGGTATCCTTAGATAAGATCATCGAGCTTTTATCTTACCCGGTCATCCAAGGCGTCACAGGTCCGGCAATCAATGCAAATGTGAAGGAATTGACTGACATTAAAGATCTCTGCGCAGGCAACGGAGTGAGCGTTCACACCTTTGAACCTCAGATTAAATGGGAAGAATTAAAGACTAATTCCGAAGGGCTTGTGCCGGTGATCGTTCAGGACTACAAGACGCTGGAAGTTCTTATGCTTGCGTACATGAATAAGGCGGCGTATCTGCATACCCTAAAGAGCGGGCGGATGACCTATTACAGCCGGAGCCGCCGGGAACAATGGATTAAAGGGGAGACCAGCGGACATTTTCAGTATGTCAAAGAGATGAAGGCAGATTGCGATAAAGATACGATTTTAGCCAAAGTTTCCCAAGTGGGAGCCGCCTGCCATACAGGAAATTACAGCTGTTTCTTTAATGAGATCATGAAAAAGGAATATCAGGATACCAACCCCCTTGCGGTATTTGAATCGGTTCTTGACGTGATCAAGGATCGGAAGGTTCATCCCAAGGAGGGCTCTTATACCAATTACCTTTTTGACAAGGGCATTGACAAGATATTAAAGAAGCTGGGAGAGGAGGCTACCGAGATCGTGATCGCCGCCAAAAATCCCAATGCCAATGAGATTAAATATGAGATTTCGGATTTCCTGTACCATATGATGGTACTGATGGTGGAAAAGGGAATTACCTGGGAGGAAATCACGGAGGAATTGGATAAAAGATGACGCTGGAAAGATGTGCAGAGTATATTTAACATATGCTCTGCATATTTATATTGTGAATATAAGTTGAAACAATAAGTGTTGTAACAACAAGTTGTTTCAAAGGGTGTTTTTTATGAGCAAAGTGAGCACTGATAAAAAATTAGAGCTGATACGCACCATCCGAATGCAGAATCAATATAACCGGCAATTATTTAAATCCAGGGAGGATTTGATTTATTCCGATGACCCTTCCCTTCGTCACGGAGAAATTTACGGGCTGGAATCTGCCGCCTATCCGGTAAAAGAAGACGCTGTCCGCATGAAAAGCACGGTGGACAAACCAGAGTCAGGGAGCGGAATGTTCCGAAGCTTCCGCATCCGATTTTTAATTGCAATGGGACTTTTTCTGGCGTTTGTGTATTGCGACATCCGCAGGATACCGATTGGCTCTGTCACCACGGATGACCTGTACCGGATTATCAACGAAGACCAAATAATCTCAGAACTGATTGGAGGATTGTTCACCGAAAAATAGAGCTTGCAATCAGGATTTAGATGCCCGTATAATAGAGTGATGTCTATCATGGACAAAGGCAAAGACCCGCGCGCAGTCGTCAAAGGTCCAAACCAGCCTTAGCTGGTTCTAAGCATGACTTTGACTCGCTGCCACGGGAATAAATAAAGGGCATGGTTATCAAGATGGCTGAACTGGCGCTTAAGGATGAAATTTTGATGCAGGTGGAAAAGCCTGCCAGATATATTGGAAACGAAGTCAACGCGGTGATCAAGGACAAGAGCCGGGTGGACATCCGCTTTGCAATGTGTTTTCCGGATGTGTACGAAATCGGCATGTCGCATTTAGGCATACAGATTATTTATGATATGCTGAATCGGTTTGAAGATGTGTGGTGTGAGCGAGTTTATTCTCCGTGGGTGGATTTGGACGCGGTGATGCGAAGGGAGCGGATTCCGTTATTCGCCTTGGAATCGCAGGAGCCTGTCCGTGATTTTGATTTTTTGGGGATTACCCTTCAATATGAAATGTGCTACACCAATATTTTGCAGATTCTTGACCTTTCGGGTATTCCGCTTTTGGCAGAAGAGAGAACCTTAGAGGATCCGATTGTGATTGGAGGGGGACCCTGCACTTATAATCCGGAGCCCATCTGTGATTTTTTCGACCTCTTTTATATCGGGGAGGCGGAAACCCGTTACCGGGAGCTTCTTGATTTGTACAAGGAATACCGCAGGCAGAAAGCTTCCCGTAAGGAATTTTTGATAAGAGCCGCACAGATTCCGGGAATGTATGTACCGTCTCTTTACGAGGTGACATATCACGAGGACGGAACCATCAGGGAGCGCCGAAGCATTATAAAAGAGGCGCCTCTGAAAATTGAAAAGGAACTGGTTACGGAGCTTTCCGAAACTTATTATCCGGAAAAGCCGATCGTTCCGTTTATTAAGGTCACACAGGACCGCGTGGTTCTTGAAATTCAAAGAGGATGCATCCGCGGATGCCGCTTTTGTCAGGCGGGACAACTCTATCGTCCGGTCAGGGAAAGAAGCCTTGAAATGCTGAAGGGTTATGCCGGGAAAATGCTGAAAAACACCGGGCATGAAGAAATTTCGCTGAGCTCCTTAAGCTCTAGTGATTATTCTGCCCTTCCGGAGCTTTTGGATTATCTGATTGAAGCATGCGGAAAACAGAAGGTCAATATATCCCTGCCGTCTCTTAGGATTGACGCCTTTTCACTGGATGTGATGAATAAAGTCCAAGATGTGAGAAAGAGCAGTCTCACCTTTGCGCCGGAAGCAGGAAGCCAGAGACTTAGAGACGTGATTAATAAGGGGCTTACAAGGGAGGATATTCTGGAGGGGGCAAGACTTGCTTTTGAAGGCGGATGGAACCGGGTAAAGCTTTACTTTATGCTGGGGCTCCCCACGGAAACAGAGGAGGATATTGAGGGAATCGCCAAGCTGTGCAATGAGATTGCCGCCGTCTATTATGAGACGGTTCCGAAGGAAAAACGCATCGGCAGGATACAGATTACTGCCAGCACATCCTTTTTTATTCCCAAGCCCTTTACGCCTTTTCAGTGGGCTCCTCAGTGCACCAAGGATGAATTTCTGCACAAGGCTTACCTGACCCGGACTGCCATTTCCGCTCAGCTGAATCAAAAGAGTATTAAATATAACTGGCATGAGGCGGATGTGAGCGTGTTAGAGGGAATCATGGCAAGAGGGGACAGACGACTAAATCAAGTGATTCTCCGTGCCTATCAAAAAGGCTGTATGTATGACGCGTGGAGCGAATATTACAAGAACGATGTGTGGTTTGAAGCCTTCGAGGAATGCGGAATTGACCCGTCATTTTACACGGCCCGTGAGCGGAGCGACAACGAAATCTTCCCTTGGGATTTCTTAAGCTGCGGCGTGAGCAGGGAATTTCTCCTGCGGGAATGGCATAAGGCGAAAAAGGCGCAGACAACGCCTAACTGCCGGGTGCAGTGCCAAGGGTGCGGAGCCGCAGGTTACCGGACGGGAGTATGCATGGAAGGAGGACGCTCATGAAGGTGCGGGTGAAATTTGCCAAATACGGCGCAGTGCGGTTTATCGGACATTTGGATGTGATGCGGTATTTTCAAAAGGCAATCCGGCGGGCGGAGATTGACGTTGCCTATTCCGAAGGGTTCAGCCCTCATCAGATTATGTCCTTTGCATCACCTTTGTCGGTGGGGCATACCAGCGAAGGGGAATATTTTGACCTTGAGGTGAACAGCTTTACGGACAGAGAAGATTTTAAAAGCCGTCTTCAATCCGTTATGGTGGAGGGAATTGACATATTGGGGGTACAGCCTCTTAGTGAGGGAGCGGCAAATGCAATGGCAAGCGTAGCCGCAGCCTCTTATTTGGCAGCATTTCGTGACGAAACCATTCTTCCTGCTTTCTGGCAGGATGCATTACTTAACTTTTATCAGAGACCTCAGATACCGGTGGTCAAAAAGACCAAAAAGGGTGAGAAGGAGATTGATCTGAAAGAGAGTATTTATGAACTGGAGATTCGGGATGGCGTCCCGAAAAAGGGACAGGAAATCATTCCCGGCAAAGAGGTATATCTTCTTCTGAACGCTCAGAGCGGAGAAAACATTAAACCGGCGTTTGTACTGGAAACCTTTTTTCAGACCTTGTCCTTTGAACTGCCAGCCTTTTTCCTTCTCATACACAGGCTGGAAACCATGCAGAATATTGGAACACAGGAAGAAAGAAAGCTGGTGCCGTTATCATGGGAAAAATAATCATTTCAGAAGTTATGGGAAAGAGGATGCTGTTTTTGATGGATGAACAGAACCACCCACAGTTGCTCTATGTTCTTTCGAAGGAGGAAACTCTTATCGGAAATATTTATGCGGGGCGCGTCAGTGATGTTGTGCCCGGAATCCAAGGCGCCTTTGTGAACATCAGCGGTCAGCAGAAGGTCTTTCTGCCTTTTGCGGAGTGCGGCAAAGCGGACGAAAGCATTCCGGTAAAGCAGGGAGATGAGCTTTTGGTTCAGGTTACCGCGCCCGCCGTAAAGACAAAGCTTCCGGAAGCTTCCGCCAAATTGTGCCTTTCCGGCAAATACTGCGTCTGCCGTCTAGACGAGCATGGAATCAGCTTTTCCAAAAAGCTGTCCCCTTTTCAGTGCAAAGAATTAAAGACGGCGATTGCCGGTGCGGATCTTTTAGGAAAAAGAAACTGCGGTTTTATTATCCGCACTAATGCAGGGCTCCTTGAACATCCGGAACCGCTCTTTCAGGAAATGAGACAGCTGATGGATCTTGCCGGGCAGATTTCTCAAAATGGAAAATACCGTACCTTGTACAGCTGTTTATACCATGCAGAAAACGAATGCATGAACACCGTCAACAACATTCCGCAAAATCAGTATGACGAAATTGTGACGGATCTGGTTCCGGTCTTTGAACAATTGACGGAGCAGGAGAAGGGCGCTGTCCGGCTGTATCAGGATGAAGCGCTGTCCCTTGCAAAGCTTTACAGCTTGGAAACCCATTTAAGGCAGGCATTATCCAAAAAGGTATGGCTTCCCGGCGGCGGTTATCTGGTAATCGAGCCTACGGAGGCAATGACAGTAATCGACGTCAATTCAGGAAAAGGAAGCGGGGAAAAGGGGCTGTCCAAGAAACAGATGTACTTAAAGACTAACCGGGAAGCCGCCTATGAGCTTGCAAGGCAGCTTCGGCTCCGGAATTTGTCTGGAATGATCATGGTCGATTTTATTAACATGGAATCCCGGGCGGATGAGCAGAATCTGCTTGCGTACCTGCATGAATGTCTGGAAAAAGATCCGGTAAGGACAAGGCTGGTGGATATGACAGCTCTTGGAATTGTGGAGATTACCAGAAAAAAGCAAAATAAGCCGCTCAGAGAATGTTTTTAAGATTTGACTTGAAAATTTGACTTTTTTGATATTTGTGATAAAATTTAAAGAGCAACGCACATAAAATGAACAAAGAAACAAATGGCTGATTGCCAGTAGAAATTTATCGTCGGATTTGACGGCGGAATGGAGAACTCTATGAAAGAGCAGAGACATAAGCGGAAAGAGACCTTTTCCATTCTTCTAATTTCCAATACAGGACAAAGTAACCGACATTTTCACATTTCTTTATTCTCATTGAGGATGCTGGTTCTTATTCCTGTGCTGGTGGGTATCGTCATAGCAGGGCTTGCTTATCAGCTTTTTATGGATTACGGAAATGAAGCGATTCTTCGCAGTCAAATAGTTTCCCAATCACAGATGATGCAGCAGTTAGAAGATGAAAAGGAAGCGCTAAACAACGAAAAATTGGAACTTACGGCAGAGAATGAGGCGCTGCAGATGCAGTTGGAGGATTCATATCCGGCGGAAGCAGACGCGGAAGAACCAAAGGAGGATACCTCTTTTCCCAGCAGATACCCCTGTTCGGAGACTGGTATGCTGGCAGAAACTTATTCTGCGGAACATCCTTATCTTTCCATCAGCATGCAGGCGGAGGGCAGTATTGTAGCCGCTGGAGATGGAACTGTGGCTTTGGTCGGTTCTGATGATACCTATCCGCTTATTATCGAGATTGAACATGGAAGCGGTTATAAGACACGCTATATGTGTCTTCAGGATGCGGCATCCAAGCCTCAGGAGGGAACAGACGTCAAAATCGGAGATACTCTGGTTACTGTGGAAACTGATACGGCGCAGCTTGATTATCAGGTGCTTTTTAACGATCAGCCCATTGATCCGCTGATGGTTTTGGATGCAAAAGGATAAAGGAGGAGAAAGCAATGTTAGGAAAAAGTAAAAATACGTCTTATTCAGATGATTCCCATGCAAAGGTGGGAACAATCATTGGCAAGGATACCACTTTTGATGGAGACCTGTCCTCTACAGATGCAGTACGGATTGACGGAGTCATCAACGGAAACTGTACCTGCGAAAGCAAATTGATTCTCAGCCCTGACGGGCAGGTAAAAGGAAATATTTCTGCGCAGAGCGTAATTATTTCCGGACAGGTTGACGGGGATATCACCGTCCGCGGAAAGTTAGAGCTTTTATCCACGGGCAAGATTGCAGGCAATATCACGGCTGGCTCGTTAGTGATTGACGAGGGAGCATGTTTCGACGGCAGATGTACAATGACAGCTTCGGTATCTGCCTCCTACGCGGATGATGAATCAGACGAATAAACACAGTTTAAAATGCTTTTAAACTGCTGTTAAAACAGTCAGCACATAAATGAATAATAAATCAATTGATTTAGAACGTTAAAAGCAGAGCAGGTTAACCCGGATTGGTTAGCCTGTTTTTTTGTAAAAAAAAAATAATTATGATGCAACTTTGATGCAATTATGATGCAACTTTGATGCATTGGCATGTTAGGATAAGGATGTTACCAATACGCAAAAGCATGAGGGGAAATGTATGGTCATTAATAGGAACAAGATTAAAAAAATCTGTGCTCTAATATTACTTGCAGTCAGTATATTTTTGATAGGAGCCTGCTGTAGTTTAAGTGTTCAGGCAAAAGGTTACGATGCGGAGACTGCCTATCAGGAATTTTTAAGCGGAACCCGCACGCTGTATATTGACGAGGAGATGCATAATATTTTAAGCGAGCTTTCTTATGGAGACAAGCTGGGCGATTTGGGATGCGGTAATTTTTCCATGAAACAATTTTTGAAAAAGATAAATGAAAGCTATTATGATGTGTATTATGATTTGTATGAAGAAAATAACCGGATTGCCAATATTGAATATGCATATCTTGACTGTGGAAGTGATGGAAGCAGTGAACTTGCCGTGAGATTTCATGCAACAAGTCCTATTGATCATACTGTATTGACATTTATCATTGTCTATGAAGAGGGGAAGCTTACGCTCCGTCATGCATTTGAAGCGTGGGCCAGAAACCAGATTACCCTAAACCGGCATGGATACATTTGGGAATCTGGAAGCGACGGTGCTTTTGCATGGGCTCTTTGTGAGGCATATATTGGCGACAGCGGAAGGATTGAGCATATTTTTGACAGCAGTTATTGGGTAGGCAATATTGAAGAACCGGAAATCTGCCAGCAGGTATACGGTGTTGATAAATATACTTTTCTGCAGGTGACTTACCTGATTGATAATAAAGAATATCATTGTCTGTTTCAGGAGGACGAGGAATTGCCGGAGGATGAGAACTTTATTCATTTTAAAAAGTTATATGAAAAAAAGAACGGAAAGCTTTACACACAGGAGGAAATTGATAAACGAATCGAAAAAAGGCGAAAAAAGCTTGGCGTTACAGAGGAAATAATGGAAGAGAATGAACCGGACTGGATCCTGCTCGAAAACACTTCTTTTAGAAACGAGGTCAGGGAGATTGATTTAAAGGAGACCAGAAAAAGCCTGTTGGAAAATGGTAACGGCGTTGAAATAGCAGGCTGGGAAGCCTGTGAAAATTTGAAATCTGCAAAGATCACCTTTGATGATGCGCATTACCATCTGGAATATTATTGGGAACAGTCGATTGCAAATGCATTGAGAGATTACTGCTATAAGAAAAAAATTCTGGATACGGAATGGACTCTTCTTCAGCATATTTCCTATGGAGACAACCTTTACGCTGTCACGGTTCAAAGCGAGGAGGAGAGGGTAATCTGCCTGTTGCTGTCCGCTGATGCCGCAAAAATGGATTTGCCGGAATATACCGAATACTTGACAGTCATGGACTATCACTGGAAAGACGGCGAGATAGCCTATGATTCTGCTCTTTTGTGGGAGTCCTTTGAGAAAAGGGAAGCCCCGTTATATTACTATGAGATAGAAATAGACAACCTGTATTCTGATCGGGCTCCCGTAGGCGCATTGAGACATTATCTTTCAGACCAGAAAGCCGATACCGACAATAAATGGAAAATGAATAGTAATGAAGTCTGTTATATAAAATCTAATGCTAAAATTGTTCGTTTTCTTTCAGAAGGACAGGAAATTATAATGGCAGTAGATTACGACGCGTATGAGATACGGTATTCTGTCATTAAAAGAACAGAAAACGAAAAAATGTTTTCCATGCCTTGAAATAAGCAGTGAAATATAATATGATTGAAAATGAAATTTCAGATTGGAGACGTAACTATGGCGTTTGATTTTAAGAAAGAATACAAAGAATTTTATATGCCCAAGAATATCCCTGGTATTGTAGAAATACCTGAAATGAATTATATAGCAGTTAGAGGAATTGGAAATCCAAATGAAGAAAATGGAGATTATCAAAATACGATAGGTTTATTATATGGTGTAGCATATACAATCAAAATGAGCTATAAGGGAACTCATAAAATAAAAGGATTTTTTGAATATGTTGTACCACCATTGGAGGGATTTTGGTGGCAGGATGGCATAAAAGGTACTATTGATTATAATAATAAAGGTACAATGCACTTTATATCAATCATCAGACTGCCAGACTTCGTGACAAAAGAAGATTTTGATTGGGCGGTTGAAGAAGCGGCTAAAAAGAAAAAGCAAGATTTTTCAAGAGTTGAATTTTTAACTTATAAGGAAGGTATCTGTGTTCAATGTATGCATATAGGCTCTTATGATGATGAACCTGAAACAGTTAATCTAATGCACAAATTCGCAGATGAGAATGGATATGAATTAGATATTACAGATACAAGATTACATCACGAAATATATTTAAGTGACCCAAGAAAATGTGATATAAGTAAATTAAAGACAGTTATAAGACATCCAATTAAGAAGATATAACAGGGCTGGTAAGCCAAATTTGAAGTGCAGTTGCTTGAAATGCTTGAAAAGGCAAGAAATTCATTACAAAAGGGTAACACTTTATCAAAATTCTGCAAAGTCACTATTGACTCAATCTAATTGTTTTGATACAATAAGAAAAAGCACAGAAATTCTAATATAAATAGTCCAATTATCTATTGCTCTAGTGGAGCATTCTGATTCGATACAGAATGTGTCCATCTGTTTAGAATCCTTGCTTTTATCATCAATCTTAAATTCAATAAAGCAGGGAGCAGAAACAGAGCATGGGAGGGCATTCTCTTTCGTATATGTTATATTTCGGGAACCCTGCGGAAGGAGGATGCATGGGGAGACCCGAAGAGAAGAAACGAAAAGAGAGTACAAAGAAGGGCGCAAAAAGAGATACCCAAAAGAACGCAGGGAGTGTGAAGGGAATACCTACCGCTCTGACCGGAAAATTAAGCATAAGTCCGCCCTAATCAAGATGATCAAGGTGCTTTCCGGTGATATGGATATCGAAAATATTGAACAATGGGTAGAAGAACAGGGAATGAAAGAGGAGGATGAGATTATGGTGTGCGAATTATTTGACCAGTATGAAAGAAAGGGACGTGCAGAGGGAGAAGTTACCGGAGAAGCGCGTGGACGCATTGCCGGGATGGCGGAAGGAAAAATTGCAGGTGAAAACCGTTTTGCCAAGCTGGTACAGATTCTTATGGATGCAGGAAGAAATGATGATTTAAGGAGAGCGGCTACAGATCAGAAATACAGGGAATGGCTGTACAGAGAGGCTGATATGGCATAGGAATTAACCATTTTATAGTGACGAAACCGTAAAATGATGCAACTATGATGCAACTATGATGCAACTATGATGCAATTTTGATGCATCGGTCATGTAAAATAACAGTATAGACTCGACAAGGCAAGCGTCGGTCTATGCTGTTTTTAATTTTTGTTAAAAAATATGAAAGGATTTTTCAGATAAATGAAAAAGCATTTCAATTACCTAATATCATTAATACTGTTAATATTATTAGTGATAGGTCTTCTGATTATATCAATTATTTTTGCGGTCAATAACCTTAAAATGCGTTTGCAGAATGAAAATCTAAATCAGTCCCTTGCCTTTAAGGAAGAGTTGATTGAATTGTATCAGAAAGATATTCAGACTTACCTTGATGAGCTTGGAAATAAGAATGCAAAAATTGAACGAACGCTAAGCAGACTTAAGAAAAAGGGAGATGTCTATTTGATTGATAATCAATCAGACATAGATATGATTGGTAATCTTATCAAAAGGGGCGAAGAAATTGAACCGGGACTGCCTGCTTCGGAAGCTTCTTACCGCCTGCATCGTTCTTTTAGGGTGTCGGATTGGTTCCAATTTGGCACGGACAAAGAACCGTTTAAAGGTACTTTTGATGGAGACGGGCATGATCTTTGGGGAAAATTTGCTTCTGAGGCAGAATCCGGTGCGGAATGTTTTATGCATTTGGATCCATCGGCGGTGGTTGTAAATTTATCTGTTCAGAACGATATGTTTTCATACGATAAAATTAATGTACAGATTTCGGATGTAGAAGAGAGTGAAAACCTTATCCAGAACCTAAACGCTTTTTCGGGACATCCGTTTTCTCTTACATTGGAAACCGACTGCAACGATATGTCAGAATTAGTCGCCTGTCTGAAAGAGTATTGGGATAAAAGTGAAAAGAGGAATGGACATTTTTGGGAAATCGAATTTTATCCCTATTCGCAGGCACCGGAGAAAACTGATTTTCTGCTTGATTTTGTTTCCTTATTCGGCAAGGAGGCTGAGCAGATTATCAGTAAAGAATTGAAAGCTGAAAAGTCATCCGGAAGTTCAACTGATGAGGTCAATAATCCGCGGATGCTTTCTTTTCTGCGTGCAGAGCAGACAGAAGACTTGTGTATTTTTACTTTTGCCGTAAAGGGGCTGGAAGAGGAGGAATATCATCTTATCATACAGGGCACATGGGAAGGAAAAGAAATTGATTTCCAACATCTTGTTATCCCCGCAACTGGATGCTCTTCCGGATTTTTCAGTTATCATATCGAATCGCAGGATATTAATTGCGATGGATTCAAAGATTTATTGATTCATGAAGGAGGAAGTGGTGGAAGCGGAGGAAGCTGGAACAATTATCGGGGCGTTATCTGGGAGGGAAAAGAGTTTCGCTGGTATTCTTCTTTTCCGGCACAGCTTAATTTTGTGGAATTTTATCGAAACCGCTTGATTGCCCGCGGACAATACGGATCTTGTGAACAATGGATTAAAGTGTATGAAATAGTTGACGGCAAATATGTCTTGTCAAAGGAATTAGATTATCTTTTAAGGACAAATGATGCGGACTCGCTGTATTATTATGAAATGGGAAATCTGATTAAAATACACACGATAACCGGAGGTTATGAAGAGGTTAAAGGATTGTATCCGGATCTGTGTTATTGGGCAGAATAGTTTACAATAAAAATCGGATAAAAACATTGGCAGAATGTTTAAATCTAACTTCCATATAAATTAAAGATTGCGGAAAAGCTTTATATATCAGCCCGAATTTTAAGTGTTCTTCAAATTTTCCGGCATTGCAAAAACATTAATATATAGTTTTTAAGTTGCGTAGGTTAATAAGAATGTGATATGATGCATCGTAAATTACATAAAAAGGAGCTGGAAAAATGAAGGTTAAAAAATTATTTACGTTATTAATGTTATGCGCAGGCATTGCTGTATTTGCAGGCTGTTCCCAGAAGGATCCCGTCGCCGCAGATACAGATGTGCAGGAAGAACTGAAAGAATATGTGATAGACGGAGTCGGGACTCTGTATCTGCCGGAAGGATTCAGTGTGGAATCCGGCGTGACAGAAGAGGGATTACCCATGCACTATGCTGAGTTTAATAAAGATTCCCTTTTTATCGGCTTAAATCGTTTTGGAGCAGATGCTTACGAAGCCGCAGGCGTTCCGCTTCCTGAGGATTTGGATGATTATTCAACGCGTGCCGGAGTCAGACAGGGACTGCCGGAAGATGCAGAATTTACCAGAGACAGCTACGATAATCTGTTTGTTAAATTTTCAGACGGCGGAGAGACAAATTATCAATACCTCAAAAAGGGGACGGATTCTTACGGTGCTTTCATAATCATCTGCCCGGAGGGGGAAGAAGATGATGAAACCTTTGCATTATGGGCAAGTAAAGCAATTCTCGAATAAAATTCTGTGGTCGTTTGCAAAAGTTTCAAGATGAGGTGTGAAAATGTCAAATTTTTCAGATGTTCTATTGCTGTCAAGGAAGATGGAGTATGAGCGTGTTCATAGAGAATTAAATGAAGTGCTTAAGGATGAATTTGTGATAAATGCGAAAATGCAGGGGGAATTGGATTGTGGAAAGTTCATATTCCCTGCTGTTGATGTTGTAAAAACCGATAAACATGTTTTGACCAGACAGCAGGCGTATTTTTCAGCAAAAATAAATATTTGGGAGAGTGCGTTATACTTTCACAGGCATAATTTTGTGGAGCTTCTTTATATGTATAAGGGGCGCTGCCAGCAGTTTATAGAAAATTTGAACCATATGGTTACATTGGAGGAGGGGGATGTATTTTTATTAAATCAGAATGTGGTGCACGGGCTGTTGCAGAAGGACAAAGAGGCAGTTTTGATTAAGCTTATCATTCCTGCTGACTTGATATCACATGAATTTGTTCAAGGTTTGGATAAAAACAGTGAAATGGCTGATTTTTGGATTGGTGCAAGATCCCGTAGAAATGAAAACTATCATTATCTGCATTATTCGGGATGTGCAGGAGAGGAAAAGCAGTTTATAGAAAAGCTGATGACAGAATATTATCTGAATCAGCAATATGATGAGATTGCTATCAGAAGTTATTTGCAGCTTTTATTGATATGGGTAGAGCGTGAGAACCGGAAATGTAACAGTTGTAAATTTAAGATGCCGCAAGATTCTTTGGATATGGGTAAAATAACAGAATATATTTATGAAAACAGTGCATCAGTTACATTGGAAAAACTGGCTGATGCGTTTTCCTATAATTCCAGTTATTTAAGCAGGATGATTCGGGAAAGATGTCAGATAAGTTTTCAGGAATTGGTAAAGGAATGCCGCTTGGAAAAAGCAATCATGCTATTGGTAAGTACAGAAGATACGGTAGAAGAAATCGCCCATATGGCAGGGTATCGCAATTCAACACCGATTTACAAAGGGATCCGCCAGAAATTTGGTATGTCCCCAACTGAGTACCGCAATGGCAGATATAAGTAAAATAAATATAGATAATGTCCAAAATCTGTGGATAGAGTGCTTGAGGCGAGAGGTCTATAATTAGGGGTAAAAAAGGAGATGCAATCGTGGAAAGCTTAACAAAGAACAGACAGGATAGACAGATGCTAGAACAGATGGCTGCAAGGTTTTTTGCACCATCCGTCATATCGGAGATTGAGGAGCTGACAGAGGGATATTTCAATGTGGCATACAAAATCTGCCTCAGCAACGGGAAGAAAGTGATTTTGAAGGTGGCTCCCTCAAAAGAGACACGGGTCATGACATGTGAAAAGAATATCATGGAAAGTGAAGTGGAAGCCATGAAAATAGTGGGGGCTGTGTATGGGATTCCGGCTCCTAAGGTACTTGGTTATGATGGAAGCTGCCAGATTTGTAAATCACCATACTTTTTTATGGAGATCATTCAGGGAGAGAGTTTAAGCATGGTGAAGGGAACCCTGACCAAGGAGCAGGTTCAAAGCATTTATATGGAAACTGGCCGGATCATCCGGCAGGTCAATGAAATAGCCTGCCCTTGTTTTGGGTATCCGGGACAGCCTGAATTTCAGGGAAAGGAATGGTTTCCGGTATTTAAGAAGATGCTGGAAGCCGGGATACAGGATGCTGTTTCGGGACATGTGGATTTAATGATACCGATAGAAAAGCTATGGCAGTGTTTGGAAAGGGACAAATTTGCTTTTGAGGAAGTAACAAAGCCATATCTGGTACATTGGGATTGCTGGGATGGAAATATATTTGTCAAAGACGGAAAAGTAACAGGAATCATTGACTGGGAACGATGCCTCTGGGCAGATCCGCTGCTGGAAGTAAATTTTCGCATTCATGAGGATAATGTGTGGTTCCGGAAGGGATATGGGAAGGAACATCTTACGGAAAACGAGTATCGCAGGGCTTTGTGGTATGATGTTTATCAGATGATTCTTGCATCGCTGGAATGTGAATATCGGAAGTATGATACGATGGATATGTATCATTGGGCTGCAGATATTTTGAAGAAGCAGTTTGAGCAGTTGAATCTGCTTTCGGTAAATCAAGCAATTCTCGAATAAATTTCTTGACAACGATTGCTTTGAATGCTATAGTCTAAGAGTATGCCGCATAACGAGGCAGAAGTGTGCCCTTTGGCACCGCCATAGTTAGCGAGAAACATCAGTCATACTGATGAGAAGGAGGTTCCCATATGTACGCAATCATTGTAACAGGCGGAAAACAGTACAAGGTTTCTGAGGGCGACGTAATCAAGGTTGAGAAGCTTGATGTTGAACCCGGAGAGACTGTGACATTTGATCAGGTTCTTGCAGTAAGCGATAAAGAGCTTAAGGTTGCTGATGATGTAAAGGATGCAAGCGTATCAGCAACTGTTATGGCGCAGGGCAAGCATCGTAAGATTATCGTTTACAAGTATAAGAGAAAAACCGGTTATCATAAGAAAAACGGTCACAGACAAGCATACACACAGGTTAAGATTGACAAGATTAACGCTTAAAGTGTGAAAAGGTTATTATGACAACCATAACGATTACAAAATCCCAAAATGGAAACTATAAGCAAATGACCTGTTCGGGTCATGCGGGCTATGCCGATGCCGGAGAAGACATCGTTTGTGCCGCAATCTCCATGCTTGTGATCAATACCATCAATTCCCTTGAGGCATTGACGGATACGAAGATGCAGGTTCACACGGCGGAGGAGTCCGGTACGATTGACCTTAAGTTTCAAGAGGACTTATCAAGTGACGGCAGGCTCCTTATGGATTCCCTTGTTCTTGGATTAAAAAGTGTCGTAAAGCAATACGGCAGGCAGTATGTTAAACTCAAATTTAAGGAGGTGTAAACCATGTTAAAGCTGAACCTTCAATTTTTTGCTCATAAAAAGGGTGTCGGCTCTACCAAAAACGGCAGAGATTCCGAATCCAAAAGACTTGGTGCGAAAAGAGCTGACGGACAGTTTGTAAAAGCTGGAAATATTTTATACAAACAGCGCGGAACAAAAATCCATCCCGGCATTAACGTTGGACGCGGCGGTGATGATACTTTGTTCGCATTGGTCGATGGCGTACTTAGATTCGAAAGAGTAGGAAGAGACAAAAAGCGCGCTTCCGTTTATCCGGTAGAAAAATAGTACGAAGTACGAATTATTCCTGGGCTTCAAACATCCGATTTGTTTGAAGCCCTTTTTACCTATAGTTGTTAAACAGAAGGGAAACATTATGTTTGCAGACAGGGCAAGAATTTATGTGCGCAGCGGTAAGGGCGGAGACGGGCACGTCTCTTTCCGGCGTGAGAAATTTGTGCCGAACGGCGGACCGGACGGCGGGGACGGCGGAAACGGCGGCAGCGTTATATTGGTTGTTGACAACGGGATGAATACTCTTTCCGATTACCGTCATGTCCGGAAATATCATGCCCAGGACGGCGAAAACGGCAATAAACGCAACTGCAGGGGCAAAAACGGCGAAGACTTAATTTTAAAGGTGCCGGAGGGAACCGTTGTCAAGGAAGCGGAGAGCGGAAAGGTTATCGCGGACATGTCCGGACAAAACAGGCGTTTTGAACTGCTCCGGGGCGGACGGGGCGGCAACGGCAATCAGCATTATGCCACCAGCACCATGCAGGCTCCCAAATATGCACAGCCGGGACAGCCTGCAAAAGAGCTTGAGCTTCTCATGGAGCTTAAGGTGATTGCAGATGTCGGATTAGCAGGCTTTCCCAATGTAGGGAAATCTACGTTTTTGACTCAGGTATCCAACGCCAGACCCCAAGTGGCTAATTATCACTTTACAACTTTAAATCCTCATCTTGGAGTCGTTGACCTGCCGGATGCCGACGGATTTGTGATTGCGGACATTCCCGGTCTGATTGAGGGTGCTTCCAAGGGTGCCGGTCTGGGCTTTGAATTTTTGCGGCATATTGAGCGGACAAGGGTGATCATTCACATTGTGGATGCCGCTTCCACGGAGGGGCGGGATCCCATTGAAGATATTTATGCAATCAACAAAGAACTGGAAGCCTACAATCCTGAGATTGCCAAACGCCCTCAGGTGATTGCCGCCAATAAAACGGATATGATTTATGACAATGGGGAAGAGAATCCCGTGCAGAAGATTAAGGATGAGTTTGAGCCGAAGGGAATCCCCGTGTATCCCATTTCCGCCATCAGCGGTCAGGGAATCTGGCAGCTTCTTTATCATGTCCGTGAAATGCTGGACAAGCTTCCCAAAGAGACGGTTGTTTTTGAGCAGGAATTTTATCCGGAATATATGCTTGGCGGCAGCGATGAGCCTTACACAGTCATTTACGACGAGAAGGCGGATGAATATGTGGTAGAAGGCCCGCGTATTGAAAAAATGTTGGGATACACTAATTTGGATTCTGAAAAAGGATTTCAATTCTTCCAGAATTTTCTAAAGGAAAACGGTATCTTAGATCAGCTTGAAGAGCTTGGAATTGAAGAAGGCGGAACCGTCCGGATGTACGGGCTTTCCTTTAATTATTACAAATAAGCCGGGAGGGAATTATAAGTATGACAAGTAAACAGCGCGCCTATCTGAAAGGGCTTGCAATGAATATCGATCCGGTATTCCAGATTGGAAAATCCAGCCTGACACCGGAATTGACTGAGGCAGTCGGTGAACTGTTTAACACCAGAGAACTGGTTAAAATCGCCGTATTAAAAAACTGCACCGCCGATTCCAAAGCGATTGCCGAAATGCTGGCGGAAAGAACCGGGGCACAGGTAGTGCAGGTAATTGGCAAAAAAATTGTATTATATAAAGAAAGTAAAGATCGCAAAAAAATCGAACTTCCCAAATAAAGGAGTGACAAACGAACATGGCAAAGAAAATCGGCATTATGGGCGGAACCTTTAATCCTATTCATTTTGGACATCTGCTTCTTGCGGAGCAGGCTGTGGAAGCGTATGATTTGGACGAGGTGCTTTTTATTCCCAGCGGAAATCCATATATGAAGGATGCAGAACCTCTTCTGCCGGGAAGCATCCGGGCACAGATGGCTAAGCTTGCGTTAGAGGGGCATCCCTGTTTCCATTTTTCATCGATTGAGCTGGACAGGAAAGGACCGACTTATACCTGCGAAACGCTTGAAACGTTAAAAAAGGAACATCCGGACAATGCGTACTACTTTATTGTAGGTGCGGACAGCCTTCTCACTATGGAGACATGGAAAAATCCGGAGCAGATTTTTAAAAACTGCATCGTGGCTGCTTCCGTAAGGGGAACCGGAACGGAAGACAAGATCCGCAAGATTGCCACGCATTTGATTTACGAATATCAGGCGGATGTCCGCATTCTTCCTTCCAGATTTATCGACCTTTCTTCTTCGGAAATCAGGCATCGGATCGCAAACGGGAAATCGGTGCGGTATATGCTTCCCGAAAAGGTCAGGGAGTATATTGTCGAGAATGGTCTGTACCGAAATGAATAAATTGGAGTAAACGATATGAAAGCTGCGGATATTAAAAAAATAAGAAAAAAGATGGAAAAGACACTGGATGCCAAACGCTTTGAGCATACCTTGGGCGTAGCGTATACGGCGGCATCTCTTGCCATGCGTTATGAGGAGGACGTGAACAGGGCTTTGACCGCAGGGCTTTTGCATGACTGCGCTAAGTGCATCAGCAATGAAAAGAAGATCGCCGTCTGCGAAAAGCATAATATCCCGATTAATGACGTGGAGCGTGAGAACCCGTTTCTTTTACACGCCAAAGTGGGCAGTTATCTGGCAATGAAGCAGTTTAACATTCACGATCAGGATATTATCAACGCCATCCTAAATCATACCACCGGAAGACCCGGCATGTCTCTTCTGGAAAAAATCGTGTATGTTGCGGATTATATCGAACCGGGGAGAAAGCAGGCGCCGAATCTGCAGCTGATTCGCAAAACAGCGTTTCGGGATCTTGACAAGGCGCTGATCCAAATTCTCGGTGATACGCTGAAGTATCTTAAAAGCAGCGGGATTCCCATTGATACGATGACGCAGAAAACTTATGATTTTTACGTGAAACATCATGCAGATACGGAGGAAATTTATGACAGAGCATAACAAAATTCAGTCTTTGGCTGGAAAGGCAATTCTTGCCCTTGAAGATAAAAAAGCAGAGGATATTCGGATAATCGACATCAGCAGGGTATCGGTTATTGCAGATTATTTTATTATCGCAAACGGAAATAATGTAAGCCAGATTCAGGCAATGGCAGATGAGGTGGAAGAGAAGCTTCATAAAGCAGGCTGTCCCCTGCGGCAAAAAGAAGGATATGCCAATGCAAACTGGGTTCTTCTTGATTTTGGCGATATTATCATCCATATTTTTGACAAGGAAAACCGTTTATTTTATGATTTGGAGCGCATTTGGAGGGATGGCGTCCTGATTGAAGCAGATGAACTAAAAAATATAGCGGACAATGACGAATAAAGGATGTGTTATGGTATTTATAATGAAAGGAACCAGCATTTTGTGATTCCTTTCATTATAAAATATTCAGCAGTATTGCAGGTTAGCTGTTTGACCTTTCCGTACCTCCGGTGTACATATAAAATGTGATCAGGTACAGACCGCATATTCCCACGATGGCATAGATGATTCTTGACAGCCAGGACATATTTCCAAAGACAAATGCTACAAGGTCAAAGGAAAAAAAGCCAATTAATCCCCAGTTTACAGCACCGATAATAGCAAGTGTAAGTGCCGCGCAGTCCAGAAATTTATTATTCATAATATCCACCTCCATATTTAAATTCATAAGCTGTTTTTAAGCTTTCCGTTTTATTTTTGCCAATAATCTTAAAAATATACGAAAGGAAAAGTTGACAAGAAATTTGTTTTTGAGTATAATCGTATACAAATTATTTTGAGGAGGAAAAAATATGAAAAAGTTTCAAAAAATATTAAGCCTTATGATGACCGGTGCAATGGTCATGGCGTTACTTGCAGGCTGTTCCGGCTCCGGAGATGCCGGTAATACAGGCAGTGCAGATAATGCTGAAACAGGAAGCGCAGATGCTGGCAGTGCAGACGCAGGCAACGCAGATGCTGGCAGTACAGATGCAGGAAGTGAGGGCGCATTTAAGATTGGCGCAATCGGTCCTGCTACCGGTGATGCCGCTGTTTATGGCATTGCCGTTCAAAACGGCGCAGACCTTGCCGTTAAAGAGATTAACGCTGCAGGCGGAATTAACGGCACCCTGATTGAGTATAATTTTCAGGATGACGAATGTGATAATGAGAAGTCTGTCAATGCTTACAATGCGTTAAAGGACTGGGGAATGCAGATGCTTGTAGGTACGACCACCAGCGGATGCTGTATTGCCGTTGCTGCAGAATCTTCAAGTGACAATATGTTCCAGCTTACGCCTTCCGGTTCTTCCGTAGACATCATTAATAATAATGAAAATGTTTATCAGGTATGCTTTACCGACCCGAACCAGGGTGTCGGCGCGGCGCAGTATATCGGCGGAAATGCAGTTGCTTCCAAGGTTGCGGTTATCTATGACAGCTCGGATGTTTATTCTTCAGGCATCTATGAGAAGTTTGCACAGGAAGCAGGAAATCAGCCTTTTGAAATTGTTTCCGCAGAAGCATTTACGGCGGACAACAAAACAGACTTTTCCGTACAGCTTCAAAAGGCAAAGGATGCCGGTGCAGAACTGGTTTTCCTTCCTATTTATTACTCTGAGGCGTCTTTGATTCTTACACAGGCAAATGCAATGGGATTTGAGCCGAAATTCTTTGGCTGTGACGGTCTCGATGGTATTTTGAACGTTGAAAACTTTGATACTTCTTTAGCTGAGGGCGTTATGCTTCTTACTCCCTTTGCCGCAGATGCAGAGGATGATGCAACCAAGGCATTTGTAAGCGCGTATAAAGATGCTTACGGCGACACGCCGAACCAGTTTGCCGCAGACGCATACGATGCGGTTTATATTCTTAAGGCGGCGATTGAAAAGAGCGGTGCGGTGCCGACAGAGAGCGTATCCGATATCTGCAATAAGTTAAAGTCAGCTATGTCCGAAATTTCCGTAGACGGACTGACCGGCGCGGCGATGACTTGGGATGCCGACGGTGCAGTTAATAAATCTCCTAAGGCTATGGAAATCGTTAACGGCAATTACTCACTTATTCAGTAAAAATGACCAATGGGGGTTGCATCAAATGCAGCCCTCATTTTTTAAGAATCCTTTACTTGCCAGTTTCCCTGTCTATCTGATATACTTAAAAGACAAATTTCACGCAGAGGTGTTTTCATGAGTTTTATATCATATTTGATCAACGGAATAAGCTTAGGAAGTGTATATGCAATTATTGCGCTTGGGTATACCATGGTGTACGGAATTGCTAAAATGCTTAATTTTGCGCACGGCGATGTTATTATGGTGGGCGGATTTACTATTTTCTGCGCTGTCAGCATGCAGGGGCTTCCGCCGTTTGCGGGCGTGATTCTTGCAGTGATTCTCTGCACGGTGCTTGGGATTGTCATTGAATATATTGCCTACCGTCCGTTAAGGCAGGCGGCATCATCGCTGGCGGTGCTGATTACCGCAATTGGCGTCAGCTATCTTTTGCAGAACTTAGCGCTCATTATTTTTGGCGCGAATACCAAGGCGTTTACATCCGTTATCACAGTTCCGGCAATAAAGCTTGCCGAAGGGCAGATTATTATTTCAGGAGAAACCATCGTCACGATCATATCCTGTATTATTATCATGATCGGACTGACCTTGTTTATCAATAAAACAAAGGCAGGACAGGCTATGCTTGCTGTATCGGAGGATAAGGGAGCCGCACAGCTTATGGGAATCAATGTGAACCGGACTATTTCCCTTACTTTTGCGATTGGTTCCGCTCTTGCGGCAATTGCCGGTATGCTTCTTTGCTCCGCGTACCCGTCTCTGACTCCTTATACCGGTTCCATGCCCGGAATCAAAGCATTTGTTGCCGCCGTGTTCGGCGGAATCGGTTCCATTCCGGGAGCCTTGATCGGAGGGGTGGTTCTTGGCGTCATTGAGATTCTCGGCAAAGCATACATCTCCTCACAAATGGCGGATGCCATTGTATTTCTGGTGTTGATTGTAGTCCTTCTTGTTAAGCCTACGGGCATTCTCGGGAAGAAGATTCAGGAGAAGGTTTAAGGAGGAGAAAAGTGAAGAAATATAGTTTAAATAAAAATTTAAGAGATAATCTTATCACCTACGGAATCGTAATCCTTGTCTATGTGATTATGCAGGTTTTAAACAGTGCAGGAAAAATATCCAGCCTGATGCAGGGACTTTTAGTGCCGCTTTGCATTTATGTGATTCTTGCCGTATCCTTAAACCTTACGGTGGGCATTTTGGGAGAGCTGAGCCTTGGGCACGCCGGATTTATGTGTGTGGGAGCTTTTACAGGTGCATTTTTTTCCAAATGTATGGAAGAGGTGATCACGGCAGGGCTTCTGCGCTTTATCTTGGCAATTCTGATAGGCGGCGTCAGCGCGGCGCTGATTGGCTTTTTGATTGGTATGCCGGTGCTCAGGCTGAAAGGAGATTATCTTGCCATCGTCACCCTTGCCTTTGGGGAAATCATCAAAAACATTGTAAATGTTCTCTACATTGGAAAGGACAGCAGAGGGCTTCACTTTTCAATGAAAGATTCTCTATCCCTGGGGCTTGAAGAGGAGGGAAAGGTTATCGTAAACGGTGCGCAGGGAATTACCGGAACGCCTAAGGATTCTACCTTTACAATAGGCATTGTGTTAATTCTTATCACCTTGTTTATTGTCCTAAACCTGATTCATTCCAGAGATGGAAGGGCAATCATGGCAATCCGTGACAATACCATTGCGGCGGAATCCATAGGAATCAACATTACAAAGTATAAATTGATGGCGTTTTCCATCTCTGCGGCGTTAGCAGGCGTTGCCGGTGTTCTGTACTCACATAACCTGAACAGCTTAATGGCAACACCGAAGAATTTTGGCTATAATATGTCTATTATGATTTTGGTATTTGTAGTTCTTGGCGGAATTGGAAATATACGGGGTTCGATGATTGCAGCGGTTATCCTTACCCTGCTTCCGGAGCTTTTGCGCGGGCTGAATAATTACCGTATGCTGATTTATGCAATTGTTTTAATCTTAATGATGCTTTTTAACTGGAGCCCGAAGCTGATAGAGCTTCGCAAAAGATTTTCACCCCGGCAATTGCGGAAACGAACCAGGGAGGTGCAGTAATATGGCTTTATTAGAAGTAAACAATCTTGGCATTTCCTTTGGAGGTCTTCGTGCGGTAGACGATTTTGAAATTTCCATCAAAAAGGGGCAGTTGTACGGCTTAATCGGTCCCAACGGTGCCGGTAAAACAACTGTTTTTAACCTTTTGACAGGAGTTTATAAGCCCAGTGAAGGCATTATCACCTTAGACGGAGCCAATATAACCGGATTAAAGACCATTGAGATCAATAAGGCAGGAATTGCCCGGACATTTCAGAATATCCGTCTGTTTAAGGATTTGACAGTGCTTGACAATGTAAAAGCAGGCCTTCACAATCATTATAGTTATTCCACGGTGGAAGGAATTTTCAGAATGCCCCGCTACCGCAGGATGGAATCGGCGATGAACGAGCGTGCTTTAGAGCTTTTGAAGGTGTTTGAGCTGGATCAGGAGGCGGAGCTTTTGGCGGCAAATCTCCCTTATGGCAAACAGAGAAAGCTTGAAATAGCAAGAGCCCTCGCTACAGAACCGAAGATATTACTCCTTGATGAGCCTGCGGCAGGCATGAATCCCAACGAGACCATTGAACTGATGAAGACCATCCGATTTGTAAGAGACAATTTTGACATGACGATTCTTTTGATTGAGCATGATATGAAGCTCGTTTCCGGGATTTGTGAAGAACTGACCGTTCTTAATTTTGGACGTATTCTTGCAAAGGGAAAGACCAGTGAGGTCTTAAGCAATCCCCAGGTCATCACCGCCTATTTAGGTGAATAACCATTAAAGTGGAGGAGAGTAATCATGGCAATGCTTGAAATAAAGGATTTGGAAGTTTATTATGGAATGATTCAGGCAATAAAGGGCGTATCTTTTGAGGTAAATGAAGGGGAAGTCATTGCCCTGATCGGCGCAAACGGCGCCGGAAAGACGACCATCCTTCATACGGTAACGGGTCTTTTGGAAGCCAAAAAGGGAACCGTCACCTTTGACGGAAAGGATATTACCAAAGCCCCTGCTCATAAAATTGTTTCCATGGGAATGGCGCATGTGCCGGAGGGCAGAAGGGTGTTTGCCAATCTTACCGTCTATCAAAATTTAAAAATGGGAGCTTATACGCGGAAGGATAAGACGGAAATCGAAGAGACGCTGGAAAATGTCTATAAGCGTTTTCCAAGGCTGAAAGAACGGCACAACCAGTTATCCGGAACCCTCAGCGGCGGGGAACAACAGATGCTAGCTATGGGAAGGGCGCTGATGTCGCATCCCCGGCTTCTTCTTATGGACGAACCTTCCATGGGGCTTTCCCCGATTTTTGTCAATGAAATTTTTGACATCATCAAGGAGGTCAGTGCAGGAGGAACGACCGTTCTTCTGGTGGAACAAAACGCCAAAAAGGCACTGTCCATATCGGACAGAGGATATGTTTTGGAGACTGGAAAAATTGTTCTGGAGGGGAAATCGGAGGAACTCTTAAACAACGATTCCATCAAAAAGGCGTATTTGGGCGAATAAAATAAGTTGGTCCAGCGACCAGCTTTAACACTGCGGTATGATTTTCTATTATATTATGGGGAGGCAGGAATGAAAGACAAAATCGTAATCACAATAGCCAGACAATACGGAAGCGGCGGACGTACCGTAGGCAAGATGCTGTCGGAAAAGATGGGGATTCATTTTTATGACAAAGAGCTTTTAAAACTTGCGTCTGAGGACAGCGGGATTAATGAAGCCCTGTTTGCCGGTGCAGATGAAAAGCTCAAAAGCACCAGACTGTTTAAAATAGCACACAGCGTATATCACGGAGAGCTGATTCCGCCGGAAAGTGATGATTTTGTCTCCACACAGAATTTGTTTAACTATCAGGCAAAAATCATCAAACGTCTTGCAGAAGAGGAGTCCTGCATTATTGTAGGGCGCTGTGCTGATTTTATCTTGAAGGACTACGACAATGTACTCAGTGTCTTTATCCATGCTCCTCACGAGTACTGTATGGAACAGGCGGCTCAAAAGCACAGCATGTCTTCCAAAGAATTGGAGCGTTTTATTCTAAAAACGGATAAGCACAAGGCTGAATATTACAAGTATTATACCGGAAGAGAGTGGACGGATGCCAGAAATTATGACCTGTGCCTTGACAGCTCCAAGCTTGGGTATGACAGATGTGTGGAAGAGATTGTATCTTATATTAATGTCCGATTTAAAAATTAGTTGAGCAGGAATGCTTTTCTAAGCACAGAGAAGTTAAGCAAAGATTTTTTTCTAAGTATAAATATAAAAGTTGAGCAGGGAGATGTTTCCCTGCTCTTAGTTTCGTAAAATTTAGTGGAAAATCCGGAATACTCCGAATACTTTTCCAAGAATCTGGCAGTCATCCACGATAATCGGATCCATGGTATCATTTTCGGGCTGTAAACGGATATGTCCGTCCTCTTTGTAATAGGTCTTGACAGTGGCAGAGTCATCAAGGAGCGCAACCACCATATCACCGTTTCGGGCTGTATCACAGGAATTAACAAAAATCTGGTCGCCGCTGAAAATTCCTGCATTGATCATAGAATCTCCCTTAACATTTAAGATAAAGGACTCCCCATGGGGAACAAACTCTGCGGGAACCGGAAAATAGCTCTCAATATTCTCTTCAGCAAGAATCGGCGTTCCTGCCGCAACGCGTCCTACAACCGGAAGACTGACCATCTCCGTGCGTACCATCTGAAAATTGTCGTCACAGATTTCAATCGCGCGGGGCTTAGTCGGGTCTCTGCGAATATATCCATTCTTCTCTAAAGTCTCAAGATGAGAGTGCACGGAAGAGGTGGATTTCAGATGAACAGCCTCACAAATCTCCCTCACTGCCGGCGGATAACCTCTTTTTAAAATCTCTTCCTTAATATAATCAAGGATTTCCTGTTGCTTTGCGCTGATCTTTCCATATCCCATGAATCATTCCCCCTTAAACAGATTTAATAAGTTGTTGTTATTAATAAGTATAACATAGCAGGTCAAAAAAAGCAAACATATATTCCAAATATTTGTTCGATTTTTCTTTTAAAACTATTGACAACAGAATATTTGTTCGGTATAATTCAATTACAAAACAAACGTTCGCAACGTTTGTTCGGAATAAATGTTCGTTATGGAGGGATGCTATGAGTACATCATTAAGTGAGCGCCGAATCAGAAACAACCGTATTCGCAGAAGAAGAGAACTGAGACGTCATTTTTATACATTATTATTAACGCTTATTTTATCCGCAGGCATTTCCGTCACTTTTTTCAGTTTCAGAACCAAAGCGCAGAATCCTGCGCAGGACATTCAATACAAATATTATAAGAGTATCTCCGTGGAAACAGGAGATACCTTATGGAGTCTGGCAGAAGAGTACAGTTGTCCCGAATATTATGAGTCCTATCAGGAATACATTGATGAGGTTATAAGGATGAACGGGCTGCCGGACGACCGCATTACAGCCGGTCAATACCTTATTATCCCTTATTATGACTCGGAATTTGTAGGCTGATGCGGTTTTTCCCGCAGCTGAACGGATCTTGCTGCCATACGGCGCCGGGTTTCTTCCTGAGCTGCGTAATGCTTACGGGTAGTATTAACGTCTTTATGTCCCAAAACATCAGCAACCAAGTATATATCACCGGTTTCCTGATACAAGGTTGTACCATAAGTACTGCGAAGCTTATGAGGCGTAATTTTCTTTAATCCGGTAACGTTTGATGCATATTTTTTGACTAGATTTTCTACCGCCCGCACGGTAATCCGGCGGTTCTGCATGGATAGGAAGAGTGCGTTCTCATGACCTTCCATGGGAATCATATGATGCCTTTTTTCCAGATAATCATGAAGCGCGTCGGCAACTTCATCTCCAAAGTAAATTACGGTTTCCGCACCGCCTTTTCGTCTGATTTTAATTCCATTATTTCTGAAATCAACATCATTGATATCCAGTCCCACACATTCTGAGACACGAATTCCGGTTCCTAATAGAAGAGTGAGGAGCGCTACGTCACGTATTTTAGTTTTGTTATGGTATTTGAGCTGGTTTTTGGTAAGCTTGTCGCCTTCCTCCACCTGATCCAATAAGATAGCCACTTCATCCACGTCAAGGCGTACAATTTCCTTTTCATGCTGTTTGGGAAGAGGCACCAGCGCCGCAGGATTTGTCTTAATAAGTTCTGCACAAAAGTAAAAATTATAAAAGCTCTTCAGCGCGGAAAGCTTTCTTTTTTTTCCACGCTCATTGTTGGTATATTCCTTACCGTCTTTGACATAGTAGGTGATATATTCCATATATTCCTCAATATCTTCGCGGGTAATCTGGTCGAGAATTGACAGCGGAAAGTCTGTAATTTCCGTACCGGAAAGCGTGCTGTTATTATTATGTATAAATTCAAAGAAAACCCTGAGATCATACGCATAGGCAAGTCTGGTTCTTGATGAGGTATATTCTTGAATCCCTCGGAAGAATTGCGAGCAAAAGCGTGGGAGAGTAGCCGCCACCTGACGCATTTTTAATGTATTAAGATTATTTTGCTCGTCATGATAATTTTTACTGTTCTCCATTATATCTATTCCAGCCTCCTATTGTACTGTTTTGAATTGCGGTAAACATCCGTTCTTTCACGCCGGGATTTTCCCTGTTTAAGCTTTTTAACAGACTTTTGACATATTCCCGTTTTGTGTACCCATCCGCAGGGCAGGGGCTTTTAACCACCGGAATATCATTTTTGCGGACAAAACCAATCACATCCGCCTCATTCATATACATTAATGGACGTATCACCGTTAAATCCATCCGGTCTAAATAAGTTACCGGCGAGAACGTGTGAAATCTGCCTTCAAAAATCAGCGACATCAGCATGGTCTCCACCACATCATCCTTGTGGTGCGCATACGCCACCTTATTACAGCCCGCCGCCTTAATTGCCTCGTTTAGCGCGCCTTTGCGCATTTTGGCGCACAGAGAGCAGGGATTGGATTCTTTCCGCTGGTGAAAGATAATGTCTGCAATATCTGTCTTGACAATGGTATAGGGGATTCCCAAGGATTTGCACAGTTCTTCAATTTTTTCAAGATTCAGATTATCAAATCCTAGGTCTACCGTCACCGCATGTATCTGAAAAGGCTTCGGATAAAACCGCATAAGCCCGTGAAGTCCATATAATAAAGTAAGGCTGTCCTTCCCACCGGAAATCCCTATAGCAATCTGATCTCCGGTCTCAATCATTTGATAATCGTCCACGGCTCTGCGAATATAGCTTAATACCTGTTGTAATTTCATTGTATAACCATTCCTTTTGTTGTGGAGGATAAAGTCTAGCGGATAAAATTAGGGGAAAGAAGCGAAATTCAACTATTCGCAAAACACAAGTTTAACGAATAGTTGTGTCATTATTCAGCTATCATAATTGGTTCTGTGTAGAATGACACAACTAATTCGTTAAACTTGTAGTAGTTATCATAATGTTGTGTTATTAATTAAGCATCATAATGGTTTCTGAAGAACGGCACAACTAATTCGTTAAACTTGCAGCAGTTATCATAATGTTGTGTTATTAATTAAGCATCATAATGGTTTCTGAAGAATGACACAACTAATTCGTTAAACTTGCAGTAGTATCATAATGTTGTGTTATTAATTAAGCATCATAATGGATTCTGTAGAATGACACAACTAATTCGTTAAACTTGTAGCAGTTATTTGAATAAAGTTTACATAATTTTATTATGTTAACCACATCTTCTAAAATTGCAAATTATGCCATTATTCAGCTATCATAGTGGACATTCTGTAACGGCACAACTAATTCGTTAAACTTGCAGCAGTTATTTGAATATAGTTTACATAATTATATTATGTTAACCACATCTTTTAAAATTGCAATTTCCCAAATTTCTTTGTCTTAGGTTCTTTCATTTCCTGACATTCTTTAACCAATTCCTCCGGTTCAATATAGTCTAAATTGCTGTTAAATTTTGTTTCATATATTTTATAAGAATCGTTCTGTATGTCCAGTCTGTCATCGGATTGTTCTTTGTGATATTTGCGTTTAAATTCTTCAACAGCGCTTATATGGCTGTTTTTAAGCTTTTTATATCTGACAAAGGTATAGATATACAAAATCACCAAAAAAATTATAATTCCAATTAACAGCAATTTCATTTTAATTACCTCACATAAACGTCATCCTTTACAGATAGTTCCTCAAAGTTATTGCAAATAATACCACAAATGAAATTATTTACAGATGTCATCGGAATCAAGGACTATGGTAAAGGGTCCATGATTGACCAAAGAAACCTCCATATGTGCGCCAAAAACTCCCTTTGCAACATGAGGAACCATTTCTGAGCATTTTTGAACAATATATTCATACATGCGATTTGCAAATTCCGGTTTGCCCGCGCTGCCAAAAGACGGACGGTTTCCTTTATGGCAGTCTGCATATAATGTAAATTGTGAAATAATTAACAATTCCCCCTGAACATTTTCCAGACTTAAATTTGTTTTGCCTTCCTCGTCGTCAAAAATCCGTAAATTCAGCAATTTTCGAATCATTTTGTCGGCAATTTCCTGATTATCGGTATCCTTGATGCCTACAAAAACGCAATATCCCTGTGATATTTCACCGACAATCTTTTGTTCCACCTGTACATTTGCTTGTTTTACTCTTTGAATTACAAATCTCATCGCTCCTGCCGCTCTCCTGCTTCTTTTGGATGACTGGAAGAATTACCGTCTGAAAGCTCCTTTTGTGGACGGTGCCTGCCAAGCCGGAAAAAGCTTTTAGGCTTCTGAACTGTATCTCTTTGGACAAAGGCAGAGTTCTCGTCAATATAATCCACATTCAAGTATTCTTCTGTCTGCGTGGGAAGTCCGCGCTTTTTCAGCATCACATTGGTATGACGGCGGATAAATGCATATAAAACCGCAAAAAACGGAACGCCGATAATCATGCCCGGAATCCCCATGATACCGCCTGCGATTGTGATGGAAAAAATCACCCAGAATCCGGATAAACCGGTGGACTGCCCAAGAATCTTAGGTCCAATCAAATTGCCGTCAATCTGCTGTAAAATTAGAATAAAAATAATAAAATAAACACATTTAACCGGGCTGACCATTAAAATCAACACGGCACTGGGAACTGCGCCCAAATAAGGGCCAAAGAAAGGAATGATGTTGGTCACTCCTACAATAACACTGACTAACAGTGCGTAAGGCGTTTTCATAATGCTGGTTCCCACAAAGCAGATACATCCGATAATGATCGAGTCAATGATCTTTCCACTGATAAATCCGATAAAGGTGTCACTGGCAAAGCGGACGTCTTTAATAAACTGGTTTGCCGTCTGTGTGCGCAAAATGGAATAAACTATCTTTTTTGCCTGACCGGCGAAGGTTTCCTTACTGTACATAACATAAATAGAAATGACAAAACCAATGATAAAATTCCAAAGAATTTTTAACAGGCTGATCATGCTTAAGGAAACCTGTTTTACAATGGTTTCCATCTGAGGAACAAGGGTATTATTCAGATAACCATAAAATTCTTCCGAATAAGTATCCAAAAAACGAATAACCATTGCCTCAATATCCGGATTATCCGCCAAAAACTGTGTGGACCAATTGGTCAGATTTTCAATATAATTAGGAAATTGAATGGCAATACTCCGGATGCTGTTCGCAATGTTTGGAATTAATATGGAAAAAAATGCGTAAATCAACATTCCCACAATAATAAGCGTTACGATAATAGAAATGCCGCGCATATGCTTCTTGGAGCGGATGCTGGTTCTATTCAGCTTCTCCAAAAGCGGTTTTAAAAGGTAGGTTTCTAAGCCGTTGACAAGCGGGGTCAGCAGGTAAGCAATGATAATTCCATACATAACAGGACTGATCACCGCAAAAAATGCATTGATCTGATTGGAAAACCGGTCGCCGTGAAAAATTAGATAATAAAAGCAGATGGATGCTGCTATTACGGCAAACGCGGTAACACCAATGCGGATATATTTTTTGTCAATTTGAAATTTCATATCTTCGGGGAATCCCCTGCCCTCCTAATCAAATGTTCCGGTAAATATTCCGGATTTGCATAAAATGTCAATATAAACTTTTGTAAGAGAATCGTGTAAGCGAAGTCAACAACCCCGATGCAAAACATAGAACAGCCCTTGGCTCGTTGCTCGCGGAAATCAACCGTTATTACGGGATTCAAAATCCTCAATATACTGAACAAGCAGCTTGACAGTTCCCTCAACGCCTAAAATACTGCTGTTGATGCACAGGTCGTAGCTGTCCGCCCGTCCCCATTTCTTGGAGGAATAATAATTATAGTAGCTTTGACGCTGTTTATCCTTTTTGTTGCACATATCTTTTGCCTTGGAGGCATCCAAATTATATTTCTGCATGATACGCTTTGTCTTGGCTTCCTCATCCGCATAAATAAAAATGTGAACGCAGTTTTTCATTTCGCTTAACGCGTAATCGGCGCATCTGCCTACAATCACGCAGGGCTCTTCCTTCGCAATCTTTTTGATGGTATCAAACTGCGCCAAAAAAACCTTGTGGCTGATAGGCATATCTACAAAATGTGATGCATTATAGCCAAAAGAATAAGTATCCATAACCAAGTTATATAAGAAGGAACTTGTAGGCTTTTCATCGTGGTTTTCCAGCATCTCCTCACAGAATCCGCTTTCCTTTGCGGCTCTGGAAAGAAGCTCCTTGTCATAGCATTTAATCCCAAAGTATTCAGCAACCATTTCTCCGATTTCTCTTCCTGCTGATCCAAACTGTCGTCCAATTGTGATAACTGTGTTCATAGTGTGCCCTCCTGCTTTTATAGCCTTATGCGCCATTCACTCTCCAGCTTCCTTACTATTCAAGGAAGAATCATTGCTCGCGGGAATGAACAGTGCCCTCTAAAAACATTATACACAAAATTATCCCAACGCACAATAAATTTTACTCAGCCGTCAATGTTACCGATGACCAAATACCCGTATAGAGATGCTGTCCGTCTTTGAGCACAACGCTGTCGCCGTCACTATAATGTCCTTCCTGATTATATTCGCTGAAATTAGCCTCCGCACCCGTTAGCGCAGAATCGCGTACACAAATATCGCTTGTAGTTTCAATCCGATAGGTTCCCGGCATAAGGTCATATCCCACAAGATATTCTCCCTTGGGATAAGTGACGGAACCCCCTTCCTGCGCCGGTTGATAAGCAGGCTGTTCCCCGTTCGGGACAAAATGAGCGTCCCTTACATAAATATATTCTCCTTTTTTAAGCTCTACATAACAGCGTTTTACCCATGCGCCGACTTCCTTTTCTTCCAAATCCGCATTTTTACTAAAATAAATATAAAAACAAGTATCTTCCTCCTCAGGGTCGGCAGATTCAAAGAAATAAACTCCGGGTTCTAAGTCTTTTCCCACCTGATAAATCCCATCCGTGTAAACCTCCATACCGTCAAGCACGGACTTACTATTTTGCAATGCTGTCCTTTCCTGAACGGCATCTTCCTGATAAGCCGCGTAGGCTTCGTCTCTCTTTGCCTGCTGTTCTCCCGCCGCCTGATTCCAAAAATACCATAAACTTCCGCCTACAAGCCCTACGGCAATTACAACTTCAATCAGTATTTTCAGCTTCTTTTTCCAAGGAGAGCGGATAAAATCAAAAATCACATACAGCAGGATAATCACCACCGTTGCAACGCAGAGAACTACCACTACAATATCACCGTTTATCCAGCTTCCGCCCTCGGTAATGCTGTCATCCTTTGCTTCCATAAATAACCCCTTGGCGTAGTCGGCAATCCCCTGAATGCGCTCCTTGATACCGGCATCTTGCGAGCTATTGACTGAGTCGGTCTCTTCTTCCTCCATGATAGAACTCACAGGAACCGCTTCCACACCCTCCGGATGTTCCTTATAGGTATAACCTTGATAAAGGTAATCCGACATCCCTTCACCGGAAAACACTCCTCCGCGAATTTCAATCAGACTTTTACAGTCTGCATCCAAATCAATAATCGGCTGTTCAGCTTCGCAAAGGTACTCTCCACCTTTGACAAATACCTGACATTCGTTTGCCAAGACAGAGGGCTGCGCAGAATGAATGGTTCCGTTTAGATATAGTTTATTTAATTCGCACCGAATCCCTGTGCCTTTGCTTTCGATGATTCCGTTCATATATGTTTCCGCAAATACAACATGGATACGCTCTAAAGGCTCTCCCCACTCATTGACATCGGGCTCTCCCTCAATCCGGATACATGCCCCTTCCTCAACAATAAACTTAAATTTTGTTCCGGTGGACACGTCGAGGGTGCTTCCCTTAGGGATTGTCAAAGTAACTCCTGACGCAATAGTCAAATCTCCATTGTACCAGCCAAAATAGGTGTTTTCCGGAAGGGTATAATCAGAAACCAAAATCCCGTCTCCATCCGGATGATAAAGGACGCCTTCCTCCTCGTCATATTCTGCGCCTTGGGTGAGATCTGCATAGCTTTCCGCCGCTCTGCTTTTGATGGAAAAAATAAAAAGAACTGAGATAGACAGACAAAATCCCAGCCAAAACTTAGTGAACCTCTTCATAGATTTCTCTCCTTATGATGCCTGCTGTTTAGTCACAAATATAACGCGTTAATGTTATGCCGTTAACTATATAAGACCGCATCCCACACAAAATGGAATGCGGTCTTAAATCTGCTTATGTAATAATCTGCTTATGAAATTCCTTATGCTTTCTTAGCATTCTTCTTCATAAACAAGGTCTGGAAGCCTTCCACGACCAGAATCACTGCGAGAACTGCCATTGCAGCCGCAAAGATAAGCTGGAACCAGTCGCCCCATGCTGCCGTACCGCCGGCAACCATGCCAATCTTAGTCTTAACAGTAAGAATCAGGCTGGTCAGTGTTGCTGCAAGCATGAATATCATAGGGAAATAGAACATCTTATTGTTCTTTCCTGCATTGCCAAGCCATGCGGCTACAGCCATCAGAGCGATACCTGCAAGCAGCTGGTTTGCCGCGCCGAACAATCCCCAAATCTGGCTTAAGCTTAATCCGCCGAGCACACAGCCGATAATAACCATGATAGCCGTGCCGACAAGCGGATGAGCTAAGAACTTACGTGCGCCGGATGCTTCCTTATAGGTTGCTTCACCCTTCTTTAAGAACAGCTCGGAGAACATGAAACGGCTTAAACGGGTACCGGTATCCAAGCTGGTAAGAGCAAATACGGATACTGCCAAAGTAAGCAATGCGTAAATGGTAGCATATACTGTACTTGTTTCGGTTCCGAACATGGTTGCAATACCTGCCGCGAATGCCGCTGAAGGTGAACCAAATTCTCCGCCGGTGTATTTATCAAATACCATACCAACTGCAATCAGGGAAACAACGCCCAGTGCAGATTCAATTAACATAGAACCGTAGCCAATCGCCTTGGCATCCTTTTCGTTTGCAAGCTGCTTGGAAGAGGTTCCGGTAGCGATTAAGCTGTGGAAACCGGAACATGCACCGCACGCCACGGTAATAAACAAGGTAGGGAACAGAGTTCCGATGCCTACTTTCCAGCCTGCAAATGCAGGGATGGTGAAGGTTGCAGTATGTGTAAATGCGGAAATGAAAATACCGCCAAGTGCAACGATCATCATTGCGTAAAGCAGGAAGCTTGATAAGTAATCACGAGGCTGCAACAGAATCCATACAGGAACCAGTGAAGCGATGGTGATATACAAACCAATAAGGACAATCCATGCCGTACGTCCAAGAATCAGACCAACATTCAGACCAAAAACAACGATAATCACGATGCCGACAATGCCGCCGATGGTTGCAGGAACGGTTCCTACATGGAAGCGGTTGGTAATAATGCCGTAAATAATTGCCAGTACAATAAATAATACGGAAATCATAGCAGTTGTCTGTGCCCCGGTAGGATTGGTGGTAAATCCAAATCCGCCTTCCGGAGTGAAAAAGGTGCCCGCTACTACGTTTACGAAGGAAGCAATTACCAGAATCAGCACTAACAGCGCGAAAATGGTAAACAGCTTCTGGGCACGGTCGCCCATGGAATCCTTGATGATTTCTCCAACGGACTTTCCATCATGACGAACGGAAGCAAACAGGGAACCAAAGTCCTGAAGTCCGCCGAAAAAGATACCGCCGATGACACACCACAAAAATACAGGAAGCCAGCCAAAAACGGAAGCCTGAATCGGTCCGTTAATCGGACCTGCGCCCGCGATGGATGAAAAATGATGTCCCATAAGGACAACGGGAGGTGCGGCTACATAGTCAACGCCGTCCTCCAACTCCTTAGCCGGAGTTTTTCTGGAAGGATCAATGCCCCACTGCTTTGCCAGCCATGAACCATAGGTCACATAACCGATAATGAGCAAAACAATTGCGGCAAGGATAATAAGAATTGCTGTCATTTTCTTTCTCCTTTACTTGTAATGAGTTTTAAAGTATATTGCGAACGAGCTTTTTAAAACTGCGTCCCAGACGGTTATATTCCGCCCGTTCTGTAGACAGCTCGATGGCAACCAAACGGTAATTGCTCCATCCCTGAAATCCGAAACGGTAGCTTTGGTAATGGCGGAGCTTTGGGATCTGCCCGAAAGCCTCCTCCGTAATCTTATCCGCGACAATGATAAGCGCCGTATCTGTGTTGCGGTGGCTGAAATGCGGCTTCACATCAGCAGTTCCCCTCTTCCACGCTTCCCTGTCCAGATAAAGAAGTGTCTCAAGATCCAGCGTGTCCTCGGAAGCAAAGAATACATATTCCCGGGATTCTGCCTCAGAAAGCACTGCGCTTTTTACCAGAAAAAACTGTTCATCATGGGTGTGAAACCTTGCTTCCGCGATAAAGGGCGGAGCGACATCCTCACGCTTCACATCGTAGTAAATCTGAAAAGAGCCGTAAAGCTTTTCCAGAATCTCATCTCTGTTCATATAGACTGCTCTCCTGTAGGCTGTGCAGATAACTTCCGCACATAAAAAACAAGTACCCCAAAGGGATACCTGCAGCCTTTGCGATACCTCTTTGTATCCGCATTTACTAATAATTATACTCATATAGACGTCAAAAAACAAGTATTTTCTGCATAAAAAATTTATAATACTTAATAAAAATTTAATTTTTCAGTTTTTATAGTTAACGACGTTAAAAATTGCCGTTTCGTTCTTGCAAAAGCTTATGCATCTTATGCGCTTAAGACAATTTGTTTAAAAGAGCCTGAAAATATTCCGGAAGCGGCGCGCTTGTTTCCACATAAGCGCCGGTTACCGGATGGTGAAATCCCAAAACCGCCGCGTGAAGCGTCTGCCCCTGGAGCTTAAAAGAATTATTCTTTGAGCCATACACGGCATCTCCTAACAGCGGATGGCCAATGTGCGACATATGGACGCGGATCTGATGAGTCCGCCCGGTTTCAAGAACACATTCTATATAGCTGGCATTTTGAAAACGCTTAAGCACCTGATAATGGGTAATTGCATCTTTTCCGTTTCCTTCAACCACCGCCATCTTTTTGCGGTCTGCGGGATGTCTTCCAATTAAAGTATGTACCGTTCCGCGCTCCTCCTTAAGCACGCCGTGGACAACCGCCTGATACCGGCGGACGATGGTATGTTCTTTCAGCTGTCTTGCAATTTCATTGTGGGCGTGGTCATTTTTGCAGGCAATCACGGAACCGGTGGTATCCCGGTCAATCCGATGCACGATTCCCGGTCTTAACACCCCGTTAATCCCGCTCAACTCACTTCCGCAGTGGTATAAAAGCGCATTCACCAAAGTGCCTTCATAGTGCCCGGGAGCCGGATGCACCACCATCCCCTTGGGCTTATTCACCACAATCACATCCTCGTCTTCATAGAGAATGTCTAAGGGAATGTTTTCCGGCAGAATATCCGGAGTGATAAGGGGCGGAAGCAAAAGCATCACCCTGTCGTCCGTGCAGACCTTATAGCTGGGCTTTACCTGCTTTCCGTTTACCGTCACATTTCCCTCTGCAAGCAGTTTTTGAATATAAGAGCGCGATAAAGTATCGATAAGCGCACTCAGGCACTTATCAATACGCTCCTCTTCCATCTCTTCTGTTATCACAAAATTAAATTCTTTCCGCAGATCCATAGGCTACTTCAATTCTCGAAATTTTTTCTGATTAAAGCTGAGAAAATTGAAATCATTTTCTTTGTACACAAAAAGAACCTGTATTACCAAAAGCGCCGTTGAAAAGGTAACATACATATCCGCCACGTTAAAAATAGGAAAATTAATCAGCACAATATAAATGAAATCTACCACATAATCCAGCCTCAGACGGTCAATCAGATTCCCGATAGCGCCTCCCGCGATCATAATCAGGAGAATATGAAGCTTAAAATACCGCTTTTCATCAGGAGCCTTTACAAGAACGTATGCAATCACACAGAGGAAAATGACAGCCACAAAAACAAAAAATACCTTCTGATTCTGGAGCATGCCAAACGCCGCGCCCCGGTTTTCCAGATAATTAAATTCCAGAACTCCGTTGATGATATTAAACGCCGGTTGATTTTTTAATTTTAGAACTGCAGCATATTTGGTATACTGGTCAACCGCCACAAGCAGCGCCAGCAGAAGCAGATCTATAAATAGTAAGAAAAATTTTCTTTTATTCATATTCAATCGTTCTCTTCCACATAATGAATTTCAGACAGGGCATTTAAAATATCCTGATCGGTTACGTTTCTGTCAATGACCGCCTTTCCAACCTTTTTAAGGAGGATAAACTTAAGATTCCCGTCTTCCATTTTTTTATCAGACTTTGTCAATCTTAGAATCTCTTCGGGATCGATATCCTCAATGGAGATTGGAAGATAAAAGGGCACAAACATATCCCGGATCTCATAGTACTCTTCCATGGACAGCCATTCGTGTTTCCAAGAGATAAACGCCGCGGCTACCGCGCCTAACGCCACGCATTCTCCGTGGGTTAAGGAGAAATTCTTATATTTTTCGATGGCATGGCCGATGGTATGGCCAAAATTGAGAAGGGCGCGGTCTCCCTTTTCCTTTGGGTCTTTTTCAACCACAAGCTTTTTGATCATGCAGCTTCTTTGAATCATTTCAAGCAGGGTATCCAAATCCCTGTCACAAATCTCATACATCTTATCAATCAGCCATTCGTAAAAGGAACCGTCCTTGATCAGCCCATACTTCATGACCTCCGCAAACCCACTGTAAAACTGCCGGTCTTCTAAGGTTTTCAGGGTTGCGGCGTTCATATAGACCAGCTTCGGCATATAAAAAGCGCCGACCATATTCTTGTACCCGTCAAAATCTACGCCCGTTTTGCCTCCGATGCTGGAATCAGCCTGTGCTAATAAGGTTGTGGGAATCTGCACAAAATCAATGCCCCTCAAATAGGTTGCCGCCGTATAACCGGTAATATCGCCGGCCACGCCGCCTCCAAGGGCAATGAGAAGATCCTTGCGGTCAAACTTTTCCTCAATCAAAAAGGTGTAGATGGATTTTACGGTGTCAAGGGTTTTATTTTCCTCTCCCGCAGGAAAAGTAAAAATCACATTTTTCCGGCACTTTCCTTCTAACAGGGTCATGAGCTCATCCCCATAGAGGGACTTTACGTGACTGTCCGTGACAATGCATACCTTGCGGTTTTCTATCGACAATGCCTGAAGCTCCGCTTCCAGCTCCTCAAAGCTTGTGGAAAATACAATGTCATAGCAGGGCTTCTTTTCGTATAAAATATTGATTCGGCTGCTCATCATTTATCCTTTCCGTTTAAATAGTTTTCTTTACATGAAAACTTCCTGCTTAAAACAGGAAGTTTACGGCTGTTTATTAAGCTTTAAAGCCCATTGTTGATGGGAACATCAAAGGAACCGGATAAGATCTCCTGAAAATCACCTGATATATCAACAATGGCAGGGGTGATGATAAATATGTAGTGCGAAATCTTTTGAAGATTACCGCTTATGGCAAAGCAGGATCCCGATGTAAAGTCAATGATTCTCTGCGCAACATCCACATCCAGCCCTTCCAGATTTAAAACCACCGTTCTGTTTGCCAGCAGGGTTTCGGTAATCTCCCGTGCGTCTTCAATGGAAGTGGGCTTGATTACGCAGACCTCCATGCCGTTCCCCGTTTTGCGGGTTTGACGCATAGGCGTAACCTTCGGAGCCGTTTTCTTGACGGAACGGTTATCCTCCTCATCGTTAATCTCCTCTTTTACAGACTGCTTGGGCGGTTTGCTTTCAACCGGTTCGTCGTCATAATCATCGTCATAAAAATCATCATCGTCTTCATTTAATTTCATGTAATTGAGGAACTTGTCCATTACTCCCATTCTACTAACCATGCCCTTTCCATGACTTGCAAATTTGAACCATAGGTACAAAGTCTGCTGTCACTTCTAATACTGCTTTACCGTCCGCCAAATATTCCGGTGCCCACCCGCACGCAGGCAGCGCCCTCTTCGACTGCGGTCATATAGTCGCCTGTCATTCCCATTGACAGAACATTCATATTAACATTATCAATGTTTTTCTTACTTATGTCAACAGCTAATTGTTTCAATATTTCAAAATACTGCCTGTTTTCTTCCGAATTTTCCACATAAGGGGCAATTGTCATCAATCCTTCAATCTGTATTCCGGGAAGAGATGCAATCTCCTCAATAAACGGAGCGGCTTCCCTGACGCTTACGCCAAACTTGCTTTCCTCTTCCGCGGCATTGACTTCAACCAAAATGGAAACCTTTATCCCCCGTTTGACTGCTTCTTTGCTGATTTCCTCCGCAAGGCGCACAGAATCTACGCTGTGAATCATCGTTACCTTATCAATGATGTATTTCACCTTGTTGCGCTGCAGGTGCCCGATCATATGCCAATGAATATCCTTGGGCATTGCCTCATATTTGGAGACCAATTCCTGTACTTTATTTTCACCGAAATGCCGGCATCCGCATTCGTACGCTTCCATCAGCATGGATACCGGTTTGGTCTTGCTGACTGCAATTAAAGTAACCTCGTCCTCGGATCTCCCTGCGGACAGGCAGGCGGTTTTAATATTTTGTTGTACCTTTTCAAGATTTTCCTTAATCATGGAGACCTCCGTAACTTTGTCCGGCAGCATAAAAAATTCCGGTTATTCATAAATAAATTCATCGTCCTCTACGGTTGAAGCATCCAGCACAATATAATCATATACGCTCAGCCCGTACTGGGTATTAGACTTGACAATGGAATACTCGTCATTGTGATACAGCACGTTAATCTGCTTAAAGTCCGCATAGCCTTTGTTGATGTTATACACGCCGGTAAGGCTGCCCCGTTTGCTGATTGCATATTTTTCCGTGGATTCCGGCTTGATAATATAGTTTCCTATCCGCAGGACCATATCATCCAGATAGTACTCTTCCTCCGTCTCCCCGTAAATAGTCGTCTCAATAAATTCCGCTGCGGCTGTTCCATCCTCGCCATAAGTTTCCAGCATGACACCGTAGCTGCTGGAATTTCCGCCCTTAGTGACGTACTCTTTTGGTACAATGAAAAATTCCTTTTCAATAATGGCGGAATTGGGGATCTTCAGCCCCGTCTCATCTTCTAAGATTAATTCAATGTCAATAAAGCGGTCGGTACAGAAAGTCACCATAGAATTATTGAACGTCAGCTCTACAAAAATATCACCGCTTTCGCTGGTATAAGTGGATACCTCCCCCCAGGAGGTGTCCTGATTTTTGAGAAATTTTACTTTGACAAATTCCTTTTCCAGAAGCTCCTCCGCTTTTGCATGATCGGTCTGAATGACAATCGACCAGTCCTCATTGGTGGAAAGCTTGTACACCGGATCGCCGGGTGCAATCAGCTCATTGTTGATCAGCTGGGTTTTCTCGTAGTCTCTGACCTCAAAATCCTCTTTGGTAAGCTGTTCAAACGTCTTGTCCTCATAACCATCCACGGAATAAATCACAATTCCTGTATCTGGAGCATTGCAAAAGGAAATCAATTCTGCTATCCCTGCCTGGTTGATATTGTCGATATTTTCCAGAATATTGGCATTGGCAAGCTTTAAGACTGTTCCCTGAACGCTGTATTTAAAGTCGTACACAGACGAAAAGTACTCCGGGTCAAAGTTATTTTTAAACCCAAGAATCTCGGACTTTAATTCCGCTAAGTCCTTGCTGGTGAGGTTCGTCCCCGTCCCCTCGGTATTTAGATAATCTGCAAGCCGTCCGGATTCATCTAAGGTATAGACAAGATTCCCCACGCCTACGCGCTCTCCCTCACGGGCATAATAATTGATATATCCCGCCTTAGACGCCGTGATAATCTCTTCATCGCGGAGCGCAATTCCCTTGTAAATATTATTGGTGGAGAGGGAACCCATCATAACCTGATGCCCTTCTATGTGCTTTTGGGTAAAGTACATAAACACACATATAATAATATATACAAAAATAACGGCAAAAATAACCATACCGATGTTAAGATTAAGGGGTTTTCTGTATTTAACTATTTTTTGATTTCCATTCTGCTCCAAACCTTAAACTCCTGTTAATTTTCTGCCAGACAAAAACCCCCGGAAAACTCCGGGGGCTTATGTAATTCTTGATCATAGAATCCTCGAAGTATGGATTCCACTTATAAGGAAACAATAACTTTATCCTGAACAGAAGCCGGGAGCTCTTCCTTATCCAGAGAAATGCTGAGGATAAAGTCAACTCCAAATGCCTCACTTATTTTTTCCAGTTTATTGAGCACCATCTCAACCTGCTCGTTCTTAATGCATGCAATCTTTAAAAAGCTGTCAAAATACATCTGCTGAAGATCATGATCCTGTGAAATGATTCCGCAGACAAATCCGATAAACTCATCCGAGTCACTGACCATATAAGATGAAACATCAATCAGTCTGACTTTATTATTTAATTCGTACATATGCTTTGTGCTTTTATCCAGATATACGATATTACCAGACACGGTAAGGATCTCTTTGTTTACCTTATCTAATAAATGTTTTGTCTTTCCTTTCCCCTTATTTCCGACTATTAACTGAACCATTGGCTAATCCCTCCTGAAGTATATTGGCTATGTAAAACGTCAATACCGCCTAAAAATATTATAAGTGATTGCAGGGTAAAAAACAACTGTTAATTAACTATTTCCTCCAACAAATCTGTCATCTGCTCATAGAGCGCCTCCCGCCCCTCCGACCGCATAATAATCGAAATGTAAGGATTGCTGGAAGAATCCCTTGAAATCAGTACCAGACAATTTCCGGCGGCGTTCGTTGTCCCTGTCTTGCCGCCCAAAACCGTAATCCCGCCCGGCGCCTGCGCTTCCCCGTGAATATAGGCGTTGGTATTGTTCACGGAAACTTCTTTCTCCGCGCCGTTCTTATCGTAATAAACAGTGGAATAACTGTCCATCTGTATAATCTCATTAAACAGCTGGTATTTGATGGCTTCATTCATGATCAGATACATATCATATACGGTTGTGTAATGATTGTCATCCGGAAGCCCGTGAGGATTTACAAAATGAGAATTGGTAGCCCCTAACTCCTCAGCTTCCTGATTCATCATCTCCGCGAATCCCTCCAGGGAGCCTCCTACTCCCTCTGCCACCACTACGGCGGCATCGTTTGCCGAATTGATGAGAAGAAGGTGCAGCGCCTGATCCAAGGTCATCTGGTCGCCCTCTTTAATGCCGCAGACCTGCGCACCGGACTCCAGCAGACGGACATTTCCGGATGCCGTGAGCTTCATGTCGGTAGAGCCGTGCTTAATCGCTACTAATGCCGTCAAAATCTTAGTCAGGCTGGCAGGATATAATTTTTCGTGAACATTTTTGGCATAGAGCGTTGACTTGCCGTTTAAGTCAAACAGCGCGGCTCCGGAAGCTCTTGACATATCCACGGAATCCAAAGAAATATCGGAGTCAGCCACGCAGAGATCAGCCGCAAAAGGGTCTGCTAAGTCACGATTTGCCTCCGTATTGATAATCCGAAAACTGCTCACCTCGGAAGATGCCGTATAGGGCATCTCGTAAGCTCCTTTTCCGCATCCTCCGCAGAAAAGAAGCGAAAAAGACAGTAAAAATACCGTTAGGTTTTTATTTGTACATTTCACGCCATTCCATATCCCCTCTGTCAAGTGATTTGATAAGAAGTTCTGCTGTTGCAAGGTTTGTCGCAAGCGGAATATTATACATATCACAAAGCTTCACTACGTTATTGACATCCGGCTCATGCACCTTCGCGGACAAGGGATCTCTTAAAAAGATCACCAAATCCATTTGGTTATGCTCAATCTGTGCGCTGATCTGCTGTTCTCCGCCTAAATGTCCCGCTAAGAATTTGTGAATGGTAAGATTGGTGACTTCTTCAATCAGCCTTCCAGTAGTTCCGGTTGCAAATAACTCGTTTTTGCTAAGAATCCCCCTGTAAGCTATGCAGAAATTCTGCATCAGCTTCTTTTTAGCATCGTGTGCAATCAATGCGATGTTCATAAAACAATGCCCCCTTACTGCACATTTTTACCCCTTATACCTCTCTATTATACCTCATTTTTGTCTGCATTGTAACCCCACATTTAAAACAAATCCAATTCCGATAAAAGAACTTACCAGTGAGGTCAGCCCGTAACTGACAAAAGGAAGCGGAAGCCCTGTGTTGGGCAGGACGTAGGTTACCACTCCAATGTTTACAAAGCCCTGAAAGCCAATCATGGCTCCGATTCCCGCTGCAATAATAGTTCCCGCAAGATCTTTGGCGCGCTGCGCAGTCAAAAAGCATTCCACGCTGATCAGCAGGATTAAAATAATTACCGTGCAGGTGCCTATAAATCCAAACTCCTCCCCGATTACCGCAAAAATAAAGTCCGTCTGCTGTTCCGCAATAAAATCCGCATTTTTAACGGAGCTGATCTGATTGTTCATATAGCCTTTGCCGTTTAACTGACCGGAGCCGATTGCCATAACCGAATATTCCTGTTGATACCCTTCCGCATTGGCGTATTCCTCTTTATTTAAAAATGCAACGATTCTCCGCTGCTGATAGCTGTTGATAATCTTTTGATCCGGCTGCAGGATCATTACAAATAAAATGACCGCCGCCGGAACTGCCACCGCAAGAAATCCGGCAATCACCTTAAAGCTTAAGCCTCCGGTAAACATAATGACCGCAAAGACTAAACAGACAATGATAGTTGTGGACAAATCCGGCTGATCAAAGATAAGGTATGCCGGCGCGGCAAACAAAACACAACTGAGGACAATATATTTAAAGGTATTTAACCTATCCCTGTGTAAATAGATAAACTGCGCAAAAAACAAAATGATTAGTATTTTGGCAAGTTCAGAAGGCTGAAACTGAATGCCCATAATTTTCAGCCAACGCTGGGAGGAATTACGTTCTTCCCCCCAATAGTTGACCATCACTAACAAAACCATGTTAAAAAGATACATCAGCCAGTACAGCTTTAAAATCACGGAATAGTCAAACAGGGAAATGACAATCATCAGAAAGATACCGGCAATAAAACCAGCAATCTGCCTGCTCTGCAGGGACGGTTCCGCGCTTCCCACTGCGGTGATTCCGATAAATGCTAACGCGATAACCAGAATCATCAATTTAAAATTATAATGTCTTATTCGGTAATTCTTTAACATATCAGGTTCTGTCCATGCCCTTTCACGCAGTTTTCTCATCAGTTCACATTCTTATGCAGATCAAGAATGGGAATGTTGGCATACAGGGTAGGCGTTTTGTCTCTTCCCTTCCGATCCGTCTTGGAAATCTGGATTTCCATGCTCTGTGTGTCAATCTTCATGTATTTCGATATCACTTTGGCAATGTCCGTCTTAATCATTTCCATCATTTCCGGAGAGCAGTTTACCCTGTCGGAAATAAGAAGGATTTTCAGGCGGTCCTTTGCAATTTCTCTTGACTTTTTTCGATTAAAAAAATTTCTTACTCCCATGCTGCCACCTCCTAATTTTTGTGGAAAATACCGGATACCCTGGTCCAAAAAGAAACGCCCTTTTCAAATTCCAGAAAGGGAATTTCTTTTCCGGCTACCCGGTAACAGATGTTCTGATATGCTTTGCCAGCTAAGGAGCTGTTCCCCACAAGGGGCTCTCCCTGATTGGTGGCGATTACTACGTTCTCGTCGTCAGGGACGATCCCTATCAGACTGATCGCCAGAATATCCACCACATCGGCGGCGCTCATCATATCTCCCCGTTTCACCATATCCACTTTGAGGCGGTTAATGATCAGATCGATTTTGCTGAAATCGTTCGCTTCCAAAAGCCCTATGATCCGGTCGGCGTCCCGAATGGCGGACACTTCCGGAGTCGTCACTACAAGCGCCCTGTCAGCGCCCGCAATGGCATTTTTAAATCCCTGTTCAATCCCCGCGGGACAGTCAAGAATGATGTAATCAAACTGCTCTCTGAGCTGATTGATCATCTTAACCATCTGCTCGGGATTTACGGCTGTTTTATCCTTGGTCTGTGCGGAAGGAAGCAGATAAAGGCTCGGATGACGCTTGTCCCGTATCAGCGCCTGCTTGACACGGCATTTCCCTTCTACCACATCGACAAGATTGTAGACAATCCTGTTTTCGAGCCCCATAACAACATCCAGATTCCGCAGTCCGATGTCGGTATCGATTAATACCACTCGTTTCCCCATAGCTGCAAGACCGGTTCCTACGTTTGCGGATGTGGTGGTCTTTCCCACACCGCCTTTCCCTGACGTGACGACAATTACTTCACTCATATTAAAACCTCCATAATGAATTAATTTCGTCCCCTGAGAAATCCGCTAAATCGGCAATTCACTCAGTAATTCTTTGGTAATGGGGTCAATTACGACCTTCTCAGCCTTTACATATGCAATTTTGGGTTGTACCTTTGCCCGTATGGACCACTTGGAGCTTTTTTCTTTCGGATAATATTTGAAGTCCCCGATTTTTAATTTTTCGGGTGACATTTCAAGCGCCGCCACATAATGCCCGGGATTCCCACTTCCCCCGGCGTATGCTTTGCCGAACAATCCGCCCAAGACGATAATGTCCTTGGCGGAGATGATTGCCGAACCGGGATACACATCTCCTAAGATAACAATACTGGACTCTGTTTCAAGAATCTCCCCGTTTTTCAGCGTTCCCCGGTAAAATTGTCCTTCCGTGCTTGCGCTGTCGCCGCTCTCCGGGTCTGTCTGCTGCAGAGCCTTCACAAAATGTTGATTGGTTTCCTCGTCATCGCCCACAAGACAGATGATATTGAGAAGCGAATTTTGAGCAATCGCTTCTAAGACCAGCTGCTCTTCCTCCTCGGAGAGCGTTCTCCCCTTTATGGATAATGCCATTTTGGCATCCTTAAAAAAGGAACTGGACTCCCGGAATTTGTCCTCTATATCGGCAAGAATCGTTTCAAAGGGAAGCTCCGGGTCTAAATGAAGCACAATTCCGCTTTGAAAGCTTTTAATGATAACTGAATTTTTCAACTGCTGTTAACTCCTTCCATAAACACCGTTAATCGGTAACCGTCGTGCTTGCGGTAATCTGAGATGCCGTTCCGGTGACAATCTCATTTTCATCTCTTAAATCAAAGTAATATTCAAGAATATCCCGCGTTGTCTGAGCCGCATAGCTGGAAGAATAGCCGAATGCAATTCTGGCTGCAATGGCAATCTCCGGCTCTTCATAGGGTGCATAACACACAAACAATGCGTGGTTGGCTCTTCGCTTATTTTCTTCGGCGGTACCTGTTTTGCCGGCAACATTCACGCCAAAATCCTTGTAGTGCGAATTATTTTCAATCACCTGCCGCATTCCAAGATGAATGGCATTCCAGTAGGACTCGTCCATATCGATGGTATTGCGGACTTCCGCCTTATTATCCTTTAATTCAATCCCGCTGTGATCCGTAATCCGGTCCACTAAGGTTAGATTGTAGCAGGTTCCGCTGTTGGCTACGGTGGTCACATACCGGGCAAGTCCCACGGTAGAAAAGCTGTGATTACCCTGTCCGATTGCAGAACGGACGGCATCTTCCGTGGACACCTGCGGCATGGTCTCCTCGATTTCAACGCCGGAGGTCTCCGTAAGCCCGTACATGTCGGCATACTTTTCCAACTTTTGAAGACCAATATCGGAAGAATAGGACTCTCCCACCATTCCAAGCCGGTACGCCGCTTCAAAAAAGAATACGTTGCAGGAGTTCCGGATTCCTCCGGTCACGTTTAAAGAGCCGTGCCCGCCCCGGTTCCAGCAGCTTGGAGGCGGACTGATCTTGTCAAAGGTTCCGGTACACGGAAAAGCTGTCTGCGTGGTTATGACTCCTTCCATCAGCCCGGCAGTTGCCGATACCATCTTAAAGGTCGAGCCGGGAGCCGTCATCTGATAGGTCGCATAATTACGCATGGGAGTGGACAAATCATTTAAAAGCTCTGAAAAGTACTCGGCATCCACGCCGTTTGCCATCTTATTATTGTCATAGCTTGGATAAGAAACCATCGCAAGGACGTCCCCAGTATTCACATCCGTGATCACCGCGGAAGCGGAATAAGGGTCAAGGGCAAGCTGTGCCGGCGTAATATCAAGGTCATGAATCCGGGCCATCATAAAATTATATGCGGTGACAGCCCCCCGGTCAAACTCCTCCTCCTCCTCCGGAGTCAGCTCGACAATTCCCTGTTCTAACAGAATCCGGCAAATCTGATTTCCTGTTATCAAATCATTTTTGATCATAAACCGATAAATCTTTTTGGTGAAACTGTTATCCTCATCCAGCTGTTCAAAGATATAATCCACAATTTGGGCATAAATCTGTTCCGAATCGGAGTACTGCCCTTCCAGATTCAGCTTTGACACGTCAATCCAGTTCATGGCGATACAATACTTTAAATATTCATTTAAACTGATTACCTCATCGATAGTCCATGCGATGTATGTGGAATCCTTGGCGTCCACCTTTTCTCTCATAATGATGCCGTTATCATACAACATTTCTGCAATGTGGCTTTCATAAACCTGATATTCCATATCCAGCTTTTCATACGCCGTCAAGGTTTCTGTAAGCTCTGTCCGGAGCCTGTCATAGACATTGTCCTTCTGCGTCCGGTATGCTTCATAGACCAGCTTTTCTGTTTCGCCCGCATCCCGAAGGGCAAAATGATCCGTATCAATGACATTATTATTGATCAGCGCCACATAAACGTCGTAAATCGGAATCTTGATTTTACTGCTGCTCACATCGGTAGTGTCAAATTCTCTGGCATTGATGATGTTCGTGCACAGGATACCGGCAAGCCGCTCTTCTAAGATTTTGTAAACGGCAATCTGCAAATCCTTATCAATGGTTAAATAAATATCATTGCCTGCTACCGGCTCCACGTAATCGATGGTGTCCGTAACCTTACCTACATTATCCACAAAGATGGTCTCACTGCCCTTTATTCCCTGCAGTTCGCTCTCCATGGACTTCTCAATGCCCAGCTTCCCTACCGTATCATTTAAATCATAGCTGTGTCCGTTTTCCGCCTTTTGAAGCTCTTCCAGCTCTTCCTGAGAGACCTTTCCGGTGTAGCCGATAATCTGTGAAAAATAGATGCCGTCCACATACTTGCGGATGGTGTCCTCCACAATGGAAACCCCTTCCAGTTCCCGGCTGTTTTCCATGACAACGGCAACGGTCTCCTCACTCACGTCGGAGGCTACGGTGGTGGCAATGTACTTTTGGTACAAATTAGCATTCATATCATAGCGGATGGTGAGGATTTTAAGAATTTCCTCTTTGGTGTAGCCCTCTCCCGGAACAAACGTTTTGCTGCTGGTATCCCCATCGTATTCACCAATCCGGAACCGGTTCCAGCCGCACAGATAATCCACCACTTCCTGAGGGGTTGCGGTGCGTTCCTTTACTTCCAGAGTGTCAATGGTTGTCCTGCCGTAGACATCCGCAAGAAACCGGAGAAGCTGTGTATTTTCAACGGTAAATGCGTAGTGCCCGTTTTTATCCAGAACAATCTTAAAATCGCTGACTATCTTATCGCCGTTTGCCTCAATCATCTGAATCAGTTTATAGATGGTTGTGTTCAGGTTCAAATCCTTATAACGGCCGCTTTCGTATACGTCTTCGATGGCAACGGAATGTGCCAGCTCGTTATATGCCAAAAGGTTTCCGTTCCGGTCGTAGATGCAGCCCCGGCTTCCCTTGATGGTACGCTCCTTACGGATCTTCATTTCAAAGGAATTTAAGTATTCTTCGCCGTGGACAATCTGAAGGTCAAAAACACGGTGGATCATGATACCGCCGATGCAGATCATGAGGATAATCAGCACAAAAACACGGGAAGTCAGCATATTGATTAAGTTTTCTTTAAAATTCTCAAACAAACTTGCGCGCACTCCTTTTTTCAGATTCCTCAAGCCTCTTATTCAGCCAGAGGACAAACGGATACAGTAATAAAGTAACCAATATGGTATAAACCATTTCGGGCAGGATAATATGTAAAAAATAATAGCTTAAGTGCAGGCGTCCTCTTAGCAGAAAAAGAGTAATGTAATACAATAATCCATACGCTATGTCGCTGAATAAAATCAAGATCAGCGGAAGCTTGATTTCATCCGGGAAAAAAATCCTGTTAAACTTCCCGTTGGCGTACCCGATGTACATATAAATCATGGCGTTTAAGCCCAGCACATTTGCAAAAAAAATGTCAACAAGCAGCCCGCAGAAAAACCCGAACAGGAGTCCCGTCCGCTCTCCCCGCATAAAGCCAAACGAGGCAGTCAGAATAATCATTAAATTCGGAACGATACCGCCAAACGCCATCCACTGAAAAACAGTTGTCTGAAGAAGGAAGCATAGAATTATCAAAAAAAACGATACCAGAAATCTTTTCATACTAATAACCATGCCTTTCTCTCAGCCTGCGATATTTGGGCACAGGCACAAATTCGCGATTGGAAAATCTTTGATTTTGCAATCTACTCCTCCACATTCTGTTTTAATTCCATGATAACTAAAACCTCTTCTAAATGCTCAAAATCAACTGCCGGGGTAATCAGCCCCGATTTGGTCAGATTGTTGGAGTCTACGTTTACGGTGGATATGTAGCCGATTAAAATTCCCGGAAGATATTTATCGCTTACGTTGGAAGTGACAATCTTATCTCCCTCCACAACACGGTCTGCATTATCAATCAGCATTTCAAACCGGATCAACCCCTCGGAATACAATTCCAAATCCCCGCTGACAATCAGCCGGTCCGAAGTGGATAAGACCATGCCGCTGGTGTTGGAATTATCGTCAATGATCGACATCACCTTTGCCCAATCCGGTCCCACATCCACAATGCGCCCCACAAGACCGCTTCCTGCAAGGACATTCATATCTATCAAAAGACCGTCCGCGGAACCTTTGTTGATCACGAAGGAATGAAACCAGTTGCCGGAGTCCTTGGCAATGATCCGCGCACCCACCATATCATATTCATCGTACTGAGAATTCAAATCGAACAGCTCGCGCAGATTGGTAAGCTCATAGCGGTCCTGCTGGAGCTTGATGTTTTCCATGGTCAATTCGTCAATCTGGGCTTTTAACTCTTCATTTTCACTGAGCAGGGAGCGGATTTGAACCAGTTCCTCCGAACGGGTATTTAACCAGCTTCCAGCTTTGCCGATCCCGTTCTGTAAAGGAGCTATCAAAAAACCGCCCACCGCACTGATAGGAGCGCTGAGCAGATCTGTACTGAATGTTATGACAATCAGACCCGTGCATAGTAATGTTAAAATAAAAAGGAGATATTTACCGGGCATCGTAAACTTTTCTCCTTTTTTCTTTATAATAGGACTCATTTGCTCATTCCTTCAATTGAGTAGGCTACTGACTTGTAATTGTCATCCTTAATAATCTTGGCAAGGCCAAGCGCAACACTGGTGACCGGATTCTCGGAGACATTTACTTTCAATCCGGTTCCCTTCTGGATAAGCGATGCAAGGTGATTTGCCTGGGAAGCTCCGCCGGTCAGATAGATGCCGTGCTTATAGATATCCGCCGCAAGCTCCGGAGGGGTTCTCTCCAGAATCACTCTTATATTGTCAATAATCGTGTGGAAGTGCTCAAGCAAAGCCTCGTCAATCAGGCTGGTAGGCAGTTCCCGCTCAACGGGAAGCCCGGTCACAATGTCTCTTCCGTAAACCAATGCGCCCTTTCCTTCCTTTTCAAGGTCTTTGGCCGCCATCTTAACGCTTTCAGCAGTCTTTCCGCCGATAATCAGGCTGAATTCCCGCCGTACTGCAGCACGGATAGCGTCGTCAAACTTTTGTCCGCCGATTTTGATGAGTCTGCTTAACACGATTCCGCCTAATGATAAAATAGAAATTTCCGTAGTGTCAAATCCAACGTTAACAATCAAAACGCCTTGCGAGTTTTTAACGTCAATGTCCAGTCCAAGTCCGTCTGCAATCGCCTTTTCCACTACCATAATCCGTCTTGCCTTTACTCCCGCATCCCGGATCAGGTCATAAAAGGCGCGTTTTTCCACTTCGGTTACATCCGTAGGCACCGCAATATAATAATCCCCCGGACGAACGTTGCTTCTGGTCAGGTCGTTGATAAAATATTTGATCAGAAGCTCCATATTCTTAATGTCGGCTATGACGCCGTTGGAAAGCGGATAAGAAATATGAATATTTCCGGGCGCCTTCTCATGCATGTCAAATGCGGAATCCCCGTATGCAAACAGGGTGTTCTTATTCTCGATGGCAATCATGTTCTTTTCGACTAAAATCGTGTCATCCGAACGGTTAAATATTTTGATATTACTGGTTCCCAAATCAATACCAAATGCAATGTTTGACAAAATCAGTACCCCTCTTTCTATAGAAACTCTTCTTTTTTCAGGCTGATGAAGCATCCGTCTCCCAAAATAATATGGTCAATCAGGGGAATATCCATCATTTCGCCTGCTTCTTTCATCGTTTGTGTGATTCCAAGGTCTTCTCTGCTGGGAAAGGGATCTCCGCTGGGATGATTATGCAGCAGGATCATCTTACAGGCTCTTACCCGGAGCGCCTCGATAAATACATCTCTGGTTGATAACAGGGAGGCATTTCCAGTCCCAAGTGATAACATATATTCTTCAATCAAATGCAGTTTATTATCCAAAAGCAGTAAAATAACTTTTTCTTTTTCCAGATGGCGCATCTGCTCCATGTAATAATCCGCTATTGTTTCCGGCGTATCAAATTTCAGAGATTCAGCGGCTTTTTGCGTTGCCATGCGGATTGCCATTTCCGCCATACATTTAATTTTGACTGCTTTCACTTCTCCGATTCCGGGAATCTCCATTAATTCCTGCAAAGAAAGATGGTGCAGCCCGTTCAGTCCGCCGTTTTTGCCGGAAGCCTTGGCTAGAACCTTCTTTGCCAGCTCAAGCGCGGAACAGTTCCGCGTGCCGGTTCTTAAAATAATGGCAATCAGCTCCGCTTCCGTCAGTGCCCCCGGACCTAAGGTAAGGAACTTCTCATAGGGCAGTTCCTTCGTTAATAATTCTTCTTGTATCATTCATTTCCTTTCCAATCCCTTCTCTCATTTGGAATGTAAAGAAAATCAGATGAATCGATAGATTAAAATGCCGATCACAATCCCTATAATGCTTGCCACGGTAATCTTAATGGTAAGTCCGAAGGTAATACAAAGGATTCCCATATCAAAAACAATAGGGGATGATAACCCAAAAGTCTGACCGTAATTAAGCCATGTGCTGGGGAAGAGATTTCCGATGAAACCGCCGATTACAATACCGGCAAGAATCAATAGAAAGCACGCCCAATTATTTTTACGCATGAAAATACCTCCGAAAATCTTTTGTAGACAGGACTTCAACCGATGTTTCATCCCATAACCAACATTTATATTAACACAGTTGGCAAATTATGTATACTAATTTCATAGTTTTTTTATAAGTTTCGTTTGCTAAAATCTTTCAGGATGATTCCTTTTTCTACCAGTTTCTGCATACTTTTTAAAATGCCGAATTTGCCGTGCTGCCAAGTAAGACCGCCCTGAAAATAGACGGAATACGGCGGTTTAATCGGTCCGTCGGCACTGAGCTCAATGGAGGAACCGGACACAAAAGCTCCTGCCGCCATAATCACCGGGCTGTCATATCCCGGCATGTCCCAAGGTTCCGGAGTCACATGCCCGTCAACTGCCGCCGCCTGCTGGATTCCCTGACAAAAGGCAATGACGCCCTCGGGGGTTCCAAAGGTCACCGCCTGAATAATGTCGTGCCGAGGCTCCTTTCCGTTCGGAATAACCGCAAATCCTAATCCTTCGTATAAATTTGCCGCAAAAATTGCCGCCTTAAGCGCATTTGCGGTGACCGAAGGGGCAAGGAATAACCCCTGATAAAAAGCTGGAAGGGCGGTAAGGGAAGCGCCCACCTCCTTGCCCAGCCCCGGAGATGTAAGCCGATACGCCGCGTTTTCAATGTACGCTTTCTTTCCGGCAAGGTAGCCTCCAATCGGAGCCAGACCGCCTCCCGGATTTTTGATGAGAGACCCCACCACCAGATCGGCACCCGCATCCGAGGGCTCCTCCCGCTCCGTAAACTCTCCGTAACAATTATCCACCATACAGATGATATCCTGCTTCTGTTCCTTGATAAAACGGATTAACTCTCCAATCCGCCCTACCGAAAGCGTAGGTCTTGTCTGATACCCTTTCGAACGCTGGATGGTCACCATTTTGGTTTCGGGCTTTATCGCCCTCCTGATTCCCTCATAATCAAAGCTTCCGTCCGGCAATAAATCCACTTGCGCGTAGCGGATTCCGTATTCTGCAAGGGATCCTTTAGACGGACGGATTCCGATTACCTCCTCCAGCGTATCATAAGGCTTCCCAACCGGAGAAAGCAGCTCATCCCCCGGACGGAGATTGCTCATAAGTGCCAGCGCCAGCGCATGAGTCCCACAGGTAATCTGCGGTCTGACAAGCGCGTCCTGCGTGTTAAAAATATCTGCATAGACCTTTTCAAGCGTTTCTCTTCCAAGGTCGCCATAACCGTATCCGGTGGTTCCCAAAAGGCACGCCTCACTGACTTGATTTTTCTGCATGGCGTTAATCACCTTTAATTGATTGTATTCGGAAAGCTCGTCAATTTCCGCCCACCTGTCATGCAGGGAGTTCCACACTCCCTCCCCATATTCATATACCTCTTCTGAAATCCCCATTTTCAGGTAGATTTCCTTTTTATCAGACGATGTCAAAACAAAATATTCTCCTTTCCAAGCATAAACGCCCTTTGCTCTCACAGCTTTTGAATGCAGGCTTCCATGTATTCCAATATTTTTGCATCCGAATAGCCGTAATCTTTTTTGTTGATCCACAGCACATCCCGCTCCCTGCCGAACCAAGTAAGCTGTCTTTTGGCAAAATGGCGGGTATTCCTCTTGATCTGATACACGGCTTCTTCTAAGGTGCAGGCTCCTTCTAAGAAATTTAGGATTTCCTTGTAGCCTAAACCCTGCATGGACACCATCCCGCTGTGGCACCCCATATTTTTCAATTTTGAGACTTCGCTTACAAGACCTTCCGCAAGCATTTCGTCCACTCTTGCCTCAATCTTGCTATAGAGACGCGCCCTTTCATCGGTCAGCACAAAATAACAGAAGGAATAGGGGGACGTCCGCTGTCTTTGCTGTTCGTTATGCAGGGAAATCGGGTATCCGTGCAGTTCCCAAAATTCCAGTGCGCGGATCACCCGTTTTCGGTTATTGGGATGAATCGCCCCAGCGGAGGCAGGGTCTACGTCTGCAAGACGCTCATGCAGAATCTCCGTCCCATAAATCTCCGCCTCCTCTTCCAGCTTTTTCCGAATCTCAGAATGCTCCTCTTCCTGTGAAAAATCAATATCATACAAAAGCGCCTGAATGTAAAATCCGGTTCCTCCCGCGACGATGGGGATGTGCCCTCTCTCATAGATACCGGAAAGTGCCTCCTTGGCAAGCTGCTGAAAGCGCACCACGTTAAATTCCTCTTCGGGCATCAGAATATCGATTAAATGATGGGGAATGCCATCCATCTCCTCCTGTTTAATCTTTGCCGAGCCAATGTCCATACCGCGGTAAACCTGCATGGAATCCGCCGAGATGATTTCTCCCCCAATCCGCTTTGCCAGAGAAACTGCCAGCGCACTTTTGCCTGATGCCGTAGGACCCGTCAATATAATTAATTTCTTTTTGGTATCTGATTTTATCATATTCAAACAATCCGCTTAAACTTTTTTTCCAATTCATATTTGGTCATAGAAATAATGGTAGGTCTTCCATGGGGACAATGATAGGGGTCTTCCAGCTTAAGCAGTTCATCAATTAAAGCCTCCGCTTCCGCCCGGCTCAGAGAATGATTCCCCTTTACCGCCGCCTTGCACGCCATGGATGCAAGCTTCTGCAGGATCACATCCGGCGTTCCCCTCATGGGATTATCTGCAATTTCATCCAAAATATCCACAAAAAACTCTTTTTCACTGCATCCGTATAAATCCACCGGCATGGAGCGGATCATGTAAGATGAGCTTCCAAACTCTTCCATCTCAAATCCAAGGGCGGCAAAGCTGTTCCAAAACTCCTTAAGAAGCTCCTCCTCCCTTCCGGTAAGGGATAAGACCACTGGAGGATTTAAGGTCTGGGATGTGACCGCCCTTTCTTTCAGTTCTTTTACAAGCCGTTCATATTTTACCTTTTCATGCGCCGCATGCTGGTCAATGATAAACAGCTTATCCTTTAGAGCTACCAGCCAGTAAGTGTCAAAAACCTGTCCCAAAATCCTATAAGAGGCGCGCGCCTCCTCCGAAAGGAAACGATCCTCAAACAGTTCAAGCTGCACCGGTCTCTCCACGATCACCTGTTCGGAAGATTTAATGACATTAGCGTGTATTCCTGCATTTTTGTCCTTTTTTGCAGGAACAGCCTCCCCAATAATACGGTTATATGTGACGTTTTGCAGGAAATCCTGCACATTTGGCTGTTTTGCAGGATAATCCTCACTCTCCTTCACCAGCATCTTAGCGCGGTTCACCTCAAAGGGTTCCGGCGTTTTTTGAGGCGCTTTGACCTCCTTCGGGTCTTCGGCAAGCTTTACCTCCGGTATCAGCTCCTGCCTGTGCAGGCACGCCGCCGCCTGCCCGGAAAGCTCCTCATACAGCTCCTTCCCTTTGTGAATCCGGATTTCCATCTTTGCCGGATGAACATTAACGTCAATTGCGGACTGATCCATTTTAAAGTGCAGCACATAGAAAGGGAATTTATGCTGCATCAGATAGGAACGGTACCCCTCCTCCATGGCTTTAACAATCACATCACTGTGAATATACCTGCCATTCATAAAACAAATCTCAAAATTTCGATTAGACCGGTTAAGCTCCGGCTTTCCTAAGTATCCCTCCACGGAAAACCCTTCCCCTTCATACTGAAAGGGAATAAGCGAATCTGCAATATCCCTGCCGTAAATCCGGTAAATGATTTCCTTTAAATTTCCGTTGCCCGACGTGTGAAAACGAACCTGCCCGCCGTTTACAAACTTGATAGAGCATTCCGGATGGGATAATGCAAGATGTTCCATCATATCGGCTACATAACTGCCCTCCGTCTGGGGCTGTTTCAAAAATTTCTTTCTTGCCGGAATGTTATAAAACAAATTGTGAACCAAAAAGGTGGTACCGTCGGGAGCTCCTACCTCCTCAATCTCCTCTTCCTTCCCGCCTGCTATGGCATAGCGGATTCCGGTAAGCTCCTCATGAGGCTTGGTAATCACCTCCACTTGGGAAACGGCGGCAATGCTGGAAAGCGCCTCCCCGCGAAACCCCAGGCTCATCGTACTGCTCAAATCATCGATGGATGAGATTTTGCTGGTGGCGTGGCGCAAAAATGCCTTTTGAATCTGATCTTTTTCAATTCCGCATCCGTTATCCGTAACCCGAACCAGAGAGATTCCGCCCTCCTTGATCTCTACGGTAATGGCATCCGCACCTGCGTCAATGGCGTTTTCAGTGAGCTCCTTGACCACGTTTAAAGGGCGTTCCACCACCTCGCCGGCTGCAATCTGATCAATGGTGCTTTGACTTAATAAATTGATTTGGGGCATACCTTATCTACCTGTTTTCCTTCCTCTGTCTAAAAATCATTTTAGACGCTAAGCTTTACCATCTGTTTTTTAACTTGTTCTGAAGCCGGTAAAGGGTATTTAACGCATCAAGCGGCGTCAGATTCGACACGTCAATCTCCTTTAATTCATTCAGCACATCCTCATCGGTTACTGTGTCAAAGAGGGACATCTGCGTCAAGTCCACCTCATCATATTTTACCGCCTTGTGTCTGGTCTCCTTTTGATCGACTACAATGCTCTGCACCTTTTCCAACACGTCATTATCCACAAGCTGTAATAAAATCTCCTTGGCACGGTCAATCACCATGTCCGGCACCCCGGCAAGCTTTGCTACCTGAATCCCGTAGCTTTTATCAGCACCGCCCCGGATGATCTTGCGCAGGAACACAATGTCGTCTCCCTTTTCCTTGACGGCAATGCAATAATTGTTTACATTGTTCATTTTGCCTTCCAGTTCCGTAAGCTCGTGGTAATGCGTGGCAAACAGCGTCTTTGCACCAAGAAGCTTTTTGTTGCTGATATGCTCAATCACCGCCCAGGCAATGGAGAGCCCGTCAAAGGTCGAAGTTCCCCTGCCGATTTCGTCCAAAATAAGCAGGCTGTCCGCGGTCGCATTTCTTAAGATGTTGGCAACCTCGTTCATCTCCACCATAAAGGTACTCTGACCGCTTGCCAAGTCATCCGAAGCCCCCACTCTCGTAAAGATTCGGTCCACCAAACCGATATTGGCGCTTGAAGCCGGAACAAAGCAGCCAATCTGCGCCATCAGCACAATCAGCGCAACCTGCCGCATGTAGGTAGACTTTCCTGCCATATTCGGTCCGGTAATGATGGAAACGCAGAACTTATGGTTATCCAAATAGGTATCGTTGGCGATAAACATGTCTCCGGTGATCATCTGCTCCACCACCGGATGCCGTCCCGCCTTAATGTCAATGATTCCCTTTTCGTTGATGGCGGGGCGCACATAATGATTGCGCTCCGCAAGCAGGGAAAAGGAGGCAGACACATCCAGACGTGCAATCGCCTTGGCGGTGCGCTGGATTCGTTCCATTTCGCCCGCAATAGCATCGCGTATCTTACAGAACAGGTCATATTCCAGCCCGTAAAGCTTGTCCTCCGCGTTTAAAATGGTATCTTCCAATTCCTTTAGGCGTGCGTTGGTATAGCGTTCCGCGTTTGTCAGCGTCTGTTTCCGGATATAATCCTCCGGCACCAGATTTTTAAAGGAATTGGTCACCTCGTAATAATAACCAAACACCTTATTATAACGGATGCGGAGATTTTTAATTCCCGTCCGCTCCCGATCTTCCTCTTCCAGCTTTGCCAGCCAGTCCTTCCCCTCTGTTTTGGCATGGCGGAGCGTATCGATTGTCTCATCAAATCCGTCCTTGATAATTCCGCCCTCCCGGATAGTAATGGGCGGTTCGTCCAGAATAGAATTTTCAATCAGCGCACAAATATCGGAAAGGTCGTCAATCTCCTCCTGAATTTCTTTTAAAAGCTCCGCATCAAAGTCCGATAACAGAGTTTTGATATGGGGAAGCATCTGCAGGGAATTGCGGAATGCAATTAAATCCCTGGGATTTGCCGTCTTATAGCTGACTTTTCCAAGAAGCCTTTCTAAGTCGTAAATGGGATTTAAATACTCCCGGATCTCATCCCGGCTGATTGCCTGCGCGGATAATGCCTCAACACTATCCAGACGCTTAAGAATCTGTTCTTTATCGATAAGGGGCTGTTCAATATACTGCCTTAAGCACCTTGCCCCCATCGCCGTGCGGGTCTTATCTAAGACGCCCAAAAGAGACCCTCTTTTCTGCTTTTCCCGAAGCGTTTCCGTAAGCTCCAAATTCCTTCTGGTGGAACTGTCAAGGAGCATATAACGGCTGGTCAGATAGGGATACAAATGGGTCATATGGTCTAAGGATGTCTTTTGCGTGTCCGTGAGATACAGCATCAATGCCCCCGCCGCAATCAGCCCGGAAGGGAAATCCTCAATCCCCATGCCCTGAAGAGTGGTGACATGAAAATGCTTTAAAAGGCTCTTACGGCACCTGTCTTCATCAAAAAAATGAGCTTCTAGCGGATAAACCGCAATATTCATTCTGCCCTTTAAGTCTTCCACGTCAATTCCGCTCACTAAAAACGCATCGTTGCAGACAATTTCACTGGGATGATATTTATTGACCTCATCTAACAGTTTCTTATCATCTTCCACTTCCGTAAGAAAATAATCTCCCGTGGTGACATCTGCAATGGAAATCCCTGTCTTCCCTTGAAAAAAGGCAATGCTCATCAAAAAATTATTACGGCTCTCGTCCAGCGATTGAACATTTAAATTGGTTCCGGGGGTAACAATCCGGACTACATCCCTTTTGACCAGTCCTTTTGCCAGCTTGGGGTCTTCCATCTGTTCACAGATTGCCACCTTGTACCCCTTAGATACCAGCTTATTCAAATATCCATCCACCGCATGATAGGGAATCCCGCACATGGGGGCGCGTTCCTCCAGCCCGCAGTTTTTGCCTGTCAGCGTAATTTCAAGTTCTCTGGACGCCGTCAGGGCATCCTCAAAGAACATTTCATAAAAATCTCCCAGCCGATAAAATAAAATGCAGTCTTTGTACTCCTTCTTTGTTTCCAGATACTGCTGCATCATCGGTGTCATCTCAGCCATTTCTTCCTCCATTACTGCGGCATAGACCGCTCTCCCAGATAGTAAAACCCGCGGCATTCCTTTAGATATACGGGCACAATTTTGCCGATAAGGCTTGAATCCCCCTTAAAATGAACGATGGTATTGTTGGATAATCTTCCGGTCACAAACCCCTCTTCCTGTTCGTTGACCTCCTCTACAAGCGCCTCAAGCGTCTGCCCTTCAAGGCGCATAACCCGCTCTCTGGCTGTATCCTGCACGACCTTTAAAAGCCTGTCAAAGCCTTCTTTGGCAAGTTCCTCCGGCACTTGGTTATCCATGACGGATGCCGGCGTCCCTGTGCGCTTGGAATAGAGAAAGGTAAATGCGTTATCATATTTGACCCGCCGGACCATATCGATGGTCTCATCCACATCTGCAGGCTCCTCTCCCGGAAATCCCACGATAATATCCGTAGTGATCGCCAGATCCGGTATTTCTCTTTTTAATTTTTCTACCAGAGAGAGATAATCCTCTCTGGTATATTTCCGGTTCATTGCCTTTAAGATCCGGGTGGAGCCGGACTGTAAGGGCAGATGAAGATGACGGCAGATTTTAGCGGAATTTTTCATCACCTGAATCAGTTCATCGGAAAGGTCTTTGGGATGAGAGGTCATAAACCGAATCCGCTTGATGCCCTCAATCTTTTCAACCTCTGTAAGGAGCTGTGCAAAGGTAATCGGCTGGTCTAAATTCTTCCCGTAGGAATTTACATTCTGACCAAGCAGCATGACCTCCACAACACCCTCCGCCGCCAGCTCCTCAATCTCCCGGATAATATCCCGGGGATTACGGCTCCGCTCTCTTCCCCTGACATAGGGAACAATGCAGTAGCTGCAGAAGTTATTGCATCCAAACATGATGTTGACCCCTGATTTAAAGGGATATTTCCGGTTGACGGGCAGATTCTCCACAATCTGTTCCGTCCCTTCCCAGATGTCAATGACCATGCCTTTTGCTTCAAACATATGTACCAAGAGCTCCGCAAATTTGTAAATATTATGCGTGCCAAAAATCAAATCCACAAACCGGTAACTCTTTTGCAGTTTTTCAATCACGGACGGCTCCTGCATCATACAGCCGCACAAGGCAATCCGTTTGTGCGGGTTTGTCCTTTTCATACTGCCCAGATGCCCGAGACGGCCATAAACCCGCTGATTGGCGTTATCTCTTACGGTACAGGTATTGTAAATGACAAAATCCGCATTTTCATCTTCCGTCAGCTCATAGCCCGCTTTTTGTAAAATTCCTGAGAGCTTTTCGGAATCCCTTGCGTTCATCTGACACCCAAAGGTGGTCACGCAGCAGGTCGGCCGCCTGCCAAGTGTCTCTGCAAGCTCGTCAACATAAGCTTTTGCTTTTTCCATATAAGAATACTGGCGCGCTGTCTCTTCCGCCCCGGTTAATTCGTCCGTAATTTTCATCTATTCATAAACTCCTTATTTCGTCTGATTCCTAATATAGGTATATGCCCTGCCTGCCTTGCCGTATCTTAATACCACCTGCATATCCCGCAAGGCATACAACGCTCTGGATGCCGTCTTTTCATTCTCACCGACAGCCTTTGCAAATTCCCTGACCGTGAAAGGCTCTGAAAGGGTATCCGGAATCAGTCTAAGGTAATCTTCCCTTCCGCGCAGATTAATCTCGTCAAGTATTTTGTCCGGAACCCTGTCATAGCGGCAGGATCCTTTTTTGCGGTCGCGGCTCCAGCCGTTTAGCAGACGGTATTCCCGGATTTCAAGAACCGGAATGCAGATGCTGAGATTTGGATCTAGCAGGTAGTCTTTAATTTGACATAACTCATAAAAAGCCCTGTAAACAGAGCCTTTTACCGTGCTTTTACGGGGCTTTCGGCATTCCCCGGTCTCCTCATCAATCCATAAAAGATATTTAACGCCGGCAATGGGATAGACCACCGTAATCGGATAGACTGGAAGCAGTCTCTCCAGCTTACTGCGCATTTTGCCAAGATTGCCGGTCTGTATTTCGATAATCTCGTCTCCGGTAAAAATGTCTGCCACATATCCGTTCACGGAAATCTCCTGCATTGCTTTATCTGGAGCGTAGTAATCCTTTAATATCGCGTGAAGAGTCTTCTCCTGATAGGTGCCGATTCCGCTTTTGGCGCTGCCGGAGCACAGGACGGCATTCCGAATCCGGTCAAAACGTTCCTGATCCATATGCGTTATTTCCTTTCCAGAAACAGCTTTCTGGATATAAAGTTATAAACCATGACCACTCCGGTTGCAATAATCGTTGCAGCCATGATCATAAGATCCTCCGATAAAAGGTTCTGAAGCGGCTGACTGTGCATATAAATTCCATCCACGCAGAAGTACATCACAATTTCATTGATCACAAGACCAATTGCGGAAAGAATCAGAAAAACGGTAAATTCCTTCTTCTTGTCCATTTCCTTCTTGTGGGTAAACACAAATTTAATGCTTAAAAGATAATTTACGACCGCCGAGATTACAAAACCAAGAAATTTGGAAATCAGGTAGTGGACTCCAAACAGATTGGTAAGCCCTGTTGTAATTCCAAAATCAATAAAAAAACAAAAAAGCCCCACGATTCCAAATTTAATGATCTGATTGATTAACTGTTTCATTTAAATAAGTACTCCTTAATAAAAAATAAAAGCAGAATTGCCACATAGTGTATTATACATGACAATTCTACTTTTTTCATCATAAAAATTTTTAATCTTTTGCAAAGTTCCTGACTGTCTTAGTCAGTCATCAGCCTCCACAGTCACATCCGTTGTTATTTCTGGATTCTTCACAGCCGCAGTTTGAACTGCTGTTTGGATTGGGATAAGAAATAAATGTTCTGGGTTCTAACCGGGATTCCTGTCTGGAATCATTTCTGCATCCGCAGTCATGCTCACGCTCATTTCTGTCGCGGAATCCTCTGTCAGCCTGACGATTCTGACAGCCGCAGTCACTCTGCGCACCGCTTCCGTTTCCGCAGCAAAGCAGCAGTAAAACTAAGATCAGATAATTCATAAAAGTATCACTCCTTTTTGTATCGGTCATATCAATGCTATGCTTTATTATATGCACCTGCCAAAAAAGAGTTATCGCCCTATCTTCTTCTGTTTTTGAGAACCTTTCTCCGGATATAAGAAAATGTCTTCTCTTCGCCCTCCCTTGCCAGCATGACAAGGAGCCTTTCTAGGAGCTTTCGCGTGTCCGGATGGAGAGGCGCCTTTTCCCTGCCCTGTGAGTAATATTTCAGCGGGGCGGCGGAAGTATATTTATCGCCGTTATATACCTTGCACGCCGCAATCCGGTCCATCAGCATCTCCACAACATACTTGGGAGGCATAGGCGCCGGAGCCATTCCGCCGTCAATCTCTTTGGTGCTGTAATCCACCCAGTACTCGTAGTGATGCTTATTTCTCCCCTTATGATGCAGCCACGCGGAGGAATATCCAATCGCCTCCCGCTCAGCATTGTTGGGGCTTCTGTTCCCTTGATAATATCTGGCTCCTACCAGAAATTCACTGGGGCTGTATTTGGACAAGTCGTGAAGGAGCCCCTGCCTATAAAGCCCCACCTTAAAACAGCCCTGCATGACCAGATATCTGTGATAGGTAATGGTTTTAAAATGTTTCCAAACGTTCATATCTTATTCTTTAACCTCAAATGATTTGCTTCCCTTCTGTTTTCTGCCTCTCGGCTTCCCTCTTGAGGGAACCGGCACGGAACGGAACAAAACAATGCTTCTGGCATTTACTATAATGACAGATTCTGTCGCAGTCATCGCAGAAATGTCCTTCCCGCTGTTTTCTTCGTCACAGTCCGATGTATCGGAAATCTTAACCCACGCCTGCTCCGGCGGAAGCTTCGGGAGCGCTAAGCGGTGGGATTCCCAATGCATATTGCAGGCAATGTAAAAGAACGGTTCTTCTCCGGCATACTGACCGCAGAGCATTGTGCCGAATATACGGCTCATATGCCCTAAGTCCGGCCTCCATGCCTCAATTCCATGATAAGAAATATCCGGATAACCGCAGGATTTGGTGTCCATCACGCTCATCTCCCGCTTCATATGCAGAATCCGGTACTCACGCCTTAACCCGATAAGGAATCGGGTATAGGATAACAACTCTTTTGCAAAGTCTGTCTCTTTCCATTCAATCCAGCCGGATGCATTGTCCTGACAATAACAATTATTATTTCCCCGCCTTGAATTTCCAAACTCATCGCCGCTGAATAAAAACGGCGTTCCCTGAGAGAAAAATAAAAGGGCTAGCGCATTCTTCAACTGCTTTAACCGCAGCCGTCTAACTGCTTTCTTTCTGGTCTCCCCTTCGATTCCGCAGTTCCATGTATAATTCCGTTCTGCTCCGTCTCTGTTTTCTTCCCCATTTAATTCGTTATGCTTCCGCTCATAGCTGACGCAGTCATAAAGTGAGAATCCGTCATAATCAGCGAAATAATTGATCACTCCGTAATCGGCGGGATTTTGACGCTGGTAATTCAGCACGGCGCCCACAAACCCTTCGTCCCCCTTTAGGAAACGGCGCATGTCGTTTTTATAATTACCATGAGAGAAAGAAAAGTTTTTAACGTTATGGCAGCCGTCTTTTTCCTCATCCGGAATATAATCACACCAAATTTTTGTGTCACTTAAAAAGCCTTCCTGCATCAGCATCCGAAATGGGATATGGAATCCGCTGACCCGCGCCCCGTCAATATGATACTTCAAAACCCAGTGCTTGAGGATCCTCAGTATATCACTCTGCTTTACCTCCGGCGGAAAATAAAAATGCATCATAACTTCTATGCCGTTTTGGTGAAGCTCTTTTACCATTTGCTGAAAAGAATGAACGGGAGACGCCCCCGCACTGTAGGAAGCCTTAGGCGCAAAGTAAAAGCCCTTCCGAAATCCCCAGCAGTCCAGCCTTGATATTTCAGCCTCTTTTCCTGTCCTGCCGTCGATGGATAATACCGTTGTTCCTGCCCCTGCTGGCAGGGTCATGCATTCTTCGTATTCGTAACAGGGCATCAAAAGCACGGCTGTAATCCCTAAGCTTTTCAGATAGGGAATCTTCTCAATCACTCCTTCAAAAGTTCCCCGGTGTATTACTCCGGAACTTTTGTGCATGGTAAAAGCCCTGACATTTAATCCGTAAAGAATGGTATCTTCATAGGGAATCCCAAGCGGCGCATCCCCTTCCCAGTCAAATCCGCCGGAATCAAAACCTGCGCACAGCGGACGCTTTCCGCCGTCCCTGCCGCCCCATTTTTCCAGTCCGTGCACTGTCTGTGCGTAACTGTCCATTACAATATCGTTACCGTCATAAAACTGGTATCCCCGCGGAAGGGTCTCCACCCCCTCTATTTGAATACCGTAAAGATTTCCACATCTTCCCTCTTGGGAAAAAGGAATTTTTGTTTTTTGTCCTTTTGAGTCGTATAAGATTATGCCGCATTCATTGTTTCCGGAGAATTCTGCTGCAAACCTGATGCCGTTCCGGATAAGAAACACTCCGGGTTCATACGGCTTAAAACTGCTGATTTTCCAATTTAAGTCCATTTACCCTCCTTAGTGTTGCTATTACCAATATTATTTTGTCTGTCCTGCCTAAGAAGCAGGCGGATCTTATTTATTTTAACACAAACATTTCCTCCTGTGTAGAAAAATTGTCAAACATTTTATTGCATTGCTTCCATACTGCTAGTAAAATGTAGATAAAATCACTTAAATCGGCATAATTGAAAGGAGAATTTCATGAGCAAAAAAAGAATCGGATCAGAGCAAGGCTTTTTGCTGCAGCCGGAAGAACAGGATGAGGAGATGACCGTCACGCTGGATCTGGAAGACGGGAGCAGCGTAACCTGCGCCATCGTCACCATCCTTCCCGTCAACAAAAAGGATTATATCGTTCTGCTCCCGTTAAATGAAGACGGCGAAAATCATGACGGGCTGGTATGGTTCTACCGCTACTTTGAGAACGAAGACGACCCGAACGAGGAGCCTATTCTTGAATATATTGATGACGATGACGAATATGATATGGTATCGGATGCTTTTGACGAGTATCTGGATAATACAGAGTTTGATGAACTTATGGATGCTGAGGACGAATAAGCCCTCTTAAGTATCTTGAAATGGTTCTTCCCCTCTCCTTGGTATAATAGATTTCCAGCTCTTTTTCGGCTCTTGTGATGGCGACATACAGGAGCCTTCTTTCTTCCTCCAAGTCTTCTCTGGCAGTGCACCGCTTTCCGGGAATAACGCCCTCATTGACATCCGGCAGAAATACCCTCTCAAATTCTAATCCTTTAGAACCGTGCATGGTGCAGATTCTGACTCCTTCCCGGCTGACCGCATCTGTCCTGTCAGATACGCTGTCCTTTTCTTCTCTTTTTCTTAAAAACTGCTGAATATCAGTCCCCGGAGCATACTCTTGGAACAACTCCTCTGCCTGCTCCGCGAAGGAAAGCCACTGTCTTTTTTGAGCCGGGGTTCCCTCCTTTTCCTCCAAATAGCGGTCATATCCCAGCGCTCCCCGGAACAGGGAAACAGCAAGTTTACCGCTTAATCCGCCGGCTAAAGTGAGCTGTCTCCAAAAGATTTCCATCTTCTTCAGCATCTCAGGATTCCTAGCATAGTAATGTTTGAAGTTTGCAAAGGACACCGTATCCTCAGGAAATGCCTCCCGAAGCAGAAACCGATTGGGCTTATTCATAAATCCAAGGAAATCACTGCGTTTCTTTCCATTATAAATAAAAGCTAAAAACGCTGTTATATCCCGAAGCACAAAGCTGTCATACAGTCTGGTTCCCTCTGTCTTTCTGCCCATTACCGGAACGCCGGACATGCACAAAAGTTCCTGATATTGCTGTGCCTCGATATTGGTCCTTAAGATTAAAGCCGTCCGGTTAAGCTCCGCATCGGTCAGGGATTTCAACTGCAAAAGAAGATGCTCCTCCTCCCTCCTTCTGCTTTCAAAGCATTTTAAAGCTACCGTTCCTTCTTCTTTCATCGGATAAAATTGCTTGTCAAACCTGTCTTTATTTTGGCGTATCATTTCCTTTGCAAGAGACACGATGGGGCTTCCGCTGCGGTAATTTTCGGTCAGCATAAGCGAAACCCCTTCCGGATAGTCCGCCAAAAACTGCTTCATAATTTCCGGAGCGGCTCCCCGAAAGCCGTAAATTGCCTGATCATCGTCTCCCACTACAAAAAGGTGATTCTGCGGAGCCGCCAAAAGCTTTAGGATTTGGTACTGCGGATAATTAATGTCCTGGAACTCATCGGCAAGAATATATTCAAACTGCATCTGATAGTTTTTCAAAATTGCAGGTTCTCTATTTAAAAGCTCCAGACATTTCACGATCATATCATCGAAATCAAGCAAATTCTGCTCTTGTAAATATTGTTCATATTGATTCTTAATTTTCAGATATTTCTCAGTGTCCTGTTCCTTAGGAACAGTCTTTCGGTTCTTTTCTCTGCTGATTTTGTTTAAAATTTCCGACACTGCATCGTACAGGTTATCACATCCATCCTGTCCCTCCTGCCCGTAGTTTATCATGAGGTGTCTCACCAGCTCGCGTTTCTTGGATTCGCTGATTAAGGATAAGGCGTTTTTGCCTGACTGGCGTAAAATCTGAAAGCAGATACTGTGAAAGGTTCCGAAATGCACTCTTTCATAAGAAATCAAAGAATCATTATCTGACTGAACAAAATCCTTCCGGTTTTGGGATACCGCAAGCCGGAATCTGTTTCTCATCTCTTCTGCCGCCGCTTTGGTGTAGGTAATTACAAGAATTTTGCCGGGATCTATCTGACATTTTTGAACAAGATAAAGGATTCGCTGAATGATCGTATACGTTTTGCCGCTGCCGGGACCGGCAATTACCTGAGCCGGTCCGGACAGATGCATGATTGCACTTTTTTGTTGATTACTGGGCGTTTTCAAGAAGCTCAATACCCTTTTTGATTCTTGTTAAGGACTCTTCCTTGCCGAGAAGTTCCATGATTTCAGTTGCTCCGGCAGGCGTCATCTGCTTTCCGGACACTGCCGTCCGAACAGGCCAGAGCGCGTAGCCGTTTTTACATCCCTTTTCTTCCACATAGGAGATGAGAAGCTGGTACAAGGCATCATTGCTGTAATCTGTCTGCTTCTCCAAAAGAGGAAGAAGCTCCTTCAATACTTCCAGCGACGAGGCTTTTGTGGTTTTCATCTTTTTGTGTTCATACATTGCCGTATCATATTCGGGAAGCTGGCCAAGGAAGTCAATCATCCCCGGAATATCCGGAAGTATTTCAATCCTTGTCTTTACCATCGATGCGATTTTCCGAAGGCCCGCCTCAGAGAAATTCATTTCCGGAAGGCTCGTTTTTGACGAATCCCCACTTACGGACAGCCCCTGTCTGATATAAGGCTCCGCCATCTCAAAAAACCTGTCCTCATCCATTGCCTTCATATATTCTCCGTTCATCCACTTTAACTTTGTGTAGTCAAAAACTGCCGGGGATTTGGACATGTGATGATAGTCGAATGCCTTTGCCAGCTCCTCTAAGGAAAAAATTTCTTCGTTGCTGTCCGTGGGGCTCCACCCTAACAGCGCTACAAAATTAACCACCGCCTCTGTGAGGAAGCCCTGTTCAATCAAATCCTCATAAGAAGAATGACCGCATCGTTTGCTGAGCTTATGGTGCTCTTCGTCGGTGATCAGCGGACAATGCACATAAACAGGCACCTCCCAGCCGAACGCCTCATACAGCCGGTTGTATTTCGGTGAAGAAGAAAGATATTCGTTTCCCCTTACTACATGGGTAATTCCCATCAGATGGTCGTCCACCACATTCGCAAAATTGTAGGTGGGATAGCCGTCCGACTTGATCAAGATCATATCATCCAGTTCCGCATTATCCACGGAAATATCTCCATAAATCTCATCGTGAAAGGTTGTAGTGCCTTCCGTTGGATTATTCTGCCGGATCACATAGGGCACTCCGGCATTTAACTTCTCTTCTACCTCTTCCTTGGACAAGGAAAGACAATGCTTGTCATAAACCGTGATTTCTTTTCCCTCCACAATCTGAGTCTTTAAACCTGCAAGACGCTCCTTGTCGCAAAAACAATAATATGCCTGTCCCTTATCGATTAACTGCTTTGCATATTCTAAATAAATCCCTTTTTGCTGGCGTTCCGATTGAACGTAAGGGCCCACGCCGCCGTCCTTGTCCGGACCTTCATCGTGAATCAGCCCTGTCTTCGCAAGCGTCCGGTAGATAATATCCACCGCCCCCTCCACATAACGCTCCTGATCGGTGTCCTCGATGCGAAGGATAAAATCTCCGCCCTCATGCTTGGCGATCAAATAAGCATATAATGCTGTCCGTAAGTTTCCTACGTGCATCCGCCCGGTAGGGCTGGGTGCAAATCTTGTTCTGATCTTTGTCATTTCTAACCTCACTTCTGCGTAAATATTTATAGTTCATTTGCTATTTATCTCATGCACTTATGACTGCCGGATATCCGGAATATTTTTCTTTGCAGATGCCTTAAAGCCTGCAACCTCCTTCATTGCCTGCGGAATCGGAATATTGGTTCCGGCTCCGGCAACGCATCCGCCGGGACACGCCATCCCCTCAATCAGACAGCCGTTTTTCTTTCCGGCTTTTGCAAGCATTAAAATCTTCTTGCATTCCGTAAGACTTTCTGCATGTTCAATATTCACATCCACATCCGGATAATACTCCAAAATACATTCTTCAATTGCGCTGGCAACCCCGCCGGCAACGCCGTAGCCTCTCCCCGCGCCGGTAGCATCATCTAAGCGGTTATGCGCCGTTACTGCCTCCGGGAGCAGCCCTTTCGCCTCAAACATTCCGGCAAGCTCTTCAAAGGTGATCACAAAATCCATGTCAGAGCGGACGGTTCTTCTGGAAGCCTCTAACTTTTTGGAAGCACAAGGTCCGATAAAAACCACGCTCGCATCCGGATGCTCTTCCTTAATCTTTCGCGCCGTGGCTACCATAGGCGTTAAGGCGTTGGAAATTTTGTCGATGGTCTCCGGGAAAAATTTCTTTGCCAGCATGGACCACGACGGACAGCAGGAAGTCAAAAGGAACGGAAGCTTTCCGGCTGCAACCTCTTTTACATAATGCTCCGCCTCCGCCATCGCTCCCATATCCGCACCGATTGCTGTCTCGTATACATCATAAAATCCCAGCTCTTTTAACGCTTCCTTAATCTTATCCGGCGTTGCATCCTTTCCAAACTGCCCGACAAACGCCGGCGCCACCTGTGCAATGATCTTTCTGCCCGACTGCATGGCGCGGATAAGCTGAAAAATCTGCGACTTATCGGCAATTGCGCCAAACGGACAACTGACCATGCACTGACCGCAGGACACGCAGAGCTCCGTATCGATATAGGCGCGCCCCTTTTTATCGCTTTTGATAGCGCCGACTCCGCAGTGAGCCAGACAGGGACGTACCTGATGGGATATTGCATCATAAGGGCAGATTGATTTACATTTACCGCACTTGATACATTTTTCCTGATCGATGACGGAATGACCGTTTTTCATGGAAATTGCCCCTTTCGGACAAACCTCCTTGCAAGGGTGCGCCACGCATCCCATGCATTTATCCGTCACCTCATAACGGTTTTCCGGGCAGGCATTGCACGCTGACGGAATCACCTGCATGAGAGGCGGTTCATAATATTTCTCATCTATATTACTCTCTTCCAATCCCTGCGTCACATGCACCGGCATATTTTCCGGGCGCAGGGAAAGCCCCATGGCAAGCCGGATCTGCTCCCTGACAATAGCCCTCTCCCGATAAATACTCTCATATTCCGATTCGTCATAGTCAACAATCTTATAAGGGAGTGCTTCCACATCATCCTTTAAATTCTCCGAATGATATGCCAGATTTGCTACTTCCTTGAAAATGCGTCTTCTGTTTTTGCGTACCTGCGTGTCAATTCCTCTCATATGGATAACCATGCCCTTTCCATAACCTGCAAACTTTGGGCCTACCTACCTATACTTTCCCTGATAACAAGTCAATACTTGTATATTTTTACACAAACCCGAATGGAAGTCAACATCCATGTGACACTGGGGAACAATTCCGTCTTGCAGTTCCGGACTGACGGAACAATTCCCCATGCCAGTCTTAAAACAAACTTCCAATCTGAAATACCAGCGCTGCCAAAAGCCATGCAAACCCAATCTGAAACAAGGCTAGCTTTAACGTGAACGCGGTATCCCCGCTCTCTTTCCGTATGGCTGCCATCGCCGCAGCACAGGGGACGTATAAAAGCACAAAAAGCATCATGCAATAAGCATTTAAAGGACCAAACGCCGGATCAATACTGCGAAGATTGGCAATCACCGTATCCACGCTTGCCGCCTGAGTGCCTCCAACGCCAAAAAGCACGGAAAAGCTCGATACCACCACTTCCTTAGCGGAAATCCCTGCAATCAGGGAAACAATAATCTGCCACATGCCAAGCCCTGCCGGACGCATCACTGGTTCTAACCATCTTCCGATCATCGCTCCAAAGCTGTCCGCCGGGTCAGCGACCATCCCGGACGTGCCAAAATTCAGAACTGCCCAGATAAAAATAGATGCAATAAAAATCGTTGTTCCCGCTTTGGAAAGATAATCTTTCAGCTTGTTCCATACATAAATCCGGATTGTCCGTGCATTCGGTCTTTTATACTCGGGAAGCTCTATCAAAAGACTGTCATTTATCTTTCCTTTTTCAAACACATGCAGAACCTTGGCAATTACAATGGCAGTCACCATCCCGACTACATACATGGAAAAAGCGGCGGCATGCGCATACTTTTCAAAAAACATGCCTGAAAAGAGCACATAAACCGGCAGCCTTGCCGAACAGGACATAAAAGGCGTGATAATCATGGTTCTGCGCCTGTCCTTTTCCGTTTCAAGCGCCCTGGATGCCATAATTGCAGGAACCGTACAGCCGAATCCCAAAATCATAGGCAGAAAAGCCTTGCCGGAAAGACCCACTCTGCCCATAATGCCGTCCATCACGTAGGCAACCCTTGCCATATAACCGCTGTCCTCCAATATGGCAAGCGCCAAAAACAGGATTGCAATATTCGGGATAAAGGTAAGAATCCCTCCCACTCCCGCGATAATTCCATCCACAATCAGGGATTCCAACCAGAACGCGGTATGAATCCGTTCTAAAAGACTGCTTACACTGCCGGAAAACACTTCAAGGAAAGTTTCAAAATAGCCTTTCAGCCAGTCTCCTATCGTAAAGGTTAAAAAGAATACAAACGCCATAATGCACAAAAAGACAGGAACTCCCCAGATAGGATGCGTCAAAATCCTGTCCACGCGGTCCGTGCTGTCCTTCCGCTTTTTGCGGTAAAACAGCACCTCCTTTATGATCTCTTCAATGTACTGATATTTTGTCTGTATAATCTCCTTCTCATAGCTTTTGTCTGCAATATTACTTATCTGAATCGGATGCTCATTCTTAACCTCCTCGTCATCTTCAAGCAGCTTAATGGCATGCCACCTGACGGAGGAATGCGTGGGATAATGCGCCTGCATCACTACCGAAAGTTTGTCTATCTTATTTTCAATATCTTCACTGTAGTGAAGGACATCCCCCTTAGATCCCTCTTCGTAGTGATGTACTACCGCATGAAGTAAAATATCCAAGCCTTTTCTTTTGGCGGCGGACACCGGAACCACAGGAATATCTCCCAAAAGCTCCGGAAGCCTGTGAAGATCGATTTCCATTCCGCGCTCCTCCACCACATCCATCATATTAAGGGCAAGCACCACGGGCTTTCCGAGTTCCAAAAGCTGCAGGGTAAGATACAGATTTCTTTCCAGCGAAGAGGCATCCACCACGTTAACGATCACCTCGATATCATCGTCCATCACACAATTTCTGGTTACCTTTTCTTCGATTGTGTAGCAGGTCAGAGAATAAATCCCCGGAGTGTCCACTAAAATCAAAGAAACATCCTCATATTCTGTCTCGCCTTCTATCTTTTCCACAGTTACCCCCGGCCAGTTTGCAACCTTCAGCTTAGAACCTGTAATGGCGTTAAAAAGCGTCGTCTTTCCGCAATTGGGGTTTCCCACAAAGGCAACATGTACCGTTTCCTTTTTCATTGTATGCTCTCCTTCACTTCAATTCCCTGACTGATATGCTTCCCTACCGCAAGCCGGGTTCCGCGCACGCGGATGATCAGCGCCCCGTTCTTTTTGCGGTTTAACACGCTGATAACCGTCCCATCATTTAAACCAAGGGCCTGCAGCCTCCGGGTAATCCCCTCTTCGACATACAGCCCCTTTATCTCGTAATCTTTGCCTATTATGCCATCAAACAACGACATACATTCCACCTCTTTTGTCAACGATTCTATAGTTAACGGCATTAATAATTGCCATTTCGGTCTTGTAAAAGCCTGCACATATGGCTTTTGCAAGAGCCGGAATGAGCAATTAGTTATGTCGTTTACTATATTTACCACAACTATTTAATCACAAAGTGTCGTTGTTTGCAATATTATAGTATTAAAATACAACACTTTATGAGAGGATCATTATGCAGGATTACAGTTACAATGAATACTTTGACCGTTTCCCTCTGGCAATGGCATATGTTCCCTGGCAGCATCTTACAAATATCTTTGAAAATTTAGATGAAGCATACAAAACAGGTACCATTTTCCCTGAATTGGAGAAACCTTTTACCGGAAGGAGATGCGTAAAATGAATAATTCAGAAAGAGAACAGCTTTTCCACGATATTGGCGTCATTGATTTTGTTGTGGTAGAAATGACTGAGTATCTGGATACCCACCCGACAGATAAAGAAGCAATGGACTATTTAAATCATTATGTCTGCATGAAAAATCAGGCAATGCGTGAGTATGCCGCAAAATATTCCCCTCTGCGCATATCCGACACTGACAGCAGCAATCATAAAGAATGGAAATGGGCAACCGATCCCTGGCCCTGGGAAGGAGAATGTTAATTTATGTGGAGTTATGAAAAAAGACTACAGTTCCCTGTAAATATTAAACAACCGAATGCAAACCTTGCGCAGGTTATCATCAGCCAGTTTGGCGGTCCGGACGGCGAATTAGCCGCCAGCCAGCGTTATTTATCCCAGCGCTACACGATGCCCTACCGTGAGGTAGCCGGGGTGCTTACGGATATTGGTACGGAAGAATTGGCGCACATGGAAATGGTATCAGCAATTGTCTATCAGCTTACCAAGAACCTGTCCATGGAAGAAATTGAAAAAAGCGGATTTGATAAATACTATGTAGATCACACCACGGGGTTATGGCCCCAGGCAGCGGCAGGGATTCCCTTTAACGCATGTGAGTTCCAGTCTAAGGGAGATGCTATTACTGATTTGTTTGAGGATATGGCGGCAGATGGTACTATTTGATATGTACCACATTCTCTATGCGGCGCCGCATAGATTAAAATTTCCAATGGATAACAATCGGCGGAACATCATCTCTGTGCTCCTTATGCTCTAACCTGCCAATCTCAATGTAATCAATCAGCTTATCCATAATAGCGCGGTCAATGCTCTGTACATTCCTGTATTCCTGTAGAAGCTCCGTAACAGACCTGTCAGACCGGTTTTCTCCGTCATAACGGGAAATCATCCGGTTTAACTCTTCTATCCGCTCTTCACAGGCAGAAATCTCCATCTGGAAATGATTTCTGAAATCAAGATACTCCATTTCGGTCAAAAGCCCTTTCGACTTATCCACATAGGCATTCCGGACAGCCGCCTGTAGTTCCGCAATCTTGCCATTGCACAGCTTTTTTTCGCTGAGCAGCTTCCTCTTTGCGGATTCCATGTCATCATTCAGCTTGATTTTGGACTTTGCGGTCTCATCATCAAAAAACTGTTCAATGATTGCATTCAGCTCCTGAAGGATCACCCTCTCCAGCAGGCGCTGTGAAATGAACGCGCCGGTGCAGCTGGAATGATTATAAAACTTTGAGGTGCATTTCAGATAATAATACTCCCTGCTTTTGTGGGAAGACAGGGTATATCCGCAATACATGCATCTTGTTTTGCCCGCGTATATGCCGATCCTGCCGCTGCACATCGGCTTGGCTCTTTCCTTTAACCGCTTCTGGACGCGCTCCCACAGCTCCGGATCAATGATTGCCTCGTGGGTTCCTTCCACCCGTATCCATCGCTCTTTGGGAACCGGCCTGCTGTGCTTTGACTTGTAGCTCCGGTTCTCGTACTTGCCCTGCACCATGTTTCCGATGTACATCTCATTATACAGCATGTCAGTTATTGCATAATACTTCCAAAGGTTCCCGTATTTCCGGTCGGAGCCCTTGTAACGCAGCCCTTTCCGGTGCTTGTACTCCGTGGGATTCGGGATTCCCTGCTCATTAAGAAGTCTGGCTATGGAAGTCCTTCCCATGCCGTCCGCGTAAAGTTCAAATACCTTTTTTACCACCTCCGCCGCTTCCGGATCGATGAGCAGATGCCCTTTCTTGTCCGGATCCTTCCGATAGCCGTACAGGGCAAATGCTCCGATATGCATTCCCTTTTTTCGGTGGTCGGTTAAAACTGTTTTGATGTTATCCGACAAATCTTCCAGATACCATTCATTCACGAGCCCGTTGATTTGTCTGGACTTTTTATTTCCTTTGTTGGCAGTATCTGCATTGTCCGCATATCCTACAAAACGTATTCCCCACTCAACGAACTGCCCGTGAATGATTTTTTCCACCATTTCAAGCTCACGGGTAAATCTTGCCTGGGACTTGCAGAGCACGATATTAAATTTTCCAGCCTCCGCATCCTGCAGGAGCTGGTTAAATGCCGGTCTGCTTCGGTCGCTTCCGCGGTAATCATCATCACTGTAAATATTGTAAATATCCCAGCCCTGATTCACGGCGTAAGTGATCAGCATGCTTTTTTGATTCTGGATGGACCGGCTCTCATCCTCCTCATTCAGTTTGTCCTTATCCTCTTCCGACAAGCGGTTATAAATTGCAACTTTCTCCATCATTGTCCCCTTGATAAAGCAAACCAATATCCATTTCCATTATAATCCGGGAATATTAGTCTGTAAAACTCCATTTTGATAATTTCCTGTATTTTCCTTCTCGCTGATCAGCTGGGACCATAATTCTGTAAATGCATCTCCAAGCTCCTCTGTCCGGTGAAGGAACACGCTTTTACAGGCATATTTGCTGGCTGTCTCCATTCCTTCCATGAAACCCCTCCTCTCCTTATCCAGTTTATGATTTATTCTGCTTGTATTATTCTGCTGTATTAATCCCCATAAAGTGATGGACATGCCAGAAAATTTTAAGCACAAGAAAGCGCATGGTCTGTATTTTACTGTTCCCATGCGCCTTTGTGCTGTTACGTTGATATATTGTGATATTAAGTTGTCTCTCTGTTACGCTAACTGCATGACCTCCGTTTCAAGTTCCCTAACATCATTCTCAGATAAATCTGGAAAACACTCCGATATTTCATTAACTTTTATTTTCCCTAATTTCAAAAGCCTGCGGGCATTTTCTTTTGTAGCCCTTTTTACCGCTTCATCCCTCATATCCTCCAGCATTTTGCACATGGCTTTTACTCCTTTCTCGTCCTGCTTGAAATACCTCGCTTTTTTAGCAAGAGCCTCATAATTCATATCATCGGGATCGGTGCATGAAAAATCGTGCATTAACTTACCAATCTCGTCATCGCCCCTATATTTACCATTGACATATATTATATGTGATCCGTCACCAAACAATACTTTCTTTTCCCCGATGGTGACGTATCTCTCTACCGGATAAATTGGCTGGTTCCCTTTCATTAATCACTTTTATTATACATCGGTCAATGGCTTTTGAAAACTGAATTTTTCATGAAATATTCTCATCGCCTTACATTCTGCTGCATTAATCCCCATAAAGTGATGGACATACCAGAAAAGGGGAGAAGTATGTCCATATTCACATTGTGATAAAATATATCCATCACTTTACAAAGATTAATCTGTAAATTGTTATAAATGAATGTGCCGGCGGCTGTTGGTCAGCTCCGCAGGTTACCCTCGCATATGCATTCCGCCATATGTTACTCTACCTCTCCCATTCCTATGGGAAGACCTTACGGTGTGTATCATTATTACCGGTGTATCCGTCTTCGCTTCTGAATCCTCACCACGGTTCAGAACACAGAACAGTTATGATCGCTCCCCTTTTACTACAGGCGTTTCAAAAACAAGATCTTGGCGTAACCACTGTGAAGCTCTGGATACTCCGGAACGTTGCCGGGCTTTATGTGCTTTTTATGGGGTGTGCTCTTTCGGTTTTATTCCTTTCCCATTATAAGCAGTTTTTCAATGTGCTCCGTGATATGTTTATAATAATTGGCTGTTCGGCTCAACGCTCCTGATGCGGTGGTTGATGCTCCAAATTATTACCTCTGGGAATTTGAGGCTTATCTTTGTCAGAATTTATATCCTGACTAAACCTGTTTAATTTATCTATGACAGAAGCTTTTTGTTCTGCTGCGTTTCTGCCGGGTATTTCAACACGGCGGTTCCTTCCGTCATTTACATGGTAAAGACACACTTCCTCTCCGGCAACGATGCTGTGATACAGATCATGGTGGTCATCATAGTAGTCATTTAGATATTCCAGGCGTTCCGATGTATCACCAAGCTTCGTATATTTAAATTCAAACTCTTTAGCATCCTTATCAGCGGTATATCCAAATTGAGACTTCATGAGCGCAATCATTTTTTCTTTTCCAAAAAATTGAAAATTGTTATCTGGCATCCGGGCTTCCTGCCTCACTTTCTGAAAGTTTTTGTTGACTTTTAATTGTCCTTGTGATAGTTTATTAGTGTAGTCAAGCACTTGCAAAGTCGTGGGTAATTGTAACCTGAGCAAACTGGTAAGCTGCTTGGCTTTATTTTTATCTACTATATGTATATCTGCTTTAGCATGTTTGCCAATGTAAATTCCAAGATTATTTCTCCCATAAAAACTTACAACTTCATTTGCTGGCATGTTTTGAATATTTATATTTATTTTTAAAGCAACAAGCATATTCAATCCGTTTTGGTCTTTATAATCTGTAATTAATGCTAATGAATTTCTCTCTTTTTCTTCAACCACTAATATTGGGTTTCTTATTTGCTCTGGCAACGTCTCAATCATTTTTCTATCAAGGTTATGTGCACTTCGGCTTCCCTTAGCAGTTCGTATACACTTTGCAAGTGTACTCTGCTTTATAATAATGGGTAAGGGAGGCACTCCCAAAATTTGTAAATATTTTGGAGTCTTTTCTATTGGAATTATTTGGTTAGATTTCAATTCTCCTGTATAAAATTTTTCAATATTATATAAAAAGTTGTTATCTTTTGATTTCAATTTTATAAATTATCCTCACTAAATCAACAAATTATATTGACTTTTAAACTATACCGTTGTATTCTCTTTAATGTAGCTGGATGCTGTCAACGCCTTGGGCAATTGGAGCCCTATGACACGGGATAACATTTCAGCTTTTTAATTTCTCATCACTCATAAAGCTGCAGGGCTTTGATAAGATAATTCTTTTTCCACATTCCGGACAGTATTTTGTCTTATACTTTTCTATCAATGTTGAATGAATCTCCTCCCGGCAGTGGGGACAGTAATATTTATTGCCAATCAATAAAACCCTCCCCGGCATTTGAAGCTTTTTCAGCTCTTCATTTTCAGTTTTTAAATGTTCTGTCTCTGCTGCAATCATCGTTTCTGTATCAATATCCTCATCTCTATGCGATACCGCATGTTCTTTTTCTCTTTTTAAAAAGCTTTCAAAAGAATATATAAGCTGGTCAATGTAATTCCATTCTTTTGGCTTCACTTTCATTCAGATGCCTCCATTTCTTCTCCGGACACAGTGCTTCCAGCAGGAATTTCAAGGTTAAACAGCCGGCTTATCTTAACAACAGCTTCCCGCTGGTAAGTGTGTCCGTTAATTATTGATGCTACATACTGCCTCGTCCAGTTGAACACGGCAGCTAAATCACTTGTATCCATATCCCTGTCAATCATTATCTTCTTTACGTCTTTGCACCATCTGGAAAGTTTTCTTTTCATTTTGCCCTCTCTGACTTTACTTTTTCATTTAAGTATATTTTTCACTTTTTGTAACTCTTTGTAAACGTAAATATTTGTTTCAAAATTGCAAAGATACCTGCCAAAACCTTATTTTTCTTTTGGTTTTGCTTTCTTTAACTTTACTTTTTAAAGTTTTTGTCCTAAAATAAAGTGACGCAAAATTTAAGAGTATGTTTTGAGGTTGAAGAATATGCTCTATTTTGTTAATATGCTTTTAAAAGGTATTTTGGCAGAAATATCTTTTATTTGTGTACTTTTTACATGATTCTTTCGTTACCTATCAATCTTACATTTTAAAGTATATTTCACGAATGTGAATTTGTCAACTTTTTTTTACGTTTGTGAATTTGGTGTAATTATTATGTCTGAAATAAATAAACGAATTTATAAAATTATAAGGTCTGACAAGAAACTAACTCAATCAGGATTAGCTTCCCATCTGGGAAAATCAAGCAGTACTCTTTCACAATGGTTCTCGGAAGACCGTCCTATTCCTGCTGACTGCATTATTCCTATTTGTGAATATTTGAATGTATCCATAATGTGGCTTTTAACAGGAAGCGACTATAATAGCAATTTATTAAATATGAAAAATTATAATGAAGAGCAAATTTTGCTTCAAAATTTTTCTGCCCTTCCTAAAAATGTTAAAGAACGTGTCCTTGGATACATTGAAGGACATTTAGACGCATTAAAAAATCCCCCGAACTAGTCAGGGGATTTTTTGCTTAATCATCATTCTATTTTTACTTTTCCTTCTTATAGACTTCCATTTCACCAGAATCATCCCAAAGAGTTAACTCATTGCTTTTTACTTCATATTTAAAGGATATAGAAGCAGAACCCAATATGCCATAATCAATTGTAAATTTTATTCGTTCATTTTCAGCTATCCATGTGCAGGAATAGCTCATATCCTGATTTCCATCGCTGTCATAATCAGTTATAATTCCTGTTCCATCACTATATAACTGTAAGCCTTGGGAAGTGCCGTCTTCCTCCTGCTCTATCCACACACCAGTTAAGTCTTCCTTTTTTTCTCCACATGCTGTCAGTATTAATGCAACAAATAACAACATTACTAAAATTTTCTTTTTCATTTTTGTTTTCCTTTCTGATTTTATTTTGTTTCTGTCACTGTTGACTCGTATTCATAGTAATCTAAATTTTGAGTAACGCATTCATTGTATAATTCATAAATATCAGTGTACCCGCTGATTAACGTCCACCCTATATTAAATGACTCCCATGGTTTTAAGATATAATCAAAATCATAAACGCAGACATTATCTTCGGTTAGTGAAATATCATAATAACCCACATAATAATAGCATGTAACTGCTTCATCTTTCATCATGTCTACCTGATAAACATAGTAGAGACAATTATAATATCCATCATAATTATTATGCGTTTTTGAATTCAGCAGATAATTTCCTAAAAATGTTAAATTTTCTAATGAATAGCCTTTATATTTTGCAATATTTGATTTGATGATGTCCTCCGTCTGCTTTTTCATGTTTGCATCAGCATCTTCCGGAATATCTGACAGCTGTGCGGCATATCTTGAAACATTAGAAACGGTATACTCTTTTGTATCGCTTTCCGCTATGTAACCGGATTTTAATAATTCTTCCTTGCTGTACTGTGCTGTCACTGTGATAATATCTCCAACGTCAAGACCATTGGTTTTGTCCAGTGAATAATGTGTCATCACGTAATAATCTGTATTTCCATCTCCAATGGAAGCATTTACATTTGGCGCAATCCCTGTATATAATATATCAATATTTTCAAACAAATCTACTGTCTGAACCTCTGGAAGGCCTTCGACAATAAATTTCTTTTCCTCTCCCTCAAATTCAATTTTGTATTCTTCGACAGCTTCATTATTTATTAATGCCGTTACAGTAACTTCATCTCCATTCGATAAATTTTGGTTTGGAGAAATATTATAGGATACGGCACTTTCAATTGTAAATGCGTTTCCTAAATCTGCAAAGCTTTCAATGCCTTTTATATTTGCCGCTTCAAAGGCATCGGCTTCCCAGTCATAAGCATTCTTAAGATCTGCTGTTCCATATCCATTTACGCCGTCAAAGCTCAGTGTAAGGGATTCCATAACATCAATTTTTTTTGTGCCGCATCCTGTAAGAAACATCAAAATTGATATTAACAGGACCGGCAGTATAATTTGTTTTTTTCTCATTTGCAATTCTCCTTTGCTTTAATTATATGTGGAATTGTTTTAGCTGAAATTGTTTCACGTTCACACTCTTTATTCAGGCAACAGTAAAAAGCTGTTGTATAATTTTTTTGAAACCTGTACGTCAACTGCCTCCCGCACAAAAAACAATATGCCGGATAGGAAGTTTTATAATTGTATGGCATCAAAAAATTATCAATCAATGTCTCTAATGCTTTTTCATACTCAGTTTTATACTCTTCTTTCGTAAAAACTGGAAGCTCTGGAAGCGGAATGCATACTAATGGTATTCCATTGCTTTCAAAAAGATGTTTTTTTATTTTATCTTTTTCATTACATTTGGGATTATTCCAATGTTCAATGCCGTTAATCTCGATTCCAAGTACTGGATAACTTTTCTGATCTGCAATGATAAAATCAATGTGCCATTCTGACCATAATTCTTTTTTTGATGATTTGAAAATTTCTTTGACGGCAACATGCTTATTAATTTGATAATGTTCCAAATTGATTTTTCTTGTTAAAATTTCATAAGCTGTTGCTTCTGCAATGCTGTCCCACATTGGGGTTACTTCTAATGTTGTGCTTTCCATAAATTAATTATCCTCTTCTGTTATAATATGTCCGCACCTAATCATAACATTTATTTGTATAACATTAAACAATTTATAAGGTGTAATCGTATGAACTTTAGTTCACGCATTGCATATTTGCTTATATATGTCCGCATATACCAGCCCGGTAACGGGCTTATGTGTTCTATACGGTCTGCCTATGCAGACCAGAACACGCACCGCCGTTTTAACGGCTGGTGCGTCTGTTTGCTGCGCAAATTCAGACTCCAAACAGTTTTACTGTTTGGAAGAACAGCAAGCAACGTAAATGGCTAGCCATTTACTCAAATATGAAAAAAATTTGCAGAAGCAATTTTTTCATATTTGGCTTGTTGGGGCATATCCCCAAACCCCTTTAAAAGCATCATCACACGATACAGCCGTGTGATAAAAGCGCATCAAAAATCATTTTTCTATATCTGATTTTTTCTGCTTATGCTCCGCATCCTGCGCAAGCTCCGGACTGCCCGCAAAAGAACTTCCGAGAACTTTTTCATTATTCTCTTTAATAATGGAAAGCTGTCTCATGTCTTTTCCAACTTCTCTCCCCTCTCCTTTAAGCTTCTCAATATTTCTTTTCAGCTCTTCAATTCTTCTCATTTGATGCTTTAAGTTTTTACCGGCGGCATCTTTGGGCGGCAGATTATTTTTCTTGAAATAATACAATGCGCTTTCATATTTTTTGTTTGCTTCACTGAGACGGTATCTTTCATCCGGATCCGTTGAGGCGGCATATTGTTCATGAGCCAGTCGGTTATCAAGGAATTTTCTTATCTGCCTGACATCGCTTTCCAGCTGGTTTAATTCTTTATATGCCTTGTGAATTTCGTTGGTAATTGATGTGTTTTTGGCTTCAAGCTCCTGCAAAATTTTTTCAAAATCTTCGGCATAAACAAGATGATATTTTTTGACAAAATTAATCATTCCGGCATAGGTATTGATATTGATCATGTTCAGCTTTTTGCGGTAAGCAGTGTGGGTCTGCGCTTTTGAATTTTTCCAGACATCAATAAGTCTTCCCATCTTATGTTCCAAAGAAATTCCTTCTTTAGCCAGAATGGAACTTTCTTTTGGCTCTTCCAGATTTTGTTCCGGTTTTTCAGAATTGGAAATTGGAACTCCTTCTTCCGGAACTGACGGTGTGTTAATCTGAATGTATTTTTCTTTGTGCTCAATCCTGTCCTTAATGCTTTCGATGGAGTAAAAGTCACCCAGGCTTCTGTTTCGGGTGGAACGTTTTTGGCCTTCATGATCCAGGGTAAAAGATAAATATTTTCCCTGTTTGATCTGGTAGCCCTCTTCCATCTGCATGCGTTCAATGAAATCTTCATAGCTTTCAGACAGAAGAATATTCCGGTCAATCGCATCCCTCAATTTATCCTTCCAGGACAAATTTTCCTGATGCTTGTTATATTCATATTTGCCTCTTCCCTTCACTCCGGATTTTTCTTCAATTACTGATAAATTATTTTCCCTGCAGATTTTATCAGTAATTTTTTCCAGCCGGTCAAGATCTTTGTCTTTAATCTGAAGCTTCTTATAATCTGAGAAATTAACAGAATTAAATATGCAGTGCACATGAATGTGTTTTTGATCAGTATGGGTGCAGAGAACGTATTGATATTTTTTGCCGGTATACTGCTCTATGATCTGCCTGCCAGCCTCCAAAGCTTTCTCAGGCGTAAGGTCGTCTTCCGGCGAAAAAGATATAATTGCATGATATGCGATTCTGGAATTTTTTACTTTTCTTGCTTTTGCCGCAATATCCTGAAATTCATAATCTGCAAATTTTTCAGAGCATTCATAAGTGTCAATCAGCGTTCCATCTGCTGTTTTTTCATAATTGCAGATGTACTTGATTGCTTTATCCAGCGTCTGATAAATGGGCCAGATTTTGCTTACTGCCATAGCTTATTCCTCCTTCCTGCCAGAAATGATTAAGACATCCAGTGCCGTCTGACTACTTTAGTTAATTCGTTCATCAAAAAAAGACATTCCTTAACGTCCTGTTTTAACAGGTACATATCCGGAGAATCTTTTTCAATCATATTTATTTTGTGGGCAATCTGATTAATGTTCACTCCGATTTTATTCAGCTCATAGGCATAGCTGTGCAGTTCCGAGGAATCCACATTGATAATGTATCCATCCGAGAGAAGCTTAACAGCAAATTCCCGGAAGGAGTTCAGTCCGGATTCCTTGAAATTCTGCATGATGATCTCATGATCAAAAGACGTTGTCCGGAAGGAAATCTGTTTATCTCGAAATCTGTCTGTCATTATGCAATCCTCCTAAAAAAATCCGGAAGCAGAAATGAATCTGCCTCCGGCTCTGACTGTTTTACTTTCTTGGTGGGAACTCAAATCCTACCGTATAATCTTCTTTTAATACCAGATAAGCGCTGAATTCTCTTCCCTGGCTTGACTTAAATCCCTTTATCAGCTCCGTCCTGCCAGATGCCAGAAGCGTCTTTGCGGCAGAGGCGGCTATGCTCTTACAGCAGATCTTTTTCCAGATGGTAAAATTGCATTTTGGCTCCTCGGCATATCCGCTGCAGTACCACGATTTTCCGCTTTCGTATATCTCCTTGCCGCATATCGGACAGACGCCTATGCTTTCTCTCCGGTTTAATTTCTTTTCCGGCGAATCCTTTTTAAGCAGATTAATATTCTCACGGATCTGCTCAGTAATATCTTGAAAAAATTGCTCCTTTGTGACAGCTCCGGAGTTGACCTGGGATAGTTTTTCTTCAAACTCAATCGTCAGATTCTTCGATTTTAAAACCTCTGGAACCAGCATGATAAAACTTCTCCCCAATTCGGTAGTGGTATACTTTTTCTTATTATCAAGCACAATGAACTTTCGCTTTTCAAGTGTCTGTATAATATTGGCGCTGGTTGCAGATGTTCCAATCTTGTATTTATTCATCAGTTTGACGATATTCCCCGGGTTATATTTTGCCGGAGGCTTGGTTTTTCCTTCCTTAAGTTCAAGGCTGGTCACATCAAGAATCTGCCCTTCTGCCAGATCCGGAAGAGGCTGTTCGGCATCGCTCTTTTTCTTATCTTCCGTTCCTAGCAATTCCATAACCTCCTTGTATCCGGGATTCTGGATAATTGAGCCGTCTGCTTGGAAGGTCTTGTCCGATGCTTCGATCAGGATCTCTGTGCTTTCATATTGATAAGGAGGATAAAAAATGGCAATCAGGCTGGCTGCGATTTCGTCAAAAAAATGCTTTTCCTGCTCAGACAGCTTATGATAAATCTCTTCCGTCTGGCTGTTGATGGTCGGGATCAGCGCATGGTGGTCGGATACTTTATTATTGTTGAAGTATGTCTTGTCCATCTGGTATGCAGAGAAATCAATCCGCTCTATAAACTTCTGGAATTTTCCAAAGCTGCAGGACTTAACATGCTCTGCAATCTCACCGTAAAGGTCTGTTGAAAGGTATCTGCTGTCTGTTCTGGGATACGATAATATTTTATGCGTTTCATATAACTTCTGCGCTATTTCCAGCGTTTCATCCGGCTTTAAGCCGTATTTCTTTCCCATTGTTCCCTGAATTTCTGCCAGGTTAAATAACGCCGGTGCCTTCTGCTGTTTTTGTTCCTTTTTGCAGACCTTGACCTTCCCCTGCCTGCTGCAGGTCTGATAAGCGTTCTCCGCCGTTTCCTTGTCCAGATACCTTCGCGCATCGCCCTTCCCGCCGTCATCAATCTCATTTGCCCGGAAGCTGTTATTAAATTCTGCTTCCAGAGTCCAGTACGGGACTGACTTAAAATGTTCGATTTCCATGTCTCTTTGATAAATCAGGTTAAGGAGCGGAGTCTGGCATCTGCCGTACGACAATACCCCGGAATCGCTGTACAGGCAGGTAATCGCTCTGGTGTAATTATATCCGTAAATCTGGTCTGCCGTTGCTCTGGTCTCTGCTTCTCTGAGAAGGTTCACAAATTCAGCTTCCTTTTCATCATGCAGATGGTTCATTGCTGTTTTGATTGCATCATCAGTGAGGGAGGAAGCCCATAAAATTTTTACCGGATGCGTGTTGTCACACATCCGGTAAATCCATGACTGGATCAGCAGGCCCTCACGTCCTGCATCGCCTGCATTAATTAAATAGCTGATGTCGTTTCTCTGGATCAGGCGTTTAATGATCTTAAATTGGCTGGCAGTGCCGCTTTTAACCTTTAATCCATTATCATAAGGAAGCGGAAGATCATCCACATTCCACTTCTTATATTTAGGGTCTGCTTCCTCCGGATCTTTAAGTTCTATAAGATGCCCCAGTGCCCAGGTAACAATATATTCATCGTTTTCCATGTATCCGTTTTGGGCATTCGTAACGCCTAAGACCCTTGCAATGTCCTTTCCTGCCGAGGGTTTTTCGGCTACTATTAAAATTTTGCTCATCTCTCTGCCTCTTTCCTTTCCCGGAATTGTACATCCGCATCATTTTTACCTGCTTCCAGCTTCGCTTTATTCTGGCTTATCTTGGCAAGAATGGAAGGTGTCTGGTCTGCCATAATCGGAAGATATTTTGAAAATTTGTTAAGGTCGTTCTGTCTTGTGACATAAAATTTCTTTTCTATGGGATTATATTTTGCGCCGTCTTTTTTTAACTGATCAACTGTTTTTAGAAATTCTTCCCGGCTCATGTGGGGAAGGTTTAAATAAATGGGCGTAATATCAATCCCTGTAGCCACATCATATTTTTTTGACCCTGTATATTCATTAGTCCGGACATCTAAGCTGGAAATATAACAGGTATGGAACTTCATTTTATCTGTGCGCCCCATATTCCAGCCTTGCAGCGTGGTAATAATATCTTCCGGACTGTTGCCGTAGATCACTTTGGGTTTCTGCTTTTTATCCTGAGCGATTTTCATGTAAGCATATGCTTTGCAGGATTGCTCCTTCTGCTTTTCGGGTTCCGCTGTCTTCTGCTCCTCCGGTTCTTCTACAGGCTGTTGCTTCTCAGGCTCTTCTTTCCGCTCCTGAACCTTATTGTCGCCGGATAACTGATAATGCTGCACTTCTAAGACTTCTAATGTTATGGCAGACACTTCGCCGTACAGTTTTAAATCCAGATCGACCAGATCCTGCAGGGCTTTCCCTTTTGCCTCATGGAACTCCATCTCCCGCAAATCAATCTGAAAAACTTTCTGGATCTTGCCGACCCTTATCTTTTCCTGTTCATACTCTGTTTTAACAGCTTCCAGTTTATGGCAGCTTTCTGTTAATTTATCGGGATCAGATTCTTCGATTGCCGATATAAACTGTCCTATCGATGATATTAAGTTTATCTTGTCCGGCTCATCAGATGATGCCGTAATAATATCTATCATTTCCTGTGTTGATACGGCAATTTCTTTAAGCGCTGCCATATCCTTTCCGGACATTGCTTCTTTTGTCCAGTTTCCATTCAGCTTTGTGAACCGCCGGATTTCTTCCAGCAGTCTGCCGAGTTCATTCATGCATAATTCTTTGTTCATATCTTTTCCTCGTGTTTATTTAAAAACTATAGTTGCAGACTCTATTGTAGATTCTGTTTTACCGCAGTTAATTGAATAGCCTGTAATTTCGGAACTGATTACATACTCATGCTTATATTCACTGCTTCCTATATGCTCACTTTCTCGATGCGGATGATAAGATAAATATATTGTACCTCTGCCACAATTAGTATGTCCTTCTGTATAATTACAGGTCATAAACCCGTTACTGTCTGTAGTAGAACCGCCAATGCAACCGCTAATGTACACATGACATTCGCCTTTATTATATTCATATTCAGGCTTCGTATAGCACCCTGTTCCTTCTGTTGAACTTCCGGTATGTTGATGATAATTATAAACTAATGATGCATTCTCTTTCTTAGCCATGCCATCCGCATATCCTTGATTATAGTAAACATTATTATCTCCTCCATTTCCCACAACCAGCTCTCCATCCACCCACGCGGCGTCACCAAGGGATAAACTGTCTTCTGTTGCGGCAGAAATATTTCCGGTCACTTCGTTCTCATTCCCAGGCACAGTGCCCGTGTACGTCTTTTCTGTTGGAATGCTCTGGGATTCAAGGATCCCTTCGATTATGGAATGAAACGGAAGTATGCTTGCACTGTCCGAAGCCAGATTGCTTTCATCAGGATTGTGCGTTGTTGAATCATCCAGCATAAAATAAGTGTTCATCTTATTTAGTGCCTTTACGGTCTCCTTTTTATAGGTATCCTCTAAAAGATCAATCTCATCCGCCAGATATGTAAGGTCAGAAGAATCCATGACGACCGTCCCGTCTGCATAATCAAAAACCCCTTTGGATTTGATATTGGAAGCCCGGCGTTCCGTCTGAGCTTTCGATGTGATTCCAATAACGCCTGTCAGAATAACGGCTGACATAAATAAGCAGATGATTTTAGCCTTCTTTGATTTTCGATATGTTTTATTCATTTTCATCTTCCTCCAATTCATGAAATAATTCTGTGATTTCTTCCTGTAGATAGTTAACGTCTTCCGCATAAAAAGCCGCTTCCATTTCTCCGCTTTTAAAAATGAAGTTTCCCTTCCCGGATAAATTTGATTTTTCCGCATTTACCGGTTTTGCACATAGCATGCTGACTGCAATGACGGCTGCTATAGCCGTTGCCGCAGCTAAAGAACATTGTATTATATGTCTTTTTTTCATGGCTCTCCTCCTTCGGGCTTCTCAAAAAGTTCTAATGTGTTGGTATCCGGATCGTATGAATAAAATAGTACATTGCTTTGCAGTTCTTCGATTGCGCTGTCTGTATATTTCTTATTTTCACTGATCTGCCTGTCTGTATCCGCCTTATTTGATGCTATGGCGGCGTCTGTAGTATTTTTGTTGCTGCTGACCTGGTTCTGGACAGATGTAAGGCTGTTGACAGTAAGTGACATATTATTGGTTATCTGGTTTTGAAGATCCTTTTCCGCGGTGTTTAGTTTTGCCAATAGTTCTGTTAATTCTCTGCAGTCAGTATCACCAAGCTGTTGTAATGCATTAGTCAGCTTTTCCTCTGTGGTTCCCAGGCGGCTGATCATATGCTCAAAACTATCGCTGGTATCGGATGCCTGTTTTACAAGATTTTCCAAAGTCGATGCATCTACATCCAAAAGCTCTGCTAATTTCTTAATAGCTGAATCATAAGCTGACAGATCATAATCCGGCTGCATTTCTTCTATCCATTTCCGGACAGAAAGCTCATCCACGTTTGTATTTTGAGCTATTTCCTTAATCTGCCGTTCCGGATAAATATTTTCCTGTCCGCTCTCCAATTCCTTAATTGTTCTTTTTATTATGATTAGCTCTTGTTCCAGTCCATCAATGGATTCCGCGGTTTTTTGCGACGTCGCATAGGAATCAGGCATATTTACAGAAATTAATTTTTTGACAATTCCTGCCGTTAACGCGCTGATTTCCTCTTGGGAACTGTTATGCGCCGTATACTGCAGCTTGTTATCAATCACTGCCATCAGGGCAATAAGCTGATCCTGCGATAATTCTGTCTCACCATTGATTTCCTTAATCCTTTGATCAATTTCCAGCGATAATTCTTTTGTCAGAACCTCCAAATCTAATTCTGTGAGGCCGTTGCCGTATGTTTCCAGATATTCATATACCCATTCTTCTGTTGTATAATTCTGCCGGCTGTTAATGATTATTATAATTCCGGCAGTAATAATCAAAACCATGCACAAAATCAGGAGTGGGTGGAAAAATTTTTTCATCAGATTTTTTATCTGTTTCATGCTCCCTCCTTAATTGATATGGACTGTCGTCACTCCGGTATCCGGGTCAGTTGTTGCCGTTATGATATAAGCCCGATACTCCTGCCAGTTGCTGTATTGCGAATAATCGGCTGGCTGCTGCGCTGCCGAAGTGATGCAGGTGCCTACATATTTTGCTGTTTCGGTCGGGGTCAGGGAAAAGTTCGTCCCATATGCATCATCCGCGTAGGCAATATAGGTGGTTTTTCCGTCATTTCCGGTTTTCCCGTCTGCTCCTTTTTCGCCCTTTTCGCCTTTCTGTCCTGTTTTCCCCGCAGTCCCTTCTTTTCCGGCAGTTGTTGAGATCTCTTTTTCCAGCTCTTTGCGGAGTGCATCCAGTTCTTTTTCAAGCTTCTCATTCATATCGTCAGATAAATCTTCATTTGATTTGGACATGGAGGCTTCCCAGAGTTCCCGGAGCTGGCCGGCAGAAAGCCCAAGCTTTTCGGCAAGCTCTGTAAGCTCCTGCTCACTCATGCTGCTGATGCCTGCCAGAATATCTTCGCCGGAAACGTCAGAATCGGTCTTATCGTGGATATTGGCATTGATGGATACCTTCATTTTACGTTCTTTCAGGGCGTCAATCTGGCTTTGCAGGCTTTGGATCAGGTATTCATATTCCTCCGCATATTCTTCCGTTACAGCTGTTTCCGCTGATGCTGACTGCAGCACGGAGAGAACTGCATTCCAGATGATTTCCGTCACTCCCGATGATAAGGCATCCAGCGTTTCATCGGAAAGGGTTTCCGGCTGTTCGTAAAGCGCAAAAATGGTGCTTCGGATGCGTTTTCTGACCGCATCCGTAATCTCATCATTGATGACATCCGTATCAGAGTCCAGAACAATGTTATAGTTTTCCACGGCTGCATCGGCAATCTCGCCGGATGTCTCATCCGGGAGCTCCAAATACTGTGCAAGGTACGCTTTCACCTCATCGGCAAGCTTTTGTTCTGCTTCCGTGTAATCGTATGCCTTGGGTTCCTTTTCATCTGCCTTATTTGCAGAAACCTTTACAGCCAGCACGATGCATAAGATTATGGCAGGGAGCATTGCTCCGCCAAGTAACAGAGTCTTTTTTGATTTAAGATTAATATTCTTTAACATCAGTCCTCCTCCTCTTCCGGCGCGTCAAGATCATCATCGCGCTCATCTGTTTCATACGGTGCAGAATGGGATTCCTCTGGAAAACCCGTCACGGCTCCGCTGTCGGATTCCTGACTGAATGTGCCCTCTCCTGTCAAATAATTTTCTTCATCATCATCCGGCTCATCTTCCTCCATAAGCTCCTGCATAAGCCTTTCCTGATAGTCATCATCCAGCCCGAAATCCACTTCATCATCCTCTGTTTCTTCCGCCTCAAAATCTTCTTTATCCAGGGCATCGATCAAATCCATCTGCTCATCTTTTTTATTCTTATAGACATTCTTATAATAATAGAAGCCTCCTCCGGCGGCTGCCAGAAGCAGAAGGATGATCAGGTTCCCGCCCATGGATTTCTTTTGCGGTGCGGCAGGTTCCTCCTCCGAAACCAGCTTGTCCTCGCTGTTTTCCGCTCCGCCGTTTAATGCGCTTAAGAGGGAAGTTGATTCTGATGATTCGCTCTTCCCGCTGTCGTCAATTGCCAGCGCGCGCAAGTCGGATACTTTTACCTGGTCAAGAAGATAAACATTATTGGTGCTTTGTCCCTGATCGATCACAAGGTAAAAGACTTCTCCTTCATCAGTTGTGACCGTATAAAAAATTCTTTCTGCATCAGGGTCATATGCAGATGCCTCAACTTTTTCATGCACGGTTCCCTGTCCCGCCTCCGCCGGGTCTGACAGAAGATCTCCGGCATATTCATAATTGGAATAGTCAGGTTCCTCATCCTTTGAATCATCAAGGATAATGTCAATGTCAACGGCACGTTCCTTTTCTTCGCCGCCTGCATATGTTTCATAATCCTCCGGAGAAGAAATATATTCCTGTGAAGAAATATTTCCGGCAGAATCCTTGACATAAATGGTATGGTTCGTCCCCGCCGGTATGGAAAATTCATTGGAAGGGGAAAAATCTTCCGGTGCATCGCTGTCCAGGGCATAAAGCAGTGTTCCGCTGTTGTCCTCTGCCTCCACCGATATGGTAATGTATTCCTGTCCTTCCGATGCGTAAGCGGTTTTGGCTGTACCGGCGCACAGCAGAAATGCCGTCAGGGCTCCGATGGCATGTTGAATGGTTTTGTTCATTTTGTCTCCTTTATTTTGCGCTGATTCTTTGTATCACCGGCGCTTCCTTGTCAATATTTGATATGGTGATTTCTGTCTCCGCAGTATTTCCTGCTGCATCTCTGGCTTTGATAATCCAGCTCCCGTTGGTATCTATCGTGTATTCATTGTAAGTAAGCCAGCCTGAATTTATCCCTGCCGTCCTGTTTTCATAGCTGTAGCTGATCTCTCCGGCATCTCTGGCTGTTACAAGGATTGTTAAGCACTGGCACCACGCTTCCTCTGATAAAGTTACTTCCGAGATCACCGGCGCCTTTGTGTCAACTGTGATAATCTCCTTTTCCAGTTTTCCAACGTTCCCGGACTGGTCGCGGGCGTATGCCAGATAAGTTCCGTTTCTTTCAATGCTGGCATCAAAAGACGGATTTTTTTGCCAGTCGGCTTCGGCTGGTTCCTGGTCAGAATACAGGAATGCATATTCCAGCTCCGGATAGGGAGTCGTCTCATCCTCCGCTGTTATGGTGATTGTCATGTCTACCGGCTGGTCAATGCCGCTGACCTCAAAAGGGCTGGTCGTGACTTCTTTTATCTCAGGCGGTTTTGTATCCTTTCCGGTAATGCGGCATATGGTTTCGACAGCTTCCTGCCCGGCTGTCCGGCAGCGCACAAGCACTTCCCGGCTGTCTGTTCCGGTGTTGTAATATTCACATTCCGTCCGGACTATGGTGGTTGTCTCAATCCGGTTCCCGGATACGGTCAGATCATAATCTGTGTTTTCCTCCGTGGCAACAAAATACATGCCTGCCAGTCCTGTCAGCTCTTCTTCTCTTCCGTCTTTGTAAAAAACCGTCACCGGAAGTTCATCTGCTCCAAGGTATCTGTTTGCATCCGTCTCCAAATCTTTAACAGCGATCTTCTCAATATTATCTATGAGATAAAGTGATGCCGTCTGCACTTCTGCCTCCTTTCCGTTGAATTTTAATGTGCACCTTGCCATGGTCTCATTATCGGCTTCATTCTTCTGAAGCTGGAACATGGAAACTGTCCTTCCAAGCTCGTCCGGACGCAGGGAGACCGAAGAGTCTGGTGCAGTAACCCATTTTTCTGCTGATGTATCGTAATACTCCCACGCATATGCTTCCGCTTCCGGATCAAAGCATCGAAAAAAGATGTCTTCGCCCTTCACCGAATAAACATCTTTCAGTCTTACTTTCTGGTCGGTAAGCGCATCTGCTTTTTTGCCGTCCGGAACCGCTTCTTTGTTTGTATGCGCATCACTTTGGCTTTCAGATTCCTCAGATGCCTGCCTGAAAGCCTCCGGTTCTTCAGGCGCGGTGTTTCTTATGGCCGCGCCTGCATCGCTTAAAAGCACCGCAAGCTCATCTCCGGCTTCCGCATCTGGCTCTTCGGTGCCCTTGACACGCGGCGCAGCATAATTCAGATACACAATCCCTGTTATAAGGATAACAAGAAAAAAGAGCGTCAGCGCTGTCAATAAAAAGATTTCCTTCTGCCTCTTACTCATACGCCGGTTTCGCTCCTTCCTCCTGCTTTCTTTTTTCCTCTGACATAAGGCTTATGACTTCAAGCAGGCTGCTTTTGCTGGATAATACAACCTGTCTGAAATTTTCAAACTCCTCACTGGTCAGGTTTAGCTTATTGATGTCCTTCCGGAACGCTTCCCCCTTCAGGGCATCGATTTCTGCCTCAATGTCTTTCAAGGCATCCGTCTCCTTTTTAAGGGCTTCCTGCTTTGCTTTTATTCCGGCACGCTTCTTCTCTGCCATTGCCTCTAGTTTTTCAAGACTTTTCATTTTTGCTCCTTTCTAAAATGTCTCTGATGCTTCCGCTGTGGAAAACGGAATGATAAATACCGGGTTTACCGGCTGGTCTTCCGCATCGTGGACTTGGATGTGAAGGTGCGGTCCCGTGGAGTTTCCCGTGTTGCCGCTGTATCCTACCATCTGCCCCTGCTCAATGCGGTCTCCGGCGCTTACGGTTCTGCTGTCCATATGCATAAATGTGACCCGCCATCCGGAATCATTTTCAACAATGACCATGTTTCCGCCGGAATCACTGTAATATGACTTTACTACCGTCCCTTTGACAGCAGAATATAACGGCGTTCCCACAGGAACGGCTATGTCAACGCCGTCATGGAATGTCCGTTTTCCGGTAATCGGATGGATGCGCCATCCGTAATTGCTGCTGATTTTATTCCGCCAGTCCGCATTCATGACCGGTCCGTAGACCTGCTGCCCGTTCCCGGCAAGATAAAATCCGTCCATCTGGTTCTGCTTGGCTGCGTCTTCAATCCTTTCCTGCAGCAGTTCATAGAAATCTGCCTTTTTCAAAGTGACGTAGCAGATCTGCACCAGGGTATTCACCAGCGGATATTCACCGGTATCCGGATCCGGTGCTTGGGAATAGTCGGGAAGCATTCGGTATTCTTCCCTGACCTCCCATTCCAGCGTATAATACAGCTCAAAAATTTCGTCCAGGTCAGCCCGTGCCATATCAAGGTTAAATTCATTATATTTTGCGGAAAGATATGCTACCAGGGTATTGGCGTCAAAGCTGATCTCATCCATGTCATAGATAAATTCAAAGATTTCCGGATATTCTTCCAGTATGGTCGGTTCCAGATTCTCCGGTTTTATGTATTCTTCCAGTTCCGCTTCTTTCTCCCGGAAATATGCAGTCACTTCCGTCATGTCCTCATATTCATTCTGGCTTACGGTATTGGATACGGATTCTCCTCCCATGCTTAAAAATACCGTCATGAAGGTAAAGATGACAAGAATGCCGAGGAGCAGGAATATTACCAGCGATGCGATGGAGCTGATCATCGTCCTTGTCCGCTTCTTTGCTGCCTGTTTTTCCTTCTTGGCGGTCTTTTTCAGCTTATGCTGGTTGCTGGTCCGCGTGATGAAACTGCCTTGTTCCCGCTTATACCTCTGCACCATCTCCTTTTTTATCCTGCGCTTCTGTTTTTCCTTGATCAGTCCCTGCCTGGCAGCTTCCTCTGCTTTTCTCTTTTGAAGTTCAATTCCGGATTTGTAATTAAGGCGTTCTCTCTGGGCTCTTAACGAGGCAAGCCGGGTTCTCTCGTATTTTAATCGGCTGTACCCGTCAAGCTCATGCTTCAGCTTCCGGTATTTCCGTTTCAGGTAAAACCTGTAAGTGCCGGCAGTCCGCTTTGCCCTGCGCCGCAGTTCTGCCGGGAGCTCGTCTTCGCCAAATTCGCTTCCGGATGCCGCATCTCTCAGGCTCCCGTAGATCTGCCTGCGGAGCTGCTGTCTTCCGGCAGCTTTTGCTTCCCTCCTGTGCACGTCACGGTTGTGTGCTCTTCCGGTCAGGGCAATCTTTTCGCTTTGAAATTTTAACCTTCCTGCAATTCTGGTGGTCTTTTCCACATGGATCCGGTCAAAAGCCTTCCCTTCCCTTTTGTGCCATGCCTCCCGCTCAAACCGCCTGCCCCGCTCCTTGTCAATGATCAGCCTGTGCTTCCAGGGCTTATAGGAATTTCGGTAATCCAGGCTCCGGGCTTCCATCCGTCCAATTCTTCCTGCCGATTTTGCTGCTTTCTGCTCTAACCGGTCAGTTCTGCTTCCAAAAGCTTCGCTGTCTTTGGGCAGGCAGCTTTCCGCGGCATTGGCAAGGTCAAAATCTGATGTGGCAAAGGCGGAGTCTGTTCCGGGGCTTTCAGGGATATATCTGCGGTAATCCTGCGTATTTTCAGCCGGCGGAAGGTCAGCCTGGCAGTCATAGGATCTGCCTGCCGGAACCGGCGGGATGTAGTCATTGAATGCCTGTTCCGCGTAGGCGTCTCTCTGCTCATTGAACGACCGGCTCTGGTTCTGGTAGGTATGATGATGGTCTTCGCTTCGGTAAAGATTGGTCTCATCCGTTCCGCCGCGCAGCTGCTGGTTTTGTCCGGAGGGCTGCATGGGAGGCGGCGCGCCTTCCATGTGGAACTGCGGCAGGCTTCCGCCCTCATTATTTTCCCGCAGGTTCTGGCTGCCTCCGGAATGGGTTAACCTGTCTCTGCTCATGTTTCCTCCCTGTCTATGAAGCCCGCTCTTTCCGGCTCTTCTTCTGGATCTGTTCTCCCGGCTTGGTAGTCATTACTTTGTAGCAGATGGTGTTTTTCGGGAAGTCGTCTTCAAAGGGAACCTTGGTCTGTTCCACCCACAAAAGTCCCTTCCCGGGCTCCCCTGATTTAATATATCCGACCTCTTCCTCGCTTAAGTCGAGATGCTCCGCAAGAAGCTTGGCGTCATCGCCGCTCTGGTTGAGCATGGCGATAAAATTGGTGGTATCAAGGATATTCTGTATCTGCGGGCTCTGGAAAAGATCCTTGATGTTCTGGGTTATCCCGCAGATGATTCCGCCCCACTTCCGGAAACGCTTATATATCTCTACCGAATATGCCGCCGTAAGCGGGTTGCGGAGCAGAAGGTGGAATTCATCAATATCTACCCAGGTAAACCTTCTGCCCTCACGGTTTACCTTTACCCTGTCCCAGATGGTCTCCTGAATGATCAGCATGGTTAGGTCGCGCTGGTTGGCGTCCATGTCCTTTAAGTCAAAGCATACCAGCCTGGAATTAATGTCCACGTTGCTCCGGTGGTTAAAATAGGATAATGACCCGCTGACGTACCTTCCCAGGGCAATGGACAGGTCCAGCCCGATCGCCTGCTTTTCCCCTTTCATGTTCCGCAGTTCGTTATACAGGTCTTCCAGGACCGGCATGTTCTCCGGGCGCGGATCCTCTGCAAACCGGAAATATACATTTTTGCAGGCATCGTCAATGACTGCCGCTTCCTTTTTCCCTAGGTGCGCATTGTTGCCGAGGATCAGCTCGCACATGGATACGATAAAATTGCACTTGGCGGCAACCGGGTCATAATCCCGGTCATCCTCATTCTTCGCCTCTAAGTTGATTTCCATGGGATTGATATGTACCGGGGAATTTAGGGATATGGTTATGGTCTGCCCTTTCAGGAGCTTCACAAGCCACTTGTACTCTCCTTCCGGGTCAATGATGAGCTGGTCGTCCTTGGTTTTTAAAAATACATCCAGGATCTCGCGCTTCACAAAAAAAGTTTTTCCGAATCCCGGCATCCCGAAGACCAGGCTGTTGGGGTTGACCAGGACTTTTTTGTTGACCATGATCACGTTATTGCTTAAGCTGTTCATTCCGTAATACTGTCCGTTGGTGGTATACAGCTCTTTGGTGGTAAACGGAATGAAAATGGCAAGGTCGGTTGTCGTAAACGTCCGCTTGATCTCAATGCTGTTGTTCCCCAGGGGAAGCGATGACATATACCCCTGCTCCTGCCGGTTGTCCAGCCGGATCAGGCGGCACTGGTATGGCGCAAGGATGCCGTTCAGCTCAAAAATATTGTCTTCAAGCTCTTTCCGGGTTGCGGCAGTCTGGACGATGGTTATCGTTGTGTTGAACAGCTGTTCATCCTTTCTTTGCAGGTCATGATACAGCTTCTCTCCTGCCTCCTGATAAGTCTCCAGCTCCGGCGGAAGGATGTCCATGTCATAGCCGCTTGCCACTGCGGATTTCTGTTCATTGATGATCATTGCCTGTACGCTTGTAAGGTTTTCCTTGGCAAGCTGGAGTGCTTTATCCCGCGGCACGGTGTCCGAATGGATGGAAATCCAGACGTTGGAATCAATGGACAGAATATCCGAGATGATCCGGTCCTCCATGTCGCTTGCAAAAATCTTGACATGGGATACGGCTCCTACCCGGTCTCCCGACCGGAAGTACTTGGAGGCGTTGAGCTCCGGATTGGACTTGAAAGAAAAACTGCTTGGCGCCACAAAATCCTTGCTGGACAATCCGGTATTTACCGGCATGTCAAAATTCCATAGCAGTTTTTCCGTGGTTGCCGGATGAAAAATCCGGAATAAAAGTTCCAGCCTTTCATAACCGTCCATAACGTGGCAGCGGCTTCCGATCTTCTTTAAGTGCTTTTCTATCTGCTTGCTGATCTTGGCAAGCTTCAGCTTTGCCGTTTTATAGTCCGCCGCATGGATTCCAAAGGTCAGGTAGCGTTCCTTCTTAAGGTTGTTGGTTCCTCTGGCAAACCGGTTGACCAGCATGTCTGAGTATTCCTTCCGTACTTCGTTAAAAAAATCATTCTGTTTGTTTATGGTAAATTCCTTTGCGTACTCCCCTTTGTCAATTTCCATGTTTCCATAGTTCCACTGGAAATGGATGTCCGGGTCAAAATAATTGATCAGGCGGCACCACCTTTCAAAAAGCATGTTTTTCGGCTCGTTGTCCAATAACTGGTAGGTAATGTCGTCAAATGCGATTGTCTGCGTATAGTACCCCTCTGCTGATTCAAAAATCCCATCCGGATAAGGGATCTTATAGGGTATCGTATCCTGTGCCGATTCAGGAATATCGCCTTTGATCTTGGATTTCCGAACCATTTTTTCTAATTCTTTCTTGGTCTGTTTATCTATTTTTCCGACAAGCGGAACGTAAATCTTTTTATGTTTTCCAAGCTTTACTTCCTGCATCTGTCCGCCTGCTTTTATGGCTTCGATTTCTGCAGGCGTTTTTCCTTTAAACACGATTGCTTCCACCTCCTTCTTTATTCTTATCTTTTCCTGCATCAGGTCATACAGGTTGTCTGTCTGGTATGGTCTGTCCGTGTTCCGGATAAAATGGGTTTCATGCCAGTATTTGGCATGTACTTCCATATATAATCCGTCTTTCTTAAATAAAATGAAAAAACAGATTGGAAATGCCGCTGCCGCCATGACAATGACGGCATAGGTCATTCCGATATAAGGCTTCACTGCCAGAAACAGCGGAAGCCCTGTTAAGGCAGCCAGCAGAAATGCCGCAAGCTGCCTTTTGGTCAGTCCAAGTCCTGAGATTGTTTTTCGGACTTCCGAAAAATCCTTGGTCATGTTTACGTATGCCATGCTTCCTCCTTCCCGCTGGTTAATGGGCATTAAATATGGACGCGGAAATATTTCCGGCTTTGTTGAGTATCATGATAAGCCCGAATCCGCAGGCGCATGTGGTGATCATGCTCATAAGGTATTGATCCGGAGCATTGCTGCTGTTAACTACCTTAGATACAAAAGCAGTGTAGAGGCCAAACGCCACAAGCATGAAGAATCCCTCAAATGACATTGCAAGCATCTTGCGCAGGTAATTGGTTCCCACCTGTCCCCATTCCTTGTTCATAAAGGTTGCAAAGGGGATCGGCGCCGCCGATGCATAGACCAGCAGTTCCAGATACCACATATTGACACGGATAAAAATAGCGACAGACAGTGCATAAGTGAGTCCTAACGCTATCAGCGTCAGAAACAGGTTGACAAGCATCTGCATGACCACCGTAAAATTGTAATCATCCAGTTCTGAGGCTAAAACATCTTGAAAGCTGGTACTGCCGGAGGCTCCCAGCCCGAAAGCCGGGATGTGCCTTGCCGCATAGTTTCCCAGGTCAAACAGCCCGCATACTATGTCAAAGGATTTGCTGCATACCAGCAGGCAGATCCCAAGCTTAAGCATTAAAATGAGCATGGTTTCCGGCTTGATATTGTGCATCTGGTTGCTCTCCTGCACCATGCTGATCACCTGCCAGGCAAATACAAAGGTGATGATGCACCCCGCAATGGGAATTGCGGCGTTTTCTGCCGCTCCCTTTATGAATGCAAAGGCAACTGTATTCCAGTGCCGGGGCGTCTGCGTAAGGGTTTCTCTTGAATTGGCGATTCCGGTGTCCATAACATTCATCATGTTATTAAAAAGCTTTTCGGAACACCAATACAATCCCTGATACAGGTTCATCCATATTTTTTGCAGTAAATTATCAATAAATTCGCTTCCGCCGCTTAAAAAGTCTGGGACACTAAAAAGCATTATAGTTTGTTTAATAAACATATTTTTTCTCCCGATTTCTACACAGTGATTAGGCTGGACAGCTGCGGAATCAGCAGAAGTCCTACTATAATGATTACCCCTCCGCCTACCAGCTTGCTCATGCCTTCATCCTGCTTGCCTGCGTTCTGCTGGGATTTTCCTTCGCCGATGTTTATGATCCCGCTTATTGCGATTCCGCCGCCAAATGCCGTTACTGCTAATGATGCAAAATCTAATACTGTTTCAAAAAATTCCATTTTATTTTCCTCCATAAAAAAATCTTATGCGACGTCGCATAAGATTTAGGTGTGCGCCGGAGCTTTTGTCCGGCATGTTTTCGGGTTCCATATTTACTTTTTATGCCTTTTTAAATCAGGCAGATTTAAAATTATTGAACTTTTCCACGCCATATGTTATATTAGGTGTAGGAAAGTGCCCACTCCAAAGTGGATGCTCCCGAACAAGGTTAAATTGTCCTTACGGACACCGCCTCATCTGTTTGCAGACAGGTGAGGCATTTTATTCCGCTCCACCTGTCATGGGTACCTGCTCAGATACTTAACACCTTATAGACATCACCTCTCTTCAATTTTGCCTGAATGCTGTTTGC
>JAMPGL010000029.1 GCA_023663945.1 Lachnospiraceae bacterium | reverse complement strand
TTTTTCCCAAGCTGTGCGATTAAAAACGCTGACATGGTATATGTATCCGATTTCTCATCCAGTTCGCTGACGCGCAGCAACTTCCTTTTTGTGGTATTGCTTACCTTTTCACCCCTGACGGTCAGGGGTTTTAAGGCAATGGTAAAGTAACCAACTAATTTCATACTGCTTAGTGAAAATACAAGGTATGTAACTGACTGATTCTTTTTTGTAAATTCTATTGCATTTTTCTTTAAAAAAAGTTCAACATCCGGATTCATCGGACAAGAAAACTCGGAGATTTCTTGAATAAGCCTGTTCTCTCCGAGTTTTGGATTGTCACTGCCCAGATAACGGCGAATGTTGGTAACTAAAAATTTATCTTCTGCCCCCATTCACTTTCTCCCTTTGTTCTAAAAATTCTATCAATTCCGCTTCATCCCTGACAAACCTTGCTGCTACGGGAGTGCGCTCAGGACGGTTCTTGGCAGATTCTTCAATCGCACCCACAAACATCTCCACCTGCTCCTTGCCGGAAATGACAAAATTTTTCGTGATACTTGAAGTTGCCATAAAAAACACCTCCTTTGGTTAGTAATGCTATAATCTGCCTACAGATTATAGCATGGCTTTTCTTCAAAAATTCACGCTTTCCTACCTACATTTTATTCTCTTATTTCGGCTAATGCAACAAAATTTTTTATGAATTTTTCTTTTTTGTGCAAAAAATAAACTTGCAACAATTCCCGATTTTGCGTTTCTTCTCGTTTTGTTTTTTCTCATTGTCTGCACACTGTTTTTCCCGCTGTAATTCCTTTCTGTGATACGTTGATAGTTGCTGAAAATTTCATTCTTGTATCTTCAACATACTTTTTTCGTGATGGATTTCCCTCAGCCCTGAAAATCTTCTTATTCTTTGTATCGTAAATGACTGACCATACCGTGTCTGTTCCCTTGCTTCTTTCATACTGACACATAAAACCATATTTGCCCGATAAAATATCCTTAGCCAGTTCAAAAGAAAAATGATTTTTATTTTCTTTCAACGCATTACAGGCAACGGAATATCTTTCATCCGAATGCCAATTATCCGGGTTATGGTGATTGTATTTTATCATTTTGGGGGAAACAAAACTGTTCGCGGCTACAACAAAACTGTCATTCTCCGTTGGCTTTATCACTTCAACATGGGCACAATTACATTCTATGACAGCACAATCCCCAAAACAGTCCAAAACAGTCAGTGTTTGCTGTGAAGCAATGGGGAGTGTATTCAAGCTTTTGATCACCTCATCAACAGTTCTGCATTTTTCCAATAAATAACGCACCAGCATACCAGAATTAAATCCTGCCCCTATCATCTTGGGATATATGAAAGTAAGGCCAACAGCCAAACCATGCTCATTTATCCCGTCCTCCATTTCTATAAAAGCAGTCGTATTACCGTTAAATCCATACACTCCATTTAGTTTATACAGACAATTCTCATACAGTTTTTCCAGTGCAGCAAGAAAATCGCTGTTCCTGCCAAAAAAGAAGTATCCTTATCCTTGAATGCAAAACAAGTGCAGTGATTATCATACGCAAAGCAATACATGCTTAACAGAAACGTATAAAAATCTTCGTATTTGTCTTTTTGCCCGTCTGCCAAGCCTCTGATTTCATCTAAGATTTCGGGGTAATATTTCCCATAGGCCGGCAGACATTTTTCTGCAAACAGTCTGCGTTCTTCTGTCAGCCCAAAGGTAAGGTTTTTACCTATTTTTATGCCCTTTTTATATAACAGGTTTCCCCAATTATAACCCGCTTCATAATGGCTTTTCTTAAATCTGTCATGGTACATTTAAGTGTTCCTCCTACTGTTTTTTGAGTAGGCGCCTGCTCTGATTAAATGCTAACAAAATAAAAAATTTATGTCAATGAAATAAAATTAGTTTTTGTACTATTCCCACTTGAATATCACGATTCCAACAATCGCAATTCCCATTCCGATTACTTTTTTCCACTCAAGGGGCTGTTTTTCAACGCCGAACCAGCCTAGCAGTTCAATAATGTATGCCACCAGAAGCTGGGCAACGACAATCAGCATCACGGCTCTTGCCGGTCCTAACATTTCCATGCTTCTTATTACGGTATAGGTGATAAACGCCCCGATTGCTCCGCCTAGGAGCATATATTTTGGCTCCACCTTAAACACCGCGCCAAAGGAAGAGCGGTCAGTGCAGAGCCAGGCTCCTATACATACCAGAAGCGCCGTAAATTGTACAAACGCATTGGCGACCCAAATCGTGGAAGACTTGGTCACCTGTGTATTAAATACCCCCTGTACGCTCATCAGCGCACCGGAAATCAGTGCAATAAAAAATCCAATCATAGGGAAGCCTCCTTAACATCTTTCGTTAATTCATCCTGCCCATATGATTGGAAAATTATTCATTACTGCCCGCCGTCTGCTCCTTCTGATTCCTCATCAATATACTCGTCGTCCGGAAATTCCTCCTCGGTTTCGACCTCTTCCTCAATATACGCTTCCTCATACTCCTGTCCGGTCACCTGACGCATAATCTGCTCTGAAAGGGATTTCAGCTTTTCATTCACATCCGCGCCGTTCCAGATTTCCGAAAATGCAGATTCCAGCCTCACCCAGAAATTGCTTGTTTCCAACATCTTAGGCATGGAGATGGAGCGTTCGTATGCTCCTGCAAATTCGTTCAGCGCTTCGTATTCATAATCCACGTTTTTCGCAGCCGACACCTTTCCAGTCCGGTCATAAAGAATATTGTTATACTGCGTGGTCAGATAAAGGGCAAAATCATTTGCCGTCTGTTTATGCTCCGAATAGCCGTTTATCACCACGCATCCCGTCATGGAAAGAGACCTGCTCCGCATGGTATCATTGATATCCGGCGCAGGCGCAATCCCGTATTCGTAAGGGAATGCATCTTCCCGTTTCGCCTGCTCTAACTTTGCCACTGCATCGGAGGTTGCCATGGTAAATACCATCTTTCCCTCCATAAATTCAGCCAAGATTCGCTCATAGCTGCTTACGCCGGTATCTATGGAAAAGAATTGATTCAGTTCCTGATACACTCTCATGCTTTTAATGGCATCCTGATTATAAATATCAATCCGCGAGGTATCCCAGCCTGCTTCACCGCCTAAATCCATCACGCTTCCCACAAAGAAGTAATTGTAAAAAATATCCGTCACATCCCACTTAAACACGCCTTCCACCTGCTCCGGCGCATCGTAGCTGTCCGCAAAAGAACGGATATCTTCAATCGTGGCAGGAATCAGCTCCGAAACTCTCTGGTCAATCTGCTCCCGGTCAAATTGCTCCTCCGGCGCATCTTCCGTCTGCCGGGCTTCTTCCCCGCCCTGCTCTCCGGCGTTCTCCGCCTGCGCTTTTGCCTCCTCCGCCGCCTGAATGCTCTCTTCGGTGAGTTCCCCGGCTTCTTCCGCCGCCTGAACCTCCTCCGCTTCCAGCTGGCTTACCGCCATCTGTTCCAGATAGGTTCTGTTATACAAAAGGGCACTGGTCTCAAAGTAAAAAGGATAACCAATCATCTTATCCTTATATGTGGCTGCCGAAATGCCTGCTCCCATATACAGCTCATCCGCCTCCCTGCCCGGCGTTATCTCACAGGCAAGCCCGGCAAGATAAGCCTTTTCCAGCAGGTCATGACCCAAAATATACAAATCCGGCACGCTGCTGTCAATTGATGCGCGGTTAATGCCCTCCAAATATTCCAGCCCCGATTCCAGCACCGGAACAATCCGCACGTCATGGCTCTCATTATAAGCAACTGCCGCTCCGCTTAAATAAGAAGTAAGCGCCTCATCCGTGTACCACAGATAAAGCGTTTCCTTCTCAGGGGTAAAAATCGTATTCTCCTGCTTCTCCGTAATCTGCCGTCCCGATTTGGCAATTCCGAAGGTGAGCGCTGCGACGACAGCAATAATTCCCACCGCCGTCAGTCGTTTTTTTAAATTCATAAATACTCCGTTTCTATTCTTTCAGACAGCTCTTTAAAATCTCTGTCATCTCATCTACGTTTTCTTTCGTTATCACAAGAGGCGGTACAAACCGGATCACATTGGTTCCCGCATTAATCAAAATTAATCCTTTGGACAAGGCTTTTAAAATAATGTCTCCCACCGGCTTATTAAACGCCAGTCCCTGCATCAGTCCCATGCCGCGCCTGCATTCAATACATTCAAATTCACTGACAAGCTCGTTAAGCTTCTCTTCCAGATAGCTTCCAACCTCTTTTACATTATCTATTATATGGTTCTGTTCAAATAAATCAAGTACTATATTTACAGCCGCCGCCGCAAGGGGATTTCCCCCGTAAGTGGTTCCGTGATCCCCGCTGGTGAGCGAATTTTGTCCCGCCTTTTCCGTCATAAGAAACGCACCCACGGGCACGCCGCAGCCAAGCGCTTTGGCGGTGGTCATAATATCCGGCTTGACGCCGTAATTCTGCCATGCAAACATAGACCCCGTCCGTCCCATGCCGCACTGAATCTCATCCAAGATTAAAAGAATGTCCCTTTCTTCGCACAAGGTCTTCACCTGATGTAAAAATTCCTGTTCCGCAGGATAAATACCGCCCTCACCCTGCACGGTCTCAAACAAGATTGCGCAGGTTTTGTCATTCACCTGTTCCAGTACACTGGCATAATTGTTCATCTGCGCAAAGCAGATATTTCCAATCATAGGCTGAAACGCTTCCCGGTATTTAGGATTTCCCGTCACGGACAAAGCTCCCATCGTCCGCCCGTGGAAAGAATGCTCCATAGCTATGATCTCATGGTCTGTTCTGCCATCTTTTAAATAGGCGTATTTTCTTGCCGCTTTAATGGCTCCTTCCACTGCCTCCGCTCCGCTGTTGGTAAAAAATACCCGGTCCATGCCGGAAACCTTTTTCAGTTTTTTTGCAGCTTCAATCGCCGGTACATTATAATAATAATTGGAGGTGTGAATCAGCTTATCAATCTGCGCTTTCAGCGCATCATTATACGCCTGATTATGATACCCCAGGGCAAACACCGCGATTCCTGCACAAAAGTCCAGATACCTTTTTCCTTCCATATCATAAAGGTACACGCCTTCTCCCTTATCCAAAACGATTTGATAACGATTATAGGTGTGAAGAAGCACTGCTTCCGCCTCTTCTATATATTCCTGCATCTTACTCATCGCAATTCCCAGCCTTTCTCTTCTATTGCTCCATAGCCTGCTTATCTTCATCCCGTATAATTGCCGTGCCCACGCCGGAATTGGTGAAGATTTCCAAAAGCAGGCAGTGGGGAATCCGTCCGTCCAAAATATGGACTCTGTTTACGCCGTTTTCAATGGCGGATGTACAATTGTTGAGCTTCGGCAGCATTCCCCCGCCGATAAAGCCTTCCGCAATCAGCGCCTCCGCCTCCGACGCCGTAATTCTGGACAGAAAAGAGCTTTTATCGTTGATGTTCTTGTACAATCCTTCAATATCCGTAAGGAATACCAGCTTGTCAGCGCCTACCGCCCGTGCAATGGCGCACGCCGCATCATCTGCATTGATGTTGTAGGATGCAAACTGCTCGTCAAGCCCCACCGGCGCAACAATCGGCAGAAAATCCTTTTCCAGCAGATCATACAGCACCTTGGGATTGACCTGCTTAATCTCTCCTACAAATCCAATGTCCTTTCCATCTGCATATTTCTTATCCACCGTGAGCAGCCCGCCGTCTTTCCCGCTGATTCCTACCGCTTTCACGCCCAGCTCCTGAACCATGGTCACAAGGCTTTTGTTGACCTTGGACAGCACCATCTCCGCAATCTCCATGGTCTCTGCATCCGTCACCCTAAGACCGTTTACAAACTGGGCTTCTTTTCCCACTTTTCCTACCCACCGGCTGATCTCCTTCCCTCCGCCGTGGACGATAATGGGCTTAAATCCTACCAGCTTTAATAACGTAACATCCTTGATTACGTTTCTCTTCAATTCTTCATTGCTCATAGCGCTGCCGCCGTACTTTACCACAATAATCTTCCGGTTAAATTTTTGAATGTAAGGAAGCGCCTCAATCAGCACCTCCGCCTTCTTTAATACTTCCTGCATATTCTTATCCATGATTTAATCCAGCCTTTCCTCAGCTTCTGTAATCCGCATTGATATTAACATATTCATGAGTCAAATCACAGCCCCACGCCGTTGCGGTCTCCTCTCCCATCCGCATATCTACCAGTACGTGAACCTCCGGTTTTGCCATCAGCGCGGAAGCCGCCTCTTCGCTGTCGGTTATCACCTTTCCATCCTGATAAATAGGAACCTCTCTCTCATCTCCTGTAAGGAACACCCTGATTTTTTCCGGGTCAAAGGAAACTCCCGAATAGCCCAGGGCGCACAGTATCCTTCCGCTGTTGGCGTCATGCCCGTATACCATCGCCTTCACCAGACTGGAAGAGATTACCGCTTTGGCAAGCGTCTTTGCATCCTGTCTGCTTGCCGCGCCGATTACCTTTGTCTCCAAAAGCGCCGTTGCTCCCTCTCCGTCCCCCGCCATCATTTTGGCAAGAGTCTCATTGACATAATGAAGCGCTCCGCAAAAAGCCTCGTATTCCGGCGTTCCGTCCTGAATCTCCGGATTCTCCGCCATACCGTTTGCCATCACCAGAAGCGTATCGTTGGTGGAAGTATCCCCATCCACGGAAATCATGTTAAACGTATCCTGCACATCCGCCTTTACCGCCCTAGTCAGCAGTTCCTTGGAAATCACCGCATCCGTGGTGACAAAGGCAAGCATGGTGCACATATTGGGATGAATCATGCCGGAGCCCTTGCTCATACCGCCAATCCGCACCTTCACGCCGCCAATCGTAATCTCTGCCGCCGCCTGCTTGGAGCGGGTGTCCGTGGTCATGATTGCTTCCGCCGCCTGGGTTCCCGCCTCCACGGTATCCGCTTTTAATCCGGCAAGAGCTTCCACCCCCGCCTCAATCCTGTCTATGGGAAGCTGCATGCCGATTACTCCCGTGGACGCCACCAGCACAGCATCTTCCAGAACACCAAGCTCCTGCGCCGCCTTCTTTGCCGTCCGCCTGCAATATTCAAAACCTTCCTGCCCGGTACAGGCGTTGGCGATTCCCGCATTCACAATCACTGCCTGTCCAAAAGGTGATTCCTCCACAATCTTTTTATCCCACAAAACAGGAGCCGCCTTCACCACATTGCTGGTAAAGGTTCCTGCCAGCACGCAGGGCTTTTGACTGTAAATCACCGCCATATCTTTTCTGCCCTGATATTTGATTGCCGCCGCTGTGCCCGCCGCTTCAAATCCCTTTGCCGCCGTTACTCCGCCTGTTATCTCTTTCATCTCTTCCATACCTTTCTTTTCCTGTCCTGACTTATAATCCCTATTGCTGTCTGTAATCCTTATTATTGGTAATCCCTTGCTGTCCGTAATCCTTATTATCGGTAATCCCTACCGCTGACCGTTTTCCTGTCACTGATTGTAATTTACAATATTCTCTCTGTTCAGCACAAAATCATAATAATTCAAGTCTTCTCTCTTCGTCCAGCCTATTTCTTTCCAAAAAGCATTTCCTATATCATTCCGGGTAAACGCAATCAGGGAGACCTTGCTGATATGCTCCTTTTCCAAAGCATTCATGCAGTGTACTACCATGCTCTTTCCTACCCCCTGCCTCCGGTAATCTTCGTGCACGCACACATGATACAGGCATCCTCTTCGTCCGTCGTGCCCGCACAAAATGCTTCCCACGATCTTTCCGTCCTTCACCGCCACCACGCTGCTTCCCGGATTCCGCAAAAGAAAGCGCTCCACTCCCTCCTTGGAATCATCGATACTGCGGATTGCAAAGCCCTTGATGCTCATCCAAAGCTCGTAAACGCCCTCGTAATCTTCAATTGTCATATCCCTTATCACTAACTCTTCCGCTGTCTTCACGTTCCTTCTTCTCCCTAAGTTCATTCCCCTTTCAGATGCACCACGGTATAGTCATGCTCCACATAAGGAAGAAATTTTCCTGTCACATCCTCCGTCCGAAGACGCAGGCTTGCCGTGTTGACACAGGGGTGGCATCCCAAATATTCCTCTTTTAACACATCCGCATCCATCAAAAGCCTGACACGCCTCTGCCGGTCATTCATCAGCCCCATAACGCTCACTGCTCCCGGTGCGATATGAAGGTACTCCTCCATATATTCCTCCGGTGCAAAAGAAAGTCTGGCGCATCCAAGCTGCGCTGACAGCTCCTTCGTCTTAAACTTCTTTTCGCCGGGCATCATCAGCAGATAAAACGCCGTCTTTTGTGTATTGCACAAAAACAGGTTCTTGCACATATGAATCCCCAGAATTTCGTCCACGCCCCGGCACGCTTCAATGGTCGCCATTGCCTCATGATCCATCCGCCAAAAGGGAATCTGAAGCTTTAAAAGCAGTTTATATACCGCCATCTCTCTTGGAAGCCGTCCGGTTCCGTCCGGAATATCTTGATATAAAGTAGTATCATGGATACGCTCATTCATAGATTCAGCCCTCTATCCTCTTCGCATCCCAGCATAATGTTGAGACACTGGATTGCCGCACCCGACGCTCCTTTGCCCAGATTATCAAACTGCGCATTTAACACCACTCTGTCCTCATTTCCGCTGATAAAAATTCTCAGCCCGTCCCAGCCCGCACAGCTGTTTCCGGCTATCATGCCTCCTGCCAGTTCAGCCTCCGCCCCAAACGGCATCACCTTCACAAAAGCTTCCCCGGCGTAAAACTCCGCAAAGAAATCCCGAAGCTTTTCCGGAGAGGACATCTTTGATATATATTCCATATAAATAGGAAGCGTTACCACCATACCGCTGTAATAATCCGCGACAATAGGCGAAAACAGCGGTTCCCTTGAAAGTCCCGTAACCGCTTTCATTTCCTTTAAATGCTTATGCTGCTGGGAAAGTGCATACTCCCGGGGAGAGTCAAGCTCTTCGGGACGCCCTTCTCCCTCATACTGAGCAATCATTTTCTTTCCGCCCCCTGAATAGCCTGTCAGCGAAAAGGCAGACACCGGATAATCCGGCGGCAGTATCCCGGAGGATACCAGCGGATACACAAGCGAGATAAATCCCGTGGCGTGACACCCCGGCACCGCTACACGTTTTCCTTCCCGAATCTGCGCCCTGTGAGCTTTGGACAACTCTGGGAACCCGTACGCCCAGCCCGCCTCTGTTCTGTGCGCCGTGGAGGTATCAATAATCCGCACCCGGTCGTTATCTGCCAGCCCCGCCGATTCCCTCGCCGCCGCATCCGGGAGACAGAGAAACGTCACATCCGACTGGTTAATCAGACGCGCCCTCTCCTCTTTATCCTTCCGGAGCTCCCCCGAAATGGTGAGCAGTTCTATGTCATCTCTCCCCGCAAAGCGCTCGTGAATGCGCAGTCCGGTAGTTCCTTCACTTCCATCAATGAAAATTTTTGCTTTTTTCATAGACAATCGCAGCCCTTTCCTGATATTTTCTTATCGTGTCCTCATCACATTCTCACAATTTATTACGCCGTTTCCTGTATGATTTGCCCTCATAAATCATACTCTCTAAACAGTAAAATCTCAACCATAAAGTTCAAAAAGCTTTTCACATCGTATAAGTATACAACTCTTTTGCATAATATTCAATATGTTTTTGATTTTATGCATAAAAATTAAAAAATAATTTTTAAATATGCAAAACTAACTCTTGCATTTCCGCTGAAGTTGTTGTATATTGTCAGAAGACATTGCAGTAAGCGGATTGGTTCATGCAGTTTCCGGCGCCACGCTTAGCAATGGTAAAGAAAATAATCATTTTGGAGGCACTTTATTATGAAAGAAAAAGTTGTTTTAGCATATTCAGGCGGGCTGGATACCACAGCAATCATTCCCTGGCTGAAAGAAAATTTTGATTATGAAGTAATCTGCGTCTGCATCGACTGCGGGCAGGGGGAAGAGCTGGACGGTCTGGAAGAACGCGCCAAATTCTGCGGCGCCGAAAAATTATACATACTGGATGTTACGGACGAGTTCTGCGATGAGTATATTGTTCCCTGCGTACAGGCGCATGCAGTCTACGAAAATAAATATCTCTTAGGGACTTCCATGGCAAGGCCCCTTATCGCTAAAAAGCTGGTTGAAATTGCAAGAAAAGAAGGCGCCGCCGCAATCTGTCACGGCGCTACCGGCAAAGGAAATGACCAGATTCGTTTTGAGCTTGGCATCAAGGCTCTTGCTCCTGATTTAAAGATCATTGCCGCTTGGCGGAACGACAAGTGGACACTGGATTCCCGGGAATCCGAAATCGCTTACTGTAAGGCACACGGCATTGACCTGCCGTTTTCCGCAGATTCCAGCTACAGCCGCGACCGTAACTTATGGCATATCAGCCACGAAGGGCTGGAGCTTGAAAATCCTGCAAACGAGCCGAACTTTGAGCATCTCCTTGTTTTGGGCGTCACTCCGGAAAAGGCTCCCGACGAGGGCGAGTATGTGACCCTTGCCTTTGAAAAGGGCATCCCGGTTTCCGTAAACGGCAAAGAGATGAAGGTTTCCGATATTATCCGCGAACTGAACGCCCTTGGCGGAAAGCACGGCATCGGCATCGTTGACATTGTAGAAAACCGCGTAGTCGGCATGAAGTCCAGAGGCGTTTATGAAACTCCCGGCGGAACCATTCTTTACGAAGCTCATCAACAGCTTGAAGAACTGATTCTCGACCGCGACACCTACGCCCTCAAGAAAGATATGGGAAACAAAATGGCACAGATTGTTTACGAGGGAAAATGGTTCTCTCCTCTCCGCGAAGCAGTTCAGGCATTTATTGAATCTACTCAGAAATATGTGACAGGCGAAGTGAAATTTAAGCTTTACAAGGGCAACATCATGAAAGCAGGCACTACTTCACCTTACTCCTTATATAATGAAAGCATCGCTTCCTTCACTACCGGCGATCTGTACGACCATCATGACGCGGAAGGCTTTATCAATCTGTTCGGTCTTTCCACCAAGGTGCGTGCAATGAAAATGCAGGAGCGCGGAGAGTTACAGTAACCGATGCAATGCTGTAAAATACGTATTTAATTTCAAAAAACAAGATAAATTTCAAAAGACAGGATACACTTATGGACGTAATCACCATGCTGCTTTCCTACTTTGCGGCCGTTAATCTAATGGGATTTGCCCTTATGGGCATCGATAAATACAAAGCAAAAAAAAGGGCCTTCCGGATTCCGGAAGCAACCCTTTTTATTGTTGCGGCTATCGGCGGAAGCATCGGTTCCATTATCGGAATGTATGTTTTCCGCCATAAAACCAGGCACCGCGCCTTTGTGTACGGTATGCCTTTTATTTTGATTGTGCAAATTGCGCTCATCATTGCGCTTCTCAACGCTCCCCTTGAAATATCCATCATTTAATCCTGTCAGGCATTAATACTCCTTCTGCCTGAAAATCTGCGCTGTGAGCAATTTTGCGCCCTATAAACTCTAAGATCTTCCGAATAATTCGGAATCTATTTTTTCTTCTGCTTCATTAAGTGCATTTTGCATCATTCTTTCCTTTTGAATTGCCTGCAAAATGCTTGCGACATCCACTGGTGAAAACATGGGAATAGCATTAATTAATTCGTCAATATTATCTTTATTTACGACAAGGATTTCCCCACCAGCTAATGCAATTTGAATACAATTTTTGAGATTGCTGCAATCCCCTAATTTCAAAGCATTTGACTTATAATCGCAAGTAAATATAGTTCCTCTATAATTTATAATACCCGTTTCATCTGCCAATTGAAAATACCCGTTTATATATGTGGTTTCCTTAGAATATTTTAATACTGCCTGACTAATATCCGTGGTCTTCTGTTCGGCACTGGCAGCATCTATTTTTGCATACCATTCTGCCCACATCTCTTCCTGTGTCCACACATTCTTGATCCAAGTCCAATCATTGAAATACTCAGCATTTGAATCGTTTATGCGCTCTTTATTTATTCCTATCTGCTCACCGTTTTCACCCTTTCCCATATCAGGACAACCATCATTTGTCCAAGCATAAAAATCAAAAAAACTATCCATATCAATTTTCTCTTCTAAAAAATCATTCCAAAAGAGCTGCCTTGTAGCAAAACGAAAGTTATCCTCTTGCGGAAAGCGTGAAAGAAACTTCATAATTTTGTCATACTGATCCCTGCTATCCAGCTTTATCTCCCACTGAAGTGTGTCTTTTCCTATCTTTTCATTGGGATTTTCAGGATCTCTTTCTCCCTCCCTGATGCATCTGATACCTTCCGGCGAATAATAGGTGTAAAAGACTGTGTCCAATTCTTTTGGCGTATTACTGGTATATATACCTTTAGTATAATTTCGTCTATTTTCAGATTTGGTATCTTGATCTTTAAACAAAATATTAATCTGTTCTTCCGAAACAGACAGCATTTTGGGCTGTTCCTGATATGAATGAATTGTTTTTCCATTTTGGGAGCAATCAGCAGCCGATTCCTCTGTCTTAATAATTGGCGGCATATAACAGGAATTTAATACAATATTATTCAACTGCATTGGAATATTCTTGTTAATGTCTTTCTCTTCTTTGTTGTTCTCAGAAAGCTTTTGTGCAATATCTATTTCCCATGATAATTCCTGCTTTTTACTTTTCAAAGAAGAACTGGGATGCACATTATAGCGTGTATTATCTCTTTGGTTTGTTAATAATCCTTCAATTGACATATTACTCCTTTCAATAGCCCCTCTGTTATTTTGAACTGCAAGCACTCCTAAAAAAATCCATGCGTTAAAGGATAATATACAGGGGGGAACATTTATGGATAATAATCTCCGCATGTTCCCCTGTATATTCTTTCATTTTATTTTCTGAACATATCTATATATTTTATAAAAATTGTGTTGACAACGGAGTCACTTATTTTTTTCAATATATCATAAAAAATTATAAAATAAATATTTCTAGCAGGAATCGGCGGTTAAAAGCAAAAAACGACGGTCTCTCACCATCGTTTCTGCTTTCTCAGTTCTATATCTTTTCTTAAAACTTGATTATAACACTATGCGTAAAATAGCCATCATTACAGCTGCATATGCTTTCTCCATTATATTTTCTCACAACATTTTCTATATTCAGCATTCCAATTCCATGTTCATTTTTATCCTTTTTTGTCGTGAACAAGCCTTTTTCTCCAAAATACACCTGCCCTGCAACCGGATTTCTTACTGAAATAATTATTTTCCCTCCCTCATCCAAAAATCGTAATTTTATTACTTTAGTTCCTTGTGTTATTTTTTCACATGCCTCAATCGCATTATCCAAAAGATTGGCAAGCAGCGTTACTATATCTTCCTCTTCTATCAATAAATTACTCAAATCATTTATAGAAAGCAGAAGCGGAATCCCTTTCTTTTTAGCGACCTTAAACTTTTGATTGATTACACTGTTTACAATCATATTATTCGTATTAATAAAGTCCATCTCTTCCAACCAGCTGTTGTTTATCTTATCTAAATAACTTTTTGCTCCTGAATACTCGCCTGATTTGATTAAACCGCTAAGGCATATTAGGTGATTTTTAAATTCATGCGTCCGTTTACGCTGCTCGCTATAAACTCCTTCCATATACTGATACATTGCCATCTGGTTTTTTATTCTTTCCTGCGACAAACATGTTTCGCGTATTTCTTTTTCCTTAGACACCACATCTCGAATAATATAAAAAACAAGAAAATTAAAGAAGACTAATGCAAAGCTCACAATCAGGGCTGATCTCTCTCCATTCTTCTCCTCAACTGCCAGTGCCGACATGCATACAATGGTCATAAATGGGAAAAACAAAAAGCGTATCCATTCCTTGTCAGTGATTAAGTTAAAACTATTATTTGAATGAAATACTTTGTTTAACAAAACAATAAAAAGAAAAAGCACTGTCTTACATATCAACGCAATAATCGTAATATTTATCGAATCATCCAGTATTGCCTCAGTTCTTGAACCCAGCAAAGCTTCCACGCCTACCAGCATGATTTTATCTATACAAATCAGCATTCCATAATATGTAATGGAAAGAAAAAGTGTATACATAAAATTTGCATGATGTTGAACCATCATAATACTACTTATTAATATAATGGAGAAAATTGCCTTCCATATGTAATCTCTTGTAAAAACTAGGGAAATTCCTGCAAATCCTAAAAATAGAGCTACAAATAGAAATTTATTTATCCATCTTATCTTTTTACAATCCTTTTCCAAAAAGATTTCAAAAAAATTTCTACAGCACAGTGCTTCAATAAGGGTCAATAGAAATGCTCGAATATAATATGTCATACCATATCACCTTTTATTTCATAATATCTCTCTTTTACCTTCTGATACCGTTCGCGCGGAATCGGCAATGTAACACCATCATTTAAATACACTTTATAATTTACCATTTCTTGAATATACTTTGAATTTACCAAAAAACTTTTATGAACCCTTAAAAAATCATACTGCAGCAATTCTGCTTCAATGTCATCCAATTTACCATACAATCGATATTGCATTTGTTTTTTTCCAAGGACATTGAATGTCAATTTATGCATATTACTTTCGACAAAACGTATTCTGTCAACTGCCAGTTCTACTTCCCCTTCGATAAAATGGTACCTTATTTTCTTCGCCTGTAGTGATAATTTTCTGATCAGTATCTCCATACACTCTGGAAACATTTCATCCAGCATATCCTTTAACAAATAGCGCACTGCCTCCATTTTATACCCTTCTAATGCAAAATCAACAAATGCTGTAATGAAGACTAATAGAATATCAGGGCAGACTTCCCTTATTTTTTTTGCCACTTCCAGTCCATTAACATCAGGCATATTAATATCTAAAAAAATAATATCATACTCATATAACTTATTATTCTTTTCAACAAACTCTTTGCCCGATAAATAGGTGTCTATTTTATAAACACTTATCCCATACTTGTCTAATGCTTCTTCCAGCATACTGACTATTTTTTCCCCACAATATTTTTCATCATCACATACTGCTATCTTTAGCATGAAGCTTCTTACCTCTTTACCATATAATAATCCTGCTTTTCATAATTAAATACATATTCTAATTTATATACTTTCTATGATTAGTGATAATAGAGTATCAAACCTGATACCATTTGTCAAAAAATAATATTTCAAAAGACGGGATACACTTATGGACGTAATCACCATGCTGCTTTCCTACTTTGCGGCCGTTAATCTAATGGGATTTGCCCTTATGGGCATCGATAAATACAAAGCAAAAAAAAGGGCCTTCCGGATTCCGGAAGCAACCCTTTTTATTGTTGCGGCTATCGGCGGAAGCATCGGTTCCATTATCGGAATGTATGTTTTCCGCCATAAAACCAGGCACCGCGCCTTTGTGTACGGTATGCCTTTTATTTTGATTGTGCAAATTGCGCTTATCATTGCGCTTCTCAACGCACCCCTTGAAATATCCATCATTTAATCCTGTCAGGCTTTAATACTCCTTCTGCCTGAAAATCTGCGCTGTGAGCAAATAAGAAAGCCCGAACGCCAGTCCGGAGGAGGCAAGCAAAATGACTGCTCCCAGCACAATAGCTGTAATTCCCGGTGCAAGCAGATTGTTTACCGCACTAATAATGGCAAAATCCAGACAGAATGCGACAAGTATGGAAATAATCTGAAACACTTCGCTTCTCTCTTCCCCTCCCAAATAAAACAATGGAAAAAATACAGCTCCCATAAAAAGGCTCATGCTCATTCCCAGCGCAAATAAACTGAGAATATCGATCGGCTGATCAAAAGAGCTTCCATGCACAGCCAGCGAAAGCCCAACCACTATTATCGAAAAAAATGTTCCTGCCAATATCCAGACAATGTGATTCAAGAATAAACTTTTCACAATATCCGCCCGCTTTACCGGAAGCGTCAGCTTGTATTTCCCCCATTTTGTGGCAAACTCGTTTTTGACGACAGCAGCCGCATTATAAGAAAATCCCAGCATTCCAATCATCACATAACCGATTAACAGGGATTGGCTGATAACCGCAACCGCAAAGGCTCCTAACAATAACATAAATACAAAAAATACTTTTGCATTTGTATACACCGCCAAAAGATTGTTTTTCAACAGTCCTTTCATGTTCTTTCCCCCTTTACCAACAACAGCATAATCTCATCAATCGACACATGATCAACCACCACATCCGGATACTTTCTCTCCGCTTCCTTTCCCTCCGGGACTAATACATCAATTTGATAGTCACGCTTTCGGTACGCAATAATATCACCGGGGTCTAACGTCCGGAACTGACTCTCTTTACAACGGATAACCGCATAACGGTACGCCAAGTCGTTTTTTGACACATTCATAATCAGTTTTCCATTATGGATAAATCCGATATAATCCGCAATTCTTTCCAAATCACTTGTTATATGCGACGACAACAAAATGGAGTGATCCTCCTCCTGAACAAATTCAAGGAACACATCCAGCATCTCGTCGCGCATAACAGGGTCAAGCCCGCTGGTTGCCTCATCCATGATCAAAAGCTTCGGGCGATGCGCCAGTGCCGCCGCAATAGCTAACTTCATGGTCATTCCCCGGGAATAATATTTTATCTTTTGTTTAGCCGGCAGCTGGAACTCTTCCAGATATTTTTGGAATAAAGCTTGATCCCATTTAGCGTAAAAGCCTTCCATGACATGTGATAACTGCTTTGCGTTCCAATAAGGCGGAAAGTTGCCGCCGTCGTAGACAACGCCAATCTCCTCTCTCATATCCGTATCTGCATCCGACATTTCCCTGCCAAACAGCTTTACCGTTCCGCTGTCCTTCCTGATTGTATTTAAAATACAGCCAAGCGTAGTGGTCTTACCCGCGCCGTTTTCCCCGACAAATCCCATGACTGCCCCATAAGGCAGTTCAAAAGACACCTGATCCAGCGTAAATCCGGACTTTGAAAACGTCTTGGAAACCTGCTTTAGCTCTAAAATATTCTCCATGCTATTCATCCTCCTGATAGAATATGCTCAACAACTCCGTCAACTTTTCAAGAGAAATATTGTTTACCCGCCCGATTTCGGCTGCCGCCTGCAAATGTTCCTCCGCAATCCGCTGTTGCTCTTCCTGATAAAATTCCTTATTCTGTGCCGAAACAAAGCTTCCGCGTCCAACTGTAGTTTCAATAAAGCCGTCTCTTTGCAGATCCTCGTACGCCTTTTGAACAGTGATGACGCTTACATGAATGGATTTAGCCAGTGCGCGCATGGAGGGGATTCCCTCTCCGGCTTTCAATTCCCCGCTCATGATCATCGCCTTAATCTGAGAAGTAATCTGTTCGTAAATCGGCTTATTGGCATTATTGCTGATGATGATTTCCACGTATAATACTTTCTCCTTCAATTGTACTTATTGAACAAGTACATTATAGTCAATTGTGTTTTTATTGTCAAGTTGGCGGAAAATTCAGTTTTCAAAAGGCATCATGTGATGTATAGTATATAATATAAATGGGCTATTTCGTACTTATTCTGAATTAAGAAGGAAGGTAATGAAAAGCATGAAGCGAGAAGATTACATTTCCGATGAACTGGTTGTTAAACGTGTAAATGAAGCGATAAGGATTGAATTGGAGAAAAAGAAAGCGGAAGGAGCGTTATAGTGAGCGAGTTGCTAAAAAAGCCTAAGCTTTTACTTTCCTGCGCCCCACCAGCCATAGGTTTACTATAGAAAAACAAGCGAAAATGAAAATGCCTAACCTGTCGGCAAACAGGCTAGGCGGTGTCCATTAGGGCATTTTACCTACGCTTGGAATGTTGTTCTACTTTATCTATCCTGCTTTTACAAAAGTTTTCGACTGGTTCTATCAATTCTTCTGCCGTTTCCAGCCTGTATTTCATCAAATCAATTTTATTTCCCTCTTCATGCTGTTCCATACAGTTTTATCCCCTCTCTTTCCACATTCGCATAAAATGGATATGCTTTTAACCAATATCTAAAATGTTTATCAGATTTAGCAATCGGCTTAATATCCACATCATAATCCATATTGAAGTCATAGGTCATATCTGACAACTGATGCCCGTAATTCTCAATTTCCAAATCTGTTATATCGAGTAGAATCATAATATCAATATCTGAATCTTCCCTGTAATCACCCCTTGCATAAGAACCATATAGAATAACAGTTTTCAAATACTGTCCATAGATATCCTTTATCTTATTTACATATTGATTTAACAAATTATTAATTTTAATTGGCATGGCATCATCCTCCTTGCTTTTTAATTGATTCAAACATAATTGATTCTACCGATAAGAAGATTAACTCTTTCAATTCGTCTATCCTTTCGTGGATTATTATATGGAATATTATACTTTGAGAGTCATTTAAAAGCAATACAAAACTCATTGATTGGATAAAGGTCAGCAAAGGGTAACGAAACTGCACCAGCAATGTGCCGGACGGAACCCCCTGTGTTTTAATCTTGCGCATTGTATTCCTAATTTTAAAATGGATTCTAATTATGTTAGGATAATTTTAAAAAAAAATATATTTTCTTTATTTATTAAAGATTTTATGATATTCTGTATTGCATAAGGAATAAATATTATTTACGATGGAGGTGTTTGAAATGCCCGCATTGTCCATGTTTTTTGGAATTATTGTCCGAATGCAAAGCGAAAAGGGCGCAAAGCACAATAAACCACATATCCATGCCCTGTATGGAGATAGTGAAATTGTGGTTGGAATAGATGGTGAGATTTTAGAAGGAAATTTCCCAAATAAACAAATGAAACTATTGTTAGCGTGGATGGCAATTCATGAAGAGGAACTGCAGGCAAACTGGAGACTGTTAAGCAATGGGGACGGTTATTTTAAGATAGACCCATTACGTTAAATAATTTGGAGGCGGTTATTATGTTAAGACCTACTGCGATTCAAGTAGAAGCAATTTGCGAATATCTGATAATGGTAACATTTGATAACGGCGAAAAAAAATGCTTTGATGTGGAACCATATATAAAAGGCGAATGGTATAGCAAACTGAGGTCTTTTGAATATTTTAAATGTGTTACTACGGATGGTTATACAGTTGTATGGCCTGATGGGCAGGATATATGTCCGGATGAGTTGTATGATTTGGGAAAGCTGGTATCATAAAAGAAAGCCCCCTCACTCCAGCATGACCTCCTTAATCGAAATCTTCTTTAATTTCTCCGAATAGCAATACATCACCGTCTCATAAATCGCCAAAAACGCCGCAAGCGTGGCAAGCATTGCCCCAAAATCAAACCCATATTCCGGCATGCCTTCAATGTCCTTAAAAATCACATACACCGCCACTTTCAATATCAAATACTGATAAACGGTTCCAAGCACAAAACCTATGTACCCCATAGGGCGGTATCCTCCCAGCAGGGATTGACAGCATTCTTTTTGAGAATACCCAAATACACGCATCATAGCAATCGTTTTCTTATTGCCGTTTATTACCGTTGTGATTGCCAAAAAGAGCGTGGTACATGCCAGCACAATTCCAATCAGCATAATCATCACCGCCATCATAGGGCTTGCCAGCTCATTCATGCTAAAAGACATCTGTGTCATTGCTGAAAAGCAAAAAGAAGCAAACACAATAAAAAACACCAGCGTCTTTTTATCCCGAAGGGTACTTCTTTTCAATTCATCCAAGAACGGACGTTCTGCGCTTTTCACAGCTTTTTCTGTACTTTCACTATTTCCTGCATTTGCTCTCCTTACGCCCTTTTGCTTTCGTTTTCCTGCCGGAATCTGCCAGCTTTCTTTCAATAATCCAAGTACTGGCGCATTTAATTTTAAATTTGCATATAAAATTGAAATAATTCCAAACAGGATTGCAGGCAGTATCACCAGCGCGGCAAAAAGAGCAAAATGAAAATGAGGAAGGATTTCGGGCAGAATATGGTCTTCATTCTGCACTTCGTAAAATGCCGGCATCATAATCCATGCTCCTGCAAACCCTGTGGCCGCTCCGGCAAGGACACTGCTCCCAAACACCCAGAAATGCACCGCAATCTTACCATTAGAATATCCCATCGCCTTTAAAATCCCAAGCTCTCTTTTATGGGTATCCACATAATGCTTAATATAAAAAACAAGCATGACCACTGAGGTAATTAAAAGGCACCCTCCGCAGAGAGAACATACTACCTTTGCCGTAGATACCTGCGCCTCATAAAAAAGCATTACCCGCTGGGAGGCGATCTCATCCCGGATTCCTGCAATGTCAATATGAAAGTTCAAAAATAACGTGCACACAAGCACGGCACAGCAGACAATAATAAAAATTCCGGCAAGCTTTGCCGCATCCTTAATTCCCACAACCATGATCATTACCATCCTATCTCATAAGCATTCTTCGTCACGGAATTTGTGTAGGCCTCAGCTATCTTTCCGCTGTTCATCCGGATCACCGTGCCCGCCATTTCCGCAATATTCTGATTGTGCGTTACCATCACGATAGTGAACCCGTATTCGTTTTGCAGTTTACAGATATAGTCCAGCACCTGCCGTCCTGTCTGCTCATCTAAAGCTCCCGTCGGCTCATCCAAAAAGAGTACCTTAGGCCTTTTTGCCAGTGCCCTTGCCACGGAAGCCCTCTGCTGTTCTCCCCCGGAAAGCTCGCTGGGATATTTCTTCATTTTTCCGCCCAGCCCTACTGCCTCAATCACGGCTTTGTAGTCTGAATTTCCTGCCAAGTCTGCGCCCATTTTTACATTTTTTTCTACATTCATATTGGGAAGCAGGTAATACTGTTGAAAAATAAAGCCGATGTTGTCCTTCCGAAATTTTGTCCTGTCCGAATCTGACAGTTTTGTTATATCCTTTTTCTGATAAAGAACCTCTCCCCTGTCCGGGTTTTCCAGCCCCGACATTACATTCAGCAGAGTGGACTTTCCGGAACCGGAAGCCCCCAAAATAACCGCAAAATCTCCGTCATCTACCTTTAAACTGATTCCCTTTAATACTTGAAAACGGCTTTCACCGCTTCCATATGCCTTTTGAATATTTTTTACCTCAATCATATCTGTCTTCCTGCCATCCCTCTGTTTCTCTTTATTTTCTTTCTGTTTCTGCTTCTTTTTATGTTTCAGCTTCTTTCTCCCTGCTTCTCCCGCTTTACTTCTTTTCCGCCTGATATTTTGCCAGCAGCGCGGTAAACACATCCGTCACCATCTCGCTGATTTCCTCTCCGGTAAACCTGCACATTCCGGCAGCGCACAGGGAAGCAATCCCATGCGTATATACCCACAAATGTTTGTACAGCTTTAACGCCGTCTCATCATCCAATTTGTAACTGTCACGGACGGACTCCAATATCAATTCATAGTTTCCGTCAATCATCGGCAGCACGCCGTCAAAATCCGGCGGATTATCCTTCTCCTCCATAAACAAAAGCTGAAACAGCTTCGGCTCGGTACACGCAAAAAGAATATACTGCGTTCCAACGCTCTTAAACGCCTGCTCATACGGACGATCCTCTGACAGGGCTTTCGCCACATAGCTGTCATACAGATTTCTGGCTGCTTTCCTTACCTCCTCCTGCACCTCATCCATTCCCTGAAACACGGTAAAGATGGGTCTTGCAGAGCTTCCAAGCTCCTCCCCAAGAGAGCGGGCTGTGAGAGCATCAATTCCTCTTTCCTTGACAATTTTTAGTGCTATTTCAATAATCTCGCTTTTTGTGAACTTAGCTTTTGGTGGCATATATTGCTCCTTTACTTAAAACATTCGTTTTGTAACATCTGTTTTAAATTGTAATATAAAAAAAGAGTGCTGTCAAGCCCTAAAAAAATGTCAAAAGACTCCTTCACTTCGGCATCTTTTGACATCTTTTCTTTTACAGGGTAACAATCACGCCTCCATCATTGGCATACATACTGCTGACCCCTCTGGTGTCCATCAGTAAAACCCCTTTTACTCTGATTTTCTCCAGTATCATCTTCTTCACACTCTCTGCGCGTTCTTTGCAGTTGCAGTGAGTGATCATAAGCATCTTAAGAAGGATTCCTGATTAAAGGTCTCGTCATCAATGATTACCTCATCTTCCACCATCAGCTCTAAGGGAACGATTTGAAATCTGGAATCGGCTTTGTATTCCTTTGGAAATTCACAACAGCTGTCCGCCACAATTTTATAACTCACATCACTTCTCCATTTCTATTCTTCGTTCAAAACACTTTATAATGCAAATATCCAAAACTGTATTTTGTAATTCTTTCAATCATGATACGTAGTTTTGATTACCGCTTATGATAGCATATCTTTCCTCCTATGTAAAGTTTTACTTTTCGGAAAACTTGGGGCTGTCGCAGTCAACTATATATTGCGCAGCTCGGTCTTAATACGACAGCCTCGTACTTCGGCATTGCGCCCTGCCAAAAAATATTATAAAATAGAACAGTCGATATAATTTAAACAGCAAAGCGAGGTAATTTATCATGACCACAAATGAAAAAGCATTAATGCTCCACGAGCAGTGGAACGGAAAGCTTGAAACCATATCCAAGACTCCCGTAAAGTCGCGGGAGGACTTATCGCTTGCGTACACTCCCGGCGTGGCGGAGCCCTGTAAGGTCATTGCCAAAGACCCGGAGGCGGCGTACAAATACACTATGAAAGCAAATACGGTAGCCGTAGTTTCTGACGGAAGCGCTGTCCTAGGGCTTGGCAACATCGGTCCCTACGCCGCCATGCCGGTTATGGAAGGCAAAGCCGTGTTATTTAAAGAGTTCGGCGGCGTCAACGCGGTTCCCATCTGCTTAGATACGCAGGATACGGAAGAAATTATCAAGGCAGTCACTTATTTAGCTCCCGGTTTTGGCGGGATTAACCTGGAGGACATCAGCGCCCCCAGATGCTTTGAAATCGAGGAACGTCTGAAGGAGATTCTGGACATTCCCGTTTTTCACGATGACCAGCACGGCACGGCAATCGTAGTTCTGGCGGGCATTATCAACGCCCTAAAGGTTGTGGGTAAACAAAAAGAAGACTGCCGTGTGGTAGTGAACGGCGCCGGAAGCGCCGGTGTCGCCATCACAAAGCTTCTGCTCACTTACGGCTTCCCTGACATTATTATGTGTGATAAGGTAGGGATTGTATCCGCCAAAACAGAAGGGCTTAACTGGATGCAGCAAAAAATGGCGGAAATCACCAACTTAAAGGGCGAAACTGGTTCGCTTGCCGATGCCCTCAAGGGCGCCGACATTTTTGTGGGCGTATCCGCTCCCGGCATTGTCACTCCGGAAATGGTATCCTCCATGAATCCGGATGCCATCCTGTTTGCTATGGCAAATCCGGTTCCCGAGATTATGCCAGACCAAGCCAAAGCGGCAGGCGCAAGGGTGGTTGGAACGGGACGCAGTGATTTTCCCAATCAGGTTAACAACGTGGTAGCTTTCCCCGGCATTTTTAAGGGTGCGCTGGAGGGCAGGGCTTCCCAAATCACGGAGGAGATGAAGCTTGCCGCCGCCAAAGCAATTGCCTCACTTGTGCCTGACGAGCAGTTAAATGAAGATAACATTATGCCGGAAGCCTTTGACCCCAAGGTGGCTGAGGTGGTTTCCCAGGCTGTAAAATCACATATTAAAAATAACGATGAAACTAAATAAGAGTTTATCCGTGAATGCAGATTTGATACCTGCCGGCTCGAGACCTTCGGCAGAATTTTTCGAAAATATATGGCATGGAAAGCGTTATTATTCGCTGGATGCCTACTGTAAAAACACTTTCGGCGAAAAACTGTACAAGGTTTCGCTGAATGCGGGGCTTACCTGTCCCAATCGGGATGGCACTTTAGACACAAGAGGCTGTATCTTTTGCAGTCCGGAAGGGAGTGGTGATTTTGCCGCCCGCCTTTCGCCCGGCATGGATTCGGAGGCTTCTTTTCATCATGCCTATGAGGAAAGCCTCCGCACTCTTTCCGCCAAATCCACCGGCAGGCGCTATATTGCCTATTTTCAGGCGTTTACCAACACCTACGGTCCTCTGTCTTATTTGGAGCGCATCTACCGTCTTGCCCTTATGGAACCGTCAACAGCCGGAATTTCCATTGCAACACGTCCGGATGCCCTTCCCCGCGAGGTGCCGGAACTGCTGTGCCGGCTGCGGGAGGAATTTGCTCCCAAGTTTATCTGGATTGAGCTGGGATTACAGACGATTCACGAGCGCACCGCTGATTTTATCCGGCGTTATTACCCTCTTTCCTGCTTTGAGGACAGCGTGCGGCGGCTTCACGAGGCGGATTTTCCGGTTATCACCCATATTATATTGGGACTGCCGGGAGAGACCGAAATGGATATTCTGGAAACCATCTCTTACCTGAACCGAATGCCAATTTCCGGCATCAAGCTCCAGCTTCTCCATATCTTAAAAGGTACGGATCTTGGAGCTTTATATGTAAAAGACCCGGACCGTTATTGCACGATTAACAGCCCGGATTCTTATTTGGATTTATTGATAACCTGCCTGATGCACCTTCGTCCTGACTTTGTGGTGCACCGCGTTACCGGCGATGCCAGACGTTCCCTTCTGCTTGCGCCTTCCTTCAGCGGCAATAAACGTTACCTGTTAAATGCCCTGCACCGGAAGATGCGCGATGAGGATGTCTGGCAGGGCAGGCTCTTTCAAACAACTTAGGAGGTTTTTATGCGCGACCCGCTGACCCTTTATAAATTGATTGTTCTTTATATGCTTTCCAAAGTGGATTTTCCTCTGACCACCACTCAAATCAGGGATTTTCTGCTGGGAAAGGAATACACCACCTTTTTGTCCCTTCAACAGGCAATCGGCGAACTGACTGAGGCAGGATTTATTACCTCTCAGTCTATCCGCAACCGCACCCACCTTTCCATTACCCCGGAGGGCATGGAAACCTTAAACTATTTCCGCGGCAACATTCACGAGGGCATCCGGGATGACATTGACGCTTTCTTTCGCGAAAATGAATTTTCCCTCCGCAATGACGTATCTGTTTTAGCCGATTACTACAAAAACACTTCCGGGGAATACAGCGCCCATCTGACTGCCAAAGACCATGGGTTCGATTTGGTTGACATAACTCTGTCTGTTCCCTCCGAAGAGACTGCAATCTCCATCTGCGATAACTGGCAGTCCAAAAATCAGGACATTTATCAATATCTGATCCGCCAGCTCTTTTCCTGAACCTGTCAAAGGCTCCGGCGGGTTCATCGGATGATTTCGCTCCAATTGGAAATTCCTATGATGTCCTTGGCAAAATTGGTATATTCCGCATGCTGAGGGGTATCAATGTATTTAAATACATTGTAAATCTGCTTATGGTTTCCGCCTGCGCCGGAAAGTCCGAAGGACAATCCCTGCGCCACCTCTTCCGCCGCGTCGGTCTCCCGGTTCAGCAAAAATCCGTCAATCTCCTCGTAAGCTTCCATCTTATAATAAGCATAGGCAAAGGCTGCCGCCTGATTTGCCTCTCCCGCCTTGGAGGTATATCCCAATTCGCTAATCAAAATACTTCTGACCTCCCCGTCGTCGTTTCGGAAATGCTCCTGTCTCATATAATTGATCAGCACCTCAATATTTGCCATGGTGAGCATGGAGGTTCCTGCATCGTGCTTTACATACTTGGAGGACTTCCACGTCCGCGCTTCCGTGAGGGGCACATTGTAAGGATGCTGTGCAACGCCCCAGTCAATATTTCCTTTGGCTGAAATATTATTGTTAAACGCATCCAGCACATCTCTTGCATCATAATTCGTATTATTTTTAATGTTGCGGTCCCACTGCTGGTCTAAGGAAATATAAACCCTTGCACTGCCGCTCACGCTTTTAATTGCTGTATAAAATACCCGGAACGCCTTAACATACTCTTCCACATAGGATTCGATATCAGTATGTGCCATATAATTCCATTCTTTGCGGGCGTTAATCTCATTGGCAATGACCCAGTTGGATATTCTTCCGTGGCTGCTGCCGGAATAGCGCTCCGCCAGAAAAGACCCAATCGCCGCCATATATTCCACGCCGGACTCCTCCGCGCCGTTAAACATATAGTACGGCGCCGAACCGCCGCTGCGCGCCTGCGGGTGGATCAGCTGCGGATACGCGGAGGAACGATTGTTCAGCAGGATTGCCGTGGTGGTAATCCCCTTTGCAGTCAGGGTGCTGAACACCAGATCATATTCCGCGACCACCTGCCCGTTCAATGTGTATGTTTTGCCGTTATAGGTGTAATAAATCGTAGGATAAGCCGCACTGCTGGTAGGTCCAAGCAGTCTGGCAACCGGAATGTTATAAGCCGCCTGTTTGACTCCCAAATCGTCCAGCTCATTTCCCCGGAGCTTATTGGGATCTACCAAAATTCCCTTTATGGATGCCGGCTGCTGAAATACCGAGCTGTACTTGGCAACTGCCTCCGGATTGGTGATGTATCTGGGCGTGCCCACCTGCACAAACTCTCCGTCCACCTTCACCGCCGCCACAAATTTTTTGTAAAGGCGGCTTCCCGCGGAGTTATATCCCAGCCCCGCTGAGAGGAGGGTTTCGCTGTCCTTATACTCCCGGTCAAGATATTCCATCCCAGCCGTGATTCCATTATCATAGGTATTTAGCGCAAACAAGTAATAATATTTATCATCGCTTTTGGGGATTCCCTCCCCTGTCACTTTGACAGAGACCCTTCCCGTGTCCGAATTGATGACGCATTCGCTGACATTTGCAAGCCCGGAAGCATTGATTTCTGATACCTCATAGCTTTTGGGTCTTTTCTCATAAGAATCCCTCACCGCGTCTCCCGCCGTGAAAATATGTTCCAAAATGCCCTTTCCAATATCCGTATCGTCCTGTTCCTCTTCCGGCTCCACCTCTTCTAAGATTTCCGCCAGATCCACCTCCGGGCTGACCGGTTCGGGCTCACTCTTAAGCAGAAGGTAAATCCCCGCTCCCGCCGTTCCTAAGGTTAATATGAGAACCAGCACGGCAATTACCCTGCCCAGCGTTCTGTTTTTTCTTCTCGCCTTTAATCCTGCCGATTTTCTGATTGGTTTTCTTGCTCTTTTTCTTCTTGCCGGTTTTCTCCTCTTGCCGGTTTCCAAATTCATATTCTTCTTTCCTTTTCGATTTCTTTCTCTCACGAGTCTGCTTCCGGCTCGTATTCCAGCGCCTCTTTTTTGATCCGCCTCATATGCTCTTTTACCTTGACCTCATATCCGTTTCCCGAGGGCTTATAAAACTCCCTGCCGTCTAATTCGTAAGGGAGATACTGCTGTCTCACATAATTGTTGCGGTAATTGTGGGCATATAAATAGCCTGTCCCGTGTCCCAGCTTAGCCGCCCCCTTGTAATGGGCATCCTGCAAATGCGCAGGAATTGGGAGATTTCCGGTCTGCTCCACCACTGCCATCGCCTCACCGATCGCTTCCACACAGGCGTTGCTTTTGGGAGCGCACGCCACATACACAGCCGCCTCCGACAAAATAATCTGCGCCTCCGGCATTCCCACACGCTCCACCGCCAGCGACGCGTTAACCGCCACCTGCAAAGCCTGCGGATCCGCAATTCCCACATCCTCTGCCGCGCAGATCATGATTCTGCGGGCAATAAAAGTAACGCTTTCACCTGCATACAGCATTCTTGCCAGATAATACACCGCCGCATCCGGGTCTGACCCGCGCATACTCTTGATAAAGGCGGAAATCGTATCATAATGATTATCTCCGGATTTATCATAGCGCACCACCCGCTTTTGAATGCACTCCTGCGCCACTTCCAAGGTAATGTGAATCTTTCCGTCCTCTCCCCGTCCGGTAGTCATAATCCCCAGCTCCACAGCGTTAAGCGCATGCCTTGCATCTCCTCCGGAAATGTCCGCCAGAAACTCCATTGCGTCCTCATGAAGGACTGCATCGTAAGAACCCATGCCCTTTTCGGTATCATACACCGCCCGCTTAAGAAGCTGTTTAATATCCTCCTTTTCCAGCGGTTTCAGTTCAAAGATGATAGACCGGGACAGCAGTGCGCCGTTCACTTCAAAATAAGGATTTTCCGTGGTCGCGCCGATGAGGATAATCGTGCCGTCCTCCACAAAAGGAAGCAGATAATCCTGCTGTCCCTTATTAAACCGATGAATCTCGTCTATAAAAAGGATGGTCTTCTTTCCATACATTCCCTGAATATCCTTGGCTGACTTGACAACCTCTTCCATGTCCTTTTTGCCCGCCACCGTGGCGTTAATCTGGGTAAATTCCCCTTTGGTGGTATTGGCAATCACCTTGGCTAAGGTGGTCTTTCCGGTTCCCGGCGGTCCGTAAAAGATGATGGAGCTCAATTTGTCCGCCAGGATAGCGCGGTATAATAATTTGTCTTTTCCTATGATATGCCTCTGACCCACCACCTCGTCTAACGTCACCGGACGCATCCTTGCGGCAAGCGGCGACTCCTTTTCCATGTTGGCAGTCCGCATATATTCAAATAAATCCATAACTTGTCCCCTGTATTTTGACCTTCACGTTTGATTATACATGAAAGATTGCTTTAAGCCAACAGCGATTTTTACATTGCATAAAATGCTTTTATCCGTTAGAATAAAAAAGTAAACCAAAATTCGTTCTGATAAGGAAGGTGCTCACATGGAAAAGTCAAAAGTATACTTTACGGATTTTCGTGCCAAACTGGGAGAAGGGCTTCCCACCAAGCTCAAAAAGCTGATTCGCAAAGCCGGAATCGATCAGATTGATATGGACGGAAAGTTTGTCGCTATCAAAATGCATTTTGGAGAATTGGGAAACATCAGCTATCTTCGTCCCAATTATGCAAAGGCAGTTGCCGATGTGGTGAAGGAATTAGGCGGTCATCCCTTTCTCACCGACTGCAATACCCTTTATATTGGAAGCCGCAAAAATGCGCTGGAACATCTGGAATGTGCCTGGGAAAACGGCTTTACTCCGCTTACGGTAGGCTGTCCCGTCCTGATTGCCGATGGTCTTAAGGGCACAGACGACATTGCTGTTCCCGTGAACGGCGGTGAATACATAAAGGAAGCCAAGATCGGCAGAGCCATTATGGATGCAGATATTTTTATCAGCCTGACACACTTTAAGGGACATGAGATGACCGGCTTCGGCGGCACTATCAAAAACATCGGGATGGGATGCGGTTCCCGTGCCGGCAAAAAAGACCAGCACCACAACGGCACGCCTCAGATTGACCCCGATATCTGCAAAGGATGTAAAGCGTGTCTTCGGGAATGCGCCAACGGCGGTCTTGTATATAATGAAGAAACCCATAAAATGTCCATCAATACGGATAACTGCGTTGGATGCGGACGCTGCATCGGCGCCTGCAACTTCGACGCCATTGAATTTGCCAATTGGGCGGCTACCAAGGATTTAAACTGCCGTATGGCGGAATATGCCAAGGCAGTGATTGACGGACGGCCCTCCTTCCATATTTCTCTGGTGGTGGATGTTTCCCCTAACTGTGACTGCCACAGCGAAAATGATGCGCCCATTCTGCCCAATATTGGAATGTTTGCATCCTTCGACCCTCTTGCCCTGGATCAGGCGTGTGTGGATGCCTGCATCAAGTCTGCGCCCCTGCCGGACAGCCAGCTTTCGGATAATATGTCGGCGGCTGATTTTGTGGATCATCACGACCACTTTACCAACTCCACGCCGGAATCGGAATGGAAAAGCTGCTTAGAACACGCCTCGAAGATTGGAATTGGAAACAGAGAGTATGAGTTGATTAAGATGTAAAATCCCCGTTTCATTGACGGAAGCATCGAAGAAGGAGCTGTCGCAAATATGCGGCGGCTCCTTTTGTAATCTCATCATTTTCACTTTCTATTTTCCAGTTTCTTTCACCGCAGCACAGCCTCATGAGTTATTAGGTACCGTCCGCCCTTAAGCTCCTCCACGGATAGTCTTATTTCACAGGACGAGGCTCCTATCTGCGTCATCGCCTCCTCCATATATTCCTTCCTGTAATTCTCCAAGCGGTAGTCCTCATACCACGCTTCCAAAAGCTCCTCTCCCTCAATGACACTGTAAAACGCATAGCTTCCAAGCCCTTTAGAAACCACCTGATTATAGCAATCCTCATGATAATCCGGCAGGTTGTAAAGAACCTGCTCCTCCGAAAATCCAGCCTCCTCAAGGCTCCTTTTGCCTTTCTCCTCATCCGGTTCCAGATTTCGGAAGCTCTGTCCATTGCAGGGAGGTAAATATACCGCAAGTTCCTTTCTCACATGAGTATCCGCATAATCCGCATCCGTTTTATTGAAATAATCATAACTGCCTTCGCCCGTGTCATCCCAAGTGGCGTCCACATTGTAATATCCGTCAGAAAGCTCCACAATGTTCCATGCATGATTTTCTCCCGCATATCCGGTGCAATAGTAACAGGGAATCCCCAGCTGCTGTAATAAATACTGAAACGCCCTGGCATACCCGGCACACACAGTCTGCCCGTTTACCAATGCGCTGTATGCGCTCTGGTTCATCTCTGCCCTCAAATTGTAGCTTACCCTGTCCAGCAGTGCATCATGAACCAGCTTTTCCTTCTCATAGCCGCTTACCGCTCCCTGCGCCAAAGCCAAAATCTGATTTCCATTATCGGCAAAAAGTGCTTTTGCATTATCCAAATCCTGCGCAGTTCGGTTAAACCGAAGGTCAATCTCCACGCATTGTCCGTTGCTTCTGCATTTACAGGCGTATGCGGTTTCCATCCAGAACAGCTCCGGATGGTCATTGTAAACTGCCGCAAACACATTTTTCAATTGTCCTGCCGCCACTGGCTCCACGGGTGCAAATACCGGATAAAGCTGCTCCGCATTGGCGTAAATCTGGCGATACAGATGACGCCCCTTTTCATCAAGCATAGCATAATAAGGATAAAACCGACTGTCAAAAATCAGCCCATCCCCTGCATTACCAATTCCAAGCTGATCTTGAATCTGCCGGGCTTCCTCCTCTTCAACCTGCCGGTTATCCTCCTGAATCTGCTGGTATCCGGTCTTTCCCGCCACGTTTTCCGGCACAATAATGTCTGTCTCCTCCGGCGGAGTATATTCCGATATAATTCCCGGATCGATTCCCTCTTTTTCCAGCGCGGAATCCTCAGCCTCCTCCCAAGCTCCCAAAGGCGGGGTCTCTGCGTCTTCCTCCTTAGCCCCTTCCACCGTATCCGCAGCCTGAACCGCTTCCGGAAAATTATCACCGCCCGGCTCCTTGGCATTCTCCGCTTCTATCCTATTTCTTTCCGGATAAAGAAAATCCGCTATCCGCTCCGTGACATCCGGACGAAACGCACAGACAATCACCAGCGCGCCAAAAAGCACAAACAAGATTCCTAAGATGTAAAGTATACTTTTAATAAATTTTTTCATAATTCTATTTTCTTATAATTGTGCGGGATTGTCTACTTTTTTCTTTCCTGTGCAGGGTTCCAAATTGTTTGTTCATTAAAAATGGCTGGCGGGATTTATTGTATTTCGTTTCAAAATTGTGTATAATAAATGTGCAGATAAAATATAATGGCACTGGAAATCCCCTGCTTGGATATGACAGATGAAGAATTTGAGGAAGAAATTCAAAAAATCGGAGAACGCCTATGACAAACACAATCACATGGAACAATCGATTTTGTATCGGAGTGGAATCCATCGACAAAGAACACCAAAAGCTGTTTTCTATTGTGCAAAAAATCATCAATCTAAATCATTACGAGAAGAACCGCCAGCTCATCGGTGAGGAAGGCATCAAATATTTTAAAAGCTATGCAGTCAGACACTTTGCCGATGAGGAGGCTTACATGCTGTCTATCGGCTATAGCGGTTATGCTACCCATAAACGCATTCATGACAACATGAAAAACAATACCATTCCGGCACTGGAAGCGGATCTTGCGGACTCAAACTATTCCGTGGAATCGGTTCAGCATTTCTTAGGAATCTGCATCGGCTGGCTGACCAGCCATATCATGCTTGAAGACTGCGCCATCACCGGCAAGGTCAACCAAAAATGGATTCACGAATGGACAGAGGACGCTTCTGCTTTGAAAGAGACAGTCATCCATGCTATGAACGACCTTTTCCGCTTGGAACTGCAGATTGTCAGCGAGCATTATGCCGGCGAAGACTTCGGCAAAAAAATCTGCCACCGCCTAACCTATCGTTCCGGTGATTCCAAACCCTTCCAGGTCTTTTTTATCATGGAAGAAAAACTAATCATTTACATAGTGAAACAGTTAATCGGCGTACAGCTTGCTAAGGTTGACAGCGTTGTGACTGACGCCATGGGGCAGGTTGCCCAGCAGTTCATGAAACGGGTTGCCATGTACTATCAGTCCATCGGCAATTATAAATTTGACAAAAGCAACCTTTTAACCGAGGAACAGTTAAACAAGGAATTTTCCGTTGCCTATCCGCGGTATAGTATGCTTTTTAACACTGGAACCGGCTATTTTGCCTTTTGCGTCAAAAATTAGTTCCGCCTGCAAAGGTTTACTATTTTTTAAAAATCCTCCCAATTTCTTTATAGCCCCGGCGGTATAAATAAGGCACTGTTCTTTTTGGTGCTTCCAGATAGTATCCAGTATCGGTGACACCGTCCACTGCAATTATGATGATTCCCGCACCGGGTCCAAAAACATAATCGGAAAGGAGATATTTTTTGCACACATCTTTCAGCTCTTTCTTCTCCTGCTCATCTACTTTTTCCAGCCGGACTATAAGAATCAGGCAGAACGCATTGCCCTTTTTCTTTATTTGATTGAAACGTGCAGACTCTCTATTGACTGCATTTTCAATTCCTATGTCATCCACTGTACGGACATAATAGTAAATCCAGTCTTTAGAGAAAGAAAATTTCCTTTTAACGTCATAGCCTTCCTGCATACTGCGGAATTTATTTTGAAGCAGTCTCTGCTTTACATACATTCTTCCCATTTGGGTTAATTCCGTCAAAAGGCTCTCTTCATAAACCTTGTACCGAACCGCAAGATTTTTCATTATGTCCGATGCCATAAGCTCCGGAGCCGCTTTCAAAAGAAGCACAAGCCCTATGATGTCGCCTCCCAGAAAACCGCCAAGGGCAACCGGCACGGCAACTGCATCCGAGATGCCTTTCTCCTGCATCACTGCCCCTGCAAATAAAAAGGCGAAACCAGCCACACCGCAGATAATCCCCAAGACCGCTTTAACCCCTGCCTTTTTACTATAAAGTTTATCCTCCTCTGTGTTCCCATGATTTTTCATTAATCAAACATAAGCTCGTCTACCGTAACGAACTCGTACCCCTCTTCCGTCAGTCGGTCAACAATTTCCAGCGCCGCCGTGACTGTCGTTTTGTACTGGTCGTGCATCAATATTATATCATTTTCGTCCACCTTGGAACAGACATTCTTCACAATACAGGAAACATTGCTGCTGCACCAGTCCAAAGGATCAATATTCCAGAGAACCGGGAACATGTTCAGCTCCTTTTCAAATTCTTTATTCCAACTGCCATAAGGGGGACGAATATAAATCGTATCCTCCCCCGTTACCTCTTTGATCACTTCATTTGTCTTTATGATCTCCTCTTTGAACTTTTCTTCGTTTTGGCTTGTCAACTGTGTATGGTTATAGGTATGATTGCCGATCAGGTGGCCTTCCTCATGAATTTCCTTCACAATGTCGGGATAAGTCTCCACATTTTTCCCAGTGATAAAAAAGGTGGCCTTAACCTCCCGCTCCTTCAATCCCTTTAAAAGCTGTCTGGTATAATAGGGATGAGGACCGTCGTCAAAGGTCAGCGCAATCTTTTTGCTATCTCCGCTTTTAATGCTGCTTCCCATGGTTTCCAGCTTTTTTTGATTATAATATCCAATCAGGCAGACCGCTCCAAGACCTGCCAGCAGAATCAAACAGGATAAAATTCTTCTTTTCAGACTCATTTGACCATGTCATCTCTTCTGTTTTTACCAATATATGCATTGGAAGCATCACATAGTCCTAAACCAGCTCCTTTTTGCCCTCCATCCGTTCATACTGCGCACGCTTATCCTCATACATCAAATCATCCGCTATGGTGATAAGCTTGTCAATGTTCTCACTGCCGTCCGGACGCCACACAAAACCGAATGCCATATTTGCATTTCTCTTCCGGGTCTCCTTGCTCAGACGCTCCGCACGCTCCAAAAATTCCTGTTCCGTAATCCCTTCGCAGATTGCCAGAAACTCGTCTCCTCCTACCCGGAACATAGCGTAATCGCTAAATTCGCTTTTCAGGCACTCACTGGCACGCATCAGCAGATTGTCGCCCTCCAAATGCCCTCTGGTGTCGTTTGCCCTTTTTAATCCCATAACGTCGCCAAAAAGAACTCCCACGCTCTGTTCCGGACGCATGACTGTAATGTATTCATTCATGGCGTGTCTGTTCCCGATTCCCGTCAACTGATCCTGAAAGCAGAGCTCCTCCAGCTTGCGGACATGATCCCTGCGGTGAAAGAGAGATACCATAAATTGTCCCAGAATTTGAAAAAACGCCGTAATATGCATCAGAAACTGTTTCGGCGGATTGTCAACTCCATAAAAGCCAATGATACGCTCTTCACACACAAGGGGGCTTACCACCAATGACCGGATATTCTGCGGCTTTAAATATTCATACACCGCCGGGGCTGAATCTTGAATGTCCTCCACATCGTCTATGATCACATTTTCACCATTTTGAAAATGCTGATACCACAGGCTCACCACCTCAAAGGGCACATCCTGCAGATTTTCCTTTTGCGGGGTCACGCCCTCCGCACACCACTCGTAGGTATTATTAAAGGTTCCCCTGTCGGTCTCCTCAAAGATGTAAACCCGTTCACTTTTTAACGCCTGCCCCAGATAGTCAAGCAGGACGGCAACGGACTCTTCGGGCGTCCGCGCCAGCATGGAAATCCTCAGTCCTTCGTTGACCATCACCGCATTATTCTCGTACTCTTTATCCTTATTATCCCATGCGCTCAAATCAATCGCAAGCTCAAAACGGTACCTGCAGCCGTCCTCCTCCACCATGGTCTGTTTCAGCGCAAGCTTCCTCTTAAGCGCCGGATGGTACTGCACCTCCTCCAAAAAATATCCGGGCTTTAACCGGTTATTGTTGCAGAGAATACAAGGCTTACGGCTGTTAGAAAGTATTTCGTAGCACTTTTTCCCCTTTATCTCATCTAATGACTGGATACCGCGCATCTCACGCGCTTTCCGGTTCATAAAGACCAGCTCGTGAGTGTCCATATCCACCACATATACAAATTCATTTAACTCCTCATAAAAATCCCATGTTTTGATGCCTGACATCACTGATTCCTCTCCTGTCAATTCATTTTAGTAAATAATCATTGTCATTTCTCGCCACAATAGTAGGCAAAATATCTGTCGCGCAGGGGCTGGTAGGAACCCCGCGGCAGGTAAATTTTCTTTCCGTCATCCATCTGCAATTCCTGGGCATTCAGGCTGTCAATGTGCTCCAAATTCACAATATAACCAATGCCGACCCTTGCAAACTCCTGATACCGGGAAACCATCTCATAAATCTCCGCCATAGTCATGCGCAGTACTCTCTGCGTATGGTCTGTAAGGTGCAGTTTTTGAATCTTGCCCTGCGCCTCGCAGTAGATGATATCATTCGCCGCCACGCGCTGAATCCTTCCCTCCATTTTAAAAAGAAGATACTGGGGATGCCTTTCTTCCATCCCTGTCAAAAATCTGTCCAATATCGGAAACATCGTCTCCTCTGATATCGGCTTTACCAGATATTGCACCGCGTCCACGCTATACGCCTCGAGGGCGTGTTCCTTAGAGGTGGTGAGAAAGATAACATTGCTCTTATTTCCCATGTTCCGCAGTTCCCTCACCACTTCCGTTCCTATTTTGCCCGGCATATAAATGTCCATAAAGATAAAATCCGGCACATAATTTTGATGCTGAACCTTATAAAGCAGTTCGCCGGCATTCTCAAACTGTTCTATCAAAAAATCAGTTCCGGGATGCTTTTTTTCATAGCTGCTGAGCATTTGTTCTGTTTTGGCAAGCTCTGATGTCTCATCGTCGCAAAGCGCTATCAAATACATACGCGGCACCTCTTTCTCTTTATTCTGTTTACTCTCTTCATTCTATCTATTCTGTTTATTTTCTATTCTGAAACCTCACCTAGGCAGTCCCTTCGGCTGGAATATTCATAATCAGCCGGAATACAAACACCCCGTTATCATTTTTAAAGTCGTATTCCCCGCCAAAGTTCTCCGCTGTTTTGATGATGCTCAGCACGCCGATACCGCCGGTAAATTCCGGCTTCGGCTGTCCGTTTTGAAGCTCAGTTTCTATTCTGCATGTATTACTGCATAGAATAACCAGCTTGTTCTTCTTTCTTTTGAGCATCAGATGAATGAAGCACTCCCGCTCCTTGGACTGCTTCTTTACCTCAATACAGCCGTAAATGGCATTTTCATAGGCGTTTGCCAAAATCGTAACCAAATCAATGTTGGGGATGGTGAGATTTCTGCCAAGCTCCACGTCCAAGGTGACCTTAATCTGCTCGCTCCTTGCCTTTCTGGTGTAAGCCGCCAAAATATTGTTGACTGCAATATTGGCGCAGATTGCCTCCTGCGTATCTCCATCCATTTCCCGTTCATATTCTTTTAAATATTGCAGCAGCTCCTCATTCTGTCCCCGTCGGGCGTATTCCGCCATCACCGCGTTATGATGCCTTGCATCATGCCTGATCCGCCTGCTCTCATTCACCGACTCCTCCATAAGCTCCATGTTTCTCTCCAAAAGCCGGTGATTCAGCTTCATAAGCTGATTTTCCTTCTGATATTCCTTTTCCTTGCCGATGTGCATGTAAAGGCGGAACACCAGCAATTGAAGCGCGCCCGTCAGGAAAAAGTTTATGACAACCTGAAAAAGGCGGTACGGCGTCATATCCTTAATGTTGGGATTCAGGATAAAGCCGATGCCGAACAAAATACTGATGATCATGACCGCCGCGCTGAACCTGTCCAGCTCATTCTCCACATAATAGCCAAATTCCCGTATGGGCGTTTTTACCTTTTTGTCAATAAACAAAGCCATCGCCCCAATCAGCAGAATCCGCGTGATAATGTCCGCCCATACATTTCTCTGGAAAAAGATAACCGCGACTTCAATTCCTCCCACCAGAAATACCGCCAGCAGATAAAAAGTCAGCGCCAGCTTATATATGCACAAAAAGATAGGATCCGCACTGATAAAAACGGAAAAGACCGCAAAACCAATGTACATGATAAAAGCTGACATTTTGACACAGTTTTCCCAATCTGCCGCATACCATATGCTCACCAGCGTGATTACAGCCACATAAAAAATCCCATAACAGACTGCCGTCTTTTTGAAACTATACTTCGGTTCGCTCATCAGGTAAAACAGAAGCGTCACCCCTGCAAGACTAATCACATAACGCAGCACCGCTATCGCCGCCGAACCACCTAACATACCTGCCTGCCTTCCTAAGGGGCATAACGCCCCGCACATCCTTATACCTTAAAGGATGCCACTGTCCGGTTCAAAAGTTCGCTCAACCGGAATAATTCTTCCATTTGCTTCATAACCGCTTCGGAATTTTCGTTGGAAGCGCCCGCTCCTCCTTCCATGCTCTGCATGGAACCGGCAATCTCCCCCACAAGTTCCGTGATGGATGCAATAGACTCGTTAATTTCCGCCATACTTGCGCTCATCTCCTGAGAGGAAGCTCCTAACTCACTGGAAATGTCATTGTAAAATGCGGCATCCTTTTGATACATCTGCGCAAGCTCCGTCATACCCTGATAGTCCTTCATAACCTTCCCGTTCATAAATTCCAACAGCTTTTTGGAGCTCTCCGACAAAAAGGCAACATTTTCTATCACGCTCTCCGTCACCTTACGTATTTTATCCACCGCCTGCCTCGAATTGTCCGCTAACTGCCTGATTTCCTCCGCCACAACTGCAAAGCCCTTTCCGGCTTCGCCCGCCCTTGCGGCTTCTATGGAAGCGTTCAGTGCTAACAGATTGGTCTGGGAACTGATGGAAAGAATCTCCTCCGTCAGGCTGTCAATCTCATGCACCTGCTGACTTTCCGTAATCGCCCTTTCCAAATCGCCCCGGGTCTCCTGATAAAGCGCCATGGATTCCGCAGCGGACTGCTTTGAATTTTCATGCTGTGCACCCGCCCTTTCCATAATAATGCCGGACTGCTCAGCCGCCTCTTCCGCTTTCTTTGCCACATTTTCGATAGCGCTTCCCAATTCCTGCCCATTGCCCTTAATGCTTTCGGTGAGCTCCTTTGCCTGCACGGTCTGATCCATGACCTCCCCCACCAGCTTGGAAATTCCGGATATATTCTCGTGCAAAACCGCCATCTGGGTTGAAGTTCCCTCTGCAATCGTATTAATGCTTTCCGCATCCTGCTTGGTATTTAAAATAATTCCCCGGATCTGCTGCTTTACCTCCGCCGTAGCCGTCTTAATCTGCTCCGTCTCACTTTTATACTCCTTGGGAATTTCCTTTTCAATCACTGCATTCTCCGAAAAATCTCCGGAGGCAAACTGCTTTAACATCTGTACCGGCGCCAGCATTCTTCCAATCAGCCCTGTCATAAACACCGCCACAAGCGCTATAATCACAAGTGCAACCAGCATGACCAGCATAATCATTGCCATAAGAGAGTCTGTCACATTGGAAGAAGGCACCACAACTCCCAGCCTCCAATCGCTTCCCTCAATCCCTGCCATTGCAAAATAACAGGTGCTATTGTCGTAATCCGTGAGCTTTTTCACTCCGCGCTCGGTTCCTTGGAGCATTCCGGAAAGCCCCGGAATCACGTCCGTCACTGCAACCGCTGTATCTTCCGTAGGTTCATATGCTTTATTTTCGTGTGCCACATAATGACCGCTGCTGTCCGCCAGAAACCCATATGCGCCCTCCGCATAATTGATGCTTCTGGTCAGATCCGTCACCGTCCCCAGCGTCACATCCAGACCGATTACTCCTGCAAGTTCATTATTTATGTAAACCGGTGCCGCTATTGTGGTGCACATCTGATTGGTCAGCACATCCCAATAAGGATCCGTGACAATAACGGTTCCTTCTTTTGCCGCCTGCTGATACCAGCCGCGCTCCACCGGATTATAACCCTCCGGTATCTCCGCCTCCCGGTTAGATTGGATAAACCTTCCGTCCCCGGTTCCGCAATACAGATTCAGCAGTTCCGCTCTGCCTGCCGCATGAGTATCCACGACAGCCTGAATAAATTCTGTCTCCGTGCTTTTGCCCGCTCCAATGCTGTCCGCCGCGCCGTCTGCAAGCATCTTTTCATTTTCAATCCATGTGTTGATCTCCTCAGCGTATTTGTCTGCATTGAGCTGCAACGCCTGTGTCTGATCCTCTATCATCCGTTTTCCTGCCACCACAATAATTCCTGCCGTAGCCAAAAGGATGCTTCCAACCACAATCCCAATTACGCTTACCGTGAGTTTCCCCTTAATTGTCTTTAGCACAATTACACCTCATTTCTTCCTCTGTTGTTTTGCTTTTGCTGTCCTCTTTGTTGTTCTGCTTTCGTTATTTGCTTCTGCTTTCGTTATCTGCTTCTGCTTTCATTATCTGCTTCCGCTTTCGCTATCTGCATCTGCTTTCGTTATCTGCTTCCGCTTCCCTGCCATTTTCGTAGCTTGCTTATTATAACAAATTTCAGTGAAAAAATATCTATTATGGTACAATTCGCACTTTTTTAGGTATACTTTGCAAGCATATTAAAATTTATGACGCTCCTTTATCCCACCGCTTCCTCCGCCTCCATTTCATTCTTGGCAAGGCTTTCCTCACTGGCAAACTGCTTGTAGAGCGTCACATGATCTTCAATACATTTCCACTGGCTGGTTGCATCTGCCGTCACGCAGATGAATCGATTACCGTCATGGTCAAGCCCATAACTTGCCGCACAGCTTCCCGATTGTTCCACATACCCGGTTTTACCGCAGATTACCTCTCCTCCGGTATCATGATCCTCAATCCGGCGCAAGAACCAGTTGGACAATAAAAGACCGTCCGGATGCTGTGCTGTCTCTGATGTCTGATAAGTATGAGCCGCCAAGATTTCCCTGCACAACTGGTTATCGATGGCGGCTTCCAAAATCATTGCAATATCATAAATGGTGCAGTAGTGCTCCGCATCATAAACTCCTACGCAGTTGGTCATATGTGCCGTTTTCGAAAGTCCCATCTGTTCCAGCTTTTTATTCATCAGCTCCACAAAAGCCTCCTGACTGCCCGCCGTATAAACGGCAAGCCCCACCGCCGCATCCGCTCCGGATGGAAGAATCGTTCCATAAAACAAATCACGGACTGTCACGGTTTCGCCCGCCTCAAAACCCGCACTGCTGCAATGGCGGACATAGCCATAATCCGTAACCTCCAATGTCATAGTAAATTCGTCATCCAGCTTCTTCGCATCCCCCAATGATTCCGCCGCTACCAGTACCGTCAAAATCTTGGTCATGGATGCCGGGCTTATGATTTCCTTTGATCCCTTTCTCGCAAGAATATCGCCATGGTCCAAGTCAATCAAAACTGCATATTTACTTATAATCTCATCCCCAAGACCGATCGTTTTCCCGGTTGCCTCTGCCTCATAGTGCTTGGGTTCCTGCTCCGCCGTAAAGGGGGCTTCCGCCTCCGACATTCCCTGCTGTGCCAAATCATTTAAGACATTCTTTACCGGATTTATGACATTGCTGTCATTCACTGCAACACTGTCCTCAGCCGATGACGCATTTTCCCGTACAAGAATGTCCGCTTTTACTTCATTATCACCCGCTTTGTCCGCCTTATTCCCGAACAGGCTGACCCCCAGCCAGATAACAAGAATAAGCAGTGCAAAGGCGGCCGCATAAGGAGCTCCCTGAATGATTTTCCTGCGCAGCAAAAGCTGTCTCTGCTTCTCTTCCTGCATTTGCTTTATCCTCTGCATACGCCGCGTCCGCGCTTCCGTTTCCTTATTGTCCTGCCAATCCACTTACCATGCTCCTTTAATTTCAATTTTACTTTGAATGTTTCCATATAGGTACTATCATACTCCCTGCCTGCTGTGTCTGCAAATATTTTATCCATAAAGTTATCCTAAAGTTTTATTATTAAGTTCAGTTTGTCCTTTCATGAGGCGTTTTATGCATTTACATTCATTGAGGCTGCCGCAGTCCTAATGCGACAGCCTCCTTTTATAACGCCCGTCCTCTCAAAATCACCTGTCTTGGGGCAAGCCCTTCCTTTTCCAGAAGAACCACATCTGCGGTCTTTCCAGCCGTAATGCTTCCGCATCGGTCATAAATCCCGACACTCTTTGCCGGATTTACTGCCGCACATTTTATTGCGGACTCCAAGGGAATCCCCATTTTAAGCACTGCTGTCCGCATACAATCCAAAAGATTGGTTACCGATCCTGCAATCGTTCCGTCTTTTAACGCCGCCAAATTTCCCGTCACCTTTACGTCCTGACCGCCCAGCGTGTAATCTCCGTCCTCTAAGCCTGTCGCTCTCATGCTGTCGCTGATTAAAATAATCCTGTCGTCCCCAAACATTTTGAAGGTCGTCCGGACCGATGCCGGATGAATATGCACGCCGTCGCAGATTAACTCTACTTCCACGCCCCTTTTATCTGCCGCCGCGCCAATCAGCCCGGGAGCCCGATGCGTATAAGGATTCATCGCATTATACAGGTGCGTCACATGGTTTGCGCCTTTTTCAAACGCCGTAATAGAGGTATCATAATCCGCACAGGTATGTGCCAATGAGATTACCACCTCTCCATGTCTTTTTTCAATAAGCTCCATAGCCCCTTCCTGCTCCGGCGCTATGGCAAGAAGCTTCACCAGATTTCCGGAAGCTTTGTTTAAACGGTCAAACATCTCCACATCGGGTCTGCAGATATATTCTCCATTCTGCGCTCCCTTTTTTGCCGGTGACACAAAAGGTCCCTCCATGTTGATGCCCCAAAAGTGAGCTCTCTTATCCTGAAGCCCCTCCTCCGCATAGGCTTTTGCCGTCTCACAGATGGTAAGCAGCATCTCCTCGGAAAGCGTCATGGTGGCAGGCACAATATTGGTCACCCCCACGGAAGCCTCGTATTCCGCCATAGCATCGACTGCCTCTCTTGTCCCGTCGCAGAAATCATAACTCATACAGCCGTGAAAATGAATATCCGTAAGCCCGGGAATTGCCAGACAGCCGGAAGCGTCAATCACTTCCCCGTCGTCCGCCTCTTCCCTGCTGCCGGTAAACACCCCATCCTTTATATAAATATCCTTGTTCAGAAATATTCCGTCCTCCGTGTATACAAAGGCATTTTTAATAATCATGGACACCGTCTCCTTTCAACCGCCATTAAGAAATTAAGAAATTAAGAAATTTCAGATAAAGCCGCCTCATCAGCTACCAAGGTCACATCATTGTGGAGCTGTAACACCGATGCCTGCACCTTCGGCGTAATTGGTCCAAAAAACGCCTCTTTGACAATCGCCGCCTTGTCGGCACCGCTGACAACAATTAGAATCTTTTTTGCCTGCATGATTGTTTTAATTCCCATGGTGTACGCCTGACGCGGAACATCATCCATAGATGCAAAAAATCTCTGGTTTGCCTTCATGGTGGATTCAGTCAGGCTTACGCAGTGGGTCTCCGCCTCAAACGCCATTCCCGGTTCATTAAATCCAATGTGCCCGTTATGTCCCAGCCCTAAAAGCTGTAAATCAACGCCGCCCACATCCGCAATCACTTTGTTATAATCCCTGCATGCCTTATCGCTGTCTGGCTCCGTTCCATCCGGCAGGAACGTGCGTTCCAGCTTAATATTTACCTTGCTGAAAAGATTTTCATTCATAAAATAATAGTAGCTCTGATCATTTTCTCTGGTCAATCCTTTGTACTCATCCAGATTAACCGTAGTCACCTCCGAAAAGTCCAAATCGCCCTTCCGATACCAGTCCACCAATTGAGCATAAGTTCCAATAGGCGTAGAACCGGTAGCAAGTCCCAGCACACAGTTCGGCTTCATAATTACCTGTGCTGATATAATATTGGCAGCCTTCCTGCTCATATCATTATAATCTTTTGCCTTGATTATCTTCATCTTCTCTCCTCCTATCAAAACACAGCAGCGTCAAAAACCAGCCGTTTCTCCTGCTTTTACACGAAAAGAGCAGAGACCCGAAGGCCTCCGCTCTGCTAGGGGTTTCGGTATTATTGTTCGTTTATAATACCTATATTAATTTCTTCATCTCGTCGGCTACAAACTGTACCTTCGTGCCTATGATAACCTGTACAGCCGTCTTGCTGGGCCTCATAACGCCCGCAACGCCTGCCGACTTGATCTTCTTCTCGTCAACTAAGGTGTAATCCTTAATCTCCAGACGAAGCCTCGTAATACAATTGTCAAGAGAAGTAATGTTGCCTTTTCCTCCAAGACCTTCCAGAATCGTGGAAGCTACCTGTGCATAATTGCTGTTGGAAAGGACTGCCTTCTTCTCCTCTTCCACATCGTCGTCTTCTCTGCCGGGCGTCTTAAGGTCAAACTTCACAATCGCGAAGCGGAACACCAGATAGAATACTACAAATGCCGCAATGCCAAGCGGAATGATCATCCAAGTCTTCTCCGCCGCAGGCAGTGATGCCGAGAATACAAGGTCTGTTGCGCCTGCTGAGAAACTGAATCCGGCTCTGAAGCCAACCAATGTTGTAATAACCGTAAAGATACCATATAACAGTGCATAAATCAGATAAAGAAGAGGTGCAAGGAACATAAAACCAAATTCAAAAGGTTCTGTTACACCACAGACAAATGCACAAACTGCCGCAGAAGCCACAAGACCGATAGCAACCTTCTTCTTACCCTCTTTGGCTGTCTGAATCATAGCCAGAGCCGCTCCGGGAATACCGAACATCATACAAGGGAAGAAACCGGACATATACATGCCAAGGCTCCAAGAAACATCTGCACTGGTATCTCCTGCCCAGAAATGCGACAGGTCTCCAAGACCAATGGTGTCAAACCAGAACACATTGTTCAATGCGTGATGCAGTCCTGTAGGGATCAGCAGTCTGTTCAAGAACGCATAAATACCTGCGCCTACTGCGCCAAGTCCGACAACTCCTTCACCAATTGCAATAAGAGCACCAAATACAATGGGCCATACGAACAGCAGAACCGCTGACACTACGATGGACACAACGCCGGCAATGATTGCCACGCAGCGCTTGCCGCCGAAGAATGACAGCCAATCCGGCAGTTTCGTTGACTTAAATTTATTGTAGCAGGTTGCGCCAATGATGCCGGCAATGATGCCGATAAACGGGTTGGCAATCTTGCTGAAAGCAAGCGTCTTATTTGCATTGTCTGCTATGGAAGGCATCAATGTGGAAACCGTGCCTACGGAAAGCAGGTTGGTGATCATCAGCCAGGAAGCAAATGCCGCAAGCCCTGCCGTACCGTCATTGTCGTCCGACATGCCTATGCCTACGCCGATGACAAACAAGAGCGCCATATTGTCGATCAGCGCGCCGCCTGCCTTAACCAGAAAGAATCCTAACAGATTCAAAAAACCGGTGATTTCTCCGCCCTGCATGGTTGCCGGACACAGTGCGTATCCGATTCCCATCAGGATACCGCAGATAGGTAAACAAGCTACCGGAAGCATCAATGATTTACCCAGCTTTTGTAAATATTTCATCATATAAATTAACCCCCTTTTATATTTTTATTCTGCCCTAGCAACAGAACAAATACCTTTCTTTCTATTCTATGGGACTCCTCCCGCGAATATCAATTTTTCTGTCGTCCTGCGGCGTTTCCTCCTTTCTGTTCCGCAGGTGTGCAGATTCTTTATCTGTTTCATGTTCAGCAGGTATGCAGATTCCTCATACCCACAGTTCCGTAATGTTCAACGGATATATAAATTCTTAATCTGCTCTATGATCAGCAGGTATACAAATCCTTCATCCGCTTGATATTCAATGTGAGATAAATCTCCTCCTCTTCTGTCATCCGGCGATGATATTCTCTCTCAATGTATTCACTGACGCCGCTTATAATCTGATATTCCTCCCGGTAGTTCTCTTTCACGAAGCGGTATAAAAGGTCATCCACGCGCCCGCTGAGCGGTTCCTCTGAGACAAGGCGGTTAGCTAACTGCTTCAAATCAGAAATCAGCCGGTCTTTCGGATAGGTTCTGCCCTCCGGCACCGGAATGCTCCGCTCAATAAGCTCCATCATCTCACGCATCATCTTAATCAGGATAAACGTGGTTCCCATACCGGCGTTTAGTTCTCCGTTGACCAGATGAAGCGCGATCGCCGCCGCCTCATCCTCTCCAAGACGGCATCCAGTTCTCTCCTCGATCAGTTCCAGCGCATACCTTCCCACCGAATATTCCAGAGGATAAAAGAGCTTCACCTCGTCATACAAAGCGTTGTTGGAATCCACTCCTTCCCTGTGCCTGCCCAGTGCAAAACTGATGTGGTCGGTGAGCGTCAGATATACATTCTGTCCCAGCAGAAGCCCCAGGCTCTCCTTTGCATATGTAATAATGTCATTGGACAGCCGGATGTGCTCCAGCGGAAGAGAAGCTAACAGCTCTTTAAAATGTTCCGTGTTGTCCATATTCTCCAGCCGAAAAATCTTCTCCACCGTCTCATCTGCAATTTCGTCGCCGGTTCTTTTCCCGAAGCCAATCCCTCTTCCCATAGCCACCAGCTCTACGTCATTACTGTCCTTTGCGGTGATGATGTTGTTATTGATTACCTTCTCGATACGCACTTTTATTTCCTCATCATTACCGCACGCCCTGCCGGCTTATCCGCGGCCGCATAAACTCTCTATGCCAACCTCTCTTGTAACGCTCTTTACAAGCTTCCTTGCAAAATAAAAAACCAAACTTTACGAACCAGCCATAAGGTCAATTCATAAAATTTGGTTTTGCCCGCTTCTGTGCAGTAACAACCCAAAAATTAATCAATCAGTTCATTAATTAATTTGATTATAGCAATCTGCACAATAAAAGTCAATATAAGAAATAATAATTTTTGTCACATTGTTGCCAATTTATTGCATAATTATTAGTTTTTTATGCATATTGACCAATCAGCAGCCCCGTCGCAAAGCATAGCACATCTCCAATGCAGGGTTGACCCTCGCGGCAGTCGTCAAATGTCTAAACCAGCCTTAGCTGGTTTTAAGCATGGCACTTGACTCGTTGCTCGCGGGAATCATTCACTTCCGTCCGGACAGCTGCTTACAAGAATTGATTCCGTTTCCTGTCGTATGCATAGCCGATTCCATTCAGCTTCTCCTCAATCCGGCTCCGATCCTCATCCAAATCCTCGCACAGGGCATCCAGGTCGGAGTAAAAATCACGGAGCTTAAGGTTTACATAACTAAGAAGCATGTTGGCGTCATTGGGTAACTGCATATTCCCTCTCTTTCTCTGACTCAGCCTTTTACGGCAGCCGTCAGTCCGTCATTATTTACGTCAATGCTGATCGTATCTCCCTGTCTTACCCGATCCTGCAAGATTAATTTTGCCGACAGGGTTTCCACGTACTTTTGAATATAGCGTTTCAAAGGCCTTGCGCCGTAAACGGGGTCATAAGCCTGCTCAATAATATATTTCTCCGCCTCCGGCTCCAGCTCTATTGTCAGCTCCCTGTCCGAAAGCCTCCGGTTCAAGTCCGCTATAATCAGTTTTATAATACCGCCGATATTCTCTTTCGACAATGGCTTAAATAAAATTGTCTCATCAAGCCGGTTTAAAAATTCCGGACGGAAATGAGCGCGCAGGTCATTCATTACCATCGCTTCCGCCTCTCCGCTGATTTGACCCTCCTGATCAATGCCTTCCAGCAAATAGGATGCGCCAATGTTGGATGTCATAATCAGTATGGTGTTTTTAAAGTCCACCGTGCGCCCCTGAGAATCCGTAATGCGCCCGTCATCCAGCACCTGTAACAATACATTGAAAACATCCGGATGCGCCTTTTCAATCTCATCAAATAAAACCACGGAATACGGCTTTCTCCTGACTGCCTCGGTCAGTTGTCCGCCCTCCTCGTATCCCACGTATCCGGGAGGCGCTCCAATCAGTCTGGATACCGAATATTTTTCCATATATTCGCTCATGTCAATGCGCACCATATTGTTTTCATCGTCAAACAAAGATGCCGCCAGTGCCTTTGCAAGCTCTGTTTTTCCTACTCCGGTGGGTCCTAAGAACAAAAATGACCCAATGGGTTTGGACGGATCCTTGATCCCCGCCTTTGACCGGATGATTGCTTCCGTAACCTTGGTTACGCCCTCATCCTGCCCTACAACCCGCTTATGAAGCTCCTCATCCAAATGAAGAGTCTTATTCCGCTCACTCTCCGTCAGCTTTGCCACCGGTATTCCGGTCCATCTGGAAATAATCCGCGCGATTTCCTCCTCCGAAACACTCTCATGCACCAGCGAAAGCTCCTTACTTTTAACCTGCTCTTCCTCGATTTCTAACTGCTTTTTTAACGCCGGAAGTTTACTGTAGCTCAATTCCGCCGCCTTTTCATAGTCTCCTTCTCTCTGCGCAATCTCAATCTGACTGCCTACCGCGTCAATCTGCTCCCGAAGCTTGGAGAGCCTTTCAACCGACGACTTTTCATTTTCCCACTGTGCTTTTCGATTGTTCAGCTCTTCTTTTAACTCAGCCAGCTCCTTTTGAAGATCCGAAAGACGCTCCCCGCTCAGCCGGTCATCTTCCTTTTTCAATGCAGTCTCCTCAATTTCCATCTGCATAACCTTACGCTGCAGCTCATCCAGCTCCGTCGGCATGGAGTCCAATTCCGTCTTAATCAGGGCACATGCCTCATCTACCAAATCGATAGCCTTATCTGGAAGAAACCGGTCGGAAATATAACGGTTGGAAAGCACCGCCGCGCTTACAAGCGCATTGTCCATAATTTTAACGCCGTGATAAACCTCATACCGCTCTTTTAACCCTCTCAAAATAGAGATTGTATCCTCCACGGCAGGCTCCTCCACCATTACCGGCTGAAACCTTCTCTCCAGCGCCGCATCCTTCTCAATGTACTGCCGATATTCGTCCAAAGTGGTCGCGCCGATACAGTGAAGCTCTCCCCGCGCAAGCATGGGCTTTAACATATTGCCGGCGTCCAGCGCCCCATCCGTCTTACCGGCTCCCACTATCGTGTGCAGCTCATCAATAAAAAGGATAATCTGGCCGTCGCTGTTTTTGACATCGTCCAGAACAGCTTTCAACCGCTCCTCAAACTCACCCCGGTACTTTGCGCCCGCCACCAGCGCGCCCATATCCAGCGCAAAAATCTTTTTGTCCTTCAATCCCTGAGGCACATCTCCCCGGACAATTCTCTGCGCCAGACCTTCCACTACCGCAGTTTTTCCAACGCCGGGCTCACCAATCAAAACCGGATTATTCTTGGTTTTGCGGGATAAAATCCGAATCACATTCCGAATCTCGCTGTCTCTGCCGATTACCGGGTCAAGCTTCTGATCCCGCGCCCTCTCCACCAAATCCTGTCCGTATTTGGCAAGCGTGTCATAAGTGGCCTCCGGATTATCGGAAGTTACCCGCTGATTTCCTCTAACCGTGGAAAGCACCTGCAAAAACCGCTCTCTGGTAATTCCAAATTCGCGGAAAATTTCTTTTATCGCTTTATTGGGATACTTAATCATGGAAAGAAATAAGTGTTCCACGGAAACATATTCGTCGGACAGCGCTTTTGCTTCCTCTTCCGCCGAGACCAAAACCTTGTTCAAGTCCTGTCCCACATAAACCTGACCGCCCTGCACCTTAACCCTCTTATTTAAAGCCTCTTCCACTTTATTTAAGAAGTACTGCGTGTTAATCTCCATCTTTTCAATCAGCTTTAAAATCAGGCTGTCATCAATGGTCAGCAGACTGTAAAGCAGATGCTCCTGCTCAATCTCCTGATTTCCATATTCATAGGCAAGCTTCTCACAGCCCTCCACTGCCTGCATGGATTTTTGCGTAAACTTAGATATATTCATATGCACTCCTCTCCGCCGGGTAAACGAGATTGAAGATTTTCAAATTCTAGCAGGATTTTCAATCCTAGGATTGAAAATCTTCTGAATGTTTCTCGTCTACAGAATATACGGCTAATCAATTGCTTGTCAGTATCTCCTCTTGTTCTAGTGAGAATATAACACTAATTGTTAGCACTGTCAAGGGGTGAGTGCTAATTATTTTATAATTATTTCGCAAACCCAGTGTTTATGCAGGTTTGCGGACTCTACATTTTTAAAATAACATGTGTTTTATGCTCTACTACACCATTACTACACCATTTTTTTATTTTTTTGGTGTACTAAATCCCCGCTACCCTCGCATAGCTCTCTACCTCTTCCCTGATATCCTGCTTATTTGCGATATGGTTATATACGTCCATTGTCACGTCACTATGGGCGTGTCCCATGATATATTGCAGTACCTTGACGTTCATACCCTGCTTCGCCATGTTGGTGCAGGCTGTGTGCCGCAGATTATGGGCGGAGATTCTTGGAAGGAGTTCTGCTTTGCGGTGTTCCTTCTTCGCTTTTGCCACTTCTTCCTTATTGTACTTATCGGCAACATTGTAGATCACGTTATTCACAGCGCTCGGCATCAATGGCACGCCTGTTTTCTTATCCAGTTCCTCAAACAATCTGCCGCTGTCTCCCGCTTCACAAAACAGATAACACTTGCGCGGTCCGCCGCTCCGGTCTGCACCTGCGTTTTCCTCCCCATCGCTTCCTGTGCTGATTTCCTCATCGCGGATTATCAGTGTTGCTTCCGCATAAATGCCATCGTGGGAAAGCTCCCTGCGGTACTGCTTCATGCGGCTGTATAAAACAAGCGGCTTCCCGTCGATCTCAGCTGTTATGGAACCGCCGCCATAGACCGCATCGCTCATGCCCCTGACGCTCTCAGGATAGCCGCCAAACCGGACTGCCGCAATATACGAAACATTCCCTTCTTTTTCAAGTACCACCGTATCCGCATACACTTCCAGACGGGTTTCCGCTTTTTCATCAAAATACTCCAATTTCATCAGCTTTGTCTGCACAACTCCGATCACCTCCTACTGTGCTCTGAGAACATAGAAACAGGGCTCCCGATCAGGGAACCCCGGTACTATGCCCGCTTTGTAAAATGCCGCATTCTATGCCTTTGCTGCTTTCAGCTTCTCAATGAGTCCTATAAACTTGACGATAGACATAGCCGCGGCAACCAACGCTGAAACCGCCTTTAACACGATTTCAAATAATTTCAGTTTTTCCATGCACCCCTCCCTGTTTTCCAATGTATATGTAGCAGAATCTGGCGATCTGCCAGATGCTACTAAGAGAATATATCAGTGTATGTCCTGCATATACGATAATTCTCGCTATATTTAGTCTTGGAATATATAGTTCTTCCCTTATTTATTTCCACAAATCAAAAGGCGTACTGCATTCGCACCATTTATAACGAAATGCAGTACGCCCTGGCATTATTACGAAATCCCCTTCAGCTTTTCAAGAAACGCCACATAAAATGCCCGCTCCATCGCAACATATTTCTGATCTTCTGCACTTTTTGCCGGCTGTCCGGCAAGCGGGTGGTCTATGTCATAGATCCACTTATTTACGGCATTGATCGCGCTTTGAACAGAATTTCCCAATAAATCAACCTGCCCATCAACCATCTCACCCTTTGCCCATCTGATAGCAGTTTGAATCATCACTTGCGTTATATGCGCGTGTTTCCCGTCATTGGATATCCAGAGACCGCATTTTGTAATATGCCCTTCAGCTCCGCTTTCTTTTTCCGCTTCCATCCATGCCTGCCGCACCGCATCAGGCGCATTTGCTCCGATCACATCCAATGCGGCGGCGGTGTTCTCCTGTACGGTTTCTTTTTCCGTCTCCGCCACTTTCCGGCTTGCAATCTCCGCAAAGCTATTTCCTGTTTCTGCTTTTGCGGCTTGATTGTTCCTATATACCATTTGATAATAATTTGCCGCTATTCCGTTGATATCCATTTCTCCAATATGAACGCTCTAATAATCCTCACTTCATTTGTTATTCTGACAACAATTTTGTCCAGTAATGAAACATATTGCTGAAACTATTGGCATTTCTGCTATTTAACAGATCCAATACAGCGCTGTTATTACTGCCGCCTGAAGCATAGTTTACCAAAACATTCTTCATCTCATCAAAGATACTTCCTGCACTATCCTTATTACTGATCAGTTTATCAAAAAGCGCCTGATAATCCTGCTTTTGCTGTGCTTCTTCCTCAT
>JAMPGL010000028.1 GCA_023663945.1 Lachnospiraceae bacterium | reverse complement strand
GTATTTTGTTAGACTGGCGGAAAACAAGAAAATACCATATGCACAAAATAAATTTTAACTATGATAATTGTAATTATCATACAAAAAATGGTGAAAGCAGTACGAGGGAAGTTTTAATTACCAATTATTAGCGGGGAGCAATGTGTTGATTCCTTTTGAAATGGCATTGGTGAGAGTACGGACTTTTTTGAAAAGAAATTTATTTGAACTTGTGAGTGAAAACCAGGGGGAACAGACAGTGCTGAGGATTGCGAATTATTTGCAATGATTGGGTATTGGAGTATTTGAGGAGGAGAGGAATGGAGTATCTGACAGCAACAGCGGAAATGGCGGATGCCATACACAACATTTTACATACAACGATAAGAACGGTATATCCAAAGTATTACCCGGAAGAGGTCGTTGATTTCTTTTTCCGACATCATAACAGGGAGCATATTTTAGAGGGGATAGCTTCCGGAAATATGGGAATATTGGCAGATAGAAGCATTATCATGGGTACGGGGTGTTATGACGGTAATCATATTACAGGGGTATATGTGCTGCCCGATTATCAGAGGCAGGGCTGCGGTTCAAAGATTATGGACTGTCTGGAAGCGGAAATTTCAAAAAAATATGATGCAGTTCTCTTGGATGCTTCGCTTTCGGCAGTCTGCCTATATGAACATAGAGGATATAAAACGGTAGGGCATGGAGCTTATGAATTACAAAATGATGTTAAACTGGTTTATGAAATTATGGAGAAGAAATTGAATTGTGAGGGAGCAGAGTAATATTTTCATGGAAAAACAAGTATTTTCATGGTAAGATATAGAAGCAAAGATAAAGCGTTTGACGGAAGGAAATAAAAATACTAATGAAAAGAAGAGGGCTTTGCATTTCTATCTGCCTAATATTAAAATACCTTTTTGCCATGCTGTTTCCGATTTTGGCGGCGGCGGTGCACAAGATGACTTGGCGCTATATTGCTGTAGCGCTGGCGGAAGTGGTTCTTATCGCTTTTGTTACCAATCTGTTATGCCGCGTGAAAAGCTGGCTGGGGTATCTTTTTAATGTACCGGCGCTTTTATTTATGAATGTTCAGTTTGCGGTATTGTACTGGGGAAGCACTTTTGTAAGTGCGGTGATGCTGGCAAATCTGGATTCAATCAATGCTATCAGCGGTAAGTTTCTGGTTTATGGGTTTTCGGTCGTGTCAGTCTTAGTATTTTCTTTTTTGCCAGTCGGAGTGATTCCCGGAAATAAAAAGACGACGTTTGCGCTGGGCACTGCGGCGGCGGTGCTTTATATTGGCGTTATTTTTACGGGCATCATAGAATATTCGCCCTATCGGGCGGCTTATATGCTTTATCAGCAGGCGGAGCGGAGCCGGATGGCGGAGGACGCGGTAGCCGAAGCTATGAGCGGCATGGTAGTCAGTGGGGAAAACGAGTCACAGCAGGAGCAGGAGGAAAATGAATTTTATTCGGATTCTGTGGCGGATTATTTTGCGAAGCCGGAGGAGATTTCTGAAAATCCGAATGTGATACTTATTTTTGCGGAGGGAATGTCGCAGAACATTATTGACGATACGCGGAATATTATGCCGAATGTGTCGGCATTGCAGGACAAATCTATTTACTTTGCAAATTATTATAATCATACGTTTGCCACTTACATGGGGCTCAGCGGTCAGCTTTATTCTGATTATCAGCGTGAAAATTATGATGCGAACCCGCTGGTTTCCGTGCAGGATATTTTCCGGGATTACGGATATAAAACTGCTTTTATCAACACGGAACCGGAGAATAAGGAATTTTCGGAATATCTTGCGAATTTTGGTTTTGAGGAATTGCTTGCCGATAAAAGCAGGGTGGATGGGATGGCAGATGCGCTTAGCGACAAGTCCGCCTATGAGATGCTGTTTGAAACGGCGCTTGAGCAAAACGCAGATGAGATACCGTTTTTCCTTGCGATGTACTCTTTTGGAACTCATGCAACGTTAGATGGCGTTTATGAGGAATTTGCGGGCGGATCCAATGCACTGCTGAACAGGTTTTATGATTTGGATGTGCAGATTGGAAGCTTTTTAAAGCGGTTTGATGAAAGTGAACTGGCGGAAAACACCATAATAATTTTGACATCCGACCATGCAGCTTATCAGGACGCGGATTTTGTCACGGCTTTTCCGGATTATATGCGGAAGGATCCTTCGCTGGACAGGATACCGTTCATGATTTATTATAAGGGGGTTACTCCCAAAAGGTACGATGCCGGAGGGCGGAATTCCTTGGATATGGCGCCCACAATCCTGGACTTTCTCGATATGTCTGCGCCGAACTATTTTTGGGGGGACAGCCTGTTTGCTATTGAGAGCGGGAGCCTTTATGACACTTACTTTGAGTCTATGGGAATCTGTTATTGCACCACAGGCGGAGAGGCTAATCTTCTTTCGGCGGAGCAGATGCAGGAATTTGAAAAGCGGCTTGCAAAGTATTATGCGTTAAAGCTTTCGGACAACTTAATTTATGAGGAATATGAAGAGGCAGAACATGTCTACGCGAGAGTAAACGAGGAGCAGACTGTGATTACGGTGGAGCTGTATAACGGGGAAGAGTGGGATATGCTTAACTATGCGCTTTGGAGCGAAGAGGGGGAGCAGGACGATCTGCAATGGTTCAGCGTGCCCGGAAATCACGAAAACTACTCCGCATATGAGCTTGATTTGTCCGGCTATGAGCGGAAAGGCGTTTATTTTGTCCACGTTTACGGCAGTATGGAGGGCGATGAGGAGATGACATTTCTTGGAGAGGCCAGGGTCAATATAGAGAAATAACTTGTAAAAGTTAAGGTCATGGGGTAAGATGAAAACATATAGTAAACGACATAACAAATTAACTATAAATGTATGAGAGTAAAGCATAATATAAGAAAGGGCAACCATGTTCAACGTCATATCAGACGGTTTTTTCGTTCCGTTGGCTTCCCCCAACAAACTGGTATATTGGGAATGTATCTGCAAGCTGTTTTCCATTATGGACAATCAGCTTTCTTTTGGCGTGGAGCGGGACGTGCTGGTTGATGAGCTGCAATATTATTTTGATCAGGCGAATGCGGCGGATTTTTCGGAGGAGGAGCTGGTCGGAACGGACAGCCGGAGCAAGGCAAACTGGATGCTGCGGCGGCTGGAGCATTGTGGCTGGCTTGAAATAGAGACGGATAAAAGTTATGTGCAGAGGGTCAATTTTAAGGAGTATGCAGTTAAGGTAATCAAAACTCTTATAGAGATTGCGGAGGGAAGGCAGATTGAGTATCAGGGATATATTTATACGATTTATTCTCTGGTGCGGAGCAGTACGGATCATCCCGGGGTGGTGCTTATGCAGATTCTGGAAAATACGGATCTGTTGATTACAGGACTGAAGAATCTTAATTCCAGCATCAAGCATTATATTGACGACTTGACCAGACATAAGACAGTGGCGGAAATCATGGATGCGCTGTTTAATGACTATATTACGAATATTGTGGACAAGGCATATCACAGGCTTTTGACTTCGGATAATGTATCAAAATTCAGACCGGAGATTATAGAGCGTCTGGAAGGGAAAAGCCGGAGCAAATCTTATGTGGAAAAGGCGGCAGAGGAAATTGCCGGCATCAAAGAGATTTCTGTAAAAGAGGCGGAAGAGCTGGTCTATCATTATCTTCATGGGATTATAAGTGCTTTTCGAAATATGGATGATATTCTTAAGGAAATTAATCAAAAAAACACGCAGTATCAGCGTTCGGCGGTCAATCGCGCACGTTTTATGCTGACGGGAAGCGAGGATGTCAGAGGGCAGATTAAAGAGATTTTAATAGGGATTAACGAGGAAATTGCAAAGGAACAGATGAACTTGGGCGGTATTTACCGGATTGACTTTTTGGAAGAGCTGATCCGCATTTACAGTGTCAGCTGTCTGGATGAGAAATCTTTGTATTCTCCGGTAGAAGGTAAAAAGGAGTTTAAGCCCGAAGAAATTGCAGATGCGGAGCCGGACTTGGAATTACGACAGGAAAAGCTCCGGAGGATGGCTGAAAAGATGCAGAAGGTGTTGAGCCCTGCCAAAATAAACGCTTATGTCAGAGCTCAGCTTGGAGACAGGTCAGAGCTTTTGGCGGCGCAATTTCCGATGGAGAGTCCGGAAGATTTTGTAAAAATTATTTATATCAGGCTTTACGGTCAGAGAAAGAATATGGATTACGCTGTTGAGCTGAGGGAAGATGTGGAAGTGAATGGTTATCGGTTCAAGGATTTTTTGATTCGGCTGAAAATGTAGTAAAAGCTTACAGGCATGGTTTCATATGCAGACAGGAAAGAATGGGGGAGCGCTATGGATTTGTTAGATGGAATGCTTCAAAGGGATAAAGATAATTTTGTCAGGGTTTGTAATAAGCTGCTCAGTACCTGCTTTTTGTGTAAGGGAAATATCACAAGCAGGGCGGACTATTATTTTGTCCTGAAGCATAAACCGGAAATCACGGAATATTTGTCCGTGCTGGGGTATCGTCTGGAAATCAACGAGGAATACGGCGTGGTTCAATTGACTAACCCGCAGAATTATAACAGATTGAATCTGAGGCTGTATGAGTCAATCATTCTGCTGATTTTACGAGTCCTCTTTGATGAGAAGAAAAGGGAGCTTTCGGCATCGGATGAAGTCATTGTCAATCTGGGCGATATTCAGGAGAAGTTTTTGAGCCTGAAAGTCAGGGACAAATTAATTGACAAGACGACCATGCGAAATGCGCTCAGCCTATTCCGCCGTTTCCAGCTGGTTGAAATATTAGACAAGAATCTGGAAAATGAGGATTCCAGAATATTGATCTTTGATTCCATTTTAATGGCAGTGAGGGTGGAAGATATCAAACAGGCATATGAAAAGCTGGAAATTTACAGAAAGGGAGCAAAATCCGATGAAGACATTGAAGAGAGTGAAGCTGATTAACTGGCATCGTTTTACAAATACCACGATAGAGCTTGGAACTTCTACGCTTCTTTCCGGGGAAAATGGCGCCGGAAAATCCACGCTCTTAGATGCCATTCAGTTTGTAGTGACCTGTTCTGCCAATTACTTTAATAAAGCGGCCCATGAGAACGGAAAGAGGAAACTGACGGGTTACATACGCTGTAAAACAGGAAAAGAAAATAAGCCTTATGAGCGGAACGGCGAGATCAGCGCACATGTTGCGCTGGAATTTTATGAGGACAGTAAAAATCAGTATTTTGTGGTGGGTGCGGTGATTGACTCTGCCTCCGAAGGGCAGGAAACGACTGTCCGCTACCTGATGGATAATACCCGATTTACGGAGGATATGTTTTTTCAGGGGAAAACACCGAGGTCTATTACCCAGTTTCGCAGTGCAGAAAGCGGAAAAATAAAAATGTGGTGTAAGACCGGCGTGGAAGCAAAGAAGATGATAAAAAACCGCTTTGGAAGGATAGAGGACAAATTCTTTACACTGATTCCGAAAGCTCTGGCATTCAGACCCATCGATGATATTAAGGACTTCGTGTACTCTTATGTATTAGATGAGAAGGAAGTCAATATTGATATTTTGCGGGAAAACGTCAGAACCTATCAGGAGTTGGAAAACACGTTGAAGGGTGTGAAAAACCGCATAATAAAATTGGAGGTCATTGAGGAATACCACAGTCAGGTGATGGCAGGTCTCGAAAAGGATAAAATGTACGATTATTTCCTTGAAAGAGCAGAGACCGATATTTTGGGAGAACAGTTTACCCAGACCAAAAGCCAGATGCAGATGGAAAGCTATCGTCTGGAGCAGCAGGAAAAGAAAATTCAGGCAGCAGCGGATGAAAAGAATGAAAAACAGCAGATAAGAGATGCTTTGATGGCGGAGCTTGCAAAGGATGATGACTTCCTTGCACTAGATGGACAGAAAAAGGAATTACAGAAATTGCAGACCGCCTTGCAGGAACAGAAAGAGGAGCGGAAAAACCTGCTTGCCAGCGTAAAAGTTTCCCGGGATCAGGTGATAAAGCTGTTGGAAGTAAAGGATGTGGATCAATGTGTTAAAGAATACGGCAAAGCATTGGAAAATCTGGATACGCAGGAGGACATTGCCGGTGTGAAACATCTTACACAAACAGTGATTGCTTACAAAAAGCAGATGTACGACAAGGTTCAGTTAAAAAGTGCGCAGGTTCAGGTCACGCTGAACGATACAAAGTCAAAACGGCTTGAACTGGATAAAAAAGTTGAGCAATTGAAGCAGAAGAGATTAACTTATCCGGAAGATGTGGTCAGAGTCTTGCAGGCAATTCGGGAGGAGTTTTCCCGAATTGGCAGAAAACCGGAACCGAGAATTTTATGTGAACTATTGGAAATTACGGATGAACAGTGGCGGAATGCGGTAGAAGGCTATTTGAACACCCAGCGTTTTTATATTTTGGTGGAGCCGGAGAATTTTGATATTGCGCTGGGAATCTATGATAAGCTCCGCAAAACCAAAAAGGCTTATGGGGTAGGGCTTATCAACACCAGAAAACTGGAAAAGTACAGTGAGGCGCCGGAAGGGACGCTTGCCACGGCGGTTTCTTCTTCCAATCAATATGCCAGTCAGTTTATCAATATGGTTTTGGGGAAGGTTCATATGTGTAAGCATTACAGCGAACTGAAAGACTACCCTATTTCTATTACCAGAGAATGCATGAAGTATCAAAATCATGTGGCAAGTGCAATTAAGCCTTCTATTTTTGAGACGCCTTTTATCGGACAAAATGCAGTAAGAGTACAGCTTGAGCAGGCATTAAAGGAGAGAGCGCAGTTGTCGGAGGAGATCGACAAACTGAAGAAGCAGATCGAAGATCTTACTTATGTAATGGAGCCTTTAAGTGTGGATTCAGACATTGATATTCAGTACAGGCTGGATGTATTGGCGCGGATTAGAACCATACAGGCAGGCATAGATAAGTGTAAGGTGAATATTTCCACATTGGAGAAAAATGCAACCATGATTCAAAAGCGGATTCAGTTGGAGACACTGGAAAGTTTGATCAGTGAACTGGACATGCAGTTACGGAAATGGAATCAGGAAGCAGGAAGGTATGAGCAGAAAATCGAAGATTGTAAAAGCGAGATGGAAAGACTGCGGGCTGAGCGCGCCTTGAAGCAGACGTCTGTTGTAGAACTGGGTGCGGCAGCAGGAGATGCTCTGCCTGCATGGAATAGTGACTATGAGAAACAGACTAGGGATAAATCCTTTGATCAGTTCCGGGATAATTTTGCCCGGAGAAAGAAGGCGAACGCCACCACCACAGATCATGCCAGAACCAATATGATTAATACCATGGTTTCCTATAAGACGGAGTATGACTTTGGCGCAGCTCCCAGCATGGACGGATATCCGGACTTTGCGGATGTCTATGAGAGACTTCGGACGTCGGAGCTTCTAAACTATGAAGAAAAAGTGCAGTCCGCAAGGTTGGCGGCGGAAGAGGAATTTCGGGAGCAGTTCTTGTCCAAGCTTCAGGAAAACATGAAGCAGGCGCAGAATGAGTTTAAAGAATTGAACAAGGCACTGAAAGACATTGTTTTCAGCAATGAAAAATATGAATTTCTTTATTTGCCCAGCAAGCGGTACAGGCAGTATTATGAGATGATTATGGACGATTTTAATGCTATGCAGGGAGAATCAATTTTTAGCGGATTGTTCCATGAAACTCACAAGGAGGTAATCGACGAGCTTTTTGAAAAGCTGGCTCTTGATAATGAGAACAGTGCGCAGGCATTGGATGAGTTTACGGATTACAGAACTTACATGGATTATGATATTAAAATTGTGCACAGCGATAACAGCTATTCCTACTATTCCAAGGTGTGTGAGGAAAAAAGCGGCGGCGAAACCCAGACGCCCTTTTATGTTACGGTGGCGGCTTCTTTTGTACAATTGTATCGAAATAATATTGGAGATGAGGCGATTGGTCTTGTCATGTTCGATGAGGCTTTCAACAACATGGATGACGAGCGCATCGGTGGTGTTCTGGAATTTTTGAGAAATTTACCGCTCCAGATTATCATTGCCGCACCGCCTGATAAGATTCAGTATATCAGTCCTTCCGTGGAGGAAACTCTGCTGGTGATGACAGATGAAAGGGTCAGTTTTGTAGAGAGGTATCATAATGGCGCAGTATGATAAAAAAATAATAAACAAACTGCTGGATTCCTATGAGTCCAGTACTTTGTTTACCGGCAAAAATAAAGTGACGGTGCACATTGCGTTTCCCTTTAATAGAAGTACTCTTCCTGCCTATTTTGATGAAAGCTCCTTTGCTTATGAGGAAATCCATGCAGAGATGGAAAGACTGGAACAGCGGGGGCTGATCATCATTGAATGGAAAAAGGGAAAGGAAGGTCATATTATTTCAAAGGTTCTGCTATGCATAGAAGAATTGGAGAAAGCCTATGCCTATGTATCCAGAATTTCGAAGGCAGATCTGATCGGTCAAAATAAAGAGCTGCTTTCCGAATTGCGGAAGCGTTATCATACTCCGGTTTATCAGTCGCTGATTGATTATCTGGATAACCGCCTTAAAAACGCACAGTCGGTAAAGGAGTTCATTGATTTGTCCAATCTGTCGGAAACAGAGGTTTTATTAACAGGAATTGCACAGATTGAACAAAATGACAAAATATGTTATATCAGAGAATTTTCGATAGAACATTTTCGCAATTCCAAGGTTTTCGAGTCCATGAGCGGAAAAATTGTAAGGGCAATGCATATGTTCGCGGAGGAATATAGAGAGAAGGAATTGGACGAAATTCTTGCAGAATATGGGATTTATCATACGCCAAACTATGTATATTTTAAGGGAAATGTTTCACTTGGCATGGGAGATCATGAGTATCGGATAGGGGAGCTGCATCAGGGCATAGGGATTTCCGGCGAAGATATAGAAAGGATTTGTTTTCAGGATGTTACACAGATTTGCAAAGTGATAACCATTGAAAATCTTACGACCTTTTTCCGCTGGGAAGAACCGTACAGCCTTATGGTTTATCTGGGAGGATACCATAACAGCGTCCGGCGCACGCTGCTTGCCAAAATCTATCAGATGCTTCCGGAGGCGGAATATTTTCATTTTGGGGATATCGATGTGGGAGGATTCCTTATTTACGAGGATTTGCGCCGAAAAACGGGGATTCCTTTTAAGCTTTACAAGATGGATCGGGAGCATTTGATGCGATATGAAAAGTATGGGAGAACGTTGACGGAAAATGATCGTGCCAGAATAGAGAAAATATTAAAAGAAAATCCAGATGTGGAATATGCGGATGTTCTTGAGTATATGCTGGAAAAAAATGTAAAGCTGGAGCAGGAATGCATGAAAAGCTGATTGAAAGAAGGCTGCCAAACCCAATCGGGTGGAAGAAGAAATAAGGAGATATACGAAATATGTATGGAATTGGGAGGACGAAAGTTAATGATTACAGGAGAACTAAAGAACAAAATAGATAGTTTATGGGAGATTTTCTGGACAGGCGGACTCACGAATCCACTGGATGTTATTGAACAGATGACATACTTAATGTTTATCCACGATCTGGATGATACGGATAATATTCATGCAAAGGAAAGTGCAATGCTGGGATTGCCATACCAAAGTATTTTTACAACGGAAGTGCAGCTTGGCGACAGGATTATTGACGGTGCACAGTTGAAATGGTCGGTATTTCATGATTTTCCGGCGCAAAAAATGTATGATGTTATTCAGGAGATGGTATTTCCTTTTATTAAAAATCTGCATGGAGATAAGGACAGCGCTTATTCTAAATACATGGGTGATGCAATTTTTAAGATACCGACACCTTTAATTCTCTCTAAAATCGTTGATGCAATGGATGATTTATATCATCAAATGGCAGGATTAAAGGACACGGATGTGCGCGGTGATGTATATGAGTATTTGTTGTCAAAGCTGGCAAATTCCGGAGTGAACGGACAGTTCAGGACACCGCGCCATATTATCAGAATGATGGTGGAATTAATGAAACCGACAGTAGATGATGTAATCTGTGATCCGGCTTGCGGTACGTCGGGATTTCTGGTAGCTGCAGGGGAATATCTGAAAGAAAATAAAAAGGACGAGATTTTTTATGACAAAGTAAAAAAGGAACATTACATGAATCATATGTTCCATGGATTCGATATGGATCGTACCATGCTTCGCATCGGAGCGATGAATATGATGACGCATGGAATCAGCAATCCGTTTATTGAGTACCGCGACAGCCTGTCTGACCAGAACACAGACAGGGATAAATATTCGCTGATACTGGCAAATCCGCCATTTAAGGGAAGCCTTGATTATGATATCGTCGCTGCAGATATTCTTAAGAGATGTAAGACCAAAAAGACAGAGCTGTTGTTCATAGAGCTATTTGTCCGGATGCTGAAAATTGGTGGAAGATGTGCATGCATCGTTCCCGACGGTGTTTTATTTGGTTCCTCCACAGCGCATAAAGCAATACGGGAAGAATTGGTGGAGAATCAAAGGCTGGAAGCAGTGATATCCATGCCTTCAGGTGTGTTTAAGCCTTATGCAGGTGTATCAACAGGAATACTGATTTTTACGAAAACAGAGCATGGCGGAACGGACAATGTATGGTTTTATGATATGCAGGCAGATGGGTATAGTCTGGATGATAAGCGCAGCAAGGTTAATGAAAATGATATTCCTGATATTATTGAAAGGTTCCCTAATCGTGATAAGGAAGCGGACAGGGAACGTACAGAAAAGTCATTTATGGTTTCAAAGCAGGAGATTGTAGATAATGGATATGATTTATCGATTAATAAGTATAAAAAGGTGGAATATGTTCCGGTGGAGTATCCTCCTACAGAAGAAATAATGAATGAGATAATGGAATTGGAAGAAAAGATTACAAAAGAATTGCAGGAATTGAGGGCGATGTTATAGAAGCTAGAGGGAGAAAATATTTGGACAAATATGTAAAAATTATAGAGGATAAAGATGGTAAAGAAGTAGTACTAATTGATAATATTATGTTTAAGGGGAAAAGAAAAAATAAACATTAGCTAAGGCAAAAGCGAATGCGGCTCAAGGCATAGCGCAGATAATTAAAATTGCGGCCAATCCAACATTTTCAGATAATTATGAAGAAAAACATATTCATAATGCTAGATATGGGTGGAAACGATATGATTCAAGGTTTGCCTTGCCAGTGTATGATGAGTTAGGAAACGTTGATAGATATAATGTATTTGCGGCACGTATATTGATAAGATGTGCAGAAGATGGTAAAAAATATTTATATGATATTTTAAGAATAAAAAAAGAAACGAGCACCCCGCTTGAGCAATAAGCTGTACGGTCGAAAAACCCATTTCTTTTCTGTTATCATATATATTTTTTATGGAGATGTCAAGAAAAATTAATGAGATAGGCAAAGAAAGCAATTTGCATTTTTTGCAAATTGCAAATTCCGACAGACCAGTCGCATTAATGATCACATCAATCAGCTAGGAAAGTGATACGAATGTAAATAAAAGATGATTATTGCTGAAAGGGAAATAGAACTATGAATAAAGAGACGTTTTCATTTATTATATACATGATTCACGCATGTGCAAATTATTGGGAGCAAAATCCTTCGGAGGTATACAGAAACATGAAAAAAACAAATTGCATTATGGGATTTCTGGTGCCTAATTATGAGATTCTTCACACGCAAAGTACAGAGTATATTATCGATAATATCAAGGAATATTTTGATGTTAGGGGGATAGCTATATGATTGTTTATCATGGTTCAAATGTGATTGTAAATCATCCGGATATAGAGCATTCTTTTCGGCCGCTGGATTTTGGAAAAGGGTTTTATGACTTATTCTATGAGGTAATAAAGACATGAATGAAGAAATATTAGAAAAGGTATATCAGGAAAATTTAGAAGAACGGTTAATAGCATATTTAGCAGAGATGTGTAATTTTTCCTATGAAAAAGCAATGGATATATACTATAGCAGTAAATTGGCTGATAAAATTTATCTTGGAAAAGATGGAATACAGTATTTGGATTACAAGGTGTTAACTCAGATATTGCTTGAAACGGAGAAAGAATTGCTAAATCAGGAATAGCAGGGAATGATGGTGAATGAAGTTAAAACTTTTATAAGTGATGAAACAATACAATTCGGGTTTGTGGGGATAAAGATGAAGCAGAAAGTTAAATTAAAAGATATTGCATCATATTCAAAAGGTCAGCAAATTAATGGCGATAAACTACTTAAAGATGGTATATATGATTATTTGAATGGCGGTATATATCCATCAGGTAAGTGGCATTCATACAATGTTGATGGAAATACTATTACCATTAGTGAGGGTGGAAATTCAAGTGGATATGTAAATTATATGAATCAACCTTTTTGGTGTGGTGCTCACTGTTATTATCTTTTTGATACAGTTGGAGATATAAAGTATTTATATTATGCACTCAAAAGTCAGCAAGAACGTATTATGAAAATTCGTTCAGGTGCATGTATGCCTAATATTAAAAAGGTGGATTTGGGAAATTTTGAATTTCTTTTTGATGATGATAGGTTAGTACAGCACCAAGTTGTAGAGATTTTAGACAAAATTTGTTGTATCATCAACCAATACAAATGCCAGTTAGTCGATTTGGACAAACTTATCAAATCCAGATTTGTCGAGATGTTTGGGGATCCAATTTCGAATCCTATGGGTTGGAACAAGAAGCCTTTCTTAGATATGGGTGAATGTAAGAATGGAATGAATTTTCATCAAGATGATGCTGGGATAGAAATTCATTGTTTAGGTGTAGGAGATTTTAAGGATTTGACTCTTATTGATGATGTAGAGAAACTTCCAATGGTATCATTGAATGAAATGCCATCAGAGGAATATCTATTGAAGGATGGAGATATTGTTTTTGTGAGATCGAATGGGAATAAGGCGCTTGTCGGAAGAAGCCTAGCGGTTTATCCAGATGATGTGCCAACCACATTTAGTGGGTTCTGTATTAGATACAGAAAAACAGATGATGCTATTTCAATTCCGTATTTATTGAGGGTATTAAAGACAGAGTCAATGCGTCAAAAGATGGTTGGGAGAGGGGCAAATATTCAAAACCTTAATCAACAAATTTTAAGGGCATTAGAGATTCCGGTTCCGCCAATAGAACTCCAAAACCAGTTTGCCACCTTCGTCCGCCAGACCGACAAATTGAAAGATGTAGAGCAAAAGCGTTTGGAAAAGTTACAGCTTTTATTTGACTCTCTAATGCAGAAATATTTCGGATAGAAATGAGGTACATACCATGACCAACTTTGACCACTTAAATTCACAACCACAATTTCATATTTTTGCAGATGTTGCTATATCTGCGGAGAAAATCATACATATTGATCCTGAGGCATGTGTTATTAACTGCCGCAGGTCTATGGAGTTTGCAATTAAGTGGATGTATTCAGTAGATGAGTCCTTGACAATGCCGTATCGGGATAATCTGCAAAGCCTGATGCATACAGATGAATTTAAAGATATTCTGGATGATAACCTGTGGCATAGGCTGGATTTTATTCGGCGTATGGGTAACAATGCGGCTCATACCGGGAAAAAAGTTACCTTTGAGCAGGCTGCGTTATGCTTACAGGACTTATATATTTTCCTTGATTTTATTGCATATTGCTATGGAGATAATTATGAGCAGAGAGATTTTGATACACAGCTTCTGAAGGAAGGGCAGGGAGAGCCGCATCCTGCGATTCCGGAAGAGTTTGCAGATATTGATTTGAAAGCTTTGATTGAGGAGAACAGAGCGCTGAAAGAAGAGCTTACCGGCAGGCGTGAAGAGCAGGTGCTGGAATATGTATCCAAGCCGCTTAATTTGTCGGAATACAAAACGAGAAAGATTTACATTGATTCCATGCTGACGGATGCTGGCTGGACGGAAGGAAAAGACTGGCTGAACGAAGTCGAAATTCCGGGAATGCCCAATAAGTCGGAAGCAGGTTATGCAGATTATGTGTTATATGATGACACCCATAAGCCGTTAGCTGTAATTGAAGCAAAGCGTACTTGCGCAGATGTGTCTAAGGGGCGTCAGCAGGCAAAGATTTATGCAGATTTACTGGAAAAGAAATATGGAAGAAGACCGGTTGTATTCCTCACAAATGGATTTGACACCAGAATTGTAGATGGTAAATATCCGGAAAGAAAATGCGCATCCATTTATTCAAAAAGAGATTTGGAAAAATGGTTTAATTTGCTCGCAACGAGAACAAGCCTTAAAAAGATTGTGATCAATAAGGACATTGCTGGACGCTATTATCAGGAAAGTGCAATTAAAGCGGTTTGTGACAGCTTCGGGGACAAAAGCAGACGAAAAGCATTGCTTGTTATGGCAACCGGTTCAGGGAAAACAAGAACAGTGATTGGATTATGTGATGTGCTGTTGAATGCCGGATGGATAAAAAACATTCTTTTTCTGGCGGATCGTAATACCCTTGTCACGCAGGCTAAGCGCAGCTTTGTAAATCTGCTGCCGGATTTGTCGTGTACTAATCTATGTGAGGAAAAAGATAATTATAACGCACACTGCGTTTTTTCTACTTATCAGACAATGATGAATTTAATTGATGATGCCAGAGACGAAGAGGGCAAAGTATTTTCTTGCGGACATTTTGATTTGGTTATATGTGATGAGGCGCACAGGTCTATTTATAACAAATACAGAGATATTTTTACATACTTTGATGCGCCGTTAGTTGGGCTTACGGCTACGCCTAAAGATGAAATAGATAAGAATACATATTCTATTTTTGAACTGGAAAGCGGTGTGCCTACATATGGTTATGAATTAGCACAGGCAGTGAAGGATGGGTATTTGGTTGATTTTCAGTCGGTAGAAACTGCACTGAAATTTGTGGAACAGGGCATCGTATATGATGAATTGCCTGATGAAGATAAAGAAGCCTATGAAGACACATTTGAAAATGAGAATGGAGAAATTCCTGAGGCCATTAGTTCCTCAGCACTGAATACATGGGTATTTAATGAAGATACGATCCGTAAGGTTTTGCATATCCTTATGACGGATGGTTTAAAAACAGCATACGGGGAGAAACTTGGAAAGACCATTATATTTGCAAGGAATCATGATCATGCAGAAAAAATCTATGAAATATTTCATAAAGAATATCCTCATTTACCCAATGATTATGTTAAGGTCATAGATAATCGCATTAACTATGCACAAACCGCTATTGACGAGTTTTCAGATCCTAAGAAACTGCCGCAGATTGCAATTTCTGTTGATATGCTTGATACCGGAATCGATGTGCCGGAGGTCTTAAATCTTGTATTTTTTAAAAAGGTAATGAGTAAAGCAAAATTTTGGCAGATGATTGGACGCGGGACAAGATTGTGTCCGGGCTTAATGGATGGAAATGATAAAGAAAAATTTTATATTTTTGATTTTTGCGGCAACTTTGAATTTTTCAGAATGAGTAATGGAAAGCCCACGGCAAATATGATGGCATTGCAGGGAGCTGTTTTTAATTTGGAATTTCAAATTGCGTATAAGCTGCAGGATATTGATTATCAGACAGAGCGATTAATCGCTTATAGAAATAGACTGGTAGAAATGATGAGCAGGAAAGTATCTGAGCTCAACCGCGAAAATTATGCGGTTCGTCAACATTTAAAGTATGTGGATTTATACGCAGATGCAGAAAATTATAATGCGCTGACTTATGAAGATACTTTAATTGTCTGTGATGAAGTTGCACCATTGATTCTGCCGGACGAAGATGAAATCAGTGCGGTGAGATTCGATGCTTTGATGTATGGAATTGAGCTGGCGTATCTGGCAGGCAAGAAATATACGAGAGCGCGCAGCGATCTGATGAAACGAGTCAGTGCCATTGCAAGTGTGGCAAATATTCCGGAGATACAGATGAAGTCGGAATTAATTCGGCAGATTTTACATACCAGATATGTAGAAGATGCAGGCATCAATGAATTTGAGCATATTCGTGAAGAATTACGCGGCTTGATGAAGTATATACCGCAGACGGCAGGGACAAAGTACGTGACTGATTTTACGGATTTCATCATATCACAAGAATGGAATGATTCAGAGCTTGATAATGACGAGCTGGCAAATTATAAAGCGAAAGCAGAGTTTTATATCCGGCAGCATCAGGATAATTTTGTGATTGCAAAGTTAAAGACTAATAAACCCTTAACGGAAACGGATATAAAAGCTCTTGAAGAAATTTTGTGGAAGGAGCTGGGAACAAAAGAGGATTATGAGAAGGAATACGGAGAAAAGCCTCTCGGAGAATTTGTCAGGGAAATTGTCGGGCTTGACATGAATGCTGCAAAAGAAGCATTTTCGGAGTATTTAAACGAGACAAACTTTGACAGCAGGCAGATTTATTTTGTGAATCAGATTATCGAGTACATTGTTCATAATGGATTGATGAAAGACTTATCCGTGCTGCAGGAAACGCCCTTTACGGACAGGGGAAGCGTGGCGGAGGTATTTACAGATTTAAATATTTGGCTGGGCATTCGGAAGGTGATTGAACAGATTAACGCAAATGCGGCAGCATAAAATGAACTTTAAGGGAAATAGGCAGAAAACGGCGAAGAAGAGTTGAGTGTCTTATAATGAACCGAAATATATAATAGTAAAAACATGTGCATAAAAAGGACAATGCATTTGCCATGATGAAATAAATGTGAATATTTCACAAAAATATTGACATAATATTTAAAAACCGTATATTATATATTGCAGGAGGTGTTGAATTATGCTGGTGCAGTTTATGTTAAAGAATGTTTTGTCTTTTCGGGATGAAACTATATTGGATATGACAGCGATTAATGCCTATAAAGAGCATAAATGCAATATGATTGATATAGGAACGAAGGAAAAGTTTTTGAAAGTAGCGGCTATTTATGGTGCAAATGCAAGTGGAAAATCTAATTTGTATTTGGCGATGAGTTACTTTCAGCAGATTATTGTGGAATCGCTAAATAACGTTAAAGAACATGCGCAGACGGCAATTGCGCAGTATTTTTATCCTTTTTCTTTTGAGGAAAATGAAGATAATTCGGAATTTCAAATAATAGAAATAATCGGAAATTACGAATACCGATATGGATTTGAATATAATTCGGAGTGTATAGCGGCGGAATGGCTGTACAGAAAAAATATGGAAACAAACAGGACGGCGATTATTTTTGAAAGAACAACTCATTCCGTAAAGTTTGGGTCTTCCGTCAGAAAAGAATGTGATGTATATAAGGAGCAGGTTCCTGTAGAAACATTAGTGTTATCGTTCTTTAATAAATTAAAACTGAAGACAGAAATTTTTAAAGTAGTCTATTCGAGTATTATGTCTACGCTTATAATGCCAGCGGATTTTTACGAGGATACAAGTGTTTTAGAGACGTTTTTACCAAGAGTTATAGATGCGGAAGGAGAAAAATTAATCGAATTTCTTACAGCAATTGATACTGGCATTAAGGATATTGGATATGAAGAGAGAGATAAGGAGATTGGTTTCTTTACAGAACATGTAGGAAAAGATGGAAATAAATATTTCTTAGACTTGTATAACGAGTCAGAAGGAACTATCAAAAGCATCATGATTTACATTTATGCGCGAACAGCTATTCGAGGCGGAGCTTCTCTTTTTGTGGATGAATTAAATATCAAATTACATCCGTTATTGTTAAAATTTATTATAGACTTGTTTTATGAGGAAAATTCAAAAGCTCAGTTGATTTATACAACTCACGATACAACTTTGATGGATAAGAAGTTTTTCCGCAGAGATCAGATTTGGTTTGTTCAGAAAGATGAATTTGGGTATTCTGAATTAACAGCGTTGTCTGATTTTAAAGTGAGATCGGATGCGTCTTTTGAAAAGGATTATTTAGCAGGAGTATATGGGGGGATTCCGCTTATAAAAGACTTTGAGATGAAGGAAGGTGAATAAGTGGGAACGGATGATTTGTTTAAAAAAAGAAGAGAGGCTAGAAAACAGAGGCAACATGATGTAAAAAGTCCTAAAGCCAATTCCTTTTTAATTGTTACAGAAGGGGAGCGCACAGAACCTTATTATTTTAGGGGATTAAAAAAGCTTATCAGCGAAAAAATAGGCGGTACGATTAACATAATAGAGAATCCATTGATAGATGTATATGGTGAGGGGTGTTCGACTGGAAAGCTGATAGAAATTACAGAGCAGATTGTGAAGGAGGCAAAGGTTTTATATCAAAATATATGGGTAGTATTTGATAAGGATGATTTTGGAGATTTCGACCAATCAATCAAAGCTGGCGTCAGTAAGGGGTATCATGTGGCTTGGAGCAATCAGGCATTTGAATATTGGCTATATCTTCATTTTCATTATAGTGATTCAGCACTGCATAGAGATGAGTGGAACGAAAAGCTCAATGAAATATTCAAGGAACGTGATTTAGGTAATGGCACATACCAAAAGAATTATGAAGATATTTATAATATAGTGAATACATATGATGGAGTGAATAATGCAATAAAAAATGCGAAACGCAGAATGGCTGGATTTAATGTCAATAGAGATAAGCCGTCAGAGTTTGATCCAGGAACCATGGTATATAAGCTGGTGGAAGATTTGAAAAGTTATTTGGATGAATAGAATGAACATGCTGGTCTAATAGGTATCTTGCTGTTATGTCGTTGACAGCCAGCAGTAAGAAACCGGAACCCTCGGAAGGGGCTGTGCACGAACATTTGAAGGAGGTTTTTGCGATGAAAACAAATGCTTTTAAGCAGTATATTTGCTTTACAGAGTGTTGAACCTTGAAATTTGCGTTATTTAACTACCTATAGTTTATTGAGGGATAGATAAGGAACTAAATATCATCATGGAATGAAATTTGGATCAACGTTAGGAGTTGACACCAAATATGATACCACATATAATATAAAAAAGAGGAATCCAAATGTCAAAGTGGGATAAACTATTAACACGGATTTTCACTTTATCAAAAGACCTACGATTTGATGAACTACGTAAAGTCTTGGAAAGTTGTGGATATGAGATGAATGCTCCCAAAGGTGGAAGTAGTCATTTCACATTCAGAAAAGCAGGCTGTCAACCAATTACAATCCCAAAGCATGAACCGATTAAAAAGGCTTATGTGGAAATGGTTAAGCAGATAGTAGAAAGCGAGGCGCAAAATGGTGAAGACGCTGGATGATTATATGGCAATGTCCTATCGTATGGAGATTATAGAAGATAAGGCTGAAGGGGGATTTGTGGCTTCCTATCCTGACCTTCCAGGCTGTATTACTTGTGGCGAGACTGTGGAATCTGCGGTAGCAAATGCGCTGGATGCCAAAAAAGCATGGATTGAAGCAGCCCTTGAAGACGGCATAGAGATTCATGAGCCGGATGATTTGGAGGATTATTCAGGGCAATTCAAATTGAGAATACCGCGAAGTCTGCACAGGCTGCTGGCTGAGCATTCTAAAAGGGAAGGCATCAGTATGAACCAGTACTGTGTGTATCTTCTTTCCAGAAATGATGCTGTTTATTCAAAATAAGAATTTAAACATATTCCGAACCGTACACCGGTAAACCAGATAATACGCCGCCGCGATGCCTGCAAGAATAAAAAAGCAGACAGCCATTCCAACGGCTTCACTGCCCGTAATTTTTCCGTCGTTTCCCCAAAGTAAGAGCAGGTACAGAAGGTACATAGCGGTCATTCCTGCGATGGCAGGAATTTTAAATACGGGACCTGCCTGTCCTTTGATTTCTTTTTGCAGGAAAGCGGGCGATGCGCCAAGCCGTTTCAAATCCTCAAAGAGATATCGGTTGTTGAGCGCGATAGTCATACAGCGGATATAACTGATGATCATTGCCGCCAAGGAACAGATAATGGCGATAAAGAGAAACATCATCAGGAACACGGAAAAGTTTCTGGTAAAGTCAGTCCGGTCGAGAATCCGGCTTTTGGGCATGTACCGCCAATAGCTCCTGAAATCACTGCTGTCAGGCTGTGAATAGCTGATCTGCGTCATGTCTGGAGTATCGCCCCAATAAACTTCCCCCTGTAGATTTTTATAGTATTTTGTCACCCGGTCATAATAAGCGGGCAGTTCGCATTCCGAATCGAAGGCGGAAACCAGAGTGTAAAAGAAGTCCTGTGCGAAGGCGTAGCTGTCTTCGCCGTCCATATTGAAAAAGGCGGCGGCGCCCATCCAGTCGGGGGCAAGCCCAAGGGAAATCGTCTCATAATCCTCATCACTCAGCACATAATATCCTGCCGAATCCGCCAAGAGATCATAGTGTGCATATCCGGCAAAGCTTACGGGAATGCTCTCAAAGGTGCTCATATTGGTAAGCACAACGGCTGTAGAATTTAAATAGTAAAGACCTGTCTCGTCTGCGTTGGAAATGGCACGATAACTGCCTTTTTCTACGGAGGCTTTTTCCCCGGTTAAAATTTCAAAAGAGGTTTCCGAGATAAATTTTGCCTCATTACAAAAAGGAACCCGCTCATAATGAAAGGAATTGCCCTCATCTTCAATTTCGGTAATGCCATCCATGGCAAGGGACAGATAGGGAGCGCTTTTGTAATCTTTAATGGCAAGACCGTGCTTTCCGGCAAGGGTGGAAATCTCTTCTTCGTCAGGAATATTCTGGTCTGCCCGGTAGTGATAATAGTAGTCGTAGGGACGGGATTTTATTTCCATAAGCTGTCCCGCGCTCATCATGGGAATGTAAAAGATGGCAAAGGCGCTTCCGGCAATCAGGACGGTGCATACAAGCAGGCTGTTTACGGTCTGCTTTCCCTGAAATTTCATGATGCTCCGGGCAATCAGATTTTTGTACGGCTGTTTTTGGCGGGAACGCCAGCCGTGCACTACCGTGTGAAGCATGATCATATAAAGCCCTGCAAAAAGCGGTGCATAAAAAACATTAATCCATATCGGTGCATAGGCATGGAACAGTTTTTGATAAATGGCGGGAGCCAGATACCCCGTGACGGCGCCTGCAAGCGTCAGTACAATCCCCGCAGGACCGCACCAGATTCCAAGCTCCTTCACTGGTTCGCTGCGGTGCTCCTCGTGCATCACTTCCATAATATTTGTTTTTTTCAGATAGCGGTAAGCCGTTATACAGGAAAAGACGGCAACAAGAACAAAAAATACTGCCGACAGGAACAGGCACTTAAAGTCAAATGTCAGAATCATCTGCGTGCTGTCTATGATGAAAAGGCGGAAGCCGTTCCACAAAAGCCAGATAAAAGGAAAGCCTGCAAGGATTCCGGCAAAGGAAGAGAAGGAGCTAAGTGCCAGCACTTCGCGCAGAAGACCCGGAAGAAGACAGTGCCTTGACGCGCCAAGCGCCATAAGAGTTCCAAGCTGTCGTGCCTTTTGGCGGAAAAAGAGCCCGGAGGCATAAATCGTAAATACGACACAGCCGAACAAGGTAAGCATAAAGATGGCAATCATTTGTTTTCGGCTGTCGCCTCCATCCGGAAATATCGTAAGCACGGTAGGCGAAAACATCATTGCAGAATAAGCTGTGATTAATACTAAAGAAACAAAATTGCAGAACAGGTAAAGCACCGCCTGCTTTGCATCTGCCTTTTGCAGTTTTTTCTCCAAAGCTTTAAGGGTCATGTCACTGCCTCCTTCCTGCGTTTTCCCCTGCGGACGCTGAGCCGGTATTGCTCATTTGGCGGATAGCGTCAAGCAGGCGGTCTTGAAAAGCACTCTGCCGATTTTCAAGATTACCCGGCGCATTTTCCAGTGTGCTGTAAATGACGCCGTCTTTAAGAAGAATCACCCGGTCGCAGAAGGATGCGGCAAAGCTGTCATGGGTAACCATAAAGATGGACGCGCCGAGTTTATTTCTAGCATTTTCAAAGGACTCAATAACTGTACGGCTGGATTTGCTGTCAAGGTTTCCGGTGGGTTCGTCGGCAAGGATGAGCAGAGGCTGATTGATCAGGCTTCGTGCCACGGCAGTCCGCTGACGTTCTCCGCCGGAGACATCTGCCGGATATTTGGAGGCAATGTGTTCAAGGCAAAAAAGAGCTAAAAGCCGGTCGGTCCACCTTTCGGCCGTTCGGTCTGCTTTTCCCTGAATAATCTTAGGAACCAGAATGTTTTCGCGGATGGTCAGACCGTCAAGAAGCATAAAGTCCTGAAAGACAAATCCCAGCTTTTCGTTGCGGATTTGGGCAAGGCTGTCTTCATCTAAGCCTTTTAATTCCTGACCGCCTAAGGTAATGGCGCCCTGTTCAAAAGGAATATAGCAGGAGATACAATTCAGCAATGTGCTTTTTCCGGAACCGGATGGTCCCATCACTGCCACAAACTCCTGATTGGCAACGGACAGGTCTATGCCCTTGAGCACAGGATAAGACTTGCTTCCGCTCTGATAAGATTTGTGAAGATTTTTAACATATAGCATAGCGCATACCTTTCTATTGTGTGGTAATTCTCGCAAGCAACGAGTCAAGTGTAACTTGTATACATTTGACGACTGCTGCGGGGTTGTTGACTTGTTTACGGTCAGTGTAGCAAAAAAAGAAGAAGCCGGAGGAGAGAGCGTTATTTTTGACGGCTTGTTTGTCATTTTTGGGAGATGATTTCTCATTCTGTAAAGATTGGCGCCGATTTTGTAATGTTTGGCAGGGCAAAGGGATCTGCAGTAAAACCGCAGGATTGTTTGAAGCGGGGAAGGGTGGTACAATATTTATAGTAAACGGCATAACAAATTGCACTTTCCGGTTCTTGCAAAAGTCATATACGTAAGATTTTGCAAGACCGAAATAGCAATTTTTAATAAGAAAACAGGCGGTGATAAAATGCTTCGGATTGGAATATGTGATGATCAGATAGATGCCAGAGATTCTCTGCGTTTTCAATTGGAAAAGGTGATTCGGGAAGAGTCGGAGCAGATTGTTTATGAGTTTTCCACGGGGGAGAGCGCGGCGCGCTGGCTGAAGAAGCATCCGGGAGAGATTGACCTGCTGTTTCTTGACGTGGAAATGAAGGGAATGAACGGGATGGAGGCGGCAGGGCAGATTCGGGAGTTTGACAAAAATATCTGTCTGGTGTTCGTGACAGGATACACCGATTACGTGTTTGACGGCTATAAGGTAAATGCGCTTGACTATGTGATAAAACCAGTGGGAGCCGAGAGGCTTGCGGAAGTGCTGAGGAGGGTGCGGAAGCAGGTTTTTGACGGCAGGGAGAAATTTTTTTCCTTTAAAAATGCGGAAGGAACCTACCGGCTTCCGCTGGCGGATATTTCTTATTTTTACAGTGAAAAACGAAAGGTGAATGTAGTCTGTGCCGGGCGAGGGGAACAGCCTGCTTACGCTTTTTATGGAAAATTGGACGAGGTTGAGCGGCGGCTGTCGGACGCCTTTGTGCGCGTGCATCAAAGGTATCTCGTGAATCCCGGGCGGGTTACCCGCATTGGAGGGGAAAGTGTGACGGCAGACGGGCAGAATATTCCTGTGAGCAGAGCCATGAAAGAGGGAGCGTTGGTGAAGCTTGCCAAGGCAATGCTGGAAGGGGAAGAGCAATGGGCATCTGGAAATATGTGACAGGACTGCTATTCGGCGCGTTGGGATTTGCGGCGGCGGTGTTTGTTTATCTGGCTTTGTCCTGCCTGATTCGGATAAAGGAAAAGCAATGGTGCAGGTGGTGCCTTCTTCTTAGCTGTTGGCAGGCAGTTTTTATGATTATTTATATTGGCGATATGCTTAATCTGACTATCAGCATGGTGATTTTTCTGGCAGTCTTATGGATTGCCTGTGAGGGCACCGGGCTGAAAAAGGTTACAATCGGTCTGATGCTTGGCAGTACCGTATTTGCCTTTAGCGGTTTGTGGGACAACTGTGCGGCATACGCCGCCCATTATTATGGACAGGATGACTTGTATGAAAAACTGTATCCAGCGGGCAGATTGGTGTCTGCGGTGGGATTGTATCTGCTTATCCGGATGCAGAAAACAGAGAAGGATTTTGAACTTTCCGAACCTCTTTGGAAACTGATGCTGATGCTTACCGTTTCGCCCCTGGGAATTATGATTTCTGTTATTTTGTTCAGCAGTCCTTTTGTAAAGATAAGCTCGGTTGTGCTTTCGGACGGCGTTTTGTTTTTGGTGGCAATGCTTTCGTTTATCGGACTTTTGCGCGCATTGACAGTTTTGGAAAGACAGCAGAGATTGGAAAGAGAAAATACGCTGGCAAATCAGAATCGGAGATATTACGAGGCTATGGAAGAGCAGCAGTTTGAAGTCCGGAGACTGCGGCATGACCTGTCTAATCACTTGCAGGCGCTTCTTGCACTGCCGGGACAGGAAAAGGATGCGTATATTAAGGGAATGCTGGATAATCCGGCACTGGGGCAGACCTTGACTTGGTGTGGCGATTCCACGATCAATGCCGTGCTGACTGCAAAGGAAAGCCTGATGAGACAGAAAGGAATCCGCTTTTGCCCGAAGATTGCCATTAACAGGGAGCTTCCCTTTGAAAAAGCGGATATTTGTGCAATTTTTGCCAATGCGCTGGACAATGCGGCGGAGGGGTGCATGGAGCTGGAAGACCCTTTGCGTGAGATTTATCTGGATGCAAGGGCAGGAAAAGGAGTTTTGGCGGTGAGTGTTAAAAACGCCTGCAAACGTGTTGATACGGACGACTTACCAAAAAAGTCCGCCGGAAAAGAGAGGCTTCCTGAGACAACCAAAAAGGATGCGAAAAACCACGGGCTTGGTCTTAAGAGCATTCAGGAAACAGTAAAGAAATATGGCGGAGGCATGGAAATTGACCGCAAAGAGGAGAGCTTTCACCTATTTTTATACCTGCCGATTCCGGCGGAAGATAGACAGGACAGTTTTTGAAGTATACGGTTTTATTGAAAGGAGCAGTCAGTATGGAATGTATGATAAGGGAGTGGCGGATAGAAGATGCGGAGGATTTGGCACGCATGCTGAACAACAAAAATATTTTAAACAATCTGCGCGATGGTCTGCCTTATCCGTATACGCCCAAAGATGCAAGAGAGTATATTACCGAAATGCTTTCGGCGGATAAAACCAAGACCTTTGCATTTGCGATTACTGTCGAGGATAAGGCTGTTGGAAGCATCGGCGTTTTCCGATGTGAGAACATTCATTCCAGAACTGCCGAGATGGGATATTATATCGGAGAGCCCTATTGGGGAAAAGGGCTGGGAAGCAGTGCGGTAAAGCAGGCATGTGATTACGTGTTTGCACACACGGATATTATCAGGATATTTGCGGAACCCTTTGCTTATAATGCCGCATCCTGCCGTGTGCTCGAAAAGGCAGGGTTTATGCTGGAAGGGATTTTAAGGTGTAATGCGGTGAAGAATGGCAAAGTGCTGGATATGAAAATGTATTCGTTGATTAAAAAGGCGGAGAGGGAGTGATTATTATCATTTACCCTCTCCAATGATTTCCAGCATCTCCCGAGGGGTTACAATATATGTCCGCATGGGAAAATGTTTTATATTTCCGGTTACAAGATAGGCATCTTCTTCTTTGCGCTTTTCCATTAGTACTGCATAAAAAATGACATCTTTTGAATCAGGGATTTCATCTTCAATCAATCCATAGTCAGAGTAGACAGCACGTTTTTTAAGTTCATCCAAAAGAACTTTTACAGCCTTTTTATCAAAACGAAACTTGGGGCGGTTTAGTACATCCTCATACTCTGTAATAATCTCGTCATTAAGAACGGGAATAATGACACCGTTTAATGCTTCTGCCATAATCTGACCGGGTACCGAGCCGGTTTTTAAGATAGCAGAGACAAGGACGTTAGTGTCCAATACTGCATAGTATTTCATTGAGCGGATGCCTGGCGCGCATTTCTGGAAGCTTCAATCTCGGCATTGATTTCTTCCAGAGACATATCTGCCAGACCATTCTTTTCAGAGGCCTCTCCAATTTCGACCATAGCACGATACCCGCGTTCGGCATTATAAGGTGCTTTGGGAAGAGTCATTTTGAAAGGAATGCCATTTTCCAGAATTGCACGTTTCAAAAACATTCTTACAGCGGTAGATGTATCTATTCCTAAACGTTCAAAGACCTGCGCAGCCTCGTCTTTTAAAGAGTCGTCTATACGAACCTGTAATAATGAAGTAGCCATGATAAAACCTCCTCTCATTTGTAAGACAATTATATTACAATGTCATTCGGAAAGCAATAAAAATAATAGAAAAGTTTGCGCCATTTAAAATTTAAATTTTTAGTAAAGTAATTTACATAGCATAAAGAAAAGCGGACAGATAATCATAAGTGTGCCGACCTCAGAGAACTATTTATGAAAAATAATGAATAGCAGTTAAAAAATATTCCTAAAAGTTAATATCCGCTCAATTGAGAAATCCGCTTTTTCCTGATAAGATGAAATCAGCAAAGGCCGATGCAAAATTATCAGGGACAAAAAGGAGGATACACTCATGCAGATAGGTGAAGTGATTCGCAAATACAGAAAAAGCAAAAATATGACGCAGGAGGAGATGGCGAACCGTCTGGGCGTAAGCGCTCCGGCGGTCAACAAGTGGGAAAACGGAAATTCCATGCCGGATATTACGCTGCTTTCGCCCATTGCAAGACTGCTGGACATTACGCCGGATACGCTACTGTCCTTTCATGAGGAGCTTACCAGAGAAGAAATTAATGGTCTGATTAATGAGGCGAACGACAAATTAAAAAAGGAGCCCTATGAGCAGGTATTTTTGTGGGCAAAGAAAATTCTGGAGCAGTACCCAAATTGTGAATGGCTGGTCTGGCAGATGGCGCTGGTGCTTGATGCGTGGCGGATTACCAAAGGTGTGCCGGAGGCAGAAAGCTATGATGATTATCTATGCGGTTGTTATGAACGTATTTTGGACAGCAGGGAGGAGGAACTAAAAAAGTACGCGGCGGATTCCCTGCTTGGATTTTATATCCGGAAGGAGCAGTGGGAAAAGGCGGAGGAGCTTTTGGCTTATTTCGCACCGGAAGACCCGGAGCGGAAACGAAAGCAGGCGTTCATTTACAGTAAGACAGACCGCAAACAGGAAGCTTATAAGGCGTATGAACAGATTTTGTTTTCCGGTTATCAGATGAGCAGTATGGTATTATACAACCTTTTTTGGCTTGCCATGGAAGAGGAAGACAAGGCAAAAGCACGCTATTTGGTGGAGAAGCAAAGCCAGATGGCAAAGGTGTTTGAGATGGGAAGGTATAACGAAATCTGTGTAAGGCTGGAACTGGCAGCGGCAGAAAAGGAGATTGACGAAACCATCGAAATCATGAGACAGCTGCTAGAAAGTGCCGATACCATCAGCAAGTGGCAGACATCCCCGCTTTATGAGCATATGGAGTTTAAGGCACTTTCCGATGATTTTAAGGAATCGCTGAAAAAGACTATGCGGGATAACTTTAGGGATGAGGAAGCTTATGGATTTCTCAAGGGAGACAAGCGTTATCAGGAGTTAGTGGAATGATGGGCTGCCTGCTTACGACAGTTTAACTTTGCGGTTTCGCCACCCTGCATTTTCAGGTTCCGGCTTCTTGCCACGGGGGAAGGCGGCTGGTATAATCATACCATAAGTACAGCGCTTTAGGGGACTCATGAAATGAAGAACAATGAATCTGGGCGCAGTATGCTGATTACGATTCTTGCCCTTGCGTGGCCGACGATGCTGGAGCAGTTGATGCAGACGGCTGTTCAATATATTGACACGGCAATGGTAGGAAGTCTGGGTACACAGGCAACTGCGGCAGTAGGATCCACCGGAACGGTTAACTGGCTGATTGGCAGTACAATTTCAGCGGTGGGCGTGGGATTTCTTTCCTACATTGCAAAAGCATATGGAGCAGACGACAGAACCGCCGCGAAACGTGCCGTTTCGCAGGCGGTTCTGGTCACATGCGTTTTGGGTATTTTCTTTACAATCCTGACGGTATCCTTAAGCGGCATGGTGCCGGTCTGGATGCAGGTTGACCCGGGGATACGGCAGATGGCGTCAACCTATTTTCTGATATTATATATTCCCATGCTTCCAAGAACAGCCAGCATTATTTTCGGCACGGTGCTTCGGGCTGCGGGGGATACCAAGTCGCCGATGAAAATCGGAGTTCTGGTCAATTTAATCAATGTGGCGTTGAATTTTCTTTTTATCTATCCGATGCGGGAGGTCAGTTTCTTTTCCCTGCACTTTACCATGTGGGGCGCAGGGCTTGGCGTTATCGGCGCCGCGGCTGCCAGTGCGGTTTCTTTTACCATCGGAGGAATCTGTATCACTTATGTGCTGTGGAGGCATCCGATGATTTCTCCGCGGGGACAGAGGTTTGCCCCGGACATGCAGATTTTAAAGCCTTGTATGAAGGTGGCTTTTCCCAATATGTTACAGCGTTTCGGCACTTCGCTGGGGTATGTGGCGTTTGCGGCAATGATTAATTCTTTGGGGGAGGTGTCTACGGCGGCACATACCATTGCCAATACGGTGGAGTCGGCATTTTACATCCCGGGATATGGGATGCAGACGGCGGCTGCAACGCTGGCGGGGAATGCCTATGGAGCGAAAGATGAGCAAAAGATGAAGCGCCTTGCCTCGATGTTTATTCCGTTAGAGACGGTTCTGATGATTGGATCGGGAGCCTGTCTTTTTGTGGCTGCGCCTGCTTTAATGGGATTGTTTTCAGCTCATGATGCGGTGATTTCGCTGGGAGCGACAGTCCTTCGGATGGTTGCAGTGTCCGAACCTTTTTACGGATTTTCCATTATTATAGAGGGAATGATGATGGGCGTAGGCAAGACCAAAGAACCCTTTGTCTATAATATTATCGGCATGTGGCTGGTGCGCATCGTGGGGACTTTAATCTGCACCCAGTTTCTTGGGCTTGGATTGGTTGCGGCCTGGGGGTGCATGATTGCGCATAATCTGCTGTTGTTTGTCTTATTCTTAATCTGTTATGTGCGTGGGGTGTGGAATCCGTTGGATGTGAAGGGACGAAGTAAAAGGTCAGTTTAGCCGAAAGACTCAACTGACCCTGTCTCTTTTCTGATTGGCGCAATTTTCACCTATGATAATTCCGGCTTTAAAGCTGATTAAAAACATTTCCAACATCTGTGCACTGCAATCCCGATATTTTAAGTAGTAGTAAAGCATATCAAAAAAGTTAATTATACTTTTACGATGCTCGGGATCAATCTCGTCATTAACATGTTCCTGCATCAAAAATTGAGATATTTTTGAAAAAAAAAATTTTTCATTAGCAAAAACAATTGCTTCTTCTCCGGCAGGGTTAATTGTGATTTGGATAGGATGTCTTCGCAGCAGCCAGAAACTTTCGTATGCACAGACTTTTATTTCATTGACATTCTTAATCTGGTGCAGTTTTTTAAGGCGGGAGATATCAGTATAATAATCAAAAACAGCATGCGTTAACAAGGTTTCATCAATTCTCAACTTATCAGTAAGAGAATATTCTGATATAAAAGTCTCTAATTCCTGATAAATATTCTGATACCTTGACTGGACTTTCTCCTCGGTAAATTCTAGGAGTATTGGTTCGTATGATATATATAATGATTCAATATTATTCATATGTGTTATTCCCGCTTAATTGTAATAAGTCATATCCCCATTTAGATTTGATAAAATCTGAATATTGAATCATTTCTGCATGCTCAATATCCTCGTGGCGGTATAAAGAGCTATTTGTCATGATGTGCTCGTTTACTTTACCATTACGAATCATTTCTAACATCCTGTTTCCAGCAGTGATTGCATCTGCACTAATTCCGTTAACACGAGACATATCTTTTCTCCTATTCTTTGATAATGTAGTTTATGACATCGTGAAAGGTTTTGCAGTTTTCCTGCCCTTTCTTCTTATGCCCTTGAATATAATGTAAACTATCAATTGACGGTTTTTTTATACTTTGTTTTTTGGAAAGAAATTCATTCTCGGGAACCTTCTCAAGGCGTTTATAATAGGAACTCATCTCATCGCCCATGCCGACAAGTCTGTTTAAAAGTTCGGAGAATTCTTTTAACATTTGATTATCTAATTTATGAGGATATAAAATGTCATGATCAATTTCGCCCCAGCCTTCTTCTAACAATGTACGTATTTGAATTTCGACATATGCACCTTTATAATTCACAATATAGTGTATAGAACGATAGTGCTTGTGATCTAAAATATTATCCAAGGGGATTCTGTTTACGTAAATTTCGTAATAATCTCCTGTGCGAATATGGACTTTAGGCTCTTCTGCCATAAAAATAGACCCGTCATTTACATAATCCTGTGCACTGTCTTTAATATAACCAGTTTCTCGGGGTTTTATTTCGCGCATGATATACTCATGGAATTTTATCCAGTCTTCCCGATATAATAATAATCCTCTGACGCCAATTAAATCTGTTAAATAATGAGAATAATTATCTTTGTTGATGCCTTTATATTTTAAATAATTGTCATTTCGTTTGCGTATGATTTTTTCGATAACATGCTCCGGAGCTTTGCATCTGCTTCGGTAGGACTGTAATCCGATTTCGTTTTCCTTATTCAGAAAATAATTTTTGATAAAATCCTGTCTTAGTGGATCATAAAATTCTTTAATTTTGAATTCGTAATCTTCGGCTATTTCGCATAACGCATCCCAAGATAATTGCGCATTTGATAATTGATTTTCTGAAATGCCATATTTTGCAAAAAATTGTTCTTTTGTAATATTCATATAAAAGCCTCATTTGTAAAACATTTCTTATTCATTTTACATTAGTTTAATGGTAAAATAAATAACATATAGAGGGTTTCGATATGACTTATTATTCCTATTCGACATTTTACCATAAAGTCGCTGATATTGTCCATCTTTTTGGATATGGAGCTTTTTATGTGTTTATCGTGATAAGTAAGAGCGTCCATATTGACGGACTTATCAGCCGATGTTAAAATTATTATAGTTGTTTGTACCGCATTTATACTTGGTACAAGCGCAGATAAATCATGCAGGCAAACGGGGGATAACGAATGAAGGACGTAAGGATTTTGGAGATTAAGCAAAGTGTCTTTGCAGACAACGACCGTCAGGCGGAGCTTCTTCGGGGAGAGCTGAAAGAGAAGGGAGTATTCCTTTTAAATCTGATGTCTTCGCCCGGTTCCGGCAAGACCACCACATTAATGCGTACCATTGAGGCATTGAAGGACACCTTGAAGATTGGCGTGATGGAGGCGGACATTGATTCGGATGTGGATGCCCGAACCATTTCAGAGTCCGGTGCCAAGGTGATTCAGCTTCACACAGGCGGTATGTGCCATCTGGACGCGGAGATGACAAGGCAGGGGTTAGAGGGGCTGGAAACCGGTGATGTGGAGCTGGCAATCCTAGAAAATGTAGGAAATCTGGTCTGCCCGGCGGAGTTTGACACGGGGGCGTCCAAGAACGCCATGATTTTATCCGTGCCGGAGGGGCATGATAAGCCGTTAAAGTATCCGCTGATGTTTTCCATCTGCAACGTGGTTCTCGTCAACAAGATTGATGTGCTTCCTTACTTTGATTTTGACATGGATAAGTGCAGGGAATACATTCACATGCGCAATCCCAAGGCAAAGATCATTCCTATCTGTGCCAGAACCGGAGAGGGAATCAAGGAGTGGACAGACTGGCTTGTGGAAGAGGTAAAAAACTGGCGTGAACCTGTGTAGATGATTGCAGTGACAGCAGGTGTTCTGCTGCAAATGCATGAAATGACCGGCAGGAATGACAGTCAGTAGAAATAGAGACAAGGGAGGAAGGTATGGAGAAACAGCTAGACAAAGAACTTTATCCGGAATATGTTTATCCGGAGCACAAGGCGGACCACAGTGAGCCGCCCCGTGAGAGTATTCTGAAACTGGGGAAGATGATCACGGACAGAATCCCCCAAAAGCTGGGAATCAAAAAGATTACCCAAGATGATCCTGAATATTGGGGGCTGGCAGGGGTTGTCACCGATGAAGAGGCGGAGATTGCGCTGAAAATGGGGGTGCGCAAGCCCAAAACGCTTCCTGAACTGGTAAAGCTTACCGGCATTCCGGAAGCGGAACTTGAGCCTAAGCTCAAGGAGATGTCCAGAAAGGGGCTTCTGGAATACAACTGGGAGAATCCCCGTCATGAGAAGCAGTATGTACTTCCCATGTTTGTGCCGGGTTCAGGGGAATTTTTTAACATGAACAGTCAGGTGATTGAAGAGCACCCGGAGGTTACTTTATTTTTTGAGCATATGTCAAGACTGCCTTTGGAGCATGTTACCCCCTTTGTGGGAGAGGGCGGCAACGGAATCGGTATGCATGTCATTCCGGTAGAAAAGGCAATTGAGATGGAAAGTGAATCCATCGACTTGGAACATATTTCTTACTGGCTCAGCAAGTACGAGGGAAAATATGCGGCAAGCCCTTGTTCCTGCCGGCGTTCGCGTCTGAAGCATGACGAGGGATGCGCAGACGACCCGGAAGGCTGGTGCGTGGCAGTGGGGGACATGGCGGATTACGTGGTGGAGACCCAGAAGGATGGACGCTATGTTACCAAGGAGGAAGCTCTTGCGATTTTTAAGCAGGCGGAGGACAACGGTTTCGTACATCAGATTACCAATATAGACGGGGCAAACAAGATTTTTGCAATCTGCAACTGCAATGTCAATGTCTGCTATGCCCTTCGTACTTCCCAGCTTTTTAATACGCCTAACATGTCCCGTTCCGCTTATGTGGCAAAGGTGGACAAGTCAAAGTGCGTTGCCTGCGGTAAGTGTGTGGAGGCATGCCCGGCAGGCGCGGTGAAGCTGGGGCAGAAGCTTTGCAAAAAGGATGGAAGCGAGGTTGTTTATCCCAAAATGCCTCTTCCTACGGAGCAGAAGTGGGGAGAACATATGTGGACCCACAACTATCGTGATGTGAACCGGATCAACTGTTACGATACCGGAACGGCACCCTGTAAGACGGCATGCCCGGCGCATATTGCCGTGCAGGGGTATTTACAGCTTGCCAAGGAAGGACGTTATGAGGATGCGCTGGCGCTGATCAAGAAGGATAATCCGCTTCCGGCAATCTGCGGGCGGATCTGCAACCGCCGGTGTGAGGACGCCTGCACCCGCGGAACCATTGACGAGGCAGTTGCAATCGACGCAGTGAAGCGTTTTGTGGCTGAGAGGGATTTGAACGCCGAGACTCGGTATATTCCCAAGCCTACCGTCCCTTCCCTGAAAGGGCATTTTGATGAAAAGATTGCCATTATCGGCTCAGGTCCGGCGGGACTTTCCTGTGCGTACTTTTTGGCGGATAAAGGTTATAAGCCCACTATTTTTGAAAAGAGTGATGCTCCGGGAGGCATGCTGACCTACGGAATCCCTTCTTATAAGCTGGAAAAGGATTTGATTCAGGCGGAAATCGATGTGATCAAGGCGATGGGCGTAGAGATCAAGTGCGGCATTGAGGTTGGGAAGGACATTACCATTCAGCAGTTAAGAGAACAGGGCTATAAAGGATTTTATGTGGCAATCGGCTGTCAGGGCGGTAAGAAAGCCGGAGTTCCCGGTGAAAATGCAGAGGGCGTTTACACGGCGGTAGATTTCTTAAGGGAAGTGGGCGAAAAAGAGGCGTTCTCGCTTGGAAAAGACGTGGTTGTGATCGGAGGCGGAAATGTGGCGATTGATGCGGCAAGAACCACTGTCCGCTGCGGAGACGGAAATGTTTCCATGTTCTGTCTGGAGAGCCGTGACGAGATGCCCGCAAGCCGTGAGGAGATTCTGGAAGCTTCCGAAGAAAAGATTGCAATCAATAACGGCTGGGGCCCGAAGGAAATCCTGACGGAGGACGGAAAGGCAATTGCCGTAGTATTCAAGAAATGTACCCGTGTGTACGACGAAAACCATAGATTTGCACCTTTGTACGATGAGAGTGAGACCATGACGGTGCTCTGTTCCGAGGTAATCTTCAGCGTTGGACAGGGAATTATCTGGGGAGACCTTTTAAAGGGAACGAAGGTGGAGCTCCGCCCCAACGGCGGTGCGCTTGCGGATAAGCTGACCTATCAGACCGCAGAACCGGATATTTTTGTGGGCGGTGACGTCTATACCGGACCAAAGTTTGCTATTGATGCCATTGCGGCGGGGCGTGAGGGCGCGATTTCCCTGCACCGCTTTGTCCATGAGCATTGTACGCTGACCATCGGAAGAAACCGGAGAGATTTTATTGAGCTGGACAAGGAAGATATTTATGTTGCCAGCTACGATAATACGGACAGGCAGAGACCGGAAAAGGCAGAGGAGGCGCAGATGCGTTCCTTCCGCGACCTGTCCCATACCCTTACCGAGGAGCAGGTGAAGGCGGAGACTTCCAGATGCCTGGGATGCGGCGCATCGGTGGTTGACCCCAACAAGTGTATCGGATGCGGAGTTTGTACGACTAAGTGCGTATTTGACGCGATCACGCTTCACAGAGAAAATCCGGGATGCTCGGAGATGGTGAAATCCGAAGACAAGCTGAAATATGTGCTGCCGAATATGATCAAGCAGTCCCTGAAGCTGACGTTTACCTCTAAAAACAAGTAAAGTCTGCGGATTTTGCGCTGTCAGATTTTGTAAGTCTGAAGGGTGGTCTGCGGAGCATGTCAGAGATTAGTTGGACAATGGAGGCAGAATGAGGTTATGCATGAACTAGGGGTTGTATTTCATATTATGGACAATCTGGAAAAGGTTGCGCAGGAAAATAAAGTGGAAGGCATTACCAAGGTGGTTTTGGAGCTTGGCGAGGTGTCCACGGTGATTGAATCTTATCTGCAGAGCTGTTGGAAATGGGCGGCAAAGAAGCGGGAACTATTTGACGGTGCGGAGCTGGTTGTGGAACAGCTCCCTGCCGTTACCTACTGCGAAGGATGCGGACAGACTTATCCTACCGTAGAGTACGGGAAAATCTGCCCCTACTGCCAAAGCCCGGAAACATGGCTTTTGCAGGGGAATGAATTTAACATCAAAGAGATAGAGGTATATTAAGGAAAGCTTGAAAAGATGCTATATGAAATTTACAAAGGAAAGAGGGAGAGATTATGATTTTTCAAATTTATGACGGAAGGACTCTTTGGCAGATTTTAGGCTGGGTGATGGTGTTTGCAGGCTTGATCATTATGAATGAGATTGCACGCCGTACCAAAGTCGGCGGAAGCATTTGCTTCTTTGCAATTCCTGCCGCGCTGACAATTTACTTTATTGCTATTTATGTGGGAGCGGCTCAGGGTGCGGAGTGGGCGTTGAATAACCAGACTTACGTACATATGAACAGCTGGTTCCATTACGCCAAGCTTTATGCTGCGCTTACCGGATGTATCGGCTTTATGGTTATCAAGTACCATTGGGGCAAGCTGGGAAAATCCCATGCGTTTAAGGTATTCCCTTTCGTGATTGTTGCAATTAACATTTTGATTGCAGTTGCATCTGATTTCGAGTCTGCAATCCGGGCTGGCAGTATCATGGGCGGCTGGTGGAAGTCTTCCGAGGGCGTATGGCTTTACGGCGGCTGGTGGAATATTTTAAACGGAATTGCAGGTCTTTTGAACATTGTCTGCATGACCGGCTGGTGGGGAATTTATTCCTCCAAAGATAAAAAGGATATGCTTTGGCCGGATATGACATGGTGCTTTATTCTGGCTTACGACATTTGGAACTTCCAGTATACTTACCTGAATCTTCCTACCCACTCATGGTATTGCGGATTTGCGCTTCTGCTGGCGCCTACCGTGGCAAATGCACTTTGGAATAAGGGAGGCTGGATTCAGAACCGTGCCAACACACTGGCAATGTGGTGTATGTTTGCGCAGGTATTCCCGCTGTTCCAGGATGCAAGCCGTTTTACGACCGTATCTTCCGTATACGGTGCAGGCGGCAGAGCCGCGGCGTTTGGAGATGCAATGCCGACAACCGCAAATCCTGCCGCACAAGGAGTTATTTCCGTAATCTCAATTGCCGTGAATATTGCAGTGTTTGCCGTAATCTTAAAGAGGGCGAAGGATCAGAAGAAGAACCCGTATACCAATGAAATCTTTACAGACCAGAAAGACTTTAAGCAGGCAATGGCAAGAGCAGAGTAGAGTGGACTGCGGAGTGTGACTACAAATTTTAAAAGTAAAAACAGAGCTAGAGGCTGTTTTCGGCAACTGGCTCTGTTTTTTAGGTGTTTATGAAACAAAAATTAATATTTTAGAAATTCAGCAGGTGTCATAATCATGGGATTCTCCAAGCCGGATTCCAAGAAATCCTTATCGCCGGTAAGGAGAATATCGACTTTGGCGTTTATGGCGGCTCGCAAAATTGGACGGTCATTTACGTCACGGATTTGCGTTTCAGAAATAGTTTCATCTGTTGGAATGGGAACCAACTCTAAGGTTAAAAGTGCAATAGAAAGAAATCTATTTAGCGCGCTAAGACGATTGGGAAATTTTTTGTTAAATATCCGTGTCATTTCATCTACATTTTGTTCGCAAATCAGACCGTGGTTGGGATAAGACGCTGCTTTTGCATATGCTTGAAAAGGAATGCCATCAGCATTGAGCGCGGCAGAAATCAAGACATTAGTATCTATCAAAACCCTCATAGATTTGCGTCCTCATTTCGCATATTTTTTATAAGTGCCATAATATCATCATCTGAATTTAATCCGGCACGTTCTGCTTCTCCGGACATTTCTTTTTGCAACATTTGCATAGCATATATTGCAGAATTAACAATGCGGACAGTACTCCCTTCAACAATGAATGTAATGCGGTCACCGCTTGTTACGCCGAGGATTTCCCGGATGTCTTTTGGAATTGTGACTTGTCCTTTTGCCATAACTTTGGCATTGTCTATAAATGCATTTGCTGGCATGACAGCTAACCTCCTAATAAAATAATAAAAGTAGGGATTTCCCTACTCTTATTATACCCAAAGAAAGTGAAAAAGCAATCTTTCTTTATAAGAAAACAAAGAGGACGCTGCATGATAGCTTAAAACTATCATGTAACGCCCTTTGTTTTGCGTCAGAAGGTGTATTCCCTTGGCTGGTAGAAAAAGGTTCGCATCTTGCAATCGCGCCCATAAGTTGTGGTAACGCAATTCATAGGAGACTCCTGTGTCTCTTCCTTTGCACGTTCAAGAACCTGTGCAAAGGATTCGTTAGAAGCAGTCTCTTTGTCTCCATAATAGGAAAAATTCCGGTGTTCACGCTTTACTCTGCCGACATTGGGAACCGCCGCTACTGAATGCACCATAAAAATACCAGTAAATCCTTTTGCTGCTTTAATCTCCCTCCTTGGAAATGTATTTAAATAGTGAATTGTTTGGTTACTATATATATCGGAGAATTGCTGGAAAAAATTATGGCTTTGGAAAAATAATATGACTGTTGCATGGGAGATTTAAACGCGATTTGTAAAAGTTCCTATGAATAATTGCATGGAAATGTAAAAGTTCATAGGAACTTTTGCATTTTTCCTTGGAAGATAGATAAGAATAAAGAAATTCCTATTGTGTGCGCAGGCTCTCTTTTAGGAATTTCGGTGAAGAGAGATGGGATTTCTTTTCCGGCTGGAAATGGTATCGAATCCGGAGCTTCCCCTGTCCTTTTATGCGGATGCAGCATTTTTCAAAGTGTATCTGTCGGATGTCGGTCTGCTCAGGAGAAAATCCGGCTTATCCCATAAAACGATTTTGGGAGAGCCGGAGATTTACAAGAATTTTAAGGGAGCGCTCACGGAAAATTATGTGTTAAACGAGTTGCTGGCACAGGGAAAACGACCGTATTTCTGGCGTTCAGGAAATACGGCGGAATTAGATTTTCTTTTTGAGGATAAAGACCAGATTGTCCCTGTAGAAGCGAAAGCAATGATCAGCACCAGAGCAAAAAGCTATCTACAGTTTTGCAAAAAGTACAAACCACCCCTTGGATTCCGGCTTTCCATGAAAAATGTGGGAGACAATATGACGGAAAAAACGCATACGTACAGTCTTCCCTTGTATTTGCTGTGGAAATTGGAACGGTATTTGGAGGAGGAGTCTATATAAGTTTCATTTGAAATTCCCTGCTTTTTGAGTAATGCACAAAGAGCAGGGAATTTTATTGAGAGAATCTGCTGTCATATCTAATTTCATCTAAATATTTTATATCCTACGCATGTTTCTTTTTGGGCTTTGTGGATTCAAGAGATAAGCCTTCAAAGAAAGCGTTGAAGTCAACCTGAAACAAATCTGCAAGCGCAATTAATTCAGAAATGCGGATGTTGTATGTTCCACACTCAATTTGAGAATAACTGCTTCGAGAAATATCAAGCCCTTGTAATTGGAGATGGGTGATTACCTGCTCCTGCGTTAAACCGGCTTGTTTGCGGAGGGCGCGGATAGCAGAGCCTATTTGAATATCCTGCTTTATTTTTTGTGCCATATGAGTACCTCGACAATTTTGCAATAAATACATTGCATTTTTTATTGATTTTAGACGTTATGGCATGTATAATTGCAATGAATACATTGCAAAATAAAATAAATTCAAATGAAAAATAAAGCGGAGTTTAAAACCATGATGAGACCGCCGCGCAGTGAGTATGGAATTGTGTAGCATCAGAGGAAGGGACAGGAGGAGGTGAAAGCACAAGATGCCTGCTGTTTGCTAAATGATTTTTTACTATAAATAATCAATATGGAGGATTTTAAGTATATGAAGAGAAAGTTAGCACTATCAATAATTGCAATAATAATTTCAGTGGGGTTAATGGCTTGTGGGTCAAATAATTCGGATTCCCCTGCTCAGATTGAGACGGTAGCACAGGAGGAGCCTGAATTGGAAAATGCAGAAGAGGAGAAAGCGGAGCCTGCTGAGGTAAGTGAGGAAAGCAGTCCTGAGCCTGCGGAAGAAGAGCCGGAAGTCATTGAAGAGGAGGCGGATGTACCATATTGGTATATGGATTCTGAGGGGATAAAGAATGAGGAGCTTGGGATTGTTATAAAAAAGGATGTTGCAGTGACATATAATTTTACATTGGAGACTGAAATTCAAATTCAGAGTTTGAATGATAATAGAATTAGCGTGGGAAACTTTAGTTGTGGCTATTATGAAGGCGATTTGGATACCTATATTTCGGAGATCTTTTCTAAAGATGCTTATTGGCGGGGAGCTTATGATGAAATAAAAAAGGGTAAAATTGGGGATATTGATTATGCTTATACAGAAGGCGGAAGCGTCAGGATGAAGATTTTGCTTGTTAGCAATGGCATTGTTTTTTCCGCAGTATTGCCAGCAGATTTTGGAAGCGCTGAAGAACAATTGAAAAGAATTTTAGGGAGTGAAAATGAAATAAACAGCTTGGCTTTCATCACAGATGATGGTTTTCATATTCCGGCTTTGGGTATAGTGATTGCATATGATAGCAGATCAAAGGAATTTGAAGATTGGATATTTGTTTCAGGTATAAATGAAGGCATAACATTGAGGATAGAAAAAGTTGAGGACGCGTGGGAGAAGGTTGATTCAGATTTGCAAGGAGCAGTATCTGATGGATATGCTATTGAGGAAATGCCTGAAATAAATATTGGAAAATACCAGTACTCAAGACGGGGGTATGCTCCAAGGGATAATTGGTATTGGTGGTATTTTACCTCGGATAATATGAAATATTATATTGAACTTTATGGTGACACACAGTATAGTAGTAACTATATGGATTATATTTCCGTTATTGAAAATCTGGAATAGACACCATCAACTACATAGACAACAGCAGAAACAAAGAGGGCGCTGCTTTATGATTATTCCATAAAGCGGCGTCCTTTCTTTTCAACACAGAACTCCGCCTGAAAAATGTAAAATATGTAGAAAACTCCAACTAAAAAATATTATAATAGACTAAAAGTGCGACTAAAAAATGTTAAACAGCATAAAATAGAAATAAAAGGGGTGGCTTAATATGGAACGGTTATTAATGAAAGAACTCATAAAATGGAAAGGCAAAAGAAACCGAAAGCCATTGATTATCAATGGAGCAAGGCAGGTAGGAAAGACATGGTTAATGCAGGAATTTGGAAAATGCTATTTTGAAAATACGGTTTACATTAATTTTGAGAACAACCAGCGTATGAAAAATGTATTTGAAATGGATTACGATATAGAGCGAATTTTGTCTGCTCTTAAAATAGAATGCGGAAGTGGGATAGAAGCAGACAATACGCTTCTGATTTTTGACGAAATACAAGAGATACCGAGAGCGCTTAGCGCGCTTAAATATTTTTATGAGAATGCAAGGGAATATGCAGTAGTTGCCGCAGGCTCTCTGCTTGGGATTGCATTGCATGAGGGAACCTCGTTTCCCGTAGGGAAAGTTGACTTTTTGACCTTATATCCGCTTAATTTCACGGAATTTCTGATGGCGGTAAATCAAAAGGAATTGGCAGAACTGGCATCCGGAAAAGACTATGATTTGATTAATGCATTTTCCGATAAATTCACAGATATTCTTCGGAGATATTATTATGTAGGCTGTATGCCGGAAGCCGTGATGACTTATTTGGAGACAGATGATTTACAGGAAGTGAGGGTAGTACAGCAGCAACTATTACTTTATTATGCAAACGACTTTTCTAAGCATGCGCCGAAGAAAACGATTCCGAGAATCCAAATGGTCTGGAACTCCATTCCCATGCAATTATCAAAAGAAAATCGGAAATTTATTTATGGGCTGGTGAGAGAAGGAGCCAGAGCAAAGGATTTTGAGCTTGCTATTCAGTGGCTTTTGGACTGCGGGCTGATTCATAAAAGTTATCGCATCCGCAAACCTGAGATGCCTTTGATTTCTTATATGGACATGTCGGCATTCAAAATTTATATGTTGGATATTGGCTTGCTCGGGGCAAGGGGCGGCTTGGATGCAATTACATTGTTGGAGGGCAATTCAATTTTTAAAGAATTTAAAGGAGCTATGACGGAACAATTTATTGCACAGGAGCTGGTTTCTTCGGGAATAGATTTGTACTATTATAGCGCGGAAAATTCTTCCGGAGAGGTTGACTTTGTTGTGCAGAGGGCAAACAAAGTGATTCCCGTTGAAGTGAAAGCCGAGGAAAATTTGCAGGCAAAGAGTCTGCGCGGACTGTGCAGGAAATATGAGCTGTCCGATGCAATCAGAAGTTCTATGTCCAAGTATCGGGAGCAGGAGTGGATGGTAAACGTTCCCCTTTACATGCTCCGCAGTTACTTGGAGCAGTGTCATATTTGAAAAAGTATATCCGCTGATGGCATTTGAAAGAATATATCTTGACTTTTTATGACTATTATAATAGTCTATTTATATCTCAAAAATATTATGAAACACGAGGAAAATTTTGTTGAAAAGTGTTTTGCAAGTTTGATGCCCTGCCGGCTTGTTTTGGGGGCTTTGACTGCGCGGAAATGAGAAGAAAGGAGACATACGGTATGGTAAAGCTGTTTGATTCTGAACGGAAGGTTATGGAAGTCCTTTGGAGGGAGGGGGAACTGCCTGCGGGGCAGATTGTTAAGATTTTAAAGGAAGAGACCGGATGGAACAGGAACACGACATATACGGTAATCAAAAAGTGTGTGGACAAGGGGGCTGTGAGACGGCAGGAACCGGGGTTTATCTGTAGTGCCATAATCTCCCGGCAGGAAGTGCAGGATTACGAGACGGAGGAGCTGATTGACAAGATGTTTGACGGATCGAAGGAAAAGTTTTTTGCGGCGTTTTTGGATGGCAGGAAATTGTCACAGCAGGAAATAGAACAATTGCGGAAGATGGTTAACGATTTGGGGCAGGAGGACAACAAATGAGTGGAGTGCAGGTAGGCTTCATACAGATGAGTTTAGCAGAAATGAGCCTTGCGGCAGGGATTTTGATTCTTGGAATTGTGCTGTTCCGCTTTTTATTTATACATCGGATACCCAAAAGAATTATGGTCATTCTTTGGGGAATAGCAGTGCTGCGCCTGCTGATTCCCTTTTGCCTGTCTTTGCCCATTCCGGGGATTGGAATTTTCATGCCGGAGCATATGCAGCCGGCGGAATATATCTTTGAAGAGGTTACCATCAGCTCTGTAAATTTGGGGGAGGAAAGTGCAGATACGGCATTGTACATGGCAGGCATGCCTGCAAAGTTAAATTGGGAAATGATGCTGAAAATCCTTTATCTGGCAGGAACAGCGGTGATGACAGCAGGCTCGGTTTATCTTTATAAAAAGGATGGCAGGCTGTTTCGGGAAAGTCTTCCTATGGATCAGGAGGAAAAGGAGCGGTTGATCAAGCTGACCGGAGCAGGGCAGAAGGAGCAGAACAGGCTTAAAAAGATAGATTTTCGGATTTCGGACCGGACAGCCACACCGGTGGCGTATGGCATATTCCGTCCGGCTGTTGTTTTTCCGAGGGGCATCTTTTGGGAAAAGGAAAAAGAGGCGGGATTCTGCCTTTTGCACGAGCTGGTGCATATCAAAAACCGCGATAATCTGCAAAAGGTAATTGTCCATACGGCGTTGTGCATTCATTGGTTTAATCCCCTTGTGTGGGTAATGTATTCTCTATTTAACAGGGACATTGAGCTTTTGTGCGATGAGGAGGCGGTGCGAAAGTGTAAGGCGCAGAGGCAGGAGTACGCATTGGCGCTTTTGTCTTTGGCGGAGCACAGGAGCGCGGGATTCCGCACGGCTTTGGGGTTTGGGAAAAATGCTGTAAAAGAAAGGATTCTGGCAGTGATGACAGCCGGAAAGACTACAATCGGCGGTGGAGTGGCGGCATTTCTTGCGCTTACGCTGGCATTGACTGTCTTTTTGGGAAGTCAGGCATCGGCAGCAGGACTAAGACATGGAGAATATACGGTTACTTTTGTAGAAGCGGAACCGCATATTACAGTGAATTTCACGGGCGAAGCCTTGGCAGAAAGCATGGAGGGGACTGCGGTTGATGTGGTGATGGAAGATTATGAGACGACTGCAGCCGAATTTATGACGGAAGACGACAAAATGACTGTAGCCGAATTTGTGGCGGAAGACGACAAAATGACTGCAACCGACTTTGTGACGGAAGATGGCGAAATGACTGCGATTGAAGCCGTGGCAGAAGATGTATATTTGCCGGACACGCTGATGCTGTCGCTTCAAAATCTTGCGGAAGAATATGAAATATATGGGCTGGAAATAGAGATTACGCCCGATGATTATCAATTATATTTTGAGGGAAAGCCGGTTTATTTTCTGGTTGACAACCGAAGCTTGGAGGAAAACAAATTCTCGGGAAGCGTCTATGCAAGAGAAGCCGGGGGAGAGAATGGAAATACCGGCGTGGCTGTGAAACGTGACGAGAGCGGAATCGTTGTGGGACTTGTAAGCCTTTCGGAGGAGGAGTCTAAGGATACGGCAAGGGCTTGGACGGGGAGGAGGTTTTAAATTCCGGTTTAGTCTGATTAGGCGTATTATCAAAACGACCACTCGTATCAAGAATAACTTCTACGTCGCCCCACTCTCGTTCACTAAAAAGCGCAGCAGTACTAGGTTCGAAAATACCTCACCAAGTACTGCTACGCCTTTTAGAGAGTGAGAGCGTGGTGACGTAGAATTTGTTTTTCTCCGGAGCGTACCGTATTACGTTTGCTAATTAAACTAAACAGAAATTTAATGTACCCATCTCCCGTATTAGCTATTAATCTGCTCTTCAAATTCTTTAACGCTTTCTGCGCGTGCCGCCAATTTATGCCAGCGTCCCAGCAGAGACAAATCTTTTTGTGAAGAAACATAATCTTTTAATTTATCCGAAACCTCTCCGCGATCCTCCAAAAGGTCGATGATATTCTCAATATTCGCTTCAATTCTGCCTTTTTCGATACAATCTGCTTCCCATTCATCCATTGCTCTGCACATAATCCTGCTCCCTTCTCTTTTTTGACCTTTCTCCTGCACCAACTTCTTTATCCCTTTTGAACGGGTCAGATTGCTAAGCAGATGCCAGCTCTCGTCATCCATGTTGGTGCATTTTTCTTCATCTTTTAGATACTTGATAAACTCTTCTTTGCAGTTCCGCTTCTGGTAAAGCTCCAAAAGCGGTCTTAACTCTGTTTGGAAATGCTCAAAATGCTTAAACTCTGTTAGGTCAAGAAAGTGCAGCGGATATTCTGGAATCATTTCTCTAAGCTTCGCTCCAAGCAGGTTATTATTTCCGCCAAAGTCCATCATCTCCCGGAGGCTCTTTGGACCGTCCCATTCCTTTTCACCCCAGTAGATGAGCAGAGTTATCACTGGATATAACTTATCGGTTCTGCGGATTCTATACATCTGCTCTCCTGCGTTTTGATAAATTTTGTCTCCATGCTTTGTTTGGTATTCCTTATCCATCAGCTCGTTTGTACGCATAATCTTCCGGAGTTGTCCGTTGTATTCCAGAGCCTCCTGGATCATGATGCGGGCAGGCATACTGTAATCAATATTTTCTTGATTTTCCACGGCATAAACGGCAAAGCATTGTCCCGTACCGCTCTGCATCATGACCAGATCGCGGGTTCGTTCCAAGGCATTTCCGTCAGACGCACTTGTCAAAACCGGGCTGACTACCCGCAGTTCCTCCGGCTTAAGCATCTGCTGTCCGCTGAAAACACTGCCGTTCCATAAGTCCGCGTATCTTCTGGCATCCTCCAAATAAGTTTTCAGTTTTATGTCTTCTTTTCCCATAGTACCTCCCTTGCAGAAGGTACGTGCGTCTGGCGCGAAACTTCTGCTCTACTTGTGATTAGTTGAAATAAAAGCATGATTTCGTCTGACGCCCTCCGGGCTGATAACGCCGTCTTTGTTAAAACGGCAAGAACTGTTATAGAATATTGAAATTTCTGCTTTGAAAGGAGTATAACACGGAAAGAAGCTCTTGTCATGTAGAAATTTTATGTCAATGAGCCTCAAATAAAAAAGTGCACAATACAATATGTGGTATTGAAATTTGATTTTCCCTTTGTTTCATACTTGATTTTGCATGTAAGCTGAAATTTTCTATTTGGTGCAGGTACAAAATTCTAATAATTGAACGATTCTGTAGGAAAGAACCAATATGATAAAACTTGCATTTTTTATCCAGCACTCCGGCACCATGAAATTAAGCAGAAATTATAGTAAACGACATAACAAGTGCCTCTTTCCATTTCCTGCAAAATCCATATACGTAAACTTTTGCGGGAACAAAAAAGATATTTCTAATGTCATTAATTATAAAAGAGAAAAAGATTTGACATATAGTGACTACTGTGATAGTCTATAAAAGAAATGACTATCGCAGTAGTTGTTTGCATATAATCGAATAGTTTCAGGAAGGGGTCAGCATAAAAATATTTTCAGAAAAAATTTTTAGAAAATGTTTTCATGCTCTTTGTGCCTGAATGAAGGGAAAGGAATGAGTGATTAAAATGAAAAATTTATCAGCCAAAAGAGTACTTTATGCACTGACAGCGGTAATACTGCTTTTGACCGCAGGATGTGGGAATCAAAACGCAAGTACAGGAGACCAAAGTGTGGGCAGCTCCCAAGAGGATGCTCAGGGCACAGAGAAAGAGAATGCCGGAATGGGGCGTTACGCGGAAAGGGAAATTGATTTGACTGACGATTTAGAGATTGTAAGCGGAATGAGAAGGTTTTCTGACGGAAGGCTTATCATCACCGATGAAACCACGGGAATCTGGGAATCAACGGATCAGGGGGAAACATGGGAGAATATGAAAAATCCTTGGCTTGATGAGAAGATGAACAGTGCCTATTTTATGGATATTCAGATGGCGCCGGATGGGACGCTCGGCGTTATTTTTAATGATTACAGTGGGGAAAGCAATGAGCAGGAGCAAAGTGACAGTTTGATAGAAAGTGACAGGCAGGAGCAAAGTGACAATTCAATGGAAAGCGGTGGGCAGGAAACAGGCAATGAGCAGGAAGAAAATGAGGAAGAGGCTTCCGTGTTTGATTCCTTCAGCCCGGAATGTATGCTGATAAGCCCGGACGGCACCGAAATTCCCGTAGAATTATCTCTTTCGGAAGATGAGATGTACCCTTCCGCCATTTGGTTTTCGGACTCCGGTAGAACCTTTGTGACGACATTAGGGGATAAAATATACGAAATCGATAAGGACGGCAGAGGGAAGCTGTTTCTCACGGCGGAGGGCAGACCTGAGCTGGTGCAGTTTCAGGGGAATCTGATGATTGTAGACGGATACGACTTTGCGGCACCGCTCCTTTATGATATGGAAAAGGGGGAGGCTGTGGAAGCGGAGGAGTTTGCTTCTTTTATAAAAGAGAATTATCAGGACAGAGGATTTAACGGAGGAAGCTGGTATGACCTTTATCTTTTTCCGGGAAAAGAGGGGGAGCTTTATCTGGCAGGCGATAAGGGACTGCACCGCTATTTACTGGAAGAAAACAAGATGGAGCAGTTGATTGACGGAAGCCTGTCCAGACTGGGAAGCCCTTTATACAGCCTAAAAAATATGACTGCGCTGGAAAACGGGGAGTTTTTGGCAGTTTCCAGCGCCGGAAAGCTGGTGCGTTTTACTTATGACCCGGATATGCCGTCCGTTCCGGAGGAAAGCTTGAAGGTATACAGCCTGAAAGACAGTTACAGCGTCCGCACGGCAATTTCCCTATATCAGTTCAATCACCCCGAGGTTTATGTGGAGTATGAAATCGGTATGGCGCAGGAAGATGCAGTCACCAGAGAGGATGCGCTGAAAAATTTAAATACCCGGATTATGGCGGGGGAAGGACCGGATGTGCTGATGCTGGACGGACTGCCGATGGATTCTTATATGGAAAAGGGACTGCTTCTTGACCTTACTGACCTGATGGCTGAAATCGGCAGGGAAGAGGATTTATATGAAAATATTTATCAAAATATGGCGAAGGACGGAAAGGTTTACATGGTTCCCGCGATCGTTTATCTTCCGGTGGCGCTTGGCAGGGGAGAATATATTTCAGGGATGAAAGACCTTGAATCCATAGCTGACGAAATCTGCCGAATCAGGGAAGATAATCCGGGAAAGGACATTCTTTATCAGTGTAATGCAAAGAAGATTATGAAGTCTTTTGCACCAATTTCGGCACCGGCATGGAAAAATGACAGTGGGGAAATCAACGTAGAAGCAATTGGGGAGTTTCTCACGCAAATGAAGAGAATTTACGATGCCCAGATGGACGGATTAAATGAAAAGAGTATTACGGAGCACTTACTGGATGAGGAATATTATGTCAGGGAATACGGCGAAGACTGGCTGTATGACATTACCTGGTATACCAGCAATGAGATTTATTTTGTGGGAGATTATCTGCAATTTTCCATGGGGATAACATCTTATCCGTATGGATATTGGGAGCTTGCTTCGACTGCAAAGAACAAGGGCTTTGAGGATGCGGTGTTTACTCCGGTAAAAGGATTGTGTGAAAACGTATATATTCCGGCAACTATACTGGGAATCAATGCGGCGACCGAGAAGGGAGAGCGGGCAGAAGAATTTTTCAGGGTATTTTTGGGAAAAGAAATTCAGACTGCGCTGGGAAGCTATGTGATTAATAAGGAAGCCTTGGAAGAATCCTTTAAGCCGGAAGAAAAGTATGTAAGTGAAGACGGAGAATACGGGATGCAGGCTGTTATCGACGAGGACGGAAGGGAAACGCATTTCACTGTCTTTATAGCGACAGAAAAAGAAATGAATACCTTTAGAAGCTGGATGGAATCGGCGGACACTCCTTATATTGAAGACATTGTTTTGGAGAAGACAGTGTTTGAAGCGGGAGAAAAATACGTGCAGGAGGAGCAGAGTCTGGAACAGACGCTGGAAGCAGTCAGACAACAGCTTTCCATTTATTTCAGCGAGTAACGAGTCAAAGTCATGCCTGCATGAATAAGAGGAAAAGGCAATGTTAAAGAAAAGACGGAAATTTTTTTATTTATTTGTTTTCCCCGGATTTGTGGGAATTGTGATTTTTGTACTGCTTCCCTTTGGAGATGTGGTGCGGCGTTCCTTTACCACGGCGGTGACGGGGCAGTTTAACGGGCTTAAGAATTACCGGACAATTTTTCAAAATCAGGCGTTTATGCTGGCGGTGGGAAATACGGTGAAATTTACACTGGCGGGCATTCCTCTGTTGGTGTTGACGGGCTTTGTGACGGCGCTGTTATTAAATACGCTTAAAAATAAAAGGTGGGTGAAGTCCATTTATTTATTTCCGCTTGCTATGCCTACGGCAACCATTGTGATGGTCTGGAAAATAGTCTTTTATAAGCAGGGATTTCTCAATCTGCTTCTTACCCGGCTGGGTCAGTGGAGCGGGATGTGGGGGGAAGTACATAAGGATTATCTGGGGACGTCGGCCGCCTTTTGGGTGCTGGTGGGAAGCTATATCTGGAAAAACATGGGATACACGGTGGTGCTCTGGCTGGCAGGGCTCATGGGGATTCCGGCGGAGCTTTTGGAAGCGGCAAGGGTGGACGGCGCGGGGAAATGGAAAAGCCTGCGTTACATTGTGCTCCCCTGCCTAAAAGGAAGCCTTTACACGATTGTAATCTTGTCCTTTTTAAACTCCTTTAAAATATACCGGGAGGCGTATCTCACTGCTGGCGCGTATCCGGATAAAAGCATCTATCTGTTGCAGCATCTTTTTAACAATTGGTTTGTCAACTTGGAGCTGGATAAAATGGCGGCGGCAGCGGTGTGCACCGGAGGAGTACTGCTGATTGCAATTTTGGGACTGCAGAGGTTGTGGGATAAAGATGCGGTTTAGGGAAAAGGGAAAGCAGGGAAGGTTGAGAAGGAAAATGAAGACAGAAGAAATGAGACTTCAGGGAGGCGGAATGCTGGGTAAATACTCAATGATTGCAGGCAGATGTTTGAAAAAGGCAGGAGCAATTGTCTTACTTTTGCTTCCGTTGCTGTTGGTGATATTGCCGGTACTTATTTTGTTGTCCGGTTCCCTGATGGATACTTTGGAATTAAATGGGTATCTGACTTCGGTATTTACGGATGGAAGTAAGTTTATAAGCTGGAAACTGCTTCCGGATTTTCCTTCCTTTCAAAATTATGGAAAGCTGTTGTTTGAAACGCCGCAGTTTTTTGTGCTGTTCTGGAACTCCATGAAACTGGTTCTGTGCGTCCTAGCGGGACAGCTCCTTCTGGCAGTCCCGGCGGCGTGGGGATTTGCCGTATATCCGGTAAAAGGAAGCAGGCTGTTGTTTGCGCTTTATGTAGTGCTGATGCTTCTGCCTTTTCAGGTGACCATGCTTTCAAGTTATCTGATTTTAAATAAGTTATCCCTGCTAAACAGCCATCAGGCGATTATCCTTCCGGCGGTGTTTTCTACCTTTCCAGTGTTTTTATCTTATGGCGGATTTCGGGGGATTCCGCCTCAGCTCTTGGAGGCGGCGCGGATAGATGGAGCAGGGGAGCTGACAATCTTTTGCCGTCTGGGGCTGCCGCTCGGAAAAAGCGGGCTTCTCTCCGCTGTGGTTCTGGGATTTCTGGAATATTGGAATCTGATGGAACAGCCTATGGCTTTTTTGGAAGATAAGGCGCTTTGGCCGCTTTCGCTATATTTGCCGGAGATCACTTGGGGACAGGCGGGTTTTGCCTTTTGTGCAAGCGTGATTACGCTGATACCGGCGGTCTTTGTGTTTGTGATGGGACAGGATTATCTGGAGCAGGGGATCATTTATTCGGGGTTGAAGGAGTAAAATTCTTTTCAAATAGATTAACTTTTTAAAAGGAAATTAACGTTTCAAAAGGAGATTAACGTTTCAAAAGGAAATTAATATTTCAAAAGGAGTGAAGAAGGGATGAAAAAAGCGGTGATTGGATTAGGGGTATTCTTGAGCTTAATGCTGGTCTGCACCATAGTGTCAAAAAGCATTTATGCCTATCGGCTTCCGCTGGTAACAACCTGTCTGCCGGAATCCAAATATGTGGAGCACACGGTAGAGGCAGAGGGAATCGTGGCCGCCGGAGGCGAGCGTCCGGTCACTTATCTGCCGGGGCTTCGGATTAATGCGATGCCGGTTCATGCAGGAGACCGGATGGAAGAGGGAGATGTGCTTTTTTCTATCGATTTGGAAGATTTGGAAGAGCGGATAGAGGAAAAGGAGAATGAGATCTCCAAGCTTTCTCTCCAAATTAATACGATATTGGAAAATCAGGAGCTTGCCCGGCAAAAAAAGGAGCTGGAGCTTGCCCGTGCCAGAGAGGACTATGATACCACGGCGCGCATTCAGGATACTCAGGTGGGACGTGCCTTGGAAAGCTATGTCCACGCCGAGCAGGATTTGGAGGAAGAGGGCGGAAGCTATGGGGAGGGCAGTGAAGAGGAGAAAGCCTTAAAGAGTGCATTGCAAAGCGCGGCTTACGGGGAGGCGGACGCCAAGGCAGAGAGGGACGAGGCGGTGAAGCAGGCGGGCAGGAAAGTGGAAGACATGCTTCTTCCGGAGGAGTCGGCTTCAGACCTTGATGTGGCAAAGCTGGAAAAATCCAGTCTTTCCGCGGAACTAAGCACCTTCCAACAGATTAAGGATGGACAGGGAGTGGTGCGGGCGCCTTTTGCCGGCGTTGTCACGGAAATTATGGCAGGGGTGGGAGACCGGATTCCGGATACGGCTGTGCTCTTGATTTCAGATGAAAGCCTTCCCTGCCAGCTTAAGGTGCTGTTAGACAAGGAGGAGAAAAAGTATATTAGTCTGGGAGATGAGATTTCAGTGAAAGTGGAAGGGGAAAGCGGTGAATTGGAAAAGGAAGTGGACTATCTTGCGGAGAGCAGAAATGATCCGGAAAAATATGAGGTACTGGTTAACCTTCCGGAAGGAACGGGAATACCGGGAATGTCCGGCACCGTAACCCGCACGGAAACCGGAGAAAAGTACAAGCTTTGCATTCCCCTTACAGCATTGCATGCAAAGGAAAAGACGGACTCCGTTTATCTGTTAAAGGAGAGGGAGGGAATCTTAGGCAGGGAATATTACGTGGATGAGGTGAATGTTAAAGTTCTTGACAAAAATGATAATTGGGCGGCGATTGATGAGGGAGCCGTGGACCGGGACAGTAAGATTATATTGTCTGCGGATAAGGAACTGCAAAAAGGGGATACGGTGCGGTGGGAGGAGGGTGCTGAGGGGGGATAATGAGCGATGAAATTCCGGTTTAATGTGGTAAAGAGATTAAAGACATTGAGCGGAATATCTCGATTAAAACAATGCTTGTGCGATAAATTTTTTGGAGAAAATCTAAAAATCCGCTCTCAGAGATGATATAAGCCCCCTGTTTTCAAACTTGCTTCGCTTCGGACAAAGAAAACAGG
>JAMPGL010000027.1 GCA_023663945.1 Lachnospiraceae bacterium | reverse complement strand
GGCATAAACTGCACTTCATCCAAAAGCAAATAGTATTTTCCTTCGTCCTTCATTACATTCTTGATATACTGATAACATCTTTTTGGATCTCTCAGTTCCTCATTTTCAATTCCATCTAATGCTATCTCAATGATGTGACTACTATCTACGCCATTTTCCAATAAGTATTTCTTATATAGCACAAATAACAGGAAAGATTTTCCGCATCTTCTGATTCCTGTAATGATTTTGATCATTCCATTATCTTTTCTTATCTTTAACTGTTCAAGGTAGTAGTCTCTTTTAATCTCCATGCCTCCGCTCCTTATTTTTGTGTATGACACATTTTTAGGTAATGTGATTATATCACTAAATGATTTTCCATTCAACAGGCACTACTATTTTATCATTAGGCACCTCCCTCTCCCCTCTCAGCGTCTTTGCTCCGCAGATATGCTTTCGCTTTTTGACCGTACCCTGCTGTCAAGTAAGGACTAACACAATTTACCGTATATAAAAATCCAAAAGCTATAAACTTTCCTTTTTCACTATCCATTGTCCACTTTTTTTAGAACCTCTTCTTTCTATAATGCCTTTCTCTCTTAAAAGTCGGATATGTTTTGTAACCGTTGTCATTCCAAGCCCAATTTGTACGCTAATCTCATGCACCGTAATATTTCCATTCTCTTTCATTAAACTTAATATATTGTTATCATATTTATCTGGTACATACACATTCATCTTTTGTGTATTCTTTTCCATTGCTTTATCTTTATTTAACGGTATGGTCACCGTAATAAAATTTTCTGTTATATCAAATACTTCTTTTCCATAGCGGGATACAATCAATGGTACTCCATGCCCAGTCTGCTCTATATAATCCAGCTGAACCATAATCTGCTGAAGCTCAAGATTTACAGGTTTGCTTTTTCCTTCATAAAATTCGTCCAAGGTAAGCCCGGCCGGTAATCCCCCTACTGATATAACCTCAATGCGGTCTTCATACATATACACTGCAGGCGGTGTCTGCCTTGACCAACGATTATGCAGGCAGGCGTTCAACCATGCTTCCCTGAAGCATGGAAAATCAAACAGTTTACTTTCTTTTCTAAGGCTGCCGCCTACATCCACTACAGTATCGTTCAACGCTTCCATGTAGTCCAGCACCTGCTTTACAGCTACAAGCATACACTTATAACCATATTCGTTCCGCTTGATTAAATCCGTCTTGTCTACGCCGCGAAATACCGCAACTTTAATAGAATAACTATTAACATCTGCCAGAACAGCCGCCATTAAATTGTAAGTTCCGTCACGCGTCAGAAGATTTAGATTCTGCTCAAAGGTATTCTCCCGAAGTGTAAGATTATTCCCTGCATATAACATTTTTAATTGGTCAAAACTCAGCTCCTGATTATTCGCCTCAATATTTACAATAGAATCCGAAACACTCAACATTAGATTCCGCAATTGCCCCGGTGATATTTCCCTATCCTCGTCTGCTGATCTCATGTAGTATTTTCCATATGCCGAATAAGGTTTTTCTTCTCCTTCCGCGGTGACTTTTATTACATTTTTATCATCACACAGTTCCATAATAATCGTCGGGATAATCTGAGGTTTAATTGCATTGGCAATCCCTTGAGATATTTCACGCAATGTACGATCTCCTATCTGCTGCCCTAAGATTTCACCATCATTCCTTACTCCAAAATACAATGTGCCTTTTCCGTTTTTATTCAGCATAGACGCTAATGAAACAATGCCTTCTTTCAATTCACCGGTCGTTTTTTTAAATTCAACCAGCTCTGTTTCCATTCCCAGATTCATACCAGCACCTCTTTCCATATACAGTATATACTTTTATATTATTTTAATCAACATATAATAATCACTTTATTCATCACTTTCATGACGAATAAAGTGATTATTAAAGCATAAATCTGCTCACTTTTACAAAGGAATACTATTTTCGACACAAAGCGCCCCATACCCTGTTTTATCGTTAGGCACCTCCCTCTCCCCTCTCAGCGTCTTCGCTCCGCTCCGCAGATAGGCCTTCACTTTTGCCCCATACAAAAAAATGTCATTTCCCCGCACGATCCCCCACTCCATCATAAGCGCCGCGCTTCCGGTGACAAACGGAGTTGCAAAGGAAGTTCCGGACACCTGCACAAAGCTGTTGTTCGGACCCACGGCATAAATCCCCGTTCCCGGCGCTGCCAAGTCCGGCTTTATCTCCCTTGTCAAAATCCTCTCCGTAAAGGCGCCCTGTACCGGATAACCCCTCCCCGAAAAATCCGCATACGCCTCCAGCTGCGCATTGTACGCCCCCACCGTGATTACCTTGGAGGCGGTGGAAGGGATTGTAAGGGTCTTTTCCGGCGTGGGCGTGATAAACCGTGTCCCGGCATTCAGCACATTACTCGACGGCAGATAAAAGTCATATCCGCCTGTTACCGTCCGGATTGGCGTTAACAGGAATGTCCAGATGCCTTGGTTTACATAATTCACCGCAGGGAGTAAATCAAAATAAATTTCCTGCTTCACCGAATAGGGGGAGGGCTCCCCCACATACAGCAAAATCTGCGTATCCTCAATCCGATAGCTAGCGCCTCCGGTCTGGCGGTCACTGAATCTGAGGCTTTCTCCCCCGGGCGAAATCACCTCAATATCAAACTGGTCTGAATAGTCCTTCCAAAGCTGCACTCCAAAGGCAAGCTGGTATCTGTCCACGCTCAGTTCAATTCTCTGCGCTGTGGAGGGGCTTTCAACTCTGCCAAAGCTTCCCGCACTGTGCCCTCCTGCCGCCCCCTCGTTTCCGCTCCCCACACAGATTACGGTTCTGCCGATTTCCGCCGCATTATCCAAAAACCGCTCCACCAGAGACGTGCCATCGTGGGAACCATACGTATTTCCGAAGCTTAAGTTAACCGCAAGCGGCCGTTCCAGCTCCACAGCCTTTTTCACCGCATAGGTGACTGCCCGCATTAACTCTGTAGTTTTGGGAAAAGAATCCGGCGCGGGAGTTCCCATTTTCACAATCAAAAGTTCACTCTCCGGTGCGACGCCCTGATACTGCCCCTCAGATAGGAACCCGCTTCCGGCGGCAATCGATGCAACCGCCGTGCCGTGCCCGGAGGTGTCAACGCTGGGAACAATGCGCTCCGGCACCGGGCTGTTTATGGCGGCGTTAATCCTGTCCTCAGCAAATTCCACCCCTGTTTGAAAGCCTTCCGGCGGAGCCGCCTGCCCGGCAAACTCCTCATATCCTTCAGGGAGCTGCGCGTTTACCCGCTCCGGCGCGAGCGTCTGATCCCAGAGATACCTGATACGGGTGCTGCCTGTTCTGTTCCGAAATTCCACGCTTTGAAAGTCAATGCCAGAGTCGATTACGGCAATCAAAGTTCCGCTCCCTGTAAGAAAAGGTTCCCGGATGGTCACAGGCAGGATACAGGAAGCCTGCTTCCCAAAAAGGGTGGAGGCATACAGGCGTTTGGGCTTCTCCACGTACTCCACTTCATCAAGCAGGGTAAAGGTCTCAATGAGGCTTTCGGGGATTGTCACAATTGCATATCCGGCAATCAGCTCTTCCACCGAAATCACTCCGCTTTGAAGTCTGGAAATATCACCGTGATATTTCACAATCAGCTCCCAGCTCCGGTTTCTTTCATCGAATCCCACCCCGAGCTGTCCGGAGCGTTCTCTTTCATTTTCCGATATTTCTAATGCAAGATTTAATAAATTTTCCAGTTTTTGATTTTCCATTTTTCTCTTCTTCATTTTTTTACATTATACGGAAAAATTTTTTCTTTATGATTAGCATGTTTTGTGATAAAATTTTAGAAAAAAGCAGGGGAAGTATCTTTATGGACGACCAATATACCAGACACAATTTATTTGAAGATATTCTGACTTTGTTAGAACTTCCGGAGAACGATGGGTTAGACCTTGTCAGCCTGATTGAAAAAAAGCGTCAGGAAGAGCCTTATTCCCACAGCATGGAAACAGCCTTTGAGATTGTCAAATTTATGGACGAGATGCCGGGCGGATTTTTGATTTACCATGCGGACCGGGGCGAAAAGATTGTCTACGCCAATAAAGCGCTGTTTCGGATATTTAACTGCGATACTTTTGAGGAATTTCAGGAGCTGACTCAAAATTCTTTTCGTGGAATTGTGCATCCGGATGACCTTGACCGGGTGGAAGAGAGCATCTGGGAACAAATCTCTGCCAGCCAGTATGATTTTGATTATGTGGAGTATCGGATTATCCGCAAGGACGGTTCCATCGGATGGGTGGAAGACTACGGTCATTTTATTCAGGGGAATACCACCGGCGGCATCTTTTATGTTTTTATCGGAGACGCCACCGAGAAACGCCGCCGCCAGCAGGTAGAGCGCAAAGCCCTGTTAAGCGCCCAACAGCAGGAAACCCAAAAGCTTCAAAATATCATCATCGAATATGACAAAGAAAAACAGCTGATCAATCAGGAGTATCTCCGCCGTCTTGAGGTGATCGAGGGGCTCAGCATAAACTACGAATCCATCCTTTATGTTGATTTGGATGAGAATAAGATCCTTCCCTACCGCCTCAGCCCGCGGATTAAGCCTCAATTTAACTATGAATACAAGGCGTGCGACTTTTTATGGTTTCTTTCCAACTATGTCAACACATGGGTGCATTCTGATGACCGCCAGCGTGTCTTAAATACCACTGCACCGGCGTACATCCGTGAGAAGCTGTTATCCCACAAGACATATTATGTAAACTACCGAATTTCCGACGGAAACGGCATGCAGCTGCTGCAGCTCCGAATTGTCAATGTGGGCAATGGGGATCATATTTCCCAGATTGTCATGGGAAGCCGCCGGATTGATGAGGAAGTGCTTCAGGAGATGGAGCAGAAACAGATTTTGGAGGATGCATTAAACCGCGCGAATGTGGCGATTGTTGCCAAGAACACATTTTTATCTAATATGTCTCATGACATGCGGACGCCCTTAAATGCGATTTTCGGTTTCACTGCTCTTGCTCAAAAAAATATCGGCGATGAGAAGCTTATCAAATATTATCTTAACCGGATTGACGAGTCCAGCCATCAGCTTTTGGATCTGATTGAAAAGGTTCTGGAAATTGCATGGGCAGAATCCAACGACAACCAGCTGATGGAGATTAAGTGCAATCTGGCAGATATTGCTCAGGACATTTACGATTCCCTTTACTCCAAGACGGTTGATAAGAATATCGAATTTACCCTTGGCTGTACGGAATTAAAGCATCCGGAGGTTTACAGCGACCCGGACAAGCTCCATCAGCTTCTCAAATACCTGACAAACAATGCCATCAAGTACACCAAAAACGATGGAAAGGTCAGTCTCAGCGTTAAAGAAGTGGAGGAACCCACGGAGGAATATTCTGTCTATCAGTTTTTGATTCAGGATAACGGCATTGGAATCAGCAAAGAGTTTATCGAGCATATTTTTGAACCCTTTGAACGGGAAAAGGATACCACTCACAGTCATGTGATGGGAGCCGGTTTAGGGCTTACCATTGCCAAGAACATTGCCAACCGGATGGGCGGGGACATTGAAGTCACCAGCACGGTCAATCAGGGAAGTCTGTTTACGGTCACGCTCCGGCTCCGCATACATACCGCTTCGAGCTCTCGTGCAGACAGTGTTTCTTCCGATATTTCCTACGCGGATCTGCCGGGTAAACGGATTCTGCTGGTGGAGGATAATGAGATTAATCTGGAAATCGAGTCGGAAATTCTTCAGGGCGTCGGTTTTCTGATTGAGACTGCTTCTGACGGGAGCATTGCCGTTGACAAACTGGCTCACTCCGTACCGGGCTATTTTTCCTTGGTTCTGATGGATATTCAAATGCCTGTGATGAACGGATACGAGGCGGCAAGGACAATCCGAAAGCTGGACGATCCTGCTCTTTCACAGATTCCCATTATTGCCTTATCTGCCAATGCATTTGAGAGCGATAAACGGATGTCCTTAGACTGCGGAATGAATGACCATTTGACCAAGCCCATTGACCTTCCTCTGTTACTGAATACAATTTCTCATATTTTAAAAGGCGCAGGAAACTGATTCCTGCGCCTTTCTTATTGGCAATTTGTCAAACTGTCATTCTCTGTTTCAATTGACATTTCCTGATCAATACTTATCAAACCCGTCTCCCAGAGAAATAACCTGCTCGTTTGCATTTGCAGAAGAACCCTGGTAGGAGGAACTTTTAAATGAACCTGAACTGCCTGATCCAAGGTTGTAAATGGAGAGCATCTCTCTCATTCTGGATGCCTGGTTGGACAGCTCTTCGCTGGCTGCCGCACACTGCTGGCTGGTTGCAGAGTTTGTCTGTACAACCTGTGATACCTGTGTGATTGCCTGCTCGATCTGTGCTACTGCGGTTGCCTGATAATTGGAAGATTCTGCAATACTGTTGATGATTGTCTCGCTCTCCTGTACAACTCTTGCGATTTCTTCCATAGCCCTTGCCGTATCATCGGCAATCTTGGAACCTGTATTTACATTCTCAATAGACTCTTCGATCAATTCTGCTGTCTCACCGGATGCAGCCGCACTCTTAGCCGCAAGGCTTCTAACCTCTTCTGCAACAACTGCGAATCCCTTTCCTGCCTCGCCTGCTCTTGCAGCCTCAACTGCCGCATTCAGTGCAAGAATATTGGTCTGGAATGCAATGTCATCGATCGTCTTAATAATCTTGGAAATGCTCTCTGAGGATTTGTTAATATCCTGCATAGCAGTCATCATATCCTGCATCTGCTTGTTGCCCTGCTTTACATCTGCAATTGCACGTGCTACTAAGCTTGCCGCGGAGTTAGCTTCCTCTGCATTGCCTTTGGTCTTCTCTGCGATTTCATCGATAGATGCCGTAATCTCTTGGATTGCGCTTGCCTGCTCGGTGGAACCTTGTGCCAATGCCTGGCTTGCACTTGCAACCTGTGAGGAGCTTACTGTTACCTGAGAACCTGCATCGCTGATATTGGATAAAGCGTGAAGATTGTCTTCAACCAGTTTCTTTAATGCGTTGCCCAATGTATCCTCGCTGGACTTAGGCTCAACCTGAACGGTAAGATTACCGCTGGCTACCTCATCCGCAACGTTTGCCTGATACTTGGTGTTGTTGATTACTTCCGTGAAGCTGTCTACCAGTTCGCCGAACTCATCGTCATGGAACTTCACCAGCTCAATATCCACACGCCCCATGGCAATATCCTTGGCGGCTTTGGACAACTGGTTGACAGACTTGTTGATAATCTTAATCAATGATAAAGCAATAATCACAGAAACAATAACAGAGAAAATGATCATTGCGAAGCTCACATAATTGGATACGGCAGCTGTTCTCTCAATCGTTTCCATATCATCTGCTACTACAGCATTAATGCTGTCGATAAAGGCATTTGCCTTCTCCTGATCTGCGCCGAGCTGCGTCAATGTATCCTGAGCTCCAGCAAACATGTCTGACTGCATCGTCTTTGTAGCATTTGTGATTGTGCGCACGGACGTCATCCCCACTGCTACGTTAATGATTGTGAGGATAATAGGGACTGCGAACCCTATAATCATCTTTGTTTTAATCTTCATGTCTTTCATAACTATTCCTCTCCTTCTTCATCCATATTAATATCATTTGCCTGCTCTGCCACAGATAAGTCCTCATCATTAAGAAGCTTATCAGGGTCAAGCAGTAATTTTACGGAATTTCCTACCTTGCCAATGCCGTAGACATATTTGTTCTGTGCCCGTTCTGCATGACCGATTTTGGGAGGCGGAAGTATATTGTCTTCATTGATTTCAACCACCTCTGCAATTTTCTCAATGATCAACCCTACTACCGCTGATTTTACATTGATGACAATGATACAGGTTCGATCATTATACTCCTGCGGTTCCTGCTTGAAGCGCAGCCTCACATCAATAACGGGGACGACCTTTCCGCGCAGATTAATAAGACCTTTGATGTAATCTTCTGTTTCAGGTATTGCTGTGATTTCCTGCATCTGAATGATTTCATTTACATATTGAATAGCTAACCCAAAATACTCATTGCCTGACTTGAAGGTCATGTATTTACCCTTTTCGTTGCTTTCATCTTCCGAATAGGGGTCTGACGCCAGTCTGTTCAATTCGTTTATCCCATCCATATAGTTACCGTTCCTTTCTATAATTTTATTCCATTAATCCCGCTGCATCAAGGATCAAAGCAATACTTCCATCTCCAAGCTGTGTACAGCCAGACAAACCTTTTACCTTTTTAATATAGGAAGGAATCGGCTTCACAACAATTTCCTGTTCTCCGATCAGTTTATCGACTAAAAGACATACTCTCTGATTCTCCACTTCAAGAATCAGCATAACTCCGTCTTCAACCGACTCGCAATATTGCTCCAGTTTGTACCATTTTCCCAGTCTGAGAACAGGATAGCATTCGCCGCGGATCATGATGTATTCATCGCCGTTAGGCTCGTAGATCATCATGTCTTCTTTCACGCGGACAAACTCTTTAATAGCACCTGTTTCCAGTACAAAGGAAGAATTTCCTGTCTCCATGACAATACCGTCAATGATTGCAAGCGTAAGAGGAATCTTAAGGCTCATGGTACTGCCCATTCCTGCCTTACTGTCGATATCCAGTGTACCGCCGATGGACTGAATGTTCTGAACTACCACATCCATGCCGACCCCGCGCCCTGAATATTCCGTAACCTGCTCGTTCGTTGAAAAGCCCGGTAAAGTAATTAACTGAAATACCTCTTTATCCGTATAGGCTGCATCCGGTTTATTATCATCCAGTATCCCCTGTTTTCTTGCTTTTGCAAGAATTTTTGTTCTGTCAAGACCCGCTCCGTCGTCGGTGACGCTGATCCATACCTTTCCGGCTTCCGTCTTTGCGGAAAGAGTAACCTTTCCTTTCTCGCTTTTGCCGCTTTCTAACCGTTCCGCCTTCTCTTCGATTCCATGGTCAACTGCATTTCTTACGATATGCATCAGCGGGTCAGAGATCTTTTCGATAATGTTCTTATCAACCTCCGTCTGCTCACCAATCATCTCAAATTCAATGTCTTTTCCAAGTTTTCTGGATACATCGAATACGATACGGTTCATCTTCTGGAAGGTATTTGACAGCGATACCATCCGCATGGACATGATTACATCCTGTAAGTCCGTGGAAATCTTGGACAGCTGTCCCGCCGACTTGTTGAAGCGGTCAAGATTAAGCCCCGGAACCTTCAAATCAGGATTTTGCAGCACTACTGATTCTGCAATAACCAGCTCGCCGATCAGATCCATAAGCTGATCCATCTTCTTGACATTTACACTGATGAAAGCGTTTTTCTCACCCTTACTCTTGTCCTTGGCAAGCTTCTTCTGCTTACCCGGCTCTCTGGATTTGATTACGAAATCACCAGGTGCAATCTTACGCTCAGGCTTCTTTTCCTCTGCCTTCGGCTTCTCGCCTTCCTCTTCCTTGTCGGCAGTCTTTTCCTGAGCTTTTAAATCGATTTCCTCCACGCTGGAGTCTAAGTCGATGACCTCGTGCTCCTCCTGGTCGCCAAAGTCAAACCCCTGCAGAAATTCCTCGGCTTTACATTCAAAAATATCTACTGTTTTGATGTCGTAGCCTACGCCGATGATATTGCGTATTTCTTCCTCGGAGCACTGGGCTTGAAGGAGAATCCGGAAGCCCTCTTCCACAATCGTATCTGCAATACTTGGATCTGAAATGATGTCCTCGGGAGAATAGAGAATATCTTCCGCTACCTCCTTAAGAGCATATACGGTTTTGTAAGCGTGGACATTTGCCATTTCCGTTTCCGGAAAAAAGGTAAGGTAAATCTTATAAAAACGGCTGGCGCTTGTAGCTACCGGTGCAATATAAAAATGCTTCGGCTCCACATGCACGTTCTCAGGAGGCTCCTCAGCCCCCTTCCCGGCTCCGCCGCTTTTAATCGCCTCAAGAAATTTATCGAGGTCTTTGATGATTTCACTGGAATCACCATCTGCCGGATCTCCATTTCGAATTTTTTCTAATTCGCTTGAAATGAAATCCTCCACTGACAGCACATGCTCAACCAGTTCCAGATGCGGCACATTCCCCGGATGTGATTCCCTGAGATAGTAGAACACATCTTCAAGCTTATGTGACACCGCCGTTATATTATCAAACATCATAATACCGGAAGAGCCTTTGATCGTATGCATCGTTCTGAATATTTCGTTGATGCTGTCTTCATCAAAACATTCTGCATCTTTTTGCTCAAGAACTCTTTCTTGAAGCTGCTCTAAGAGCTGTTCATTCTCGAACAAATACATATCAAGCATGCCGTCTGTGCTAAATTCTTCAGCCATATTCTTCTCCTTTCCTGTATTCTTAATTTTCTTTTTAGATCAGATTCAGCTTTTTAAGCGCCTGCTCAAACCTTTCCTGATCAATGGGCTTACCGGAATAAATCGTGCAGCCCAATTCAAAAGCCATTTTAACGTTTCTTTCCTCATTTAAGGCAGTGGTCATAATCACTTTTACCGCCTGATCCTCCGGAATATTTCTTTCCTTTTCCAGATTGCGGATACCTACCAGTGACTGGTATCCGTCCATGACCGGCATCATGATATCAAGACATACCAAATCATAAGGTTCCCCGTCTTCCAAAGCCATCATAAATGCGTCCACTGCTTCCATGCCGTCAACAGTCACGTCGCATTCACCATACTTTGACAGAAAGTTCATCATAAACTTTCTTGTTGCGAAATCGTCTTCTGCCAAAAGAATTTTCATACCTTTTCTCCTTTACATTTTATTAAGCAATGCATATGTTCTCTTTGCAATATCTCCCAATTTATCCTGGTACTCCACTGCTCCCAGATCATAAGCAACCTTGGGCATTCCGTATACCACACAGGTGGATTCATCCTGTCCAATGGTCCTTGCTCCCGCTTTCCTCATGTTTAACAGCCCCTTAGCGCCGTCACCGCCCATGCCTGTCAAGATGATTCCCAGCGCGTCAGACTTTGCAACCTGCGCAACGGAATCAAACAGCACATCCACGGAAGGACAATGACCGTTTACCCGCGATCCCGCCTTAACCTCTACCTGATAGGCTCCATTTACTTTAACCAGTCTCATATGCCGGTCGCCGCCCGGCGCAATCAGCATATGCCCGGGACGCACCCGGTCTCCTGTCTCTGCTTCCTTAACCTGAATACGGCACTGATCATTCAGCCTCTTTGCATACATCTCCGTAAATTTGGGAGGCATATGCTGTACGCAGACAATTCCCGGTATATCTGTCCCAAAATCCTTTACTACGGAAAAAATCGCTTCCGTGCCGCCTGTGGAGGCGCCGATTGCCACGATAAGATTGCTTCTGGCGTTTGCCAGATGCTGCTCCTCCTGCTGCTGCTTGACCACCGTCTTCTTGATGTTGCTGATCTTTGCCGTGGAAGCAATCTTTACTTTGACCAAAAGCTCGTTCCGGATAAAATCCTCAAGCTGCGTCCTGCTGGACACCGCCGGCTTTGCAACAAAATCCACAGCTCCCGCATTCATCGCATCAAACACCTTATCGCTTAAGGAACTGATTACCACTACCGGAAGCGGATATTGAGGAATCAGCTTCCGTAAGAAATCAATCCCGCTCATTCTCGGAAGCTCCACATCCAATGTCATCACATCCGGATGGTGTTTCAAAATAAGATCCCGTGCTTCAAATGGATCCTTTGCTGTTGCCACTACCTGTATTGCCGGGTCTTTTGCCAGATTCTGGACAAGCAGCTCACGGAATACAATGGAATCCTCTACTACCAAAACTTTAATCGGTACCATACCCTGTTTTTACCTCTCTCTCTTACGGAAAATCGACGGCTTGACGATTTGGAAGGGTGTTGTGCTCCTGTCAATTGTTTCCGTCGTCCCTATAAACAGATAACCTCCCGGTTCCATAAAGTCATACACCTTCTGAACCAGCTCCTGCTTAGTCGGATCATCAAAATATATCATAACGTTTCGTAAAAAGACAACGTGCATTTTTTTCTTGAATGGAAATGGATCCATTAAATTAAACTGTCTGAAAATCACTTCCTTTTTCAATTCATCCTTGACTTGAAACTGTCCGCCCGGAACAGATTTAAAAAAGTGTCTTCTCCACTGCTCAGGCATCTTATTTACCTGATCCGCAGTGTAAATTCCTGACATTGCCTGCTGCAATGCCTTAGTGGAAATATCGGTTGCCAGCACCTTGGTGTCCCACTGCTCTCTTTCGAGGCCAAAGAAATCCGATAAAACCATTGCGATCATGTAAGGCTCTTCTCCGGTGGATGAGGCTCCGCACCAGATACGCAGATCCTTGTTTCGCGCTTCTTTCACTCTCAGCCAGGGAAGCACCGTTCCCTTGAAGAAATCGAAATGTTCAAATTCCCTCATAAAATAAGTGTGATTGGTGGTTAAAAAGTTAACCAGCATTTTTTCTTCATTGCCGCTCTTATCATTTTCTACGGCATTCATGAAATCATGAAAATTATTCCAGCCTTTCCTTTTGATGTAATTCTCCAGACGTCCATTCACTATGACCTTTTTTTGACTTAAATCAATGCCGTAGCGCTGCTTCATGTGGTCTGAAATTCGTTTAAATTCCTCATCTGTAATCAATCTTCATTCCTCCCGTCAAAAAAATACTATATTCATCAGCATAATTGACGTGATATTTTACGACATATCTCATAAATATTCGGATTGAATTTGATTCCTGCCTCCCTTCCCATCACTTCCAGGGCTTCTTCTCTGGAGAGAGCCTCCTCTCCGGTCAGGGTACAATACTTTTCCGCAACAGCGACAATCTGTGCCGCGATGGGAATATCTTTCCCTGTCAGCTTGTCTGGATATCCGCTTCCATCCCAGTTCTCATGATGATATTTCGCTATATCAACAGCCGTGCTGATAAAATCGTTATAATCGCTGCCTACATGCAAATCTTTTAAAAGCTTTGCACCAATATTTGTATGGTTCTGAATTGCCGCACGCTCCTCCTCGGTCAGATTCTCCTTTTTGCGGAGAATATCCATGGATATTCCAATGTTGCCGATGTCGCACAGAGGCGCTGCCAATTCAATGGTATCAATAAATGAATCAGAAATCTGATTCTCAAAAAGCGGAGAGAGCTGCATTCCCTGCGCCAGGATCCTGCAGTTTCTGCCCACCCGGTCTGTATGCTCCTTCTCGCAGTCTGCATTCTGCGCCGCAATATTTGCCATGGCATACAGGATATTTTTCTTTTCCTGCTCAATCTGCCGCAGCTGCTCCTTCACGGAAATTTGAAGCCGTCTGTTGGTTTCAAGCAGTTCCCGCTTGGTCTCATACAACCTTAAATGGACTCCCACACGAGCCTGCACCACCTCCGGAATAAAGGGTTTGGTGATGTAATCCTCTCCCCCCATAGACAAGCCTTCTATGATGTCCTCAGGCTCATCGTACGCCGAAATAAATATCACCGGCACATTTCTCGTCTCTTTTTTGCGTTTCAAAATCCTGCATAACTCATACCCGTCCATGCCGGGCATGGAAATATCCGTCAAAATAAGCTCCGGACACTGCTCATTCACCATCTCTAATGCCTGTTCGCCGCTTTCCGCCAGAACAGGGTCTCCGCCGATGTCCCTGATCATCTCCTCTAAGAGCACTCTATTCATTTCCAAGTCATCTACTATAAGGATTCTGGCTTTGCCGATATCCCTCTTCTCCGCCATGCAGGTATCCCCTTTCCGCTTACAGGAAACTGTTTAGTTCTTCAAAAGCTTTCGCCGTCTTGTCGTAATCTTCCTTTTGGATGGACATCTTTAATCTTAACGCGGTCCGCTTGATTTCGGGAGGTGCCTCCGCCGTCAATTCCCGGACAATCTCCATGAACATCTCCGCTTTCTCCCAGTTTTCCATCTCCACGCACAAAATCAGCTTGGAAAGATTCCGCTTAAGATTCTTAAGATTCTCCTCCGAGCCGTATACCCGGACATCCTCCAAAAGATCCTCTTCCTCCTGAAAAGATGCCGCCGTCAGCTGAGGCTCCGAGATTCCCAAAAGCTGCTCTCCCTCTTCCGCACAGGCTTCCACCCATATGGAAAAAGAAAATGTACTGCCCCTGTTCTTTTCGCTTTCCACCTCAATGCTTCCGCCCATAAGCTCCGCAAGCTGCTTGCTGATGTTCAGCCCCAGCCCGGTTCCTCCGTATTTGCGGGAAATGGATGCATCCACCTGTGAAAAGCTCTGGAACAATTTATCGGTATCTGCCTTATCAATTCCGATTCCTGTATCGGACACGATAAAATACAGCTCAATTCTGTCGTTCACCTGCGCGGTCTTTACCGCCTCCACCGAAATCTTGCCGATAGAAGTGAATTTTTGCGCATTTGAGAGCAGATTGTTCAAAATCTGAACGATGCGCAGTTCGTCCCCTATGATGTACTCAGGGATCTGCGGCGATACCGTCATAAAAAAGTTTAATCCCTTTTCTGTAATTTTGTTGATATGATTGGACTTCACATAATCCATCATATTGCGAAAATGAAACTTGCGCGGTTCCAAGGTAAATTTGCCGGCTTCCAGCTTGGAAAAGTCCAAAATGCTGTTTATGATCTTATTCATGTCGCCGCAGCACCGCTCTACCAAGTGCAGGGACTTAACGGTTTCCTCGTCATGAGGACGGTCAAGAAGCTCCCTCACATTCCCTAAAATGCCGTTTACCGGAGTCCGAAGCTCGTGGGTTACATTTGCGACAAATTCGGATTTGACCTTTGCCGCCTGATCTGCCTCCTCCCGGATGCGCTCAACCTCCCTGCTCAAGAATTCCTTTTCCAGAACATCGTTAGCCATACATATGTAGCCTTCCGGAGCTTTCGTTTCCTTTAAAATCTTGGCTTCTACCGGAAAACAGGTATGGTTCTGGCGGTACGCCACAAGAGAACATGTTTCATCTGCGGGTAAAGCTTCCGCCTCCTCCACATCCTTCCCCGCCGGGAAAGTATTTGGGAAAACCTCGCTGATGTGCCGTCCGCACAGCGCGTCGTCATATTCCAGCTTTTGTCTTGCCAATGCATTGGCATAAGAAATTTCACCGCTCCGGTCAAACATGATAATCATTTCCAGAGCGTCTTCCATTGGAAAAATGTTGTCTTCAACCTGTTTCATCTATAGCCCTCTTAAAGATTACCCTATCTTTTACATGTAGAATCTTTTAAACCAAAAACGGGGCAGCAAAAAAGTTTATTTTTGCTGCCTGCTGTTTGTATGTTTCTTAGGAAAAGGTAAACATCTTGATTACTTCTACAATATTGAAGAAGTCCTCCTTGGCAAGCGCAAAACATTCAAGAACATCGGGGGAAAACTGACCGCATTCACCGTTCATGATCATGTCATACGCAATCTTGTTTGCATATGGGCTCTTATAGACTCTTGGACTAACCAGCGCGTCATAAACATCTGCAATCGCCACAATATGGGCGCTGATGGGGATTTCTTCCCCCTTCAGGTGATCCGGATAGCCGTTGCCATCCCATCTCTCATGATGATAACGGCAAATCTCGTAGCAATACTGGTAAAAGTCTCCCGACTGCCTTTCCTTGAACTTGTCAAGAATCTCACAGCCGATGGTGGTATGCGTTTTCATTACCTCAAATTCTTCTGTAGTCAGCCTGCCGGGTTTTAGGAGGATTGCATCCGGAATGCCAATCTTGCCTATATCATGCAGCGCCGATGCCCTTGCAATCTCGTCAACCTGCGTCTGTGTGATTCCGTACTTGGGAAAATACTTCATCAGGTACTTTAACATGATTCTCGTAAAATATTTAATTCGTTTGATATGTTCTCCCGTCTCTAAGCTTCGGAACTCTACTACGGAGCTGAGCGCATCGATCATAAATTCATTGTTCTCACGAATCTGCCTCTCCTGCTCCCTGATTTCTCTTTCCTGCTCCGCGAGGCGTTTCTGCATATGCTGTTTGTTCTGGTACAGCTCAATAATGTTTTTGCCCCTTCTGCGGACAATGTGGGGGTAAAACGGCTTGTGCATAACATCTGCAACCCCGAAAGCATATGCCTGATCGTCGCTGTCGATTATTGTCTCACTGGTAATGAGTATGACAGGAATCTTATCTATAAGACCGTGCTCCTTCATGTATTCAAGCACCCCGAACCCGTTCATCTCCGGCATTACAACATCCAGCAGAATCAGCACAATGTTTTTATTGTTCTCAAGCTGAGATGTAGCCTCATTTCCGTTTCCAGCTTCCAGAATGTCATATTCATCTGCAAAAACCCCGCTCAGTATCGCGCGGTTTACCTCTTCATCATCAACAATTAAAATCTGCTCCTTATCCATTACGTCTCCTCACTCGATATAATTTCCTGCTCCTATATAAATTAGCATTTTTCAATGTAAATGTCAATTCAGATTCATTCCAAGTTAAACAGTTTATGGGGTCTGGCTCTTAATAATTTCCTGAAAACGGCAATAAGATTTCCGCAACTGCTCCTGAACCTCCGCCAGCTTCACGGTATCAATCTCATCCGCAGATTTGTCCCGCAAAAGCTCCGTAATCTGTGATGACGCCTCATAAACAGGGTTAAGCCCCAGATTTCCTGAAACGCCTTTTAGGGAATGAGCGCCTGCAAATGCTCCTGCATAATCCTTATTGTCAAGGCTGTCCATGATGACGTCATAATTCTTGTCATCCAGAAATTTCAAAATGAACTTCATGTATATCGCTTCATTTCCCATAAAGCGCTTTAATGTAACGTCCACATCCGCTCCGCTTTCTTCAAGCTGTTTTTTAAATCCCTCGTCCATGTTTACACTCCTTTTCTTTTCTCTGCATTTTGTTCATTCCGCAGACAAATTCCCCTTACCTATCTTATCATAACACAAAACTTATCGTCAATGCCACGCACCCTATTTCCTGCTGAAAAAAATAAAAATATATGGTTGAATATCCTGCCAAAATGTCTTAAAATTAAAGTATCTGAAATAAAGTATCGAAAAATCATCATACTAGCAAAAGGAGAGTGTCATGCTTACATTGGAGAACTCTAATCAAAGCTTTTCTTCTGACAGTACCGATAATGATACCGAAATCGGCTATCCAATTCACGTGTCTTTCGTTGAATTGGCAAATATGTATATGCAGCGCGTCCAATGGCACTGGCATACGGAAATTGAAGTCATCATCGTCAATCATGGAGCGGTAGATTTTATGACTGATGATGATAAAATTCGTCTGAAAGCAGGACAGGGAATTTTGGTCAACCAGAATATTATGCATTCGATTATGCCTGTTGACTCCGATTATAACTGTTCCCTGTACTCCACCACTTTCCATCCCTCGTTTTTATTTGGATACGGGAATACTCAGATGTCCGGCAAATACCTTGCCCCCATCTTAAGTTCTCCTGTTTTCCGCACCATGTTTTTGGACGAACAGGATCATATTTCCTCCCAGCTTATGGACTTGGTTAACTCTGTCATCGCCGTAAACATGACCAAAAAGTACGGCTATGAGCTGGTTACCAAATCCTACCTGTGCCAGCTTTGGGTTATTTTGCTGGAGCATGTAATCCCGCAGAACGTCCAAAAGCACAGAAGCGCCAATCTGTCTATGGACGAATCCCGCGTCAAGGAGGCAATCCTGTATATCGAGGATCACTATGCGGAGCGCATCACCTTAGATGATTTGTCCGCCTCCATCCATATCAGCAAAAGTGAATGCTGCCGCTGCTTTAAGAGAACCTTGCAGATTACTCCTATCGAGTATCTGATGAAATACCGGATCTTCAAGGCTGCCAATATGATCCAAAAGGAAGACCTCCGTTCCCGCTCAATCTCAGAGCTTGCGTTTTCCGTGGGGTTTAACAATGCCAGCTACTTTAACAAGGTTTTCCGGCAGTTTATGAATTGCACGCCCAGCGAATACAAAAGGAGCGTTCAAAATGATCCTGTCAGCAATCCTTTTCAATCGATTTCTATATAGTCAGGATAATTTTGCAGTCTGCTAATTTTCAATTTTGAATAATTTATGGAGAAACAAAGAGAGACTTGATTTTTCAAGTCTCTCCCATTATAATCTACTTAGAAAGTTTATCGGATGTGTTTTATCCGATTGCCCTCAGTTAAATGCAAAATTAAAAGAATTTAAGCATCTTCACTTTGGACGGTTGGGATGCTTATTTCTTTTTGTTATTATGATGGTCTATGTAAGACATAGCCGCAAAGATAACCAATAGTAAAGTCAAGACTTCTATTGTACTCATGGGCATCACCCTCCTTTGCTGATAGAGGGCATCTAACATCGGAAATTTACATCCCTGTTACCTGTTCCAGATTACCGAGGCGTCCATATGCTTTAAATCCCTGATTCCGGTTCTTGCCATGACGCCCTTTAATTCCTCCGTCATCCGCTCCACCTGCGCCTTCACTCCCATTGCTCCGTGGGCGTGAAGCTCCGGCATGATCACGCGCCCTGCCGATACGGCGGAGGCTCCTAACGCCAGTGCCTTAAACACATCCATGCCGCTTACGATTCCACAGTCCACAAATACGGGAATTTCGCCGTTTACTGCCTTCACGATTTCCGGCAGTATCCGAAGAGGCGGAACCGCATAATCCATAATCCCATGGTGATGGGAGACCACAATTCCCTTTGCCCCTGCCTGTAAACATTTATATGCATCCCTGGTGCTGAGTACGCCTTTCACCACAAAGGGAAGCCGCGTGGATTCCGCAAACCTCTTGATTTCCTCATGGCTTTTGGGCGCCATCCGGTATCCTAGAACATTATCATACTCTCCTTTTCCGTTAAACGCATGGTCAATGTCCATGCCCACCGCCAGCGCACCGCACCCTTCGGCATGCGCAATTTTGTCCAAAATCAGGTCATTGTCCGCATAGGGCTTGATAATCTTAATGGTTCTTGCTCCGGTTCCCGTGATTCTCTCCAGCTCTTCCTTATCGCCCATCCCTGCCCAGTTGACCGCGCCTGCAAGCGCCGCTCCCCTTGCCATCTCCACCATGCCGTCCGGATACGTGCTGTTTAAATGGGATAACGCCGCCATCATAACAGGCGTGTTAAATTTTTCCCCGTACAGCTCCAGCGTTGTATCCGGTACTTCCCCATCCAAGTGGCGCATCTCCACAAGCAGGGAGTCCAAATAATCTCTGGTAATCTGGTCTGAATTTCCCGGTCTCTTTTCTTCCATACTCCGCTTCCTCCCAATCTGTTTTTCTTAATCTTACTGAATCTGCCGGGAAACGTCAATTGCCTCCATGGCAATTTCCATCGCCTGCTCCTCCCATCTGCGGTAATTGCGCTCTATTTCCTGTTGTACCTGCACTGCCTGTCTCAGCTTTTTTTCAAGGTTTTCCAAGGTTTCCGCCGATACCCGCATCTGGCAGTACAGCTCCACGCCTCCCTTCATATAAGAAGGGATTTCTCCTGCCGTTTCTTTGACCTGACCAGTCAAATCCAAGAGGCGGCATGACGCCTGCTCTAACTCGCCTCCTCCGCTGATTAGCGCCTCACGGGATATTTCTAAATTCACATTTCCCTGTAATTGCCCGGTAAAGCTTTCCTTTTTCAGGATGCCGCCTAACAGATTTCTCCCCTTTTCCCCGGTGAACAGACTGTTTCCGAGAAGCGGTATCCCCAAAAAGGTAAAATCCAGCAGATCAAAAAAGGTCAGCTTTTCCCCGTTGATCCCGTCTTTGGTTCCCTCCATGGATTCCATAACCTGCATGATCACAGCCGCACACCCGTCCCGCGCCTTCTCCGGAAGCCTCATCACCCAGGAAGACAGCGCCGCCGCATATTCTCCTAAAGTTCCCCTCCCCGGGGCATCCGGGTTTTTTCTTCCCTTAAACGACGTTATGGTCTCTCCGCCTGCCGGATCGCTCTTCTGCTCTGCAAACAAATATTTAATGTCGTGATAGCCTGCAAAATTGCTCTTGTCCACCGGAGAGCGCACATACCGGATATTTTCCGCCGCGATAATGCAGATTCCCAGCGCACTGACATAATCATTTTCCCCGTGTATTCCCTGAATTTTCTGCCTCCGCTCCTCAAATTCCTCTTTGCCGTATTTATTCTGCCACCTTCGGATTGCTTTTTGCGAAAAGCCCTGCCCGTCCACCGAATAACAGGCATCCACCTTGTCCGCATACTGGGTCTCCATGGTCACAAACTGCGCCTTATTTCCTCCCTTGGAATGCCCGGTGACCACAAGCCTCTGCTCCTCCCCTACGCCCATGGCCTCAACCGCCTCTTCAAAATATTGAAGGGCGCGCTCCTGCTGAGTCGTCATCTCCTGCGTCATGCCGATTCCGTTGTCCTGCCATTCTCCGTCCCCCGTCCCCCGGTATACCACATAAACCGTGCTTTTATCCGGCGCGGAAAAGGTGCAGGCTGCGGTTCCCCGGTCATATCCCATGCCGGTGCTCTGGCATCCGATGGTCAATTCGCCCACCGCGTCATTCAGTGCCGCCTGTTTAAGCACGGTATATTCCCCAAAATGACTGCCGCCCTCCTGATATTCCGGGTATTTCTCCAATTCCGTCAAAATCTCCCTGATGCTGCTTCCTTCCGCCGCCTGCTGATAGTCAAGATACATATAAGTATCCAGTATCATGCTGATTTCTGCCTCTGAAATCTGTTCCATCTGCAAATCCGCCCCTTTCCGCCTCTGAAATCTGTTCCATCTGCAAATCTGCCCCTTTCCGCCTCCGTAAAATACTTACCTGCTACGCGATCACGCCGCTGTTTAATGCATTGCTCTGATCCGAATTGCCGAGCTCCGCCTTTTGATAATGTGACGCCATCTCCTGAAGGTCATTCACATGCTCCTGAACCATCCGGCAGAGCTTGTCCATATCCGTCTGTAAGGAATTGAACTTTCCGCTGTAAGCGGATGCCGCCTCCCCCTGCCATACTCCTTTCATGCCCTGCACTAAGGACATCATTTCTCCCGTAAGATTTTTCATCTGTCCTCCCGCATCTGCAAATTCTCCTGATGTCTGAATGAGCTTTTCGGGCGTAACCTTTAAAATACCTTCCATAGTCTTCTCCTTTCTCTGCACAAATTAATATTTTCTTGCCGAGGCGATTTCCCTGTTTCTTGCCTCCGCCTCTTCATATCTGGCTGCGATTTCCAAAAGTGCCTGCACATACTGCCCGATCAATTGGTAAAAAGCGTCCATCTGCTGGCTGTCTCTCATAAAAGCCTGGTGGAACGCAGTTTTTGCTTCCCCCTCCCACATGCTGCAGAGAGAGTTTTCCTTTTCCCCCAATTCCGACGCTTTTGCCTTGAACTGGACATTCAAATCCTGCAGGCGTGATGCCTTGTTTCTAAGTTCCGCTGATGTAACCTGAAAAAATGCCATATTTTTCTCCTTCCTTAATATAAAGCACAATTTGTTATGTCGTTTACGGTATGAATCACTTTCAAATTTTCTTTCATCTCTTTCAAACTTCTTTTCATCACCTTCAAATTTCTATATTTTAATAACTCCGTACCGATGCAAGCCGGGAATTTGCCTGCTCTGCCCGGTACATTTCTTCCGCCTGCTTTTGAGTCTCCTTGGACAGACGGGAAAGCCTTTCCGCCTCCTCCCTGATCTGCATTCCTAATTTTAACTCCCTCTCCATAAGCCTTTTACCACTTTCACTGTTCCACCCCCTTTTTACCGCACACACCGCATCCGGAATGGTCTCCTTCCCAATTCCGCTTAAGGCTTCCGATAAAGATTTCATTTTGTCCGTCAAAGATTGGATTTCCTGAAAATGCATCTCAATTGTCTGTGCTGACCAATTCATTTTCTTTTTCCGCCTCCTCATAACCTTCCGCTATCTCTATAAGCTTGCATAAATGACCGCAGATGGATTCTATCTGCCGTAATCCTCTGTCTGTCAGTTGTTCAAATGCCTTTTGAATCCTGGATGCCGCTTCCGAGCAGAAGCTTGCCTGCAGCCCTTCCATGATGGTCTCGGCATCTGCCAGATTCTTTTTTGCCGTCTCCGCCGTTTCCAGCCATTCTTCACACTTTTCTTTCAGCGTTCCGGTATTGACTTTTATCTGCTCCTTCATTCCCTCTCCTTATCCATCGACTGATTTGCTCAATATAATTGATTGACCAGAGACTCGTTATTTTTCTCCGTTTCTGCCAGCAACACGGCTATTTGATTAACCGCTTCGGTCAATTGAACCAATCCCTCCAGATACTCCCACATCCGGTTCAGCAGAACTTTAAGCTCCTCATTCCACTGTCTGCCTGCGGGTCCCTCCCAATAAGCCATAAGCGCCTCCCCCTGCTCTTCCAGAATATCTAACTTATCCCTTACGCCGGTAAGGCTCTGTTCCAGCCCCTCCACCGCTCCCGATAATCCTGCGGAATAAAGCCTTATTTGAAGCTCCGCCATCGGTTCCCTCCTTTCGCTTTTGTCCGTACCTTTGCCTAAATCTCATAACCTTCCTATACTAAGATTAATTTGTCGCCGCTGTTAATCCCCTGTTTTTCCATCCCCTCCTCTCCTTTCAAAAATCGTCCCTGGCCCGACACATACAGGCAGCGTCCCTCCCGTTCCCTGCACGGGATTTTTTCCTTTTCCTCTATCAGCGAAATTATCTCCTCAACCAGCGTTTCTACCGCCGTCTTTTCATCGCACTCAAAATCATAGCTCTCATCTAACGCTGGTACGCACACCTCAATCAAAATCATCTCTCTTCCTCCAAAATGCCGGGAATCAAAAGCCTCTCCGTCTGAGAATAGGGTCCCTGCTTCCAATACCCCGTATTTTCCGCCTCCCGTCTGTTCAGCCGGGCGTATCCAAGGTCTTCAAAAGAAAAGACCCTCTGCGCCCCGCCATTGCCGCCTAAATGGATTCCCTCTTGATGGGCGGAAATCTCCCGGAAAATCGGTTCCGCCATCAGGCGGGAATCCTGCATAAAATTGTATGCTCCTGCCAGAAAACATCCCTGTGCTCTGCCCTCCGCAAGAGCCTGCCAAAAGAGCATTCTCTCACTGCGTTCCTCATCCGCCCTGTTAATCTGTTCTATCACCTCAGCAAGATCCGCAGTCAAAAAGCATGTTCCCGCCTTTGCCTGCCTGTGAATGAAGAGGCACTCATCCTTATTTACCCACACTACCTCCTTTCCAAGAGTTAGAAGGCTTTGCTCCATGTTTGCAAGGAACCTCTGTCCATGAAGCTTCTGACCGCAGGACAAAAGAAACACATGAGTCTGATCCAGCTCTAACTCCCTGATTCTGCCATCGGTAAGGGAATATCCAAGAGGAATCCTGTCTTTTTTCCAGCAGTAATCCTTCCGCATCTGTTCATAATCTGCTGGTTTCGGCAAATGCGGGAAAGGAGCCAGCGTGAATTTCCTTGTTCCGGTCTGCTTTGCTGTTCCGGTCTGCTCTGCTGTTCTGGTCTGCTCTGCTGTTTCGGTCTGCTCTGCTGTTCCGGTCTGCTCTGCTGTTCTGGTCTGCTCTGCTGTTCCGGTCTGTTCTGCTGTTCCGGTCTGTTCTGCTTCCCTAAGCTTCTCCGCCGTCCTAAGCCGTTCAAAATCCTGCGCAGTTTCCTCCCAATACGCTCCCTGAAACTCCAAAATCCGCTCCCCCTGCCTGCAAAGCCCTCTTCCCGGCGTGTTGTCCTTCGGGAGCACGTCCATATGGTACTTGCGCAATATATCCCCATAGGCAAAGCGGTCGCTCATTGCCAGCGCCAAAGTGGTTTTGACCTTTTCATAAATCCGTCCCGGAATTTCCGCCGGGGAGGATGCGGACATAATTAAGTAAATCCCATATCCCATCCCCTCTCTTGCAAGCTTTAAGAGTAACTCCTGCTGTCCCTCATCCAAAACTCCGTACAATGCGGCAAAATTATCAATCAGCAAAAACACTGCCGGTAATCCTGCACCCTCTCCGGCGGACGCCTCTTTTTTCTGCTGGAATAATCGTTCCAAGTGATAAAAAAAGATATCTTTATCTTCTTTTTCCAAAAGCACTCCCAGCACATTCAGCATACCGGCAAACTTCTTCATGCTTCTTTGGCTCATGTCCGCTCCCAGCACACAAATTTCCTCTTCCGCTCCCCTCAATAAAAGCTGCCAAAAAATCATCTGCATGAATCCTGATTTTCCTGACTGCGGACCTCCGCACAGAATCAAATGCCCCATCTGCTCCGGAAAATAAGAAAAGGGAAACTGCCTTTGATTTTCCGGGTCGTCGCACACTCCTAGAAGAATCTCCACTCCTCCTGCTTTCTCCGCCTCCTTTTCTTTTTGCCGAAGCCCTGCAAGCTCCGCAAAAGAAATCCTTTCGGGCAGTTCCGGCATCCAGAGCGGCTTTGCCTGTGCCCGCTCCTGACGCTCTGCTATTTGGTTTACATAACTAATCACTGCTTCCAGCTGGCTTTCCTTCCGCTCCTCCTCTTCTCCCTTCAGGCAAATCCGCCTGCCCGTCTGTTCCACCAGCTCCGTACTCTTTTGCGTTTCCGTTTCCTCCCGATAGACTTCCCCACAGTACCCGGTTTGAAATAATTCATAATATTCATGACTTCCGATTTGCAGATAACATTGTCCGGGTGCGGTCAAAAGCGCCGCATCGCCGTTGTGAAGCATATCCATGCTGTCCTGCCGATCCTGCACCTTTAGGCAGAGATGAAAACGCGCGTTGCTCCAAATACGGTCATCCACCGTTCCCGCCGGTTTTTGAGTCGCCAGAATCAAATGGATTCCCAGACTCCGTCCCACCTGTGACAGGGAAATAATCTCCTGCATAAACTCCGGCTCCTCCTTTCTGAGCTGGGCAAATTCATCCACCACCAGAATCAGATGGGGCATGGGCTCTGCTGCCCTGCCCTCCCTGTAGAGTCTGGTATAGGCATCAATATGGTTTACGCCATACTGACCTAAAAGCTTCTGCCTGCGCTTATTTTCACTTGTAATTGCCGACATGGCACGTTTGATCTGTTTCCCAGAAAGATTGGATATGACTCCCGCACAATGGGGAAGACCAAGGAGCACGTTTCCGGTGCCGCCTCCCTTGTAATCGATCATAAAAAAGTTAACATCCTCCGGTGCAAAATTCACCGCTATAGAAAGCAGAAACGTCAAGATTAACTCACTTTTGCCAAACCCCGTTGTCCCGGCAATCAGTCCGTGGGGTCCGTGAAACTTTTCGTGAATGTCCAGACTCACCAGCTTTCCCCCTGCCCCGCGTCCCACCGGGACTTTCAGCCGTTTTTCCGGATTATTCGCCTCCCACCTGCGGAGAATTTCAAGCTGTCTCACATTACTGCACCCATATAACCCCAAAAAGTCCGCCTGTTCGGGAATCCGCTCCTCCATCCCGGTTTCCCTGACCTTAAGCCCTGCGATTCCTCTGAAATAATCCTCTGCCTGCGCCTCCGATGCTTTTTCTAAGACTATGGGCTGAATGCTGATTTCTCCATCCTCCTTGCTGATGACTGCCTCTCCGCCTTTGCGGGTCAGATACTTAAGACAGCTCTTGGGAAGAGCTTCCTTTTCCTTTCCCACAAAAACAGTGCTGACGGGATACTTCCCTCCCTTTTCCGTCAGATAACTGTAAAGCGTTTCCCCCTGCACCAGCTCCGGGTTCAGCACAAGCACCAAATACCATGGAATCCTTCTGTCCCCGTCCGCCTGCTCCTTTTCCAGCTCTGTCAGTAACGCCGGAATAATCTCTCCGCTTTCCTTTTCATCGCCTGCTAGGAATCTGGTTCTCCGGTCTGCCGACCAGAGGTGGGGCATCCACCGGATGCACTGTGCAAACCGCATCTGCCAAATCTTGGCTTTGTCATAAAAGCAGACTGCCTTTACTTCCGTATAGCAGTGACACGCCGCAAGCTGTACCAACAGCCCGTATAAAATCTCAAAATCCTCTTTTTGGTCTGTATCCGCCTCTACCCCTAACTGTCTGGTATCAAAAAAGTCAATGCCTAAGGGAACCGCGTCCTCCTTTTGAAACTCCTCGGCAAGACTGCCTCCCTCCTGATAGAGCCTGTCCGGAACAATATCCCCCGACTGCCGGGCAAGCTTTACCGGAATATGGGAATCGGTGCTTCCCGTCCCTAAACGCAGGAACAAAAAGTCCTTCTGCCTGTAATACCGGTTCCAATAAACTCCCGGTCTTTCGGTTTGCAAAAAGCTTGATGCAGGCGGATAGCGGGCTTCCAGCACCTTTCGGTTGTGCTCCATAAGCCCTGTAAGCTCCTCCCTCATACGCATCAGATACTCCCTGTACTGCATGATTCGCTGCTTTTCCATCCGGTGTTCCGTATACTTTTTGTAACCATAATTGACTATTCCCCAGAACAACGCTAATGCTGCGCTGCACACGCCCATTACCAAGGATAAGAGATAAAAACTGCTTCCCTGATTCATAATCCGGCTTCCTGCCATTGCCATAAAAAACATAGGAAGCACCATGGTTACAGACGGTCCGATGCTTAACAGAAAGGGCGTTCCCTCTCTGCCGGATCTCTGTCTGGGCGTCAGGATTTCCTTTTCTTTGGTATAAAGTTTCTGCTCCTCCTCCCACTTCCGCTCTATGACTCTTTCCCCTGAGACCGGCACAAGACCGAGCATGACGCCCCGGCGGTACGCCTCTTTAAATCCCGCGCCCTCGCCCGCGACCCGCACCGCTCCTGCAAAGCACACGCACAAAAACAGTTCACCGCACAGCTGTAAATGAAGACCATAAATATCAATCTGATCCCCATCCGAAAGCACCTTTTCCCCGTTCAGCTTCTTTCCATTAAGATAAATTCCCTCTTCTGCCCGTGGACAAATCTGATAACACCCATCTGCAAAACGAAGCTCTGCTGTCTCTGCTCCAACCAGACTGCGGCAATCATAAAAAACACGATTCTTGTAAGCATTTCCAATCCGGCAGACTTCACTCCTTGAAATCCACAATCTGCCTGCACGCTCTGCCTGCGCCAGCCTTTTGGTCAGAATCAGCATCAGCTTTTCCCTGCCCGGAGTATCATAATAAAAGGGCTGTTCTTCATAAAATTTTTCTTCTCCAAGGAAATACATTCCTTCCCTTTGAATAATTGGAAGCCTTACCGCCTCCTTCAGCATAAGCTCGTCCGCCGAAAAATAAAAACAACATTCCCCTTCCGAACAGGTAACGAGCCGCCTTCTTGCACAGGCTTTTTGACCAAAGACCAAAAGAAGCCTGTCACCGCACACTCTTTTCTCTATAATTTCCGTCAATGGAACCCTCCTGAATTATACCGAATCTTAAGAATTAAGATGATATAGAAAATTTGAAAGTGTTATAACAATAGCAGGTTTATAACGCCCTGTCAATACTATTTTGAAAAAAATATAAAATTTCAATAACTATTCAGCCTTGCAGTTCCGGATGCCGAAAAGCCCCCTAACAAAGAAGCCGCCTGCTCTTCGTTTCCCTTTCCATAGGTCACTGCCAGCGAAACTGCCCTGTCGTTAATCATCCGCACATAATAGTCCGTGTGCATAATCTGCCCCATCCCTTCCACACGGTACACGCATTTCAGATAAGGAATCCCGGCAATCTCCGCCATTTCGTCCTCTCCCTGCTTTTCATATTTCATTGCTGAGACTGAGGTTAACGACAGTTCCAGCTGTGCGGAATAGTCCTCCTCCGACATTTCAAAAGGCATCCGGTCAACATTCACGATCACGTTTGACTTTGTCAGCTCATCGTAGCACATCATTTCCCTCACGGAAATCAATTCCGCATACTTTAACTGCGCTTTGCTTAAGTCCTCCGCCAAAAGCTCCTCACTGATTCCCATTAATTGATCCAGTTCCTCTTCCGTGGACATTCTTGAACCCTCCGGAGCCGTAAAGCGCATTCCAATCCATTCACTTTCCCATCCGCTTTCGCTGAGCGTCCCCTTGGAAAATTCTGGGACATTCTCTTCCTGCCCTGCAGGCTCCTCCGCCTCCTGCTTCGGAATTTCCGCCTGCGAAACCTCCGGAGACTCCTGATTCTCCGCCTGAAAAGACTCCGAAAGCTCCTGATTCTCCGTACCCGAAGACTGCCCCTCTTCCTCTATTGCAGATTCCTCCTGCGTCATCCCCGGCTCACCCGGTTTCTTCTCTGTCCCGGTTCTTACGGCACATGCGGTAATCATCACTGCTGCCGCCACTGCCAATAATACAAGCTTTTTCCGCATAATGCTTCCTCCCTGACTGCTTTTGCTATCCCAAGGCTACATCCAAAATCATCATAATCAAAAACCCAGCCATCACGCCGATTGTTCCTATATTGGAGTGCTCTCCCTCATTTGCCTCCGGAATCAGCTCCTCCACCACCACATAAATCATCGCGCCTGCCGCGAAAGCCAGAAACCATGGCATATAAGGGGTAATCTGCACTGCAATCAGCGTGATTCCCACTCCAAAAATAAGCTCCACAATCCCCGAAAGGCTCCCCATCACAAAGGCGCGCATCCTGCTCATCCCTTCCTGCCTGAGGGGCAGGGAAATCGCCGCTCCTTCCGGGAAATTCTGAATGCCGATGCCAAGCGCTAAGGCAAACGCCGCCGCGTATAACGCCGGATCTTCCGGGTGCTGAGCCGCCATAGCAAAAGCAAGCCCCACCGCCATTCCTTCCGGTATATTGTGAAGCGTCACCGCCAAAACCAACAGCGTAGTCCGCCGAAAAGAGCTTTTCATGCCCTCCGGCTTTCCCACTCCCAAATGCAAATGAGGCATCAAAAGATCCAAAAGATACAAAAAAACTCCTCCCAGCACAAAACCGCCTGCCGCCGGAATCCATGGAACGCCTCCCCTGCCCTCCGCCTCATCGATTGCAGGTATCAACAAAGACCAGACTGATGCCGCCATCATCACGCCTGCCGCAAACCCTAAGAATGCTCTTTGAATGTTCATTCCCATATTCTTTTTAAAAATGAATACTACACTGGCACCGAACGCTGTCATAAAAAATGTAAAACCTGTTCCCATCGCTGCCCATATAATTGCCTGTTTCATATTCTCCTCTTTCCGCGTTTCAAATGCGAACGCCTGCATCTATGCCTATTATACCCAATTTTTGACATTTTGTGCCTGTTTTTCTCAAATTACTTAAATTTAAGTTTCCAGCCAGAATCACTTGGGGAAATAATTTACATTTGGGGGCGGATTTGCTATACTGATATGCGGATTTGAAGAGGAGGATCTTTATGTTTGGTTTAGGCACAATCATCAACACCGGCGCCGTCGTTGCCGGAGGCATTTTGGGTATGGTTCTGAAAAAGGGAATCCCCGAAAACTGTCAAAAAGTGCTGATGCAGGCATGCGGCGTTGCCACGATTTTTATCGGCGTTTCCGGCGTCTTAAAGGAAATGCTGGTCATAAACGGCAGTTCCATAGAGACTCAGGGAACCTTTTTGCTAATTCTGTCACTGGTTCTCGGCGGGCTTGCCGGCTCTCTTTTATCCATTGAAGACCGTCTGGAACGCTTAGGCGAATTACTAAAAAGAAAACTTCACTCCGAAAAAGACGCCCAATTTGTGGAGGGCTTTGTCACTTCCACCTTGGTAATCTGCATCGGCGCAATGGCAATTGTGGGCTCCATCGAGGACGGACTGACCGGAAACTTTTCCACCCTCACCGCCAAGGCTATTTTAGACTTTGTCATTGTCATTGTCTTTGCTTCCACCCTTGGAAAAGGCGTTATCTTTTCCGCGGTTCCGCTCTTTCTCTACCAAGGAGTTATCACGGTTCTTGCCTCCGTTATCGGAGATTTTATGAGTCCCTCCCTGATTAGTAATATCTCCTTTATCGGGTCGGCGCTGATCTTCTGCGTGGGCATCAATATTGCCTTCGGCAAAAAGATTAACGTGGGGAATCTTCTCCCCGCCCTGCTGGTTCCAATTATTTATCAGCTGTTTTAATCTTGCATTCTTTCTAATCTGTGTTATAATAGAACTTACTTAACGGGGATATAGCTCAGTTGGGAGAGCGATACGTTCGCAACGTATAGGTCACGAGTTCGAGTCTCGCTATCTCCATTTAAGCCAACAGCCCCGATGCAAAGCATAGCTCATCTTCGATGTGGACATCAATCAAGATACGATGCAGAGCATCGGGGTATCATTAATGCTGTGAGACTGTTAGGCAACCTGTTTAACTGGAAACTGGGCAGAAATCCAAAGCTGTTCCAAAGCTGAAATAAAGCTTTGGAACAGCTTTAAAAAATTCTATTTTTTTATTTCCCAATATCCAAATCGTTTTCCGTCCTTGCGCTCTATCATACCCTCATTTACCAATTCTTTAATGATTCCCTGTATATGCGTTCTTGTTTCATTAAAGACTTCCTGTAGTTCCTTTTGAGTTGAAGTGGGTTTCTTTTGCAAATATTCCATTACTTTTATTTTCAAATCTATAAGCTCAGCTTTAGAATCCGGCTTTGAAAATTGTTTATCAGATGTCGGAACAGCAGCTAACTTTATCATAATATCTTCTGAGTGTACTAAATATTCTGGTTGTAACGTTCCGTATTCGCTGCACACTTCAAAGATTTTTTGAATACCCCTTCCCCAGCTTTCAATGTAGCCCGCTCTGAAAAATGCTTTTGCAATTTTAGGGTTATATGGTCGTGATTGATGCCTTTGTAACAGAGACTCCTTTGTCCAATCGGATGGAAATACGCATTCATTACTAATATACATTGCATCGTCTTCAATGCGGACTTGTATAGGTATTCCAGCACTCCAGCGAGAATGTACAAGTGCATTATAAAGAGCCTCCCGCACGGCATCTTTGGGAAAGGGATAAGTTTCTACTCTGGTTAAGTTGTCATAAGTGATAGGTGCTTTCAAATATTTTAAATATATCAATTCTATTATACGTTCAGCCTGCATAAACAACGATCCTGTCACTTCGTCCTGATACAGCAAATTAGAGCCTTCCCCAAACTATCTAAGAGTTCTGCATTGCTCATATTCAAATCATCTTTTGTCATGCGTTTGCTTCGGGCTGCTTCCCGACGGAAAATATCAAAGCTTTCCTTGTCTAAGTCCTCCACAGTTACCCCTTCAATCACAGAATCTTCCCAACGTATCCCTGTTTTTGAAGATATAAATTCCGTTAATGCCGTACCCCGCAATACTTGTTTTGTACTGCCGCTTCGAAAGTGATATTCACCTTTATAACTTACCGGATAACTGCTTGGGCTTACAATAATTTCAATATATTCCAAACCATTTTTTGATAACAAATTCACATCTGCAAAAAATCCCAAATTTGTTTGAATCTTATTGGGTATTTCTTCCAAGAGCCTTTTACTATTCTGTATACCAATAACTTTACCCGTGTCATCTATGCCGATATAAATTTTTCCTCCCCCTGGCATTAGCAAATCCACATATCCATTTCAAATATTCATCGCGCCATGATTCTTTCCACTCAATGTTTTGATTTTCTACCACGAATAGTCCTCCTCAATCATTTCCTTCTGCCATATCCTTCGTAATCCTATATTATTCCATGTCTCATAATTCTTTGCCCCTTTCTGTGGGCATTTCCATTGCCAATAAGGCAATTATAGCACAATTCCGCGAACGTGAAAGTTTTTAAATTTTCGGCTTGAAATACACAGAAAGCAACGGAAAAATGAGGATAACTATGAGAAAGTATGAAATGATTTGTTTTCATTCCGAAACTTATTGTATTTTTCAATTATAGTGCTATAATAATCTTAATGGAAGCATAGCTCAGCCGGGATGAGCGTTCGCCTCACACGCGAGAGGTCATGGGTTCGAGCCCCATTGCTTCCATTTTTTATGTCCTTCCCGCTCTTCTGCCTATTTGGGCTTTCTACATTTGTTCCTCATGCAGGTTAGGATTCTGTGAGGACATATCATCCAAATCAGAAACCGGCTTATAATCAATGCTCACCTCTATATCCTGATTGTAATTGCCAAATCCCCTGCCAAAAATAGTCAGTCCCCCCACATGCTCCGCATCCTTCGGAACCTCCAGCCTCAGCTTGATCATGCTCATCCGGTCCAGATGAAAATCATGAATCGTCACATCCGAAACCTGATTTCCATCCAGAAACGTTCCTTCCCCATTGACCACAAGCACCTTGAGCAGTCCGTACTGTCCCCAATTGTTATACCACCATTCCGGAGTAAAAATCCCGTGCACGCCGCCCAAATCTCCCGGGCTTGTCCATTGCGCGCACTTTTTGTCATTTATGATAAAAGAAATGTCTGAGGGCCAGTCGTTGTTGTAGCCCGGCGCCTCGGAGCTTAACTCCATGGAAAAGGTAATCTGAGTAATCTTCTGCTTTTCCGGGATAAAAGCCGGAATCACATACTCCACATAGCCATAAGTAAACCACAAAATATCTGCGGAGAATCTTCCCGAATGAGCAAAATAGCGTGCATCATCCACTTCTCCCAAAAGCGCCGTCCCGGTAGCAAGCCCGCAGGTCGGGTATACCTCATAATCCGTATAATGCCCTACCTTGATGCTTGTATGGTAAACATCTTTCTTTTCCTTCTTGGTATGTATGTCAATTAAAATCTTTTCCACACAGACAGAGCACTTCTTCTGGTTTCCATGCCCCTCCGGCACATTGGAGATTGTGACCAGCCCGCTCTCCTCCAGCAGTTTCATGTGGTAGGTCAGCGCACTGTTTGCAATCTGCAGGCGTCCCGCAAGATCATTCATGCTCATTGTGTTGTTTTCCAAAAGAAGACTGATAATCTCAATCCGAACCTCTGAATCCAGCGCCTTAAATACATTCAGCCCTTCCGCCAAAGAGGGAATATGCAGCATGTCCTTTTCCTCCAATTCTAAATCTTCCTTGCATCTCATACATTATAGTCTATTCATTTTCGGCTTGTCAATTTTAGCTTAATGAAAAACAGACTGAAGCTTATTGCCCCAGTCTGTTCTTCGGGATATGTTATTACCAATTAGGATATGTTATTGCTAATGATTAATAAAGCACTTCAATTCCAAGAGTTTCCTGAGCATCATTCCAGCTTGCCGTCCACTCTTCCATGATTTCGTCATAGGTCTTTGAGCCGGTTGCCGCCGCTTCCACGATTGCCTGAATCTTGCGGTTTCCTTCTGCATTGAAGGATAACTCGGACTCAGCGTTCATCTGATTTAAGTAATCCGCTTCGCCCTCTAATGCAGGCTTGTCGCTCAATACGGTACAGCCGTCAAATGCCGCATACATATCGGGATTCTTTCCCTCTTTATCAACGGTGTATCCGCCTTCGTTGTAGCACCAGCCTGAATCCTCAGTCAGCCACTTAATAAAGATCATTGCCGCTGTCTTATTCTCATCAGAAGAATTAACGTTGATTGCACTTGCATAATCACCGCCTGCCAGTGCATACTGCGTGCCGTTGACAGTGATAGGGAACGCCATATATCCAATGTCATCACCATGTTCATCTGCTTCCACCATCTGTGCAAACGCCCATGAACCAAGAACCATCGTTCCAATTTCGCCTCTGTTGATCATGCCCTTGCAGCCTTCCCAGTCTGTGGTGCTGTAGTCGTCTTCAATCAAGCCGTTTGCTACTGCATCGTACAAAATCTTGTAAAGGGCATAAGCGCCTGTGCCGTCTCCGTTATCTGCAAAAGGATTTGCCGTGTGTACAAATTTCTGGTTTATATAAGTGTCGTCACCGTTTGATACACAGCCAAGATATGCATCCCACGCGCCCATGGTCCAGCCTGCCGCATAGTTAGTGTACAGCGGAATTGCATCCGTGTTGTCCTTGATTGCCTGAAGAGCCGCAATGAACTCATCCGGTGTAGCAGGCAGTTTGGTGATTCCAGCCTTTTCAAAGACAGCCTTGTTGTAAACGATTCCCTGCGCATTTGCCATATAAGGCACGCCATAGGTCAGTCCATCGTATTCTGTCTGGCTTGCAAAGTTTATCTCTTTGTCCATATTTTCAAAAGTGTCCAGCGGATAAAAATAAGTAGCATACTCCGCCTTGTCAATTGCCGGAATTGCCATAATGTCTGCGTAATCACCGGAAGAGAGACGCAGCAGGGCTTCTTCTGCAAAGTCCGTGCTCACTTCTACTTCTACGGAAATATTGGGATATACCTTATTAAATTCTGCTACCAGTGCAGCCAGCGTTCCGTCCTCGCCGCGGTCTGTTCTGTGGGTCGTCCACTTAATGCTTGCTGTATAATCAAGATAGTCGGTTCCTACATTAATTTGAGAATAACTCGGCACGCCTTCCACTGCCGTGTCCCCAGCCGGTTCTGTTTCTGCTTCCGGTTCTGCTTCTGTCTCAGCAGGCGCCGCATCCGCCTCACTTGATGAATCGGCCGCCGCTGCCGGCTGCTCTGCTTCAGCGTTATTGTCTGCACCGCCTCCGCAGGCTGCCAGAGACAAAGTCATTGTTGCAGCAAGAGCTAACGCCAATACCTTTTTTGCTTTCATTTCTTTTCCTCCTTAGACAAATTTAAAGTAATTGATAGATTTAAAATATTTTATAATTATTTAAAACGAACCATAATTATTTCAAATATCTTATAACTATTTCAAATCTTTTTTAATATTAGCATTGTTTACTGCTCTTGTCAACATAAGCCTCTGACAAACAGAAAATTTTTTAAGCCTCTGCCGGACAAAAAAATTTCTGCCCGGAGAGGCTTACTGCTATATCCAATTATTCAGCTGCTTTTCCTGCCGTTCCAAATAGCTTCACCTTCTCGGAAACCACTTCTTTCATGGCTTTGATTTCATAAGGTATAAGTTCAAACATGGATTTTGCTCCTGCCGCTATGCCCTTCTCAATCCCGTTCTTTCCTGCCTTGTCAATATCCGTAAAAATATTTACCTTAGAAATTCCCAGCCTGACAGCCCGCCTGAAATCATCATCCGCCAGACCGCTGCCGCCATGAAGTACCAATGGAAGCCCTGTTTTCTGAGAAATTGTTTCAATCCGCTTAAAATCTAACTTCGGTGGAAACGCATAATCGCCGTGGGCATTTCCCACCGCTACCGCCAGAGCATCAACTCCTGTCCTTTCTACAAAATCAACTGCCGTATCCGGATCTGTGAAATAGTCTTCCGGATTTTCCAATTTTCCGTCCCCAGCGTTATCCCCTACATGCCCCAATTCTCCCTCAACAGTAACGTCCATAGCGCGGCATATTTTCACCATCTCAGCCACTTTCCGGACATTCTCTTCATAAGATGCCGTAGAACAGTCATACATAATGGAAGTAAAACCAAGCCTAAGCGCCTGCATACACCGTTCAAATGTCAAACCATGGTCATAATGCACGCAGACCGGCACGGAAGCTTTCCTTGCCATCGGAATCAAGTACTCCGCCACCCGTTCCAGTTCCATGCCGGGAAGCAGAATCTCCGCTGTCCCCACAATAACCGGTGCCCGCAATTATTGATTCTTTTCCCATCCCGCCGCAATCTTCTTCCGCAGTTCATCAAGCGGTTTCAAACCGCTCAGCGCATCGTAAGCCGCCACGCAGGAAGCGCCCTGTGCCGCCGCAAGGTGCATACATTCTTCCAAAGAATTTCCTTCCAGCATAGCAGTTAAAAATGCCGCGATACTGGTATCGCCTGCCCCGGTTCCCGACAGGACTTTTTCCGGGACATAAGATTTTTCAAATCCTTCCTGATCCGCCCAAGCTTCCACACAAAGCCCCGGCGTTTCCGCAAGCTCCTTTATTTTCTCTTCCCCCGCCGTACAGTAATACATGCCGGAAACCCCGCATTTTAATAAAAGAACTTTCGCACCATACGCCATGCACATCCGGGCAAGCGGCTTTATATCTTTTTCCATATCAATGACTTTCGTAACATCTTTTCCCTTTGCCCTCTCCTGCCACTTCACAAACCTTGGTCTGTCCAGCATAAAACATAATTCTTCTGCACTGGGGACGAAAAAATCCACGTAAGGGATGACCTTCTGCAATATCCGCTTCCAGTCTGCCTTCCCTGCTTCCGATCCGGCATCGACCGCCGCCAGGTCAAGGGATGTGGCACAACCCGCCTGCTTCGCCTTTTTTAACACCGCAAGCAGCTCCGCTCCCTCATTTTCATACATGGAACGCATCAGCGGCGGATAACCGAAATGAAAGAGCGCCGCCTGCTGTAATGCCTCCATGGGAATATCCTCCGCGCAAAAACTATGATTCGCACCCGGATTATGTAAAAAAATACGGTCAATTCCGGGTATGGCAAGCGCCACCGTATAGGATGTAGCCTCCTTTTCGGAACGGATCATGCCCTCCGCCGCCCCGTATTTTTGCAGGATGCTTAGTACCATATCCCCGAAAGCGTCTTTGCCGATCTTTCCCATCAAGGACACGTCCGCGCCCAGAATTTTCATGCCAAGCCCCGTGTTCGCCACCGCGCCGCCGGTATGTACATCCGCAATCCCCATCTCAATCAGCTTGCCCGGCTGTAACACATCCGTGATGTTTTCTGCTTTCTGCTCCGGAAACACCGGGGTAATGTCCAGACAGATATGCCCCGCCGCAATCACTTTTTTGCTCATCCCTTTCCCTTCCTTCCTTTTTTTGATTATAACATCTTTATACTACATAATCATATATAAAAAGTGACAATGTTACGGGTTTCTCTGTCTTTTATTGCTGATATGTGATAAGATATCCGAAAAGGGCAGAGTCAAGCGACTAAAGAAACAGATGCCGAGCTTGCTCGAGCAGATGTTTTTTTGGTCATTTGACGAGCGAAGCGAACCCGAAAAATCTTTGATTTTTCGGGTCTCTGCCCCGAATTTGCAGTGACACGAGGTAATAAAATGGTGCGGATAAGATATGCTAATGAAAACCTGGACAAAATAATATGTTATTTTATGCGTGTAATCTTGAATTTACAGAAAAGCGGAATTGAAAAACTGCCTTTACCCAATCTTTTCAAAGAGCCCTTAAAATCATATCTGGATTTGGCTATGGGCTTAATGATAGACGGACAGCCCCCTGAAACTTCAGAATTAATCTTATCCGCAGAATATGATTGCATTTTTCAAAATGAGAAAATAGATGTAAATACGGCTCTATGCTTAAGAGTCATTAAAGATTTATCACAGCACATTCACTATGATAAAGATTATTATGGATATATCTTGTCATTAGAAAATATCTGGGGCAATGAAGTGTTTGAATATGCTTCTGTGACCTTTTATCCCAATCTTCCCGACAACATAAAGAGCAAATATGGAATCGATAACCTTATAAAACAGATTCCGCAGGACAGATTTCGATTAGATGATTACTAAAATCTTAGCTTTAATAAAAAAAGAAGCCCCCTTTTTGAGACTTCTTTCTATGCAGGAAAAGAGACTTGAACTCTCATGGTATTGCTACCACACGGACCTGAACCGTGCGCGTCTGCCAATTCCGCCATTCCTGCGAACAAATGTTATTTTATCTTTTTTTTCTTCTCCTGTCAACCGTTTTCATAATATTTTTAGTGATGCAAAATTTATTTTCCTCATCTCCATACTGGAAAGAAGCTCCTCTGCTCAGTCTTACCGGTGCTCTTGCTAATTCACTAATAAAAAAAGGATTGTTTGGCAGGCATCCCATTCTCCTGCATCTCTCGGATTTCTCCTGTCAAGCCAGCGCGCGTGGACGGGGACAAAATCTTCCACCTCAAACAATCACTTTTCTTTATTGGTCTATTTAGCTAAACCAAATAACTATTTGGCAGGCGTAGCATCCTCCTGCATCTCTCGGGTCTCCCCTGTCATACCAGCGGCGTGTGGTCGCTACGAAATTTACCACCTCAAATAGCTATTTGGGTAAAGCTTTATTTAATATACGCTCATTATACATTTACTATCCCTTTTTGTAAAGCGGATTATTATTACGCATCCTCTGCTGAAATCTTTTTCTATTCTCGCCAATAGCAGTTATAATTGAATTTTTGTATTCCGGATTATCACTTGAAACGGCTATTCGTAAAACAACATTTACAAATTTACCATCTTCTACAAATTCTTTGCAAGCTAACGCTGTATTGCTCTTATCTGAAAAAATATAGTCTGGAGATTGAAGGATCTCAATAAACTTGTCTGCATATATATTGTAAAATTCCTTTCCCCGTCTTTCTTTTATATGCCGAATCCTCTCATCAGTGATAATCACCTCGTCTGTCAAAATGTCATCTGTTATGCACTTGTAAATTTCCCTGTTTATTCTTCCAACCAGATGCACTTTTACTTCCTCTTTTGTTGCTTTGGTGTTTTCCTTTTGTTTAAACTTATTATAAGTCTTCGTACTCACCATGACAAGCTCATTTTTACATACACCAGGAAATGTCTGAGGCTCTGGTCAGGACAAAATTTATACTGTTCACTTCACCCATTGCCTGTTACGCACCGGTTTACCATGACCAAAATATATTGTTCTATCGCCAATTCTGCTAATTTTCCTTGCGCTTTCCAACATATCCTTTTTGTTATGAAACAACATTGATACTGTTGGATAAAATATATTCATCAACGCATCACCTACTATCAAATATTTATTATCTACATCAATTCCAATCGAACCGTCCGTATGTCCAGGCAATGCTGCAATATTCGCATTAATTCCATAATCAGCTAAACTATCCCCGTCATTCAACAATATATTTGGTACAAATTCCTGCAAAATGCGCTTTGAAAAATCTTTAAGCGAAACCGACAAAACAATTTTTCCCAACAAAGTTTCAGCGGTAAGTTTTTGATTATTATTTGATTTAATCAAATTAAAATCCTTTTCACTCATGCCAATCGGAACTCCTAAAGTATTAGAAATTTGAGTGGCATTTTCTGCGTGGTCAAAATGTGCATGTGTCAAAATGATCAACTTTACATGATAAGCTTTACAAGCCTCAATAACTCGATTTACAAATTCTCTTTTTCCTGTATCTACTAATATTCCAACACTTCCATTTTCAATAATGTAGCAATTACCATTTCCACACTTTATTCTATGAATTTCAGTCATTTTTACTTCCCTCCAAACAGTATTCTATCATTTTTATCTCTTCTTGACCAGTATCGCGGACAATATTCTTCATTAAAATTCCATACAATAATGCTATTGATATATTATTCTGTGAAAGGAACAGAAATGGAACAAAAAATCCGGAGAGATAGAAATATCGGCAGTAATCTTAAAGTTCTCAGAGAACAACACAATATTTCACAAGAAAAGCTTTGTGCACTATTACAAAGCCGTGGCTGTGATATTGGTCGGTCTACCTATGCCAAATATGAAAACGGCGAATTAAACATCAAAGCAAGTGTTCTCATAGAATTACGCAAAATTTATGACTGCACCTACGATGACTTTTTTGAGGGACTGGATAATTAAAAGCCTTAATTGGCAGGATAGTTACTCAACATAATACTTCGCCTGCGCATTCCAAAGCTGTGCATACTTCCCTTCCTTCTTGGCAAGAAGCTCCTGATGCCCGCCCTGCTGTATCACCTTCCCCTCATGAAAAACCAGAATTTCATCGCAGAACCGGCAGGAAGAAAGCCTGTGGCTGATGTAAACCGCCGTCCGATCCCCCACGATCTCATTGAATTTAGAATAAATCTCATACTCCGCCACCGGGTCAAGGGCTGCCGTAGGCTCATCCAAAATGATAAACGGCGCATCCCGGTACAGACTTCTGGCAATGGCAATCTTTTGTCCTTCCCCGCCGGAAATCAGGATTCCTTCCTCCTCAAAATCTTTTCCAATGTTTGTATCCAGCCCTTTCGGCAGTCTCGGCAGCATTTCCATAAGTCCGGCTTTTTGCAGACAATCCCGCACCTTTCCCTTGTCATAGTACTCCCCTGCCGCCACATTCTGTCCAAGAGCCAGAGATAACAGCTGAAAATCCTGAAACACCACGGAAAATATTGACATGTATTCTCTGTAATTATACTTGCGAATATCAATTCCGTTTAACAGAATCACTCCTTCCGTGGGATCATACAGCCGGCATAACAGCTTGATAAACGTGGTCTTTCCTGACCCGTTCTGTCCTACCACCGCCATGCGCCTGCCCACCTGAAATTTCAGGGACACATGGCGCAGTGCATAAGTTTCCGCCCCCGGATAAAGAAAACTGACATCCCGGAACTCAACTTCATACTTTTTGTCAGACCGCTTTTCCACCGTCAGGGAACCTTGGTACATTTCGTTGGGAATATCCAAAAAGCGGAAAGCCGCTCTCAAATAATAAGCGTTTCCTCTTGCTTCCGCCGACACCATAAATATTCCGGTCACTGCGCCGGACAATGCCGTCACTGCACCCACATACTGAGTAATCATTCCCACATCGAAGGCTCCCGCCCACGCTTTCAGGCACACAAACAAATAGACAATCCCCATAAAAAGACCGGGCATCACTGTCTGAAATGCCGTCAGTATCCCATCGACTCCCTTTGCCGCTTTTGCATAGACGGCGTTTATTTCAAACGCCATGCGCGAAAAAAGAAGCTCAATGCTTTTTTTCTCCTGCCGATACAACCGCACATCCAAATCCCGCTTCCTGTTAAATACAAAATCCTGTGAAAAAAAGAAAATGCGGTTTCCAAACTTTGCCGTCTCCGAATTTTGATTTACGTGCCCCTGAACCACTTTTTCCACAGAGGAATTGATGATTGCCGCGCCTATCATGCATCCTGTCAGAACCAGCGGGCAGACCGGATGGTTTAAGAAGGTCAGTCCGCCTGCCGTTTCGGGAACCTTAATAGAAAATAACGTTACCGACAGTGCAATTCCTCCGAGCATTTTGAAGAGTTCCTCCAGAAACTTCTCATAATGCCAAAATACCCTGTGCAGACCATATCCGCCCCAGATTTCAGACTGTTCCACCCAGGAAAACTTTTCGTAAGTACGCGCATCATCCGCCGTGCTAAAATCCATGGACAATATTTTTTGGGTATAAAGAATGCTGGTGCGCTCCCACTGTGCAGAGGAATAAGTTTCTTTTATCCGGAACAGCAGGGCTTTCAGCAGTGTAAGCAGTGCAGCGGCAGCTAAAATCATTCCTGTCCATTTTATCAGCTCTTCCCTGCGTCCTGCTCCTGCAAGCTCATTTAATAATTTTGCCGTAAAATAGAGCGTAAAATAGGGCATGACTGCCTTCACCAGCGCATGAAGCCCTGTGCAGAGAAACTGTCTTGGATATTCCTGACGCCAAATCAGTGCCGCCCTTTTATAAAGTCTGACGGTCTCTGTAAAAGAACAAACGTTGCTGTCGGATTTTTTACCCGAAAGCTTCTTTTCTTTCTGCATCCGCTTTCACCCCTTCCCTGTAATATTTGCTCTGTATCTCAAAAAGCTCTGCATAGCGTCCGCCTTTTTGCATGAGCGCCCGATGGCTTCCCTCCTCCGCAATCTGCCCTGCTTCCAGCAGAATAATCCGGTCACAGAATCGGGTAGAGGCAAGTCTATGAGAAATGTAAATGGATGTATGCCCATCGGTCAGCTCCTGATAGCGGTTATAAATGTCACTCTCCGCAATAGCGTCCAATGCCGCAGTGGGTTCGTCTAATACAATCACAGGGCTGTCCCGGTACAAAAGCCTTGCCAGCATGAGCCGCTGCAATTCCCCGCCGGACAGCTCCACGGCATCATTATACACAGTCTTATCCATCAGGCTGTCAAGCTTCTTGGGAAGGCTGTCTATCTTTTCCTTCAGCCCCGCCTTCTCAATGCAGGAGAGTGCCCGCTCCCTGTCCACCTGCGCATCCTGAACCACATTTAACAGCACGCTCCCGGGCAGGATAGAAAAATTCTGAAACACTCCTGCGAACAATCGGTAATATTCCCTTCTATTAAATTTCTTCACATTGATGCCGTTTAACAGCACTTCCCCCTCATCCGGGTCATAAAACCCACAGATTAACTTTACCAGCGTGGTCTTTCCCACGCCGTTTAAACCTACCACTGCTAACTTTTCTCCTGCCGGGATGGTCAAATTTAAATGCTCAAAAACCGGTCTCTCCGCACCCGGATAACGGAATGTCACATCTTTAAGTTCAATGGTATACCCCGCTTTCTCCTGAAGATCCGGCACAATACCGCCCTCCATCTGAAATGGTTCCTCCTGATCAATAAATTCCCGAAACGTAGACAATTCCAAACTCTGCCGGTGCAGTACCGTAAAGTGAGTCATAATCCGGCTAATCCACTCCGTAAAACCTCCCACCGCAGTAAATAAAAGTAAAAACTGCGAAACATCCAGCTTTCCCTGCATTGCCATAGACAATAAATACCCGTAAGCAACGGCATTTCTCAAAAAAGCCAGTACAAGCTCAACTCCATCTGCCAAAAGGTATTTTTTCTCTCCTCTCCAAGAAAATTCCAGCAAAAGATGCTGATATTTTTCCATCAATTCCGAAATCCATGCCTCCATCCCAAAAATTCTGACATCCTTCGCAAACAAACGGTCTTTTCCCTTCCCGATGGCGTAATACAGCTTCTTCAAAAGCGCCGCCTTTTCCTCTCTGTGCCGGTATTCCCAGCCCCCAATGTAATTGGTGACCAGATACCCACAGATGGTAGTTAAAAGAGTTACCAAGATCAAAAACAAGCTGACACCTTTTAGCAGACACAAGTAAATGCAAAACCCGATAATGCTTTTGAGAATCTCGCACAAAGTTGCCCATATTTCTTCTCCTGCCCTGTTATTTCCGTCTACAGGCTCCCATGCTTTTGCCTGTTTGTCCTGAAATTTAGGATTTTCCATGAGAGGATAAGAACAGCATGCGCTCTTTTCAATCAGCATAACCACAAGCCCCAAACGAACCTTAATCCTTCCCGTGTGCACATTCATTTCAAGATAGGCTTCCAGCGCCCGGAGAATCAGCATCCCTGCCGCAAATACGCCAATCAGGAGAAGCAGCTCTGAGAGCGGGCTGTGATACTGGATCCTTGAAAGCAATACCGGCGTCACAAATAATTCCAGCAGAGAAATCCCGATTGCCACAACCGCCTGAAATGCCAAAAGCCAAAGAACAGAGGGCACGCTCCCTGCCGCCCTGTTTATCATAAACATTACATTGCTTCCCATGCTGTACTTCTCTTTGTGTTCCCTCTGCATCCCTTCCCAGCTCCTTTCCATTCCACTTTAACACAACAAAACAAGGATATGCAATTTCGGGGACGAAATGCATATCCTTGGTGACGAATAGGAAACGACATAACTATATTTCATTGGGGCAGGAGAATTTCCGTGGTGAATGCCCCCTCCTCACTGTTCCGGCTCAAATATCCCTGATACCGCTCCACAATGGTATCAATGCGGACTAACCCGTATCCATGCCCCATTCCTTTCGAGGAGGCAAACCTCCCCCGCTCCTTTTTCAGCTTTTCCCCAGCCGTCCGGTTGGTGAAGGACATATAAAGCTGAGTGTTTTTCATGTCCATATAAACCCGGATCATCCGCTCCTCTTCTGGAAGCTCCATGCTTGCCTCAATCGCATTGTCAAAAAGATTTCCAATAATAATGCAAAGGTCGATTTCCGCCGTGGTCAGCGCCACCGGCACACTGGCATCCGCAATCACCTGAATCTTCTTAGACCTTGCTAAAGAAATCTTGCTGTTTAAAATCACGTCAGTCATTTGATTTCCGGTCTTAATCACCGTGTCCACGGTATTTAAGTCCTCGTCCAGTTCTTCCAGATATTTCTGCAGTGCATCCAAATCCCCCATTGACGCAAAGCTCTTCAGCACTTGGATATGATTGCGGTAATCATGACGCCACCCTCTGATCTGCCGGTACATGTTTTCCACCTCGGCATAGTGCGTTTCCAGCAGATTCCCCTGATACCCTGCAATCCGTTTATCAATCAGTTTACTAAGTCCCAACATAACCGCTCCTAAAAATAATGAATAAAGGCTTGATTCATTTTTTCATAAAGCCCCCGCGCTAAAGGCAGAACCGTTCCATCTTTTAAAATCACGTTACTTTTGGTTATTTTATTCACATAACTTAAATTAGCCACGTAGGAGCGGTGAGTTTGAAAAAAACGCTGATCCAGTTCCTTTTGTATTTCATGAAGGGGACACTTCCGGCTGTATTCTTCCTGCCCATGAAGCGTGACATAATTCTTCCGTACCTCCACCCAGCGGATTTCATGAAAGGGTATCCGCACGGTTTCCCCTGCATTTTGCAGAAACAGAGCCCTTTCCTGGATTCCGATGCGCTCTACGGCGCGCTGTAATACCAATTCCAGCTTTTCTTCCTCTAAAGGCTTTAGCAGATAATGCAGGGCTTCCACATCATAACCTTCCGAAATATATTCCATGTATCCTGTGACGAATACAATCTGAATGCATTTATCCCTCTCTCTGATCTTTTTCGCCAATTCCACGCCGTTTATTTTTCCCATTTCAATATCCAGAAACAGTACGTCAAAATTCTTTTCTTCCTCATATGCAAAAAGAAAGCTTTCCGCAGATGGAAATTCCCTGATATTCACTTCCACGCACTGCCTTTTTGCCCACCGCCAAATCCTGTCCCTCACATAAGCAAGATCAGCGGGCTCGTCATCACATAACGCAAACTGGTACATGCCGGTGCTCCTTCCTGCAAAAGGCATTTTATGACACAAAATCAAACAGGCTGATCTGGTTAGACTCCGGCAGATCTCCCAAAAGCCCCAGATTATCCATCATATCAATAATCGTCTTAGAAACCTTGGTACGGTCTCTGAAATCGTCCTTGGAAAGAAAAGGTCCATCCTTTGCCGCCTCCACAATGGCATCCGCAGCCTTCTCCCCCAAGCCGTCAATGCTGTTTAAGGACGGCATCAGTCTCTTGTCATCCACAATCTGGAAATTTCTCGAATGCGCGGAAAAAATATCAATCGGTACAAAGCCAAATCCCCTTGCATACATCTCCTGCACAATCTTCATATCCTTCATGGTATCCTGCTCCTTTTTGGAAAGGGAATCCGCCCTCCGCTTATAGTCCGCCATCGCGTTTTCCAAATGCTGCTGCCCCTGACACATCAGTTCGTAAGAAAACGCTGAGGCACGGATGGAAAAATAAGAGGCATAATAAGCAAGCGGATAATTAATCTTGCAGTAAGCAATCCGCCACGCCATCATCACATATGCCGCCGCATGAGCCTTGGGGAACATATATTTGATTTTTTTGCAGGACCAGATATACCAGTCCGGCACGCCGTGCGCCGTCATCTCCTCTTCCCACTCCGGTTTTAAGCCTTTTCCCTTCCGGACACTCTCCATGATGGTAAAAGAAAGCGCACTGTCCACGCCCTGATTGATCAGATAAATCATAATATCGTCACGACAGCAGATACATCCGGAGATATTTGCCTTTCCTTCCGCAATCAGCGTCTGGGCATTTCCCAGCCACACATCCGTGCCGTGCCCCAGCCCTGAAATCCGGATCAGGTCGGAGAGACTCTGAGGCTTGGTATCCAAAAGCATCTGAATGACAAACTCCGTGCCAAATTCCGGCACTCCCAAAGACCCTAACGGACAGCCGTCAATCTGCTCCGGCGTGATTCCAAGCGCCGAAGTATTTTGAAACAGCGACATGACCCCTTTATCATCCAGAGGGATTTTGGTTGGGTCTATGCCTGTCAAATCCTGCAGCATACGAATCATGGTGGGATCATCATGCCCTAGTATGTCAAGCTTTAACAGATTGTGATCGATAGAGTGATAGTCAAAATGGGTGGTCACAATATCCGTGCTCATATCGTTTGCCGGATGCTGAACCGGGGTAAAAGAATTAATATCCTCCCCCACAGGGAGAACAATAATTCCTCCCGGATGCTGTCCGGTGCTCCGCCGGATTCCGGTACACCCGCCCACAATCCGGTTAATTTCGCAGGTACGCTTGTGCTTCTCCCGCTCCTCGTAATATCTTTTAACATATCCAAAGGCTGTCTTGTCCGCCAGAGTTGCAATGGTTCCCGCCCGGTAAGTCTGCCCTGCGCCAAAAATAACCTCCGTGTATTTATGCGCTTTACTTTGATATTCCCCGGAAAAGTTGAGGTCAATATCCGGCTCTTTGTCTCCCTTAAATCCTAAGAAGGTTTCAAAAGGAATGTCAAAGCCGTCTTTAATTAACGGTGTGCCGCACACCGGACAGTTTTTATCCGGCATATCGCATCCCGCGTTTCCCGAAAAAGCCTTTACCTCCGGAGAGTCAAAGTCATAATAACGGCACTTGGGACAGCGGTAATGGGCACTCAGGGAATTTACCTCCGTAATTCCCGCCATAAATGCCACCAGCGAAGAGCCCACGGAACCTCTTGACCCTACCAGATAGCCGTCCTCCACCGATTTCCATACTAGTTTTTGGGCAATAATGTACATCACCGCAAATCCGTTGCTGATAATGGAATTGAGCTCCTTTTCCAGCCGTTCTTTCACAATCGGCGGCAGTTCGTCTCCATATAGTTCATGGGCTTTGCTGTAGCAGATTTCCGTCAAAGTCTTATCGCTGTCCGGAATCACCGGAGGGCACTTGTCCGGACGCACCGGCGCCATCACGTCAATCCGGTCCGCAATCTTATTGGTGTTGGTGATCACCACCTCTTCCGCCTTGTCGCTTCCCAGATAAGCAAACTCCTCCAGCATTTCCTCCGTAGTCCGAAAATAAAGGGGCGCCTGTTCCTCCGCATCGGTAAATCCCTTTCCAGCCATAATGATCCGCCGGTAAACCTCGTCCTCCGGATCCAAAAAGTGGACATCACAGGTAGCTGCAACCAGCTTATTAAACTCCTCCCCAAGGGACACAATCCTTCGGTTCAGGTTCATAATGTCTTCCATACTGTTAACGGAAGGCACCCGCTCCGATTCAATCATGAATTTATTGTTTCCAAGAGGCTGTATTTCCAGATAATCATAAAAATTCACAATACGGGCAATCTCCGACTCCGGCTTATCCTCCAAAAGCGCGCGGTAAAGCTCCCCCGCTTCGCAGGCGCTTCCCAGAATCAACCCCTCCCGATGCTTTAAAAGCAGGCTCTTCGGCACCCTAGGGCGTTTGCTGTAATAAGTCAAATGAGACTGCGATACCAGCGTATACAGGTTTTCCCTGCCAATATTATTTTCCGCCAGAATGATGGCATGATAAGACGGCAGTCTCTTGATAATATCAGGACTGGCGTCTCCCATGGCATTTACCTTTGCAAGAGTATCCGCTCCCTCCTCTAAAAGCCTTGGAATAAATTTCACAAAAATTTCTGCTGTAGCCTCCGCGTCATCCACTGCCCGGTGGTGATTCTCCAAGGATACATTCATAGTCTTTGCCACCGCGTCTAACGTGTGCTTTGCCTGATGGGGCAAAAGGATTCTGGCAATTCCCACCGTATCCACATAGGTAAACTCCCGTTCCAGATTTAACCGGTGCGTATTCTCAATAATAAAGCTCATATCAAAATTGGCGTTGTGTGCCACCAGCACCGCATCACCGCAAAATTCCAAAAATTCAGGAAGCGCCGTGTCAATAAAAGGCGCGGACATTACCATATTGTCATTGATTCCGGTCAGCTTTTCAATCTCAAAAGGAATCGGCACATCGGGATTGACAAAAGAAGAAAACCTCTCCGTGATCTTTCCCTCAGATACTTTCACCGCACCGATCTCAATAATCCGGTTTTTGACCGGAGAAAACCCTGTAGTCTCAATATCAAATACCACAAAATCTCCATGAAAATCCTGCCCCTTTTCACCGGTCACAATCCCGTGGAGGTCATCCACCAGATAAGCTTCCATACCGTAAATAATCTTAAAAAAGTCCTGCTTATCGGGGTTCTTGTCCCCCGCTTCCTTCCTCTTTGCCTTTTCTTCCTTCCAGAGATCCTCCCACACATGATTGGCATCCGGAAACGCCTGCACGACTCCGTGATCCGTAATGGCAATCGCCGGATGTCCCCATTTATAAGCACGCTTTACAATATCCTTTGCCTCGGAAACGCCGTCCATGTCGCTCATCTTGGTATGACAATGAAGCTCCACACGCTTTCGCGCTGAAGTATCGCTTCTCGCGCTGGTAAAATCCGGTATCTTCTTCACCCCTGCCAGCGATCCGATGGTCAATTCATTATCAAATTTATCGATAGTCGTAAGCCCCTTAAGCTTGACAAACGCCCCCTTTTTAATCCCCTGCGTCAGTTCCTCCACCTGATCGTTGCGGGCAAACAGCTTAATAGTCATGGTATCCGTAAAATCCGTCACGTCAAAGATTAAAATGGTTCTCTCATTTTTAATCTCCCTGGAATCATAATTGATGATTTTACCCTTGATAACCACCTCGCCCATCTCACCGATAATATCCTCAATAGGTATGGCTTCCTCCTCAAAATCCTTCCCATAAATCACATCCGGATTGTCCGAAGACTTAACCGCACGTTTAAAGTCCCCTCTTCCTCCCTTGGAAAATTCCTTTTTCCAAGAACTCTTTTTCTCCGTGCCGGAAAATGCCGCGGCATTTCCCTTTTTGAGCTTCGTAACGCCCTCCGTCTGTTCCGGCTTTGCCTCCTCCGCCGGGAGACTGTCCATAAGCGCCGCATCCGCCAGAGCTCTGTCAGCCTCCTCCGTATTTTCGGATACGCCGGCGCCTTTCGATTCTCCAAATGCCCTCTCCGTAATCTCCGCAATCTGACGGGCAATCTTCCGCTCATCCTCTTCCCTGCGCACATCCTGCTTCTTTTCCTGATAGACAATATGGCAGGCTATGGAAAATCCGCACCGCTCGTTCAGTATCTTCTCTAAAATCCGCACCGTCTCATCCCCACGGCTTCGCGCAGGTACGCTGTCCTCAATGGAAAGTTCCATCTCTTTGTCACCGTCAAACCTAATTTCCGCCCCTTTAAACAGATTGTATTCGATAGGGCTGTATTCCTTAAGCTCCATAAGAATACTGTCCCGGTAGGCATCCATCAGCTTTTGAGGAGTGTACTGCTCCGAAAGATGAAACTTTTCATATAGCTTTACCGTCACATGATAAGCCGAAAAAAACTGCTTCTTAATCTCCTTTTCCACCTTAAAAACAGTTTCCTTCGGAATCAAATAATCACAGACAATGGTAACGCGGATAAGGTCTCTGCGCTTTGTCGCAGAAACCTTTTCCACCATAACCTGCTCAAATAAATCCTTTATTTTTGCATCCAGCTTAAGCGTTGGAAACACATCAAAAAAACTTTTTGCCATTACTACTCATCCTTTACTTCTGATCATTCCAATGCTCCAGCTCTTCTCTCAGCACACTTAAAAGCTGATCCTCCGGAACCTTCCGGATAATCTCACCCTTTTTGATCAAAAGCCCTTCTCCGATTCCTCCGGCAATTCCAATATCCGCTTCCTTTGCCTCCCCGGGACCGTTCACCGCGCACCCCATCACTGCAACCTTAATATCCAGCGGAAACTGCGCCGCCATGGTTTCCACCTGATTTGCAAGATCAATCAGATCAATCTTTGTTCTCCCACAGGTAGGACAGGACACCACTTCAATTCCGCCCTTTCTAAGCCCCAACGTCCTCAAAATCAGCTTTGCCGATTTAATCTCCTCCTCCGGGTCGCCGGTCAGGGAAACCCGGATGGTATCACCGATTCCCTGATGCAGAATCAGCGCAAGACCGATGGAAGACTTAATATTCCCGCTGATAATCGTTCCTGACTCGGTTATCCCCACATGAAGCGGATAATCCGTCTTATCCGCCAGAATCTCATGTGCGCGTACACACATCAGCACATCGGAAGACTTAATGCTGATGACCATATTTTCATATCCCAATTTCTCAATCATATGTACCTTATCAAGGGCGCTCTCCACAATCCCTTCCGCCGTGACGCCGTGATATTTTTCTACAAGTTCTTTCTCCAAAGAACCACTGTTTACCCCCACGCGGATAGGAATGTTTCTCTCCTTTGCCGCCGCGACCACCGCCGCCACCTTATCCGCACCACCGATATTTCCGGGATTAATCCGAATCTTATCTGCACCATTTTCTATTGCGGCAACCGCCATCTTATAATCAAAATGAATATCCGCCACCAAAGGAATGGAAATCTGCCTTTTAATCTCCTTAACTGCCTGCGCGGCTTCCATCGTTGGAACCGTACATCGGATAATTTCGCAGCCTGCGGCTTCCAGTCTGTGAATCTGCTCTACCGTAGCCTTCACATCCTCTGTTCTTGTATTCGTCATAGACTGAATCAAGATGGGATTTCCCCCTCCAATCACCCGGTTCCCTATGGAAACGACTCTTGTATCCTCTCTAGTCATAACTGCTCCCTCCCCCTAAGCCTTCCTCTGACTGCAATATCAAAAAGTAAATATACTTACCATTCACTTTATCACATTTGATATACTTCTTGCAACGGGCGAAAAAAATCTGTCAGCGGATTCTCATCCTACGCCATATCAACTTCTCTGTACAGCCATTCCCTGTATTTCTGATCTGAGACTGCTCTCCTCAAATCATCATTTCTTCCGGCATCCATAAGAATCTGCACCAGCTTGGCAAAGCGGTTTTCGCCAGCAATTCGTCCTTTTGCCTCTCCTTCCGCAATTCCAGCGATGCGTCCGCGTGCTTCGCCCTCTGCCAGTCCGGCAATGCGTCCCTGCGCTTCGCCCTCTGCAAGTCCAGCAATGCGTCCTTTTCTTTCATACTGGTCAAATAATTCGCATACCATAACCTCATCCTCCTCTTTCATTCCCTGTTCCTCTACCCATTGTTCGATATTTTCGATATCCATATCACCGGAAAGCACCTTAATCATTTTAATTAGAGCTGACTTATGCTTAATCTTCCGGTCAGAACGGTAAGTATTTCCCTCCGCAAGATAGTCCAGTACAATCCGCATGTCGCTCTGGAACTGTTCCCGTTCTTCCCTGCTCAGATGCCTCATCTCAAAAATATGAAGGTTTAACTCATCAATATACTTCCAATCTTCTTTTGTTAATTCATACCTTTTAAATAACTGCCGGAGATTACGGCTGCTTTTCCAGCGGGGACTGCCCCAATACAGCACCAGCTCAATCACCGGAAAGATTCCCTTTGCCTTCCCCTCATACTGCTCCCGGTAAGCGCCTCCCACGTAACCAGCCTTGCGGAGAAGCATCTTTCCGTCAGTCCGGCTCTGGTTGGCAATCAGGTACATTACATTAATCCTGTCTCCGGACATCTGGTATTTGCACAAATCCTCGTATTGGGTGCGGAGCTTTCCCTCCCCTTGATAAATGCTTTCGGTAGGTCCTGCTAACAATGCATCCGCCTGCACCACCTCTTCCCCTTGATACAAAAGGGCATTGAGCACATCCGCCGTGACATCCGGAAATGCCAGAAATTCCTTTTCCACAATGTCCTGCGTTTCCTGCGCCTTGTCTCTGCTGAGTGATTTTTGCACATGCCCTGCGTTCTTTTTGGTCTCCCTTTTTGCGCCCTTCTTTGTACTCTCTTTTAATTTCTTCGCTTCGGGTCTCCCCATGCATCCTCCTTCCGCAGGGTTCCCGAAATGTAACATATGCAAAAAGAATGCCTTACAATGCTCTGTTTCTGCTCCCTGCCTTATTAAATTTAAGATTGATGATAAAAGCAAGGATTCTAAACAGATGGACACATTCTGCACCGAACCAGAATGTTCCACTAGAGCAATAGATAATTGGACTATTTATATTAGAATTTCTGTGCTTTTTCATATTGTATCAAAACAATCAGTTTGAGTCAATAATGACTTTGTAGAATTTTGATAAAGTTTTATCCTTTTATGATGAATTTGGGGCAGGCGGATTTTCGCTATGAAACTAGGTTTCGGTTTAATGTGGTAAAAGGTGGTTGAAGAACGGACGCTTGTATGGAGATTTATTTCTACGTCACCGCGCTCCCGCTCTCTAAAAGGCGTAGCAGTACTAGGTCAATGTCATTAAGTTAAGCCGGCGG
>JAMPGL010000026.1 GCA_023663945.1 Lachnospiraceae bacterium | reverse complement strand
AGAAATACCTGTTTATCCCCCTTGACATCTTCCAGAAAAATGCGCACAATGTAGACATAAGGGCGAGAAAAGACGCGTGGCTGACCTTATTTTCCAGCGATGACCCGGACAAGATAATCGAGATTGCAGAGGCATATCCGGAGTTCCGTGAGATTTATAAGGAGGCATACGAGATTTGTCTGAATGTGGAGAGGGTGATGGATATGTTCTCAAAGGAATTATATGAGCTGGATAAGAATACCGTGCAGTATATGATTGACGAGATGCAGGAGACGATTGACCAGCAGTCAGCTATCGATATGCAGGAAGCAAAAATAGATGAGCAGAACGCGACAATAAAGGAGCAGGAGCAGATTATTGGCGAAATGCAGGAGGAACATACAAGGGCAATAGATGAAACATGGAAGCATGGGATTAGAAATGCAGCGGCTCTTTTAAAAAATTTGAAAATGCCGGAGCAGGAAATCAGGACTCGAATTTGTGAGCAGTTTCAAATCAGCGTAGAACAAGCGCAGGAATTTTTGACTTAAAAAGACATAAAAGGAAAATGATGCAACTTTGATGCAAAAATGATGCAATTATGATGCATCAGGTATGTAAAATAGCAGTGTAGAATGAGATTGATATGCAAAATCCATTCGGCACTGCTTCATTTTTTATTAATTGCAGTAAGATGTTTTAATCATAGAGGTAATGGGTATGGAGAAAAAGGGGGAAATAAATTTGAAAAAGAACTTATGGTTGAGAGGGCTTTTCTCTTTGGCAGTCATAATATTTTTAGGTTCTGCAACAATATCATGCAATGCAGAGGACAATCTGGACAATAATAGTCTGCTCAATCTTCAAAAAGAAAATGAAGCAATTTAAATAATGTTGGATATAGTACAGAAGGGAATGGGTGTGTATATGCAACAAATTTCACTTTTTATCCCGCCTGTAGGAACCGTTAATTATAAGTTTATAAATTTTTGAGATTCCTTCACTTCTTTTTTATGGAATAATTGAGAAAGCTGTGCTACAATAAAAAGCGATATGTGCAGACAAAAGAAATGTGGGGGAGCGGGCAGGTTCGTACTATGAGGATAGGATTTGACAACGAAAAATATCTGAAAATGCAGTCAGAGCATATTGAAGAGAGAATTAACAAGTTTGGGGATAAGTTATATCTGGAATTTGGCGGAAAGCTGTTTGACGATTACCATGCGTCAAGGGTGCTTCCGGGGTTTGAGCCGGACAGCAAGCTTCGTATGCTGATGAAGCTTTCCGACCGTGCGGAGATTGTTATTGTAATAAATGCGGCGGATATTGAAAAGAATAAAGTACGCGGCGATTTGGGAATCACCTACGATGAGGATGTGCGCAGGCTGATGAAGGAATTTGAGAGCCGGGGACTTTACGTGGGAAGCGTGGTTCTCACACATTACGCAGGGCAGACCGGAGCGGCTCTTTTTAAAGAGAGGCTGGAGAAGAAAAATGTAAAGGTATACCTGCATTATACCATAGAGGGTTATCCTTCCAACATTCCGCTGATTGTCAGCGATGAGGGTTATGGAAGGAACGAATACATTGAAACGACCAGACCGCTGGTGGTGGTTACAGCGCCCGGACCGGGAAGCGGTAAGATGGCAACCTGTCTGTCCCAGCTTTATCATGATAATAAGAGGGGAATTAAAGCAGGCTATGCGAAGTATGAGACTTTCCCGATTTGGAATATTCCTCTAAAGCATCCGGTAAATCTGGCTTATGAGGCGGCAACGGCGGATTTAAACGACATTAACATGATCGATCCTTTCCATCTGGAAGCTTATGGGGAGACCACCGTTAATTACAACCGGGATATTGAAATTTTTCCGGTGCTGAATGCGATATTTGAAGGTATTTATGGAGAAAATCCTTACAAATCTCCTACGGATATGGGCGTGAATATGGCAGGAAACTGTATTGTGGACGATGAGGTGTGCAGGGAAGCGTCCCACATGGAGATTATCCGCCGCTACTATACGGCATTAAACGGGGTGGTCAAAGAAAAGGCAAGCGAAAACGAGGTTTATAAGATTGAGCTTCTGATGAAGCAGGCAAAGATCACAACGGACGACCGCAAGGTGACGGTAGCGGCCATGAACCGTGAGAAGGAGCTGGGAGTTCCAACTGCGGCGATTGAGCTTTCGGACGGGACGATTATTACCTCCAAGACTTCGGATCTTTTGGGTGCATCGGCGGCGCTGCTTCTCAATGCGCTGAAGCACTTGGGTGACGTGGATCACGATACGCATTTGATTTCACCGGAAGCAATCGGACCGATACAGGAATTAAAGATAAAATATCTGGGAGGCAAAAATCCCAGGCTGCATACGGATGAAGTACTGATTGCGCTTTCCATTTCCGCCTTAACGGATGGAAATGCGCACAAAGCGTTAGAACAGCTTCCAAAGCTGAAAGGATGTCAGGTACATACGTCTGGGATGCTCTCCAACGTGGATATTAATACATTTAAAAAGCTGGGAATTGATTTGACCAGCGAACCAATAATAAAAGGAAAGAGTAATTAATCCAATGAGTGAAAACAATTTAAACAAGTATGACGGGGGCGCGGGCGGAAACGGTGGAAACGCAGGCCCGCCAAGCGGAAACGGAAACGGCGGCAACGGGAACGGAGGGAAGGATCCCCGGAAGCAGAACATTGTAATGTTTCTGATTGCGGCATTGATTTCCCTGCTTCTGATCAGTTCTTTTGTAAAGCTGATTACCGGAGGCTCCGAGCAGGAAATTTCATACAACGAATTTATTTCCATGCTGGAAGAACAAAAGGTGGAGACCGTGGTAATCGGAGGAGACCGGGTTTATATCCAGCCGAAAACAGAAAAGGGAGCTTCCAATCCGCTTCTTTATTTGTATGGGATGAATCCATCCGTATCCTATTATACGGGTAAAATCGAAGAGGACGATACCCTGACGGCAAGGCTTCTGAAATACAACGTGGAAGTGAAAGGCCAGGTAGCGGATGGCACCAGCGCACTTATCAGCTTTCTGCTGTCCTATGTGTTCCCCTTCCTTTTGATGTGGGTCTTTTTGGTGTTTTTGTTCCGGAAAATGTCCAAGGGAGGCGGTCCTATGGGCGTGGGAAAGAGCAATGCCAAGGTTTATGTGCAGAGGGAGACGGGAATTACCTTTAAAGATGTGGCGGGAGAGGATGAGGCAAAGGAATCTTTACAGGAGGTTGTAGATTTCCTGCACAATCCGGGCAAGTACGGAAAGATTGGCGCAAAGCTTCCCAAGGGCGCCCTGCTTGTGGGACCGCCCGGAACCGGCAAAACGCTTCTCGCCAAGGCTGTTGCAGGGGAGGCAAAGGTGCCCTTTTTCTCTTTGTCCGGTTCAGATTTTATAGAATTATATGTAGGCGTGGGTGCATCCCGTGTGAGGGATTTGTTTAAGGAGGCAACCAAGAACGCACCGTGTATTATTTTTATCGATGAGATTGATGCCATCGGCAGGAGCCGTGACAGTAAATACGGAGGCGGAAATGAGGAGCGTGAGCAGACTCTCAACCAGCTCCTTTCGGAGATGGATGGATTTGACACCTCCAAGGGAATTTTGGTGCTTGGCGCCACCAACCGGCCGGAAATACTGGATAAGGCGCTGCTGCGTCCGGGGCGGTTTGACCGGAGGATCATTGTAGATAAGCCGGATTTAAAGGGGCGTGTTGAAATCTTAAAGGTGCACGCCAAGGATGTACATCTTGCAGAGAATGTGGATTTGGACGCGATAGCCCTTGCCACCAGCGGGGCGGTGGGAGCCGATCTTGCAAATATGATCAATGAGGCCGCCATCAATGCAGTGCAGCATGGCAGAGAATATGTGACGCAGAAGGATTTGTTTGATGCCGTAGAGCAGGTTTTGGTGGGCAAAGAAAAGAAAGACCGCATTATGAGCGCGGAGGAGAGAAAGATTGTCTCCTACCACGAGGTGGGTCATGCGCTGATCAGCGCCCTGCAGAAAAACTCCGAGCCGGTGCAGAAGATTACCATTGTTCCCAGAACTATGGGGGCGCTGGGTTATGTAATGCATGTGCCTGAGGAGGAAAAGTATCTTCAGACGGAAGCGGAGCTTCACGACAGGCTGGTAAGTCTGCTGGGAGGACGTGCGGCGGAGGAGATTGTATTCGGCAATGTCACCACGGGCGCGGCAAACGATATTGAACAGGCGACCAATATGGCAACCAATATGATTACCCGTTTTGGCATGAGCAAGCGCTTCGGGCTTATGGGGCTTGCCACGGTGGAAAGCGAATACTTAGGAGGCGGAGCGCGTCTTACCTGTAGCGACAGGACGGCGGCGGATGTGGACACTGAGATAATGGAAACCCTAAAGCAGTGCTACGAGGAAGCCAAGGAATTGCTTTCGGCAAACCGGGAGATTATGGATAAGCTGGCGGCTCACCTGATTGAGAAGGAGACCATCAGCGGTAAAGAATTTATGAAGATTTACCGCGCAGAGAAGGGGATTCCGGAGCCGGAAGAAAAGAGTGATGAGGAAATCGTCAAATCCAAAAAAGATGATTTCTTTGCCAAAAAGGATGATTCCTTCTTTGCGGACAGCGCTTTGGGGAGTAAGAATGACCCGGGAGAGCAGAGACCGGAGGGAAATTCAGATTCTCCGTTAAGGGAGCAGAGACCGGAGGAAAATTCGGAGTCTTCATTCAAGGAACAGAAGCCGGAAGGAAATCAAGCGTCCTCTTTGAATGGGGAGAGCAAAGGGACGGCAGAATCTCAGCCTCAGGACGAGGCAAAGCAGGACGGAGGAAATGCGGAAGGCACAAGCCGGGTGACAGGCAGGTTTTCCAATTCATCTTTAGATATTAAATAAAAGGAAACAGGGCATCATTATGCGGCGCAGACGGACTAATGATGCCTGTTTTTCATGCGGAAGGAAATTTCTTCAAAGAGTGGATAAGTATATCAGGATAAAAGAGAGGACAGAAATGTTTGATGTGCAGGAGGAATTGAAAAAGCTTCCAAAATGTCCGGGAGTTTATATTATGCATGACGATAGGGATGAGATTATCTATGTGGGAAAGGCGGTTAATCTGCACAACCGGGTTCGTTCTTATTTTCGCAAAAATATCGGGAGGGGACCTCAAATTGATAAGATGGTCTCCTTGATCAGCAGATTTGAATATATTGTCACGGACTCTGAACTGGAAGCTTTGGTGCTGGAAAACAATCTGATCAAGGAACACCGTCCGAAATACAATACGATGCTCAAGGATGACAAGACTTATCCTTATATCAAGGTGACGGTTGCGGAGGATTATCCGAGGGTTCTCTTTTCCAGACAGATGAAAAAGGATCATTCCAGATATTTTGGCCCTTACACGAGTGCGGGAGCGGTGAAGGATACGATTGAACTGATCAATAAGCTGTATCAGCTCCGAACCTGTAACCGCAATCTGCCAAAGGACTGTGGGAATGACAGGGCGTGTTTGAATTATCATATCAAACAATGCCTTGCGCCCTGTCAGGGGCTGGTTTCCAAGGAGGACTACCAGAAACAGGTAAAAAAGGCGCTGGACTTTTTGAACGGGAGTTATCAGGAGACCCTAAAAAACTTGGAACAGCAGATGCAGCAGGCGTCGGAAAGACTGGACTTTGAGGAGGCAATCCGGTACAGGGATTTATATAACAGCGTAAAGCAGGTGGCGCTGAAACAAAAGATGGAGGGCAGCGATGGTGAGGATAAGGACATTATCGCGCTGGCGGCGGATGAGCAGGACGCGGTTGTGCAGGTTTTCTTTGTCCGGAACGGAAAGCTGATTGGAAGGGAACACTTTTATATGACACACGTGTCGGGAATATCCAAGCCTCAGATTCTCCTTGACTTTGTTAAACAATTTTATGCGGGAACGCCGTTTATTCCAAGGGAATTAATCCTTCAGGAAGAGATTGAAGACATGGAAGTCATTGAGAAATGGCTTACCGGGCGGAAGGGAAACAGAGTTTATCTGAAAGTGCCGCGGATCGGTTCCAAGGAGAAGCTGGTGGAGCTTGCCGCCAAAAACGCCATGCTGGTACTGTCTCAGGACAAAGAGCGCATTCGGAGGGAAGAGGGGAGAACCATCGGGGCGGTAAAGGAGATTGCGGGTCTATTGGGGCTTGAGCAGATTCACCGGATGGAAGCGTTTGATATTTCCAATATCAGCGGTTTTGCCAATGTAGGTTCCATGGTTGTCTTTGAGAAAGGAAAGCCCAAGCGGAGCGATTACCGCAAGTTTAAGATTAAAACCGTGTCGGGACCGGACGATTATGCCTGCATGAAGGAGGTCTTGACCAGAAGATTTGTGCACGGTATGGAGGAACAAAAGGAGCTTTCGCAGAAGGAGCTTGAAAATGAGTTTGGCAACTTTACCAAGTTCCCTGACCTGCTTTTGATGGATGGCGGAAAGGGACAGGTGAACATTGCGCTGCAGGTGCTTAAGGAGCTTAAGCTGGACATTCCGGTGTGCGGCATGGTAAAGGACGACAACCATAACACCAGAGGGCTTTATTACAATAATGAAGAGATTCGGATTAACCGGAGCGGAGAGGGATTTAAGCTGATTACCAGGATTCAGGACGAGGCGCACCGGTTTGCCATTGAATATCACCGTTCCCTGCGCTCTAAGGCACAGGTGCAGTCGGTGCTGGATGAGATTCCGGGGGTAGGGGCATCCAGAAGAAAGGCGTTGATGCGCCGGTTTAAATCCATCGAGGAGATAAAAAATGCGGATGTGGAGACCCTTGCAGGGTTAAGAGAGATTCCAGAATCCGTGGCAAAAGGAATTTATCAGTTTTTTCATCCGCAGGAGCAGAAAGACCCGGACTATTGAGATTGCGGTCTTTTTGTGTTATAATCAGCGAAAAGGACGAAACAAACAAAAAGGAGCAGGGATATGGCGAGCGTTAAGTTAGAAGACATTATCACAAAAATGAAACTGGAAAATCTGACCCCGGAACTGGATATTTCCAAAATTAAGATCACACAGCCGGATATTAACCGTCCGGCGCTTCAGATGGCAGGCTATTTCGAGCATTTTGAAGCTACCAGACTGCAGATTATCGGTTTTGTGGAATATACCTATATGGAGGGGCTTCCGGAAGCAAGGCAGAAGGAGATTTTTGAAAGAATCCTTTCCTGCGACATACCGGCGATTGTTTTTTGCCGGGAGCTTATACCTAACGAGCTTTTTAAGAAGACGGCAGTGAAACACGGCGTGCCGCTTTTGATGAGCAAAAAGGCAACATCCGCATTTACAGCGGAGATTATCCGGTGGCTGAACGTTCAGCTTGCTCCCTGTATTTCCGTGCATGGGGTTTTGGTGGATGTATTTGGAGAAGGCGTATTGATTACCGGAGAAAGCGGCATCGGTAAATCAGAGGCGGCTCTGGAGCTGATCCGCCGGGGGCACCGTCTGGTTACGGACGATGCGGTTGAGATCCGCAGGGTCAGCGACGAGACTCTTGTAGGATCTGCGCCGAATATCACCAAACATTTCATTGAACTGCGCGGTATCGGCATTGTGGATGTTAAGACTTTGTACGGAGTATCCAGCGTTAAGGATACGCAGAGCATTGACCTTGTAATCCGCTTGGAGGACTGGGACAAGGAAAAGGAATACGACAGGCTTGGTCTGGAAGAGGAGTATACGGAGTACTTGGGAATTAAGATAGTATGCCATAACATCCCTATCCGTCCGGGGCGGAATCTTGCCATTATCTGTGAGTCCGCGGCAATCAACCACCGTCAGAAGAAGATGGGCTACAACGCGGCGCAGGAGCTTTACCGGAGAGTCCAGGAATCCTTGACCAGAAGACGGGACGAGGACGAAGACGAGTAAGCTTTGGATATTTTTGCTTCTTATGAATAAATTTAGAGAACGATAATAAAGATAAAGAGAGGGCTGTTTATGAGTCAGTATGTTTTTGGAGTGGACATTGGCGGTACGACCGTTAAGCTGGGGTTATTTGATGAGGAGGGCAATCTTCTGGATAAATGGGAGATTCCTACCAGAACCGAGGAATCGGGGAGCTGCATTCTGCCGGATATTGCAAAGGATATTCAGCGGAAGATTGACGAAAAGCAGATTCCGAAGGAGAGCATTGCAGGGGTCGGCGTGGGAGCTCCCGGTCCTATAGATAATCAGGGCGTAGTCCACCGGGCAGTCAACTTGGGCTGGGGCGTATTCAGCATTAAGGATACTTTGGAAGAGATTTTGCAAATGCCGGTTATGGCAGGCAATGACGCCAATGTGGCGGCGCTTGGAGAAATGTGGAAGGGCGGCGGTCAGGGAAGCAGTGATTTGATCGTTGTCACATTGGGAACCGGCGTAGGCGGCGGAATCATTGTAGACGGAAAGATTCTCACGGGTGTCACAGGAGCAGGCGGTGAGATTGGGCACATTCACGTTGAGGACAGTGAGACGGAAGTGTGCGGCTGCGGAAATACAGGTTGTCTGGAGCAGTACGCTTCGGCAACCGGAGTTACAAGACTGGCAAACCGTAAACTGAAAGAGAGCGCAAAGGAAAGCGTGCTCAGGAGCGGGGAGATTTCCGCCAAAACGGTTTTTGATGCGGTGAAAGCAGGAGATGAGCTTGCAGTGGAGGTTGCCGGGGAGTTTGGCAAATATCTTGGAAACTGCCTTGCGGCAATTGCAGGCGTGGTAAATCCGGAGGCAATCGTGCTTGGCGGAGGAGTATCCAAGGCAGGAGCAATCCTGATTGATTACATTAAGCCTTATTATGAGAAAAACGTATTCCACGGAAGCAGAGACGTAAAATTTTCTCTGGCGACTCTTGGAAATGATGCAGGAATTTACGGCGCGGCAAAGCTTGTGCTGGATACCTGCAGTGAAATCAAATAGAACAGCAGGTGTAAAAGTGGAAACAATCAGTTCAGCTATTTATGAAGTTTTGTCTGCATATGTGCCGAAGGAGGATATTCTTTTCCGCGAGCCCATGTGCAGGCACACGACCTTTCGGGTAGGGGGAGAGGCACAATGTTTTGTGCGTATCAGTGACAGGGAACAGCTTCTCAAAATCATTCCCTATTTCCAGCAGGTGGAAATTCCTTTTTTTATTCTTGGAAACGGCAGTAATCTGCTGGTAGGGGATAAAGGGTATCGGGGAGTTGTCTTACAGATCAGCGACCGGTTTAACCAAATCAGCGTGGAGGGGGAGCGTCTTTTGGCACAGGCGGGAGCGCTGCTTTCCCAAGTTTCCAGAGAGGCTTATAAGCAGGAGCTCACCGGATTTGAATTTGCATCGGGGATTCCCGGAACCATAGGAGGCGGTGTTGTGATGAATGCCGGAGCCTATGACGGGGAGATGAAGCAGGTGGTAGAGCGTGTGACGGTGATGGACAGACAAGGCGAAATCTTGGAGCTTTCCGGAGATGAGATGGAGTTTGGATACCGGACCAGCATTATCAAGAACAGGCCGTTTATCGTGCTTGAAGTATGCCTCCGTCTTAAGGCTGGGAACGGCGGAGAGATTCAGGCAAAGATGGAAGAGCTTTCCCGTAAAAGAAAAGAAAAACAGCCTTTGGAATACGCCAGTGCCGGGAGCACCTTCAAAAGACCGGAAGGATATTTTGCAGGAAAGCTGATCATGGATGCCGGGCTGAGGGGATATTCTATCGGCGGGGCGTGCGTATCGGAAAAGCACTGCGGATTTGTGGTAAACAAAGGAAAGGCAACTGCGGCGGACGTGGCGGAGGTTATTTTGGAGGTTCAGGAGAGAGTAAAGAACCGATTTGGAGTAACACTGGAACCGGAAGTAGTTTTTTTGGGAGACTTTTGAGGAGGAAATCATGCGTTTTGTTGTTGTGACGGGAATGAGCGGCGGCGGAAAAAGCACGGCGCTCCGGATGCTGGAAGATGCGGGATTTTATTGTGTGGACAACCTTCCGGTGCCTCTGATTGAAAAATTTGTCGAGCTGATCGCGGCGCCCGGAGGGGAAGTGACGAAGGTGGTGCTGGGGCTGGACGTGCGTGCGGACCAGGCATTCGGGGAAGTGCAGAAGGTGCTTGAGAATTTAAAGGCGAACGGCTATCAGTTTGAGATTCTCTTTATGGAGGCAAATGATAAAACGCTCCTAAAAAGATATAAGGAAACCAGAAGAATGCATCCCTTGTCACAGGATGGGCGGATTGAAGACGGAATCAACAAAGAGAGAGGAATTTTAAATGGAATTAGGAACGAGTCCGATTATGTGATCGACACCTCAAATCTTCTTACCAGGGAATTAAAAGAGGAACTGGATCGTATTTTTGTACAAAATGAGGAATATAACAGTCTGATGGTGACAATTTTGTCCTTCGGATTTAAGTATGGGATTCCGGCGGATGCGGATTTGGTGTTTGATGTGCGGTTCCTGCCAAACCCCTTTTATATTGATGAATTGAAGCATAAAACAGGAAACGATAAGGAAGTTCAGGACTATGTCATGGGCTTTCAGGAGGCGCATGTTTTTATTGATAAGCTTGCGGATATGGTGGAGTTTTTGATTCCGAACTATATTAAAGAGGGAAAATATCAGCTGGTTATCGGCATCGGCTGTACCGGCGGAAAGCATAGAAGCGTGACCCTTGCCAATCAGCTGTATGCAAGAATGAAAAACAGAGGCAGCTACGGAATGAAAATTTCGCATCGTGATGTTGGACAGGGCGTATCATAGAGAAGAGATCCCTGCTTTGTAAATGAAGGTGAGAATAGGATGTCTTTTTCCACAAACGTAAAAGAGGAACTGGAGACAGTGCTTCCCAGTTCCAGACATTGTCAGGTGGCGGAGCTTGCGGCGATTATTCATTTCGGATGCGAGATTGGCGAAAATGACAAAAAGATAAGGTTAATCTCAGAAAATCCGTCGGTTGGCAGAAAATACTTTACATTATTAGAAAAAACCTTTATTATAAATGGAGTTGCAGATAAAGTACTTCAAGCAGTTAAGGTTTTAGATGAGCATGGACAGATTCATCCGCTTTCGGAGGAGATTGACCCATTGCTTCTCAAAAACAGCTGCTGCAGGAGGGCTTTTTTGCGAGGTGCTTTTTTGTGCCTTGGTTCCATGAGCGACCCGCACAAGGGTTACCATCTGGAATTTGTGTGTGAATACGAGCCTTGGGCGCGTCAGATTAAACATGCGGCTGCGGGGTTTGATATAGAGGCTAGAATTATCAGGCGTAAAAAATATTATGTGGTATATGTAAAAGAAGGCGCAGGCATTGTAGATCTTTTGAACGTGATTGGCGCTCATCGGGCGCTGATGCAGTTTGAGAGCCTCAGGGTGGAAAAGGAAGTCCGCAATTCCATAAACCGGCAGGTGAATTGTGAGGCGGCGAATATTACAAAGACAGTCAATGCGGCAAGCAAACAGATTGAAGATATTGAGTATTTAAAAAAGTATTACGGGTTGTCAAATTTACCGGAGGGGCTCAGGCAGACTGCCCAGATCCGGCTGGAGCACCCGGAAAGCTCTTTGGCGGAGCTTGGCGAATACCTTAATCCACCGGTGGGGAAATCCGGTGTCAATCATAGACTACGGAAATTGGGGGAAATAGCTGAAAAGATTAAGGGCAAGGAGGAAAAATCATGATTGAAAGATCAATCACAATCCAGCTGACAGGCGGATTGGAAGCAAGACCGATTGCTATGCTCGTACAGGTGGCAAACCAGCATGAAAGCTCTGTGTACATTGAAGCAGAAGGAAAAAAGGTGAATGCCAAAAGCATTATGGGCATGATGAGCCTTGCGCTGGGAACGGGAGAATCCGTAAAAGTCACTGCTAACGGCAATGATGAAAAAGAAGCTTTGGATGACATTGAAGAGTACTTAAGCGGCAACAAAAAGCAGCGCAGAGAATGAAGAAGAGGAGCAAAGCAGGAAGCTTTGCTCTTTTTATCCAGCGAAGGAGAACCCATGAAAAAGAAGAAAATGCTTTTTATCTATAATCCACGGGCGGGCAAGGCAAAAATCAGAAGTAATCTGCTGGATATTATTGATATTTTTACCAAAGCGGATTACGAGGTCACGGCTTATCCCACGCAGGCGCAGGGGGACGGGCTTGTGGCAGTAAAGGAGAGACAGCCTGGAAACTACGACCTTGTGGTGTGCAGCGGCGGGGATGGAACCTTGGACGAGGTGGTCACCGGCATGATGCAGTGTGAGGACCGGATTCCAATCGGCTATGTTCCTGCCGGAAGCACCAATGATTTTGCAAACAGTCTGGGCATTCCAAAGAATATGATACGGGCGGCGCAGGGAATTGTAGACGGCGCTCCCTTTTATTGCGATATAGGGGCTTTTAATGATGACACGTTTGTCTATATCGCGGCTTTTGGCATTTTTACCGATGTGTCCTATGAGACCCGTCAGGACGTGAAGAATGTGCTGGGACATATGGCTTATATTCTGGAAGGAATGCGCCGTTTGTCTGCGGTTAAATCCTACAAGATGAGGGTGGAGAGCGAAGAGTTGACCGCAGAGGGGGAGTTTTTATTTGGGATGATCACAAACTCCACTTCCGTGGGAGGATTTAAGCGCATCACCGGCAAGTATATAGAACTGGATGACGGAAAATTTGAAGTTACCCTGATCAAACGTCCCGCCAACGCAATGGAGCTAAACCAGATTATGACGGCGCTCCTTACGGGAAATATCAATACTCAATGTATGTACTGCTTTAAGACGGAGCGGCTTAAGGTTTACTCTGATGAGGAAGCCGCGTGGACGCTGGATGGGGAGTTTGGAGGGAGACATACGGAAGTTACGATTCTCAATAAAAAACATGCGCTGCAGATATTGGTGCCGAAGGGGTAACTTTCCTGCTCTCCGGAACGGCAAGACTAAGCTGTTACCCGTGGATGAAGAACAAGCAGCATTATTGCTTTTTTTGGGTGAATAGGTTATAATAGGTACGGTGAAATCGCTAAAAATTGAATGGAGGTAAATAAAATGTTAGTTTCAGCAACAGAAATGCTTCAGAAAGCAAAAGCAGGCCACTATGCTGTTGGTCAGTTCAACATCAACAACCTTGAGTGGACAAAGGCAATCCTGTTAACGGCACAGGAAAACAATTCCCCTGTAATCCTTGGCGTATCTGAGGGCGCAGGAAAATACATGGGCGGATACGATGTAGTAGTTGGCATGGTGAAAGGATTTATCAAGGATCAGAATATCACAGTTCCCGTGGCACTTCATTTGGATCACGGCAGCTATGAACACTGCTATAAGTGTATTGAAGCCGGCTTTTCATCCGTAATGTTTGACGGTTCCCACTATCCTATTGAGGAGAACGTAGCAAAGACCAAAGAATTGGTTGCGGCGGCTCATGAGAAAGGAATTTCCATTGAGGCAGAGGTTGGTTCTATCGGCGGCGAGGAAGACGGCGTTGTAGGCATGGGCGAATGCGCAGATCCTAAGGAGTGCAAGGCTATCGCTGATCTCGGTATCGATTTTCTGGCAGCAGGCATCGGAAACATTCACGGCAAATATCCTGCAAACTGGCAGGGATTATCTTTTGAGACTCTGGATGCAATCCAGCAGCTTACAGGAGACATGCCTTTAGTGCTTCACGGCGGTACAGGCATTCCGACCGATATGATCAAGAAAGCAATTTCTTTGGGCGTTGCAAAGATTAACGTTAATACGGAGTGCCAGCTTTCATTTGCGGCTGCAACACGTAAGTATATCGAAGAAGGAAAGGATCAGCAGGGTAAGGGATTTGACCCTCGTAAGCTTCTTGCTCCCGGTTTCGAAGCAATCAAAGCTACTGTTAAGGAAAAAATGGAAATCTTTGGTTCCATCGACAAGGCTTGATGAGGATATTGTTTTAGAAGCTTAAAATAAGAATAAGCATCCTACACTTTGAACAGTTAGGATGCTTATTTTTTGTTTGTATCGATTTATTATAAGAAACTCACGCAGAAAATATTATTCTTCTTCCTGTTTTAAAGCTTCTTCCTGCATTGCCTGAATATTAGGGTCAAAAGATAACATCGGCTTCAAGCTGACATCAGTTTTAGTAACTTTACGGTCAAGATAATTCTTAGTAATGGCAAATACCGTGCCTGACAAGGCAAGGACGCCGATTAAGTTGGGAATTGCCATCAGTGCATTTAAGGTGTCAGCAATTGCCCACGCCAGTTCAAAGTTCATGGTTGCGCCAAAAGTAATGCAGACCACGAAAATAATCTTGTAGACGATCGTTGCTTTGGTTCCAAACAGATACTCGCAGGATTTGGTTCCATAGAAAGACCAGCCAAGCACCGTGGTAAATGCAAAAAGTGAAATCGCTATCGTGACAAATCCGCCGGCAAGGGAACCAAGCCCTTCGGAAAGCGCCTCACTGACCAGAGAAGCTCCAGTAGAAGAGGTAAGGACAGCGCCGGTTTCCAAATCAATCAATCCGGAACAAAGCACGGTGAAAGCGGTCAGGGTACATACTACAATGGTATCAAAAAATACTTCAAAGATTCCCCACATACCTTGAACAATGGGTTCTTTTACGTTGGAAGCGGAGTGGACCATAACGGAGGAACCGAGGCCTGCCTCGTTGGAGAATACCCCGCGCTTAAAGCCCATGGTCATTGCCTGCTTGATCATAATGCCTACGGTAGCGCCTGCGATAGGGCGAAGTCCGAAAGCGTTGGTGAAGATTGCGCCTAAGACGGCGGGAATAGAACCAATATTCATAATCAATATAATGATGGTTCCCACTATGTATGCACATGCCATAAAAGGAACGATTTTTTCAGCTACATTTCCGATTACTTTGATACCGCCCAAGATAACCAGAGCGGCAATTACCGTGATGATAATGCCGGTAGCAAGGGGAGGAATGCTGAATGTATCGCTCATGGAGCTTGCAATCTCGTGCACCTGCGTCATATTTCCGATACCGAAAGAGGCAAATACGCAGAACAGTGCAAACAAAACTGCCAAAGGCTTTGCCAAAACTCCGATGCCCTTTTTATTTTTGAGTCCGTCCTGAAGATAGTACATAGCGCCTCCGGACCACTCATCTTTGGAATTTTTACGGCGGTAATAAATACCCAGCACATTTTCAGAATAGTTCGTCATCATTCCGAACAGTGCGGAAAGCCACATCCAGAAAACAGCTCCGGCTCCGCCGGTGATGATTGCGCCTGCAACGCCGGAAATGTTACCGACGCCGATGGTTGCTGCAAGGGCAGTGGAAAGCGCCTGAAATTGAGAAATAGAAGATTCCTCTTTTCCTGTATGTGCGGTTACGTGTTTTTTCTTGAAAATTGCCAGAAAAGTTTCGTTCATCCAGTGCTTAATCCGGGTAATCTGGAAGAACTTAAGCCCTGCGGTCATGTAAATGCCGGTGCCGATAATCAGAATCAGCATGGGGATTCCCCATACCACACCGTTTATGGCACTGTTTACCCGTTCGATGGTTTCCATTACTTTTTCCATAAATAGTCTCCTTTATCATAAGATGGATAGTTGAAAGGAAGCATAAAAAAAGAATTTACCTTTCGTAAATCCCCCATTGGATAAGCTTCTGTTTATTAATATACATGAAAGTGAATAAAAATACAAGCAAAAATAAGAAAATCGCTTCGCGATAATATTCTCTTGAAAAAACTACTATTAAATAAAAACTCCCAAAAAGGGAGGATGCCAAGTAAACAACGTTTACTTGGCATTTATTATGAAAAAGTTATTAATAAATCAATTACTTTGAAAATGTCATGAAGAATTATTTGCCTTGCATCTTATGGTATTAGTATACGAGAGAGAAATGTCTAAAAAATGGAGTGATATTTAAGTTTTTTTAAATTAAATGTGAACAAAATATGAACAGGGCTGCGCCAGAGCGCTGCCCTGCAAAAAAAGAATTAGAGCTTCTCAGGTTCCGGATATTCCACCCCAAAAGTGTCAACGGTAACCGTTTTGATCCGTTGAACCTCTAAAGGACGGTCGGAATAATCTGTTTTGGTCTCGGCAATCTTATTGACAGCTTCCATGCCTTCAACGACTTTGCCAAAGGCGGCATAGGAACCGTCTAAATGAGGGCTGTTTTTGTGCATGATAAAAAACTGAGAACCGGCAGAGTCGGGAGCCATGCTTCTTGCCATGGAGAGAACGCCCTCCGTGTGCTTTAAGGGATTCTCCACGCCGTTGGAAGAAAATTCGCCCTTGATGCTGTATCCCGGACCGCCGAAGCCTGTCCCTTCCGGGTCGCCGCCTTGAATCATAAAGCCCTTGATAACCCGGTGAAAAATGACTCCGTCATAAAATTTTTGATTGATCAGGCTGATAAAATTATTGACAGAGATGGGAGCGGTATCGGGATATAACTCCGCTTTGATAACATCTCCGTTTTCCATAGTAAAAGTGACAATAGGATTTTGTGCCATGATAATTTTCCTTTCTTTTCAATTAGTTTATCCTGTATTATAATGTTTTTGGCTAATCTTATTTTAACGGAAGCGGGTGGAGTTGACAATGCTAAAATATATTCTGTTTTTATTGTCCGAGGATTATGAAAGGACGGCGGACAAATACAGGGAGGAGGTTATCAGAAAGTTAAAACAAGCGGGAGTGCAGGCGGAGTTCATTATCATTACTTCTAAGGGAACAGATGGCTTGGAAGAGAACGGTAATTCGGAAGAAACCGCCGGTCTTGAAAAAACCGCCGATTCTGCAAGGCTCAATGAGTTAGAGAATATTGACAGGGAACATACGCTGATTGTGACGGACACGGCGTTTGTTTTTGATAATATGCATGAGAAGGGCTGTTACGTAATTGCCTTTTATCATGATAGGAATAAAGAGGAGACTTTTTCCGGGGCAAAATATGCGGTGGAGGATCTTCCGGCGGTGGAGTACAGCTCCTACCAGAAAGCGTTTAAACGGCTTGCAGGGATTCCGTGGGATATTCTGGAGACGGAGCGGATGACGGTGAGAGAGACCATTCCGGAGGACGTGGATGACTTTTACCGTATTTATAAGAATCCTTCCATCACCAGATATATGGAGGATTTGTTTCCCGACAGGGAGAAAGAGCTGGAATATTTAAAAGCATATGTGGAACAGATTTACAATTTTTACGGGTTTGGCTTATGGACAGTGATTCATAAGGAAAGCGGACAGGTAATCGGCAGGGCGGGGCTGAATGTCCGTGACGGCTACGATATTCCGGAATTGGGATTTGTGATTGACGCCGCTTATCAGAGGCAGGGTTATGCGTTTGAAGTCTGCTCCGCTATTTTAAAGTATGCAGGGGAAGAGCTGGATTTTCCGAAGATACAGGCGTTTGTCGATGGCGGGAACAGGACTTCGATTCACCTTCTTGAAAGGCTGGGATTTGCGTTTGACAGCGAGGTGGAGCTTGGACGCCATTACCACCGCTACATCAGAAACAGGAAAAATAATATGGAAAATAAATTTTCAAAAAATAGTTGACAGGTAAAAATGTGAGTGCTATTATGCACTACATGAAGCAAAGGTGCTGCGAAGTTCGCGGTGCCTTTTTTTCATCCAAATGAAAACGCTTGATGAGCGCAGTCATTTGGGGATAATGGTACAGCCTGCAAAGCATGCTGTAGTTTCATGAGGAGGAAAAATTATGACAGAAGAGATTTTAAGCGCAGTAAATGGTCAGGTATTCGGCGTCTGGTTTCTGATCGGCGCGGCACTGGTTTTTTGGATGCAGGCGGGATTTGCGATGGTGGAGACCGGATTTACCAGAGCAAAGAATGCGGGAAATATTCTGATGAAGAATCTGATGGATTTTTGCATCGGAACCGTGGTATTTATCCTGATCGGATTTGGCCTGCTTCTTGGCGAGGATTTGGCAGGATTGATTGGAAAGCCGGGATTTGATATTTTTACGGCTTACGAAAATTTTGACTGGTCCAACTTTGTGTTTAACTTAGTTTTCTGCGCCACAACGGCAACCATCGTTTCCGGTGCAATGGCGGAGAGGACAAAGTTTTTGTCCTACTGTATTTATTCCGGAATCATATCCGCGCTGATTTATCCCATTGAAGCTCATTGGATTTGGGGCGGCGGCTGGCTTGCACAGATAGGATTTCATGATTTTGCAGGCTCCTGTGCAATCCATATGGTAGGCGGTATTTCAGCGTTAATCGGCGCGAAGATGCTTGGTCCCCGTATTGGAAAATTTGTTACGGATAAGCAGGGAAAGATTACAAAGGTAAATGCGTTTCCCGGGCACAATCTTCCGATTGGATGTCTTGGCGTGTTTATTTTGTGGCTTGGCTGGTATGGATTTAACGGTGCGGCATGTACCAGCGTGGAACAGCTTGGTTCTGTGTTTGTAACCACTACGGTTGCTCCGGCGATTGCCACTGTGGTGTGCATGGTTTTTACCTGGGTTAAATATGGAAAGCCGGATGTGTCGATGTGTTTAAATGCATCGCTTGCCGGGCTGGTAGCAATCACGGCACCCTGCGATGTGACGGATGTGACAGGCGCAATCATTATCGGCGCGGTAGCAGGTCTGCTGGTGGTATTCGGCGTGTGGTTTTTGGACTACAAGTTACATATTGACGATCCGGTAGGCGCTGTTGCGGTTCACTGTTTAAACGGAATCTGGGGAACCATTGCAACCGGTTTGTTTGCAACAACGGCGGCGCCCGGAAATGACAGTGTGGTTGGTCTTTTTTACGGAGGAGGCTTTAAGCAGCTTGGGATTCAGCTTGTAGGATTTGCGGCGGTTGCGGCGTGGACGGCAGTGACCATCACCATTGCATTCCTTATTATAAAGGCAACGGCGGGACTGCGCGTTTCGGAGGAGGAGGAAATTGTAGGTCTTGACTCCTGTGAGCATGGGCTTCCTTCCGCATATTCCGGATTCAGCATTATGGATATTTCTAACACCATGACGATGGAAGTAAATGAGAATACCAGCCTTGGCGTGGAAGAATATGAGCAGGCTTCCGAGACGCTTCGGAATGCGGCCGTAAAGGTAGTTTCGGCTCCGGTAGAAGACACCGGTATTCACAAGGTAGTTGTGATTGCAAAATTATCAAGGTATGAGCGTTTAAAGAAGGCTATGAATGACCTTGGCGTTACCGGAATGACCGTGACACAGGTTATGGGATGCGGCGTTCAGAAGGGCGCAGGCGAGATGTACCGCGGCGTTGAGATGGATGCCACGCTTCTTCCCAAGGTTAAGATTGAAGTGGTAGTGAGCAAGATTCCGGTTGAACAGGTGATTGAGGCGGCTAAGAGAGCGCTTTATACCGGTCATATCGGCGACGGTAAGATTTTTGTATACCATGTGGACAAAGTGGTGAAGGTTCGTACCGGAGAAGTGGATTTTGCAGCGCTTCAAGATGTAGAATAAATTGTTTTTATCCAATCCCTTGTTTTAGATAGGCAGTCCCCGGATGCTTCCACCATCCGGGGATTGTTGTGTCTTAATTTCCTGCAGCCGGAACTGCAAAGCAGAACTGTTACCTAAAATTAGTATAGTTTGGACGCATCGTTTGACGGAATGGCAACTATCATGTAAAATAGAGATGTTTGAGGAGGATAGGCAGATGTTGTTATCAATACAGGATACGGAACTGAACTTTTTATTTGCATTGCAGAATCTTCACTGTAACTGGCTGGATCCCATTATGATATTTTTTACAGAATTGGGAAACAATGGGATTGTCTGGATTGGAATTGCGCTGGTGTGCCTCTGCTTTAAAAGAACCAGAAGATGCGGGCTGCTGATGGGGCTTACCATGCTTTTTTGTCTGGCGCTCGGAAACGGCGTGATTAAAAATCTGGTGGCAAGACCCAGACCCTTTCAGGCGCTCGGGGACAGCACAATGCTGATTATCCCGCCGCCGTCGGAATATTCTTTTCCATCGGGACACACCATGCATGGGTTTGCCTCCGCGGTGACGATTCTTTTACATAACCGCAAAGCCGGTATTGCGGCGATTTTGGGCGCGTTAATAATCGCATTCAGCCGAATGTACCTGTTTGTGCATTTTCCTACCGATATTTTGGGAGGAGCTGTTATTGGAACGCTTGCGGCGCTTATGATGTATGCGCTGGCAAAGAAAGTCAAAGACCCGGCAGAAAGCAATCAGAGGAGGATAGAAGAATGAGCAAGGGAAAATATTATATCACTACGGCAATCGCCTATACATCGGGAAAGCCTCATATAGGCAACAGTTACGAAATCGTTCTGGCGGACAGCATTGCCAGATTTAAGCGAAAGGATGGATATGAGGTATTCTTTCAGACCGGAACCGATGAACATGGACAAAAAATCGAATTAAAGGCGCAGGAAGAGGGAATTACGCCCAAGGAGTTTGTAGACCGCGTAGCCGGCACCATCAAGGGGCTTTGGGATTTGATGGAAACTTCCTATGACCATTTTATCCGGACAACGGATGACTACCACGAGAAGCAGGTTCAGAAGATTTTTAAGAGGCTGTATGAGCAGGGAGATATTTATAAGGGAGCCTATGAGGGTCTGTACTGCACGCCCTGCGAATCCTTTTGGACGGAGTCGCAGCTTGTGGACGGCAAATGTCCTGACTGCGGAAGAGAAGTAAAACCCGCCAAAGAAGAGGCATACTTTTTTAAGATGAGTAAGTATGCGGACAGACTGATTGAGCATATTAATACACATCCGGAATTTATTCAGCCGGTATCCCGCAAAAATGAAATGATGAATAACTTCCTCCTGCCGGGGCTTCAGGATCTCTGCGTATCCCGCAGCTCCTTTAAGTGGGGAATCCCGGTCAGTTTTGATGAGAAGCATGTGGTTTACGTGTGGTTAGATGCGCTGACCAATTATATTACCGGTATTGGCTATGACTGTGAAGGAAACAGCACGGATCAGTATCATAAGCTGTGGCCGGCGGATCTGCATTTGATAGGTAAGGACATTATCCGTTTCCATACCATTTACTGGCCGATTTTTCTGATGGCGTTAGGGGAACCGCTTCCGAAACAGATTTTCGGGCACCCGTGGCTTTTACAGGGGGACGGCAAGATGAGCAAGTCCAAAGGAAATGTGATTTACGCCGATGATTTGGTAGACTTTTTCGGGGTGGATGCAGTCCGCTATTTTGTGCTTCATGAGATGCCTTTTGAAAATGATGGAACGATTTCCTGGGAACTTTTGGTGGAACGGATTAATTCAGACCTTGCCAACACCTTGGGAAATCTGGTGAACCGGACGATTTCCATGAGCAACAAATATTTTGGCGGCGTAGTTGCGGATAAGGGCGTCTGTGAGCCGGTGGACGAGGAACTGAAGGGAACGGCAATCGCGGCGTACAATAAGGCGGCGGCTAAGATGGAAGAGCTCCGCGCGGCGGATGCACTGACGGAGATTTTTGCGGTATTTAAACGCTGTAATAAATACATTGACGAGACAGAGCCCTGGGTTCTGGCAAAGGATGAGGATAAGAAGGACCGGCTTGCCACGGTGCTTTACAATCTGGCAGAGGGCATTCTCATAGGCGCGTCGCTCTTAGAGCCTTTTATGCCGGAAACCGCATCCAAGATTGCGGACTCTTTTGGTACGCAGGTCAGAGGATTTGAGGAGCTGGATCAGTTTGGGCTTTATCCTTCAGAAAGTAAAGTGACGGAAAAGCCGGAGATTCTTTTTGCAAGGCTGGATGCAAAGGAAGTCGTAGAAAAGGCGGAAGCTATGTTTGCGGAGAGAAGGTCTGCGGCAAAGAAAGATGAGGAGCCTAAGGAGGCTGAACAGGCGGAAGGAATCGACATAGAGCCCAAGGAAGAGATTACTTACGACCTGTTCGACAAGATGCAGTTTCAGGTGGGCGAGATCATTGCCTGCGAGGAGGTTCCGAAGTCGAAAAAGCTTCTCTGCTCCAAGGTGCGCATCGGAAGTCAGGTAAAACAGATTGTTTCCGGGATTAAACAGCACTACAGCGCACAGGAGATGGTAGGCAAAAAGGTTATGGTTCTGGTAAACCTAAAGCCTGCAGTCTTAGCGGGAGTGCTTTCAGAGGGAATGCTTTTGTGCGCGGAGGACAGTGAAGGAAATCTGGCGCTTCTTACGCCGGAGAAGGAGATGCCCGCAGGTGCACAGATCAGTTGACAGTCGGTGTTGCACATAGGAAGAAGAGAATTGGGAGGCTGTAATGCTAAAGAAAGAAGAGTTTACGTTTGATTCCAGAGACGGAAAGACAAAGCTTCATGCGGTCAGGTGGGTGCCGGAAGGAAAGGTAGTCTGTATTCTGCAGATTGTCCACGGCATGGCAGAGCATATGGAGCGGTACGCGGAGCTGGCGCAGTTTTTTGGGGAGAGAGGAATCCTGGTAACAGGCGAAGACCATTTAGGGCACGGCAAAAGCGTTTCCGACGGCGTGTATGGATATTTTTGTGAGCAGGATCCGGCTACCGTGGTGGTGCGGGATGTCCATCGGTTAAAAAAGATGACTCAGGAGGAATATCCGGGCATTCCCTATGTGATTATGGGACACAGCATGGGTTCCTTTATCTTAAGAAACTATTTGTTCCGCTACGGGACAGGAATCGAGGGAGCCGTCATCTGCGGTACGGGTTCGAGAACGAATCTTCAAAATCTTGTGTGCCGGATAGCGGCCGCGTCAGCCGGGGCTGTATTTGGACAGAAGCACACGGCAAAGATTATTGACCGGCTGGCTTTTGGCTCTTACAATAAGCGGATTGACAATCCCAGAACGGCAAACGACTGGCTTTCCAGAGATGAAAAGGTAGTCGAGGCATATGAGAAGGACGACACATGCGGATTTACCTTTACCGTGAACGGGTTTAAGACGCTGTTTCAGCTGCTCACCCGTTTAAATAAAAGCGAAAACATCGACAAGATGCCGAAGAACCTTCCGGTTTACTTTGTCTCCGGTGATATGGATCCGGTGGGAGATTACGGCAGGGGCGTAAGGAAGGCTTATGAGGATTTCTGCAAGGCAGGGATGGAGAGAGTTTCCATCAAATTATATCCGGGCGGCAGACATGAGATTTTAAATGAAACCAACAAAATTCAGGTTTACGAAGATATTTATCCGTGGATCATGGAGCGCGTAAAAGAATATCAGATTTAGTTTTTTTAAATCATGACAGAGTAAATAGTGGAGGCAGAATATGAAAAGAAAAATAGCAATTGCCGTATTTTTGGCATTCCTCACAGCGGGGGCGTTTCCGGCAGGAGCCCGCGCTTCGGAGACCAGCACGGCGCAGGGGGTTCTGGATCAGATTAAACAGCAGCTGTCGGATGCCTTCGACGATATGGACCAGGAAACGGCAGGCGAGGTGTTTGACTTTTTGAAGGATCAGGCTGCGGACGGGAATTTAAGCTCCGGAGAGGGGATTCAAAAGGCAATTGACGAGGGAGAAGAAAAGTTTGGAGTGACCATCAGTGAGGCGGATGCCAAGGAGCTGGTGGATACCATGGAAAAGCTGGAGGATCTGGGATTTTCCGCAGAGTATGTGGTAGACAAGGCAGGGAGCCTTTATGACGAATATGGAGCGGATTTTGTGGATCATGCGGACGAACTGGTAAAAGGAGCCGTTAAAAATGCAGCTTCCAATGCAGTCAGCAGCTTCTGGCAGAACCTGAAAAATTCCATCAAAAATTTTTTTGCAAAACTGTTTTAAGGTTTTGGCAGGAAAAAGCATAAAATCCTTATTCCCAGGCAAATAATATCTACATGTGCAAATATAGTAAACGACATAACTATAAGAAATAAAGATAAGATTGATGGAAAGGCATGGTTATTGATATGAAAATTGCATTTTATGGGACAAAACCTTATGACAAAATCTGGTTTGAACCGATGGGAAAGGAATACGGCTTTGATATTCATTTTATTGAAGCTGCATGTAATCAGGAAACAGTGTTTATGGCAAAGGGATATGATGCAATCTGTATTTTTGTCAACGATTATGTAAATGCTGAGATGATTGATGCGCTTTATGAGATGAAGGTCAAAGCTATTTTACTTCGCAGCGCAGGCTTTAACAACGTGGATGTGAAGGCGGCGGAGGATAAGATTGTTGTCCTCCGGGTTCCAAGCTATTCACCGGAGGCGGTGGCGGAGTTCTCTATGGCGCTTTTGCTTACCGTGAACCGGCTGACCCACAAGGCGTATAACCGGACAAGAGATTTCAATATGAGTCTGAATGGGCTGATGGGAATTGACCTTCACGAAAAGACGGCGGGCGTAATCGGAACAGGCAAAATCGGTCAGGCGATGATACGGATTTTAAACGGATTTCAGATGCATGTGCTCTGCTATGACCCTTATCCGGTAGAGGGATTGGAAGCGGAGTATGTGTCTTTGGAGGAGCTTTTTAAGTGTTCCGACGTGATTTCCCTTCATTGCCCCCTGACATCCGACACCAGATATATTATCAATGAAGCTTCTATTAAGCTGATGAAGCAGGGCGTGTATCTGATCAATACCTCGCGGGGCGGGCTGATTGATACGGAGGCGCTGATTGACGCTATGTTAGAGAGAAAGTTTGGAGGAGTCGGGCTGGACGTTTATGAGGAGGAAGAGGGCGTATTTTACGAGGACCGCTCCGGGGAGATCATAACCGATGACAATCTGGCAAGGCTTATGACTTTCCCCAATGTGCTCATCACTTCCCACATGGGATTTTTTACCAAGGAGGCTATGCAGGCAATCGCCCATACGACACTGGAAAATGCCTACGCGCTGGAAAACGGGCTGCCTCTGGTCAATCAGGTAGGCAAGGAAATGACGTCGTAGATGCCGATTGTAAAATTATGTATTTTCTGATATAATATTTCCTTGACAGTAATAAGGGGAAGTGCAATGGTTGAGGAAGTAGATTACAAAGTCGGATTTGCAGATCAGAATCAGTGGGAAGATGCCATGGGGCTTGCATGGAAGACCTTTTTGGAGTTTGAGGCGGGAGTCTATCCTCCGGAGGGAATCAGAAGCTTTGAGGATTTTATCACGGATACCGGGCTGAAGCGGATGTTTCGGACGGGGGCTTATCAGATGATAACGGCTTTCCGCGGTCAAAAGATGATCGGAATGATCACGCTGCGGAATGAAGCCCATATTTCCCTGCTGTTTGTGGATAAGAACTATCACAGGCAGGGGATTGGAAGAGCGCTGATTGAGCATATGGCGGCATATGTGAGGGACGAGCTGGGTAAAAGCCGGATGACGGTGAACGCCTCTCCCTATGGAGTTCCTTTTTACCACCGGGTCGGATTTCGGGATCTGGGAGCTGAGAGATGCCAGGACGGCATTATTTATACTCCCATGGAATATTTATTTTAGAAATGGGTGCATATTATGGAGTATATTCACAGCAAAGACATTTTCAGATTAATGCGCGATACCTTGAAGATGGCTGACAGCAGAGTGATGGACCACGGTTCCAGAGTGGCGTACTATTTGTTTAAAATGCTGGAACACAGAGGCGGTTATGAGAAATTTGAACTGGCAGACTTGGTCTGTCTGGCTTCCCTTCACGATATAGGCGCATATAAGACCAACAATACCAAAGATTTGGTGGGGTATGAGTATAAAGATCCCATGCCCCATTCTACATATGGCTATTTGATATTTAAACATTTATCACCGATTCCTGAATATGCGTCGGTAATTCTTTATCATCACACCAACTACTCAAAGCTTGCGATGCTGCCCTTTGAGCATAAGGAGATAGCAGAGTTTTTGAATTACGCGGAAAAGGTAGATATTTTTTCTCAGGCGATGAAGGATTCCTTCAACATGAATATGCTTCAAAAGCAGGTAGGCAAGGTGCTTGCTCCCAGGGCGCATAGTTTATTTGAGGAGACCGTAAAGGACGAGGACATTTTAAATAAGGTAAAGAGCGGAGCGTATTTGGCTGAGCTGGAAGAAATCATAGATTATATGATTTTTACCAACGAGGACAAAAGGAAATTTTTGGAAATGCTGATGTTCTGTCAAGGGTTCCGGAGTGAAAAGTCCGTGCTGGATACGGTGACCTGCATGTCCATTGTAGAAATGCTTGGAAATAAGATGAACCTTTCTGAGGAGGAGATGGAACAGCTTTATTACGGAAGCCTTCTGCACGACATTGGAATGCTGGCAATCCCCAGAGAGATTATTGAGGCGCCCAGAAAGCTTACGGATGAGGAGTATGACAAGGTAAAAACTCACGTACATCTGGCGGAAGTAGTTCTGACAGACCATATGGCGGCGGGGGTGGTAAATCTGGTGGCGGCGCATCACGAGAGATGCGACGGCAGCGGTTATCCCAGAGGACTTAGGGGAACGCAGATGACACGCGATCAGGAGATTTTACAGCTTGCGGACACCATCACGGCGCTTTTGGGAAACAGGGCGTACCGCGCGGCTCCCATGACGGAAGAGGAGATAGTTGCGCTGATACGGGCGGAGGCGGCGGGCGGCAAATACAATAAGACAGCCGCAAATGTGTTCCTCAAAAATTACGATGAGATCATCAAAAAGGTAAAAACCCGTACCGATGAGATTCTGGTTACCTATCGGAAACTGAATCAGCAGTACAAGCAGGTATCCGGCAAATTTAAAGAACAGTAAATATAAGCGAGGCACAAAATGGGAAGATTTTTTAACATCGACAGTCCGATTATGAACGGATTAAACAAGCTGGCGGATTTGATTTGGCTGAATATTTTGACATTCATCTGCTGCATTCCAATCATCACCACGGGGGCGGCGATCACAGCGCTGAACTATGTTGCCCTTAAGATGGTAAGGAACGAGGAGGGATATGTCACAAGGGCATATTTTAAATCCTTCAAGGAGAATTTTAAGCAGGCAACGATCATCTGGCTGATCATGCTGCTGATCATAGCGGTAATTATTGGAGACTTGTTTATATTTGTCTATTCGGGCATTGCATTTCCTTCCTGGATTAAGATTGCGTTGATTGCAATCAGCGTTCTTGCAGTTTTTGCAACCATGCATGTGTTTCCGATTTTGGCAAGATTTGAAAATACGGTGGCAAACACCTTCAAAAATTCTTTATACATGGGAATATTAAGTCTTCCCAAAACCGTGCTGATGATGGTAATCTGGCTGGTTCCGATTATAATATCACTATATATGTTCCAGATATTTCCGCTGGTGATCGGGCTTGGGATTTCCGGTCCGGTATTCTTAAGCGCGATGCTTTATAATAAGACATTTAAAAAGTTTGAGCCGGAAGAAGAAAACACAAATGACGACAGCACTTGGACGATAGCCGAGGGGGAGGAACCGCCTCTGACCGAAGAAGAACAGGGGTTGGAAGAGAAGAAAGATGAACAGTCGAAAGAGTATTAAGAAACCAAAATCCGGGGAACAGCCGGGAATAAAAAAGAAGCAGAAAACGGCAGTCTGGCAATGGACGGCGTTGTTTGCTGCTTTTATTGTGGTGATTATTACCGTGCTGTTTGATTCTTCCAAAAAGATTATGCAGAGGGCGGAAATCATGTTCCGCAGCAGTATTCTTCAAATGGAAGGAAAATATGCAGGCGGGGTTTCTGCAAGACTTGACACGATTCGGTCAGGCGGAGAGCTGTTGGTGCATCTGATGGAGACGGGGGCTTTGGAGCCGCAGCAGGTTCAGCAGTATTTGGAGGCTTTCTGCGCGAAGGAAGGAATCTATGAGGCTGTCTTTGTGGAAAAGGAAACCGTGACAGTAGATTTTGGCGGAAAAGAAGCGGATTTAAGCCAAAAAGATTATTATGAAAAGGTTATGGAGGCTGAGGAAAGCACGGTTCTCTGCGTTACCGATGAAGAGGCGGCGGAGGGAAAATTGTTTTTGTTTGTGGTTCCATTTTCTGAACGGGATGACAGGATACTTCTCTACTATCCGGCGGAAGGACTGAGAGAGCTGATTGACATGAGCGCGGAAACCTACCGTCCGGCATCATCTGCACTGATAGATCCGGATGGAATGGTTATTTTATCTGCCGGTGAGGAGAATCCATTCTTTTCCGGAGGGGATCTTTTCCAGAATGTGAAGGGGCTTGGCAAGACGGAACAGTCGAAGCTTCAAAATAAAATGCGGAACCGGGATTCCGGCAGGATGGACTTGTCGGCAGGGGGACAGGAAGGTGTTGTCTTTCATGTGCCCGCGGAGGAATGGGTATTTGTGGCGGTGTATGACCAGAATTATATCGAACGTCAGGAGAACCTGATCTGGTCCGATGCGTGGAATATGGTTCTGCGGGTTGCCGGGATACTGGTACTGTTTGTTATTATTTACATGGTTGTCAATCTGATCGGCAAGATTCAGCACGAGGGCGACAACAAGGCGCTGGTGGAAAAGGCGGATACCGACCAGCTTACGGGACTCAGCAATAAGATAGCGACCGAGCGCAAGATTAAGGAATACATGCTCGAAAGTCCCAAAGATTTGGCTTTAATGTTTGTGCTGGATATTGATAATTTTAAGAAGATCAATGATACCATGGGACACGCTTTCGGAGATGAGGTGCTGCGCACGCTTGGCAGGCACATCGGAGAGAATTTCCGGGTGACGGACATCATTGGGCGCACCGGAGGGGATGAGTTTACCATCTTCTTAAAATCCTTGAAGGATGATTCCAATACTTTAAGTGAAGCGCAGAAGCTGGTGGATTTCTTTAAGGAGTTTGAAGCCGGAGAGTATGTGAAGTACTCTGCAACGGCAAGTATCGGCGCGGCAGTCTTCCCCAAGGACGGTGCGGATTTTGAGACCTTGTATAAGGCGGCGGATCAGGCGCTTTATAAGGCGAAGGAGCGCGGAAAGAACCAGCTTGCTTTCTATGACGACAGGGATAAGCAGGCGATTGTACAAAATGTCTAAGGCTGGACTGATTTTTTGGTCAAGTTGCCAAACAAAAATAGAAAAAGCACCCTTTATGAGCATTTTTTACAAGGCGGGCTGAAATCTTTGTGGAATAGTGGCATAGCCAGAAAGTAAAAATCTGTGTATACTAAACACAGACTTGAACGTGAAACAAATATTCTAAGGAGGCAAATGAAATGGCAAGTTTATCTTTAAAAAACATCTACAAGGTATATCCTAACGGATTTGAAGCTGTTAAGGACTTCAATCTGGAGATTAAGGATCAGGAGTTCATCATCTTCGTAGGTCCTTCCGGATGTGGTAAGTCAACAACACTTCGTATGATCGCAGGTCTGGAAGATATTTCTTCCGGTGAACTGAAGATCGGCGACAGAGTCGTTAACGATGTAGAACCGAAAGACAGAGACATCGCAATGGTATTCCAGAACTACGCTCTGTATCCGCATATGTCCGTTTATGATAATATGGCTTTTGGTCTTAAGTTGAGAAAGGTTCCGAAAGACGAAATCGATAAGATGGTTAAAGAGGCGGCTAAGATCCTTGACCTGACACCCCTTCTTGACCGTAAGCCGAAGGCTTTATCCGGTGGTCAGAGACAGCGTGTTGCTATGGGCCGTGCAATTGTTCGTAATCCTAAGGTATTCCTTATGGACGAACCTCTTTCCAACTTGGATGCGAAGCTCCGTGTGCAGATGCGTGTTGAGATTTCCAAACTGCATCAGAGACTGGGCACCACAATCATCTACGTAACACATGACCAGACAGAAGCTATGACGCTTGGCGATAGAATCGTTGTTATGAAGGACGGCGTTATTCAGCAGGTAGATACACCTCAGAACCTGTATGAGAAACCCGCAAACCTGTTCGTTGCAGGATTCATGGGATCACCTCAGATGAACTTCCTTGACGCAGTTGTTGAGGTTAGCGGCGACGTAGCAAACCTTAAGATTGCTGGCAGCAGCATTCCGCTTCCCGCAGCGAAGTCCAAAAAGCTTATCGACGGCGGCTACAACGGAAAGACTGTTACATTCGGTATCCGTCCGGAAGACATTTATGATTCACCGGCATACCTTGAGACAGCTAAGTGCCAATTTGAATCAACCATCAAAGTATACGAATTACTTGGTGCTGAAGTTTATCTGTACTTTGATTTGGCTGAGTTCCCGCTCACCGCAAGAGTTGACTCACGTACAACCGCAAGACCTGGCGATGCAGTTAAGTTCGCATTTGACGTTGAGAAGATTCATGTATTTGATAAAGAGACAGAGCAGGTTATCACAAACTAGTCTGATAAGGGGGGATGCAAGCGCATCCCCCTTTTTTTGCGTAACGGGAAATTTTTTTAAAGATAATTGCAAAGCGATTTTCAAAGATAATCGCAAAGCGATTTTCTTCCAGGAAAGGACGTGGAAGGGATGATATCGACTCAGATATTGGAAAATTGTATTGAGGAGTTGAAAACGATAACGAGAGTCAATCTTGCTGTTTTCGATTTGGATGGAGCTGAGGTTGTATCGACATTTGAATGCAGTGACGTGTCATCCGATATTTTAAAAGGATTTATCCAGTCACCGGCGGACAGTCAGGTGATAGGGATGGATCATCTGCTTAAAATTGCTGATGAAGGAGAGCTGATTTATGTTCTGGTGGCAAGGGGAAGCAATGATGAGGCATACATGGTGGGAAAGATAGCGGCAAGCCAGATCAGACAGCTGATAACGGCATATAAAGAGCGCTTCGACCGCAATAACTTTTTTCAGAATCTTCTGTTGGATAATCTTTTACTGGTGGATGTGTACAACCGCGCCAAAAAACTTCACTTGGAAGTATCGGTTCCAAGAGTGGTGTATATTGTTGAAACGCAGCAGGGAAAGGACGGCGCAGCATCAGAGCTTTTAAAAGGGATGTTTTCTTCTCAGTCCGGTGATTTTGTTACTGCGGTGGACGAGAGCCGGGTAATATTGATTAAGGCTTTGGATAAGACGGATGGAGCGGAGCAGGTTGAGCAGACAGCGCAGACGATTGTGGATATGATGAGCACAGAGGCAATGCTGAACGTCAGGGTTGCTTACGGAACGGTTGTCGGGGAACTCAAGGATGTGTCAAAATCATACAAGGAAGCGATGATGGCGCTGGATGTAGGAAAGATTTTTTATGTGGAGAAGAAGGTGAACGCTTACGGAAGCCTTGGCATCGGACGGCTGATTTATCAGCTTCCGGCAAATCTCTGCCGTATTTTTATCAGTGAGATTTTTGGGGACAACGACCCGGGAGAGTTTGACGAAGAGATTGTTTCTACCGTAAATAAGTTCTTTGAAAATAACTTAAATGTATCGGAAACTTCAAGACAGCTTTTTGTACATAGGAATACGCTGGTCTACCGAATTGAAAAGCTGCAAAAGAGCACGGGGCTTGATGTCAGGACGTTTGACGATGCTCTTACCTTTAAAATTGCAATGATGGTTTATAATTATATGAAATATCTAAATCCGTAGAGTCTGAAAGTAATGAACAGCCTTATCCCCGAATACAATAGAATTGTCAGGAGGGATAAGGTTGTTTTTAATGAATAAAAAGATTTTGTATTTGTCGGTATACCATGGGAACCAAAAGGGAGAGCCGGCGGGATTCATACGATTCACGGAGAGACAACGGGAATGCCGGATGGAGATACAGGTAAAAAAGGCGCCGGATATGGAAGAGTGTACGCTTCTTTTTTATGCGGGGAACGAGGAGATTCCGGTGTGCCCTCTGCCGGTACAAGCCGGAAGAATCAGCTTTGAAAAAAACTTTCCCCGGGATGGGGAAAATGTGCTTCTCAGGGGAATCTGGTATGACAGCAGAAGGATTTCGCAGATAGGGATCCGCATCGGTGAGAACGTCCGCATTGCCGGATACCTGCCGGGAGCAAGGGCGGAAGCGGAAGAAACAGGACAGGAGCAGATAAGGAAGCGGCAGGGGCAGGAGTATGAGTATGTCGGCGGCGGAGAAGAGGGACAGACGCAGAAGTATGTAGGCGGCGAGGAACAGGGACAGGCGCAGAGATATGTGGGTGACGGGAAAGAGGGACAGGCGCAGAGGCATGTCAGTAACGGGAAGGAGGAACAAACGCAGAAGCGTGTCAGTGAGGGAAAGGAGGAATCGGCGGACTTTTATGTGGCAGGAACCGGGGCAGAATGTGAGGAAGTCCTATCCTTTGACAGCAAATGGGATCAGCTGATGCATGAGTACCCTCAAATCCATCCCTTTGGAGACGACAGGGTATTTATTTCCATAGAACCGAAGGATTTTATAGTGCTTCGGGCATCCTGCCAAAAGTTGGTCAACAACAGCTTCTTATTACATGGATTTTATAATTACCGCTATCTGATTCTGGGACCGGATAAAGAGCTGGGAGACAGAAATGGGGAGTGTTTTTATCTGGGAGTTCCGGGAACTTATTTTGAGCGGGAAAAAATGGTGGCGGTGATGTTCGGCTTTGAAGGCTTTGAGTGCGCCGGGGCTGTGGAGATTGGGAAATTTGGATTTTATATGAGGAGGGTGGAACTGTAAGGCAGGGAAAGTAATTGCTGATGCTTGCGGTGAGCTGTTTTCAAGCTTATAATGGTAATGAACCAAACAGACCGTGTTCTTTATCCACGGGGAAACTGCCACGCGTTACCCGTACAGTTAACTAGGATCAGGCACCCTCACGGCACATGGAAAATTCTGCTTAGTGCTGCTTTGTTCCCAACCTGACACGGTTCGCAGACTTCCATTGCGTAAGACCCAATCGTCAAACGCCACTTATACGGGGCAGCCATGACAGCTTCCCTGTATACAAAGTCGCACGGTCTGTTCTGAGATTCCGGGTTTGAGAAACCGAAAACATCTTCTTGTAGTATAGGGTCTTTTGGGAGGTTTGTCAACCGAAAGAAGCCTGTTGGTGCAGACGGCGGAAGGAGAGCCTTTGGGAATATGATGCAGGAAGAGAGCCTTTTGAGGCATGACGCGGGAGGTACTTGGTTTGCTGCTATTGGGATTAAACAAAACAACTTTGCTGGACTATCCGGGATGCGTTGCGGCTACGGTTTTTACAGGGGGCTGCAATTTTAGGTGCCCTTTCTGCCAGAACGGCGGATTGGTACTGGAACCGGCCGCAGGGGAAGCCCTTTCGGAGGAAGAGCTTTTTTCCTTCTTAAAGAAAAGAAAAAATATCCTGAAAGGGGTCTGCATAACCGGAGGAGAGCCTGCGATTCAGGCGGATCTTCCGGATTTCCTTGTGCGTATCAAAGAATTAGGATACCGGATTAAGCTGGATACCAACGGTTATCAGCCGGAAGCCCTTAAAAGGCTTATGCGGGAAGGACTGCTTGATTATGTTGCCATGGACATTAAAAACTGTCCGGATAAATATGCGGTGACAGTGGGAAGAGACTGTGCGGATGGGTTTGATGTGGGGAGAATCCATGAGTCCATTCATCTTTTGCTTGACGGCGGCATTCAATACGAATTTCGCACGACAGTGGTGAAGGAGCTCCATACCTTGGAAGATTTGATGAAAATTGGGGAATGGATCAGGGGATGCCGGGCGTATTTTTTGCAGAAATTTCAGGACAACGGAAACAATATCTGCGGGGGATACCATGAACCGGATCGGGAACTGATGCGGGAGATGCAGCAGACGCTCTCTGCGATGCCGGGTTTAGAAGGAAAGGTTTTCCTGCGGGGAATGGAATAGAGAGGAACCAGAAGATGACGGAACAGGAAAAGTATATGAAGGAAGCCCTCAGGCAGGCAAAAAAAGCCTATGAGCTGGGGGAGGTTCCTATTGGATGCGTGATTGTCTATGAGGGAAAAATTATTGGAAGAGGCTATAACCGCAGAAATACAGATAAGAACACCTTAGCCCACGCGGAGATTACGGCAATCAACAAAGCCAGCAAAAAAATCGGGGACTGGCGGCTAGAAGGGTGTACGCTTTATGTCACGTTAGAGCCCTGCCAGATGTGCGCAGGGGCGATTGTGCAGGCAAGGATTGACGAGGTGGTGATGGGAAGCATGAACCCCAAGGCAGGATGCGCCGGTTCCATCCTGAACATTCTGGAAATGCCGGAGTTTAATCATCAGGTTCGGGTTGTCCGCGGAGTTCTGGAAGAGGAATGCTCCCAGATGCTCACCCGGTTCTTCAAAGAACTGCGGGTGCGCAATAAGATAGAGAAAGAGGAAAAGAAACGATTGACAGAAGGGGATCCGGAAGAAGAGATTTAAGCGCCGCCATAATGACGGCGCTCATGTATTCACGATATTCTGCATTCATGCATCATTTATGCATCCACGATATTCTGCACTCAAGCATCACTTATGCATCCACGATATTCTGCACCCAGGCACCGCTCCGAATCATGAAAAATCCGATGATAACCTTAATAATTTCCGTGAACTGCACAAGAAAGAACACCAGCTGGATGGAAAGCGCAGTGTGATTGGCAAGAACATAAGCAAAAGGAATAATCAGCACCCAAGTATATACGCTGTCAAACAAAAAGGTGATGATGGTTTTTCCGCCGGAACGGAGAGTAAAGTAGGCGCAGTGCGAAAATGCGCACAACGGCATAACCAGAGCGGAAATCAAAATAAAGGTTTTTGCCAATTCCTTAATACTGTCTTCCGTCTTGTAGATGGAAGGGAAGTACCTTCCCGCCCAAATCATAAATGTGGCAACCACGGCGCAGCATCCCACGCTGAAAAAAATCATCTTGTTATCCGCATCTTTTGCTTCTTTGATTTTACCCGCTCCCAAAAGCTGGCCTACCACAATAGAGATGCAGCTTCCCAATTGAATATAGACAATATTAAAAAGGTTGGTAATGGTGGAAGAGATATTCTGCGCGGCAACTACTTCAAGCCCGCGCACCGCATAGCACTGTGAGATGACCGCCATGCCCGATGCCCATAACATTTCATTGAGCATAAGGGGAGTGCCCTTGATAAAAATACCCTTAAAAATGTGACGGGGAATCAGAGGGCTCTTGTAGGCTCCCGCAATGTAAGGGTTCTGCTCTTTGTGCAAATGCGTCCAAACCACCACGATACCGCATTCAATAAAGCGTGCCGCTGCCGTTGCAATAGCGGCGCCGGAAACACCCATAGCCGGGATGAAATTTCCCACGCCAAAGATAAGGACATAGTCCAAAATCAGGTTGGTGACCACGGCAACAATGCCTGCCAGCATAGGAACAAAGGTCTGCCCGGTCTCCCGGATAGAGCTTATGTAGGTTTGACCGAGAGCAAAAGGGATAAGACCCGCCATCATGATGGCAAGGTACTCTTTGCCATAATTTAGGGCAAGGGCAATGTCGCCCACACTTCCCGTGTCATTCAGGTATAAGGAGATGAGTTGTGTACTGCCGAAGCCGAACAGGCAGAGGGCAATACCGACAATCAATGCGCTTGCATACATCTTAAAGCGGAATGCATACTTCTGTCCCTCGTAGTCCCCTTTTCCATAAAACTGCGTGCCAAAAATCCCGGCACCGGAAACGCCGCCGAAAATACAGATATTAAATACAAACATCAATTGATTGACGATGGCTACGCCGGACATCTGCTCCGTGCCAATCTGTCCCACCATGATATTATCCAGAAAGCTCACAAAGCTTGTGATTGCGTTTTGGACGATCATGGGAACTGCCAGATACAGCACGTGCTTGTAAAACTTCCGGTCGCCAATAAAGGTTGATTTAAACTTCTTCCACATAGTAGTCAACTCCCTTGCATGTAAAGCGCTGAGCCGATAGCGTCAGTCAGAATATTGTAATCAATCTGAGGGAGAAAGTCAATGCTGAACTGTTACTATTATACGGGTGGGACTATAATAAGTAAATTCATCGAAGTTTTAAAAAGTCATTATTGACCTTTTATCTACCTTTTGATAAAATAAGAAAAAGCACAGAAATTCTAATATAAATAGTCCAATAATCTATTGCTCTAGTGGAACATTCTGGTTCGATGCAGAATGTGTCCATCTGTTTTAGAATCCTTGCTTTTATCATCAATCTTAAATTCAATAAAGCAGGGAGCAGAGGCAGAGCATGAAAGGTATTTTCTTTCGTAGATGCTGCATTTTGGGAACCCTGCAGAAGGAGGAACATGGGAGAACCCGAAGAGAAGAAATCAAAAAAATACGCAAAGAAGAATGCCAAAAAGAATGCAGGGCGTGTGCAAAAACCAATCAGCAGAGACAAGGTGCAGGAAACACAGGACATTGTGGAGAAAGAATTTCTGGCATTTCCGGATGTCACGGCGGACGTGCTCAATGCACTTTTGTACCAAGGGGAAGAGGTGGTGCAGGCGGATGCACTGTTAGCCGGACCCACCGAAAGTATTTATCAGGGAGAGAAAAAGCTCCGGACTCAATACGAGGATTTGTGTAAATACCAGATGTCCGGAGACAGGATTAATGTAATGTACCTGATTGCCAACCAGAGCCGGACTGACGGGAAGATGCTTCTCCGCAAGGCTGGTTACGTGGGAGGCGCTTACCGGGAGCAGTATGAGGGAAAGGCAAAGGGAATCTTTCCGGTGATAGGGCTGGTATTGTATTGGGGCAGTCCCCGCTGGAAAAGCAGTCGTAATCTCCGGCAGTTGTTTAAAAAGCGTGAGCTTACGCAGAGGGAATGGAAGTATATTGATGAGCTAAACCTTCACGTTTACGAGATGAGGCATTTAAGTAAGGAAGAGCGGGAACGGTTCCAGAGCGACATGCGGATTGTGTTGGATTTCCTTGCAGAAGGGAATACCTACCGCTCTGACCGGAAGATTAAGCATAAGTCAGCCCTAATCAAAATGATTAAGGTGCTTTCCGGTGACATGGACATAGAAAATATTGAACAATGGGTAGAGGAACAGGGAATCAAGGAGGAGGAAGAAATTATGGTATGTGAATTATTTGACCAGTACGAAAGAAAGGGACGTGCAGAAGGACGCATTGCTGGACTGGCGGAGGGAGAAGAGCGTGGACGCATTGCTGGACTGGCAGAAGGAGAGGCGAAGGGACGGTGCGCAGGCGAAAACCGCTTTGCCAGACTGGTACAGATTCTCATGGAAGCTGGAAGGAATGATGATTTAATGAGAGCAGCCACAGACCAGAAGTACAGGGAACGGCTGTACGGAGAGGTTGGTATGGCATAGGCTGAGGTTGGAGAGCACAGGTTATACTGTCCGCAGAGGAGAGTGTAAAATAGAATACGCAAGTTTGTTATCGGTAACTTACATGTTTCATTTTACACTCTCAAGATTTCTGCACGGCAGAGAGCTTATGGATTAAATATGAAAATCTTTCCTGGGATGCTTTGAAACAAGAATATCCCTTTGTTTGGACATAGCAACATGGGTATAGATTTCGGTAATATTGATAGAGCTGTGTCCAAGCATTTCCTGAATATAGCGGATGTCAACATCAGCTTCCAGCAGGCTTGTGGCAAAGGTGTGGCGGAACATATGGGGCGTAATATGCTGTTCGATGGCGGCAAGGTCAGTGTACTTGTTGATCATTCTGCGGATAGACTGGTCAGACAGGGGTCTGCCGGACTGATTGGCAAAAAAGTGACCGCAGTCTTGTATCTGCTTTTCATAGGATTTCTTATATTCTTTCAAAATAGAAATCACGTCATCGTTTCCAAGCTGAACGCGTCTTTCTTTGGAACCTTTTCCATAAATCAAAATCGTTTTGTCGTATAGATTTACGTCGGCAGGTTTTAAAGAGCACAATTCCGAAATCCGAATGCCGGTGGCAAAAAGAAGTTCGATAACAGCAATATCCCTAAGGGAGCTTTTCTTCTGATAATCGGTCTTGGCGCAGGAATGCTGGCGGTACATTGTCATTAGGAAAGCCTCAACAGTATGAAGCGGGATTGTCTTAGGAAGAATAACCGGTTCCCGAAACTTTATCTGTATTTTGTTAAAAGGATTTCGGTCAAGGATTTCACGGTATTCCCAATAATGGAAGATTGCCTTTAAGGATGCGATTTTTCGCTTTACGGTTTTGGGTTTATATTTTTGATGAAGCTCGGCAATATAATTTTCCAGTGAGCCGGAGGAAATGGTTCCAATTTCTGCCTGTGGGAATTTAGTGCTGAACTGCATCAGGTCAATGCGGTATGCTTTTAGAGTTTTCTCGTCCAAGCGTTTTTGGAATTGGCAATAGTTTAAGTAGTCGTTTATAGGTAGTTCTAAGCTGTTCATGATGCTGCCTCCTTTTATTATCGGGTGTAATAACCCTTTTGTTCTAATTATATAGAACTATAGGTATAAAACGTATGAAAGAATTTAGATATTTTATAAAAATATGAAAAATGAGGGGAATTGCAGGTTTTGCACATAAGCAGCTGTGAAAGGATTTGCAAAGAGATCTGAGAGAGTGAGTGCGGCTTGCAATTGAGTTTATTCTGCATAGCAAGAAGAGGTAACACAATGTATATTGTGTTACCTCTTCTTTGTTACATTTTTTATATCGGCATGTAAAGAAAAAACTTTAGGGCTGAAATAAAAAAAATAAAAATTTTTAGGAGGAAGCTATGAATACAGCACAACCAATACGCAAAGAGGCGGATTTACGCCATTTAAAGGAGTATTATCGAAGCACATGCCCTAACCAGAGGAACTATCTGCTACTGGTAATGGGATTGAATACGGCGCTTCGCATTTCCGACATCTTAAGTTTGAGATGGGGGGATGTCTATGATTTTGGTTTAAAAAGGTGCAAAGAACATTTATGCATCACAGAGCAAAAGACAGATAAAAATTCTATGATTCTGATAAACCAAAATATACAGAATGCTCTCATGGAATACAAGAGGTATCTGGCCAGTCAGAAAAAGAGCGTCACGGAGGAGATATTTCTTTTTGAAAACAATAGAAAAGAGGGCGGTTCCATTTCGAGAGTACAAGCCTTCCGCATTATCAAAAAGGCGGCAACGGCATGTAAGCTGGAAGGAGTGGTAAGCTGCCATTCCCTGCGGAAAACGTTCGGATATTATGCATGGCAGCAGGGAATTAAGCCTGCACTGCTTATGAATATCTATAACCATTCTTCTTTTCAAGTCACTGTGCGTTATCTGGGAATTGAGCAGGACGACAGAGATGAGATTTTTCGCAATATTGAAATTTAAACCGGATGCGTGAAATTGCCATTGGCAGGTTTGAAAGGCATATTACTGTGGAATGCCTGAAATAGCTCCGACCTCGGAACAATAGGCAGTAGAAGGTAACACAATATACATTATGTTACATTAGTATTTAACAGAATGGACTAAAAAATTCAAGGAGGAAGGAAGCTATGTTAAGAATGTCAGTGGCAACAGAAGAATATTTGATGCTTGGAGATGATATAAAGATTGTCTTTTTGGGAGGAACCGGAAAGCACATGAGAATCATGATCGATGCGCCCAAGGAGGTCAATATCGTCAGAAGCAGCGTCTTGGAGAAGCAGATTACTGATTTAGAGGAAAGAAAAAAGCTTCCTAAATATTACAGGGAAGAAGAACATCCGGAGAAGTACAAGAAGAAACCCAAAGTCATTATTACAAAGGGAAACTTGGAAACCCGCTAAACGGTAATAGGCGGATGTGCCGGCAGAAGGTCAGGGCCCGGCAATAAGCAGCGCATCCGGTTTATTATAAAACTAAAAACGCGTGCAAACGGATTTGCATGAAAACAAACACATGGAGGTAAATACTATGGTAGTACAACACAATTTAACAGCAATCAACTCTAACAGAATGTTAGGACTGACAACCAAGACACAGGCTAAGCAGACAGAGAAGTTATCTTCCGGTTATAAGGTAAACCGCGCGGCAGACGATGCAGCAGGTCTTGCTATTTCCGAAAAGATGAGACGTCAGATCAGAGGTCTTACACAGGCTTCCCTGAACGCACAGGATGGTATCAGCGCAGTGCAGACAGCAGAAGGCGCACTTAATGAAGTACATGATATGCTTCAGAGAATGAACGAGCTTGCAGTTAAGGCTGCAAACGGAACCAACCAGTCAGAAGACCAGAGCTATATCCAGAGCGAAGTTGATGCTTTGATCAAGGAAATTGATCGTGTAGCACAGACTACGACCTTTAATGAGAAAATGCTTCTTGATGGTAGTTGGAGTGGCGGTATTGATTTGCAGGTTGGATCCGAAGGAACTTCTGGAAACAGAATTTCTGTATCAATTAAGTCAATGGATGCAGAAGGGATTACCGTTAATGGGTTAAGTAGTTCAGGCGTTAGCTGCCAGAGTAATGCGCAGAATGCAATCAGCACCATTAAAGCGGCTATGACTGCAATCAGCAAACAGCGTTCTGATTTGGGTGCCATCCAGAACAGGCTTGAGCACACCATTAATAATCTGGATAACGTTGTTGAGAACACTACCAGTGCAGAGAGCCAGATCCGCGATACAGATATGGCAACTGAAATGGTTAAGTACTCCAACAGCCAGATTCTTGCTCAGGCAGGTCAGGCTATGCTTGCACAGGCTAATCAGGCTAATCAGGGCGTATTGTCCTTACTTGGTTAATCAGGAATGTAAAACTACCAATAGAAAAGGGGTTGGCTTTCGTCAGCCCTTTTTTCTTTCGAGGGAATTATGAAGCTGAAGCAACAGTACAAAGAATTATTGCAATTGAAAAAGGAAATTAATCAAAGACTGGAAAAGGGAACAGGATTTACGCAGATAAAGGATCTAATGTTGTATCTGGCGCAGGATAAGGCTTATTCCAAATTAAAAGGAAAAGAGAATCAGCTGATTATGCTGGACTGCTTCTTAAATTTGTGGCTGAGGGAAAAGAAAAGATTGCCCGATTTAGGAATTAAAGCAGATATTTTTTATAAAGTTTCTTCTCTTGATGATGTGGAACAGAAATATCAGAGAATAAAGCATTGCGGGCTTCGGATAGAAAATGCGGTTCCGAATGACTACATTGAGCAGGCGCTGGAATGGCTGATAGAAGACCGGATAAGCGGAATGGCAATCGGAACGATTATTGTAAAAGAAACAAAAAAGAGAGAAGAAAATGTTATATATATAGCGCGATGCCTTAGACAGAAAGCAGATTCGATAAATGCTCTTTTGCTTATACAGTATGCAAATGAGGCATTTCCGGGACAGGAAAAATTATTATTGGAGGAAGCGGATATTTGGCTGGAAGGAAATCAATTTGAAAGGGCGTTGGAAGCTATTGAAAAGATAGAAAAACCTTCTTCACAAGTTGAGAAATTGACAAATGAATTGCGTAAGGTGGCAAAAAATGACCGATAAATATAAAATTTGTTTCATTATATGTACCAATGATGAGCAGCAGCTTCAGGAATGCATGATGTATTTAAGTCTTCTGCATGTTCCGGAGGGATACCAGACAGATGTGATTACTGTGACAGATGCCTCATCTATGACATCCGGCTATAACGAAGCTATGCAGGCATCCGATGCAAAATATAAAATTTATCTGCATCAGGATACTTTTGTTGTGGAACCATACTTTTTGGATTATCTGTTAAAACTTTTTAAAAAGGATTCCAAGATTGGTATGGCAGGAATCGTGGGAGCAGAAAAACTGTCAAAAGATGGCGTTATGTGGCATGAACAGCGATGCGGTAATTTTTATAAGTTGGAAGAACTTATAAAGGGTGGATTTGACAATATCACACATTTGAAACGCGGTCATAAAGAGGTAGAAGCAATTGACGGGTTCTTGATGGCAACCCAGTATGATATTCCGTGGAGGGAAGATGTTTTCCGCGGTTTTGATTTTTATGATATTTCACAGTGTATGGAATTTCGCAGGGCAGGATATAAGATAGCGGTTCCGGCTCAAAAGAACAATTGGGTGATTCATGCCTGCGGGGCGCCGGCTTTTTGGCATTATAATGAAAACAGGGAAATTTTATTGCGGGAATATCCGGAAATTGCTGATTCACAGAAAGATAGAAAGAGAATTTTATTTTTACACAGCAGGCAGATACAATCTATCGGGATTCCCTCTGTCCTGACACAATTGGGACATAATGTAACAATACCGATGGTTAAGATTACTTTGGAAAATGGCGGCAGTGCGGACATTAAAGATTATGGGATTGTGGAAGAGCTTTTGGAAGAAGGGCACTATGATTTAGTAGTAACTTATGATTTCAGTCAGGGAGTGTCCAATGCCTGCCAAGATTTTCAGATACCTTATTACTCATGGGTTTATGACTCCCCGCTTATGGGGTTATACAGTAAAGAAGCTCTGAATGAAGTCAATTATATCAGCGTATTTGACAGGAAACAATATGAGCGTTTAAAAGGTCTTGGATTAAAACACTTATTTTACCTCCCTCTGGCACCGGAAATCGACAATTTTGGAGCGGTACATATCGGAAAAAGGGACGAGAAAAAGTATTCCAGCGAAGTATCTTTTGTAGGGCGTTTATATAATAACCGTGGCTTTGAAGAGACATTTGATGAAGAAGGAAAAAGGTATTTAGAAGAAGCTGAGAAAATTATTGAGGAAATGGACTGTGTATGGGATAAAAATACAACCATTTTTGATAAGGCTTCGGAAGAGTTGATTGATTATATGGCATCGAAACAGCCGGAAGATACTTGGAAAGCTTGGAACATAGATAAGCGTTATTATTGCGAAAGTATGCGGTTAGTAAGAAAGTGTAATGAGATTGAAAGGATTAAAATTCTGGAAACTTTACAAAAGCGATTTCCAGTTGTGTTATATGCGGATGATTCAGTAAGAAAAATTTTGAAGAAGATGAAAGTTCGACCGTGGCTCGAATATGGGAATGAAATGCCTAAGGTGTTTTATCTGAGCAGGATAAACTTGAACATTACATCCAGAAGCATTGAGAGCGGAATACCTTTACGAGTTTGGGATATTATGGCGGTGGGCGGTTTCTGCCTGACCAATTATCAGCCGGAGCTTGAAGAGTATTTTGAAATTGGAAAGGATTTGGAGGTCTATCATAATCTACAGGAATTGGAAGATAAGATAGCATATTATTTGAAGCACGAGGATCAAAGGATCAGGATTGCAATTAACGGATATAAGAAAGTGAGGGAAAAGCATTCTTTAAAAGGAAGAATTGAGGAAGTTTTGGATTATATTTTCAATAAGGCTGATGCAGTGGCGGTTTTGTAAAATATTAATAATGACAAGATATTGCAAAGGGGGAACAAATTGTGGATAGAAGTGCAAATATTTTAAGCAGCCTTAAAAACTGTGTTGCAAAAGGAAACTTGTCAATTGAAGATTTTCCGATAGAAGATGTTACGGCACTTCTATATGCAGAATATAAAGCATGGACAAGCAATTACATACAAAAATTAAGTGCATATGTAGATGTTTATGATAGAAGTATCAATATGGCAGTTAAAGGAAAAGATGAAGCTCGATTAATTATATTATTGGAGGAGATGGTAAGTGATTTAGACATTATAGCAAAAGAAGAAAATTTTCTTAAAGACAAAAAGAAAAAAATGGAAGAAGAATTTGATGAGTCATTAGTTCGGCAATTTCAGAAATATGCAAAAAGTGTATATGAAAAATATTACCAGCATTCGTGCCCTCTTAATCTGGCATTTCATGGGAAAGGGGTTATTTATACGGTAGTTACAGGAGGATATGATACTCTTTGCGAACCGGAATATATTGATAAGAACTTTGATTATATCTGCTTTACAGATAATCAAAATTTAACTTCGAATGTATGGTCTTTTCGACACATTGATAACAACGAAAAACTGGATATGGCGCGACTTTCCAGAAAGTATAAAATCTTGTGTCATGAATATCTAACGGAATATGATTTTTCCATTTATATCGATGGGAAAATACAGATTATAGGTGATTTGAGGAAATATATGGAAACATACAGCAGAGGAAGCGCTATGCTTTGCTTTCCGCACTTTGTTAGGGATTGCGCATATGAGGAAGCCGAAGTGTGTGCTTCAATAGGAAAAGATGTTCCAGAAATAATTGAAAAACAAATGAGCGGATATTCCCAAGAAGGGTATCCTGCAAATAATGGATTGATTGATGGCGCTTGCCTTGTGCGTTTGCATCATGATCATATTTTGCAGAATGTAATGCTGAGCTGGTGGAACGAGGTTAAAAATAAGAGCAGGAGAGACCAGCTCAGTTTTGGGTATGCATGTTGGAAAAATAATTTTCATTATGACTTATCAGATTTATATACGTATAAAAATGATTTTCTCCGCAAAAGCAGGGAATGGGAAAAGCCTTATTGAGCAGACAGCTAAGGGGAACATGGATTATGGAAAGCTATGATTACATTTATGGAAAAAAGAAAGTAAATGACAGGCTGAGAGTCAGGGTTATCAATTATGAGGGGGGAGGCTGGATATTAACTAAATTTGCTCAACGCCTGGTGGAACACTTGAATTACTTAGGTATTTATGCAGACATAGGCGGAATTAACCCTGAAGCAGATATCAACCACCATATCCCCTATCATCCTTATCAACCGCTGCAAGATTATCACGATACACTAATGATAACACATGTAGATACATTACATAAAGTGGAATTAATCAGACACCAGCTAAAAACGGCTAAAATGGCAATTTGTATGTCAAAAGACACTATGCTGCATTTAGTACAAATGGGAATCCCGAGAGAAAAAGTGTGTTATATCAATCCTGCTCATGACGGAAATATGCAACCTAAAAAATATATTATTGGCATAACACATAGATGCTATGATTCTTATGATTTGAGAAAACGTACTACAGCATTACTTGATATATTAGAGGGAGTTAATCCGTTATACTTTAAATTTAAAATCATGGGTGCAGGATGGCAGGATATAGTAGCGGAAATGAGAGATAAGGGATTCGAAGTGGATTATTATGACGATTTTGACTATGTTCAGTATCATGAACTAATTCCTTCCTTAGATTTTTATATGTTTTTTGGATTTGACGAGGGATCCATGGGGTACTTAGATGCATTGTCGGCAGGGGTGAAAACAATCGTTACTCCTCAAGGATTTCATTTAGATGTAGAAAATGGAATAGATCATAGTTGTTGTACGATTGACCAGTTCACTAATGTTTTGTATGACTTACAATATGATAGAGAAAAAAAGATTGTCTCTGTAGCCGACTGGACATGGGAAAATTATGCAAAAAAGCATATAGAGATATGGGAATATCTTTTAAAAAGGAAATCCTTACATGAGCTGTATCAAAATCAACTTAAATATCAAGACGGGATTTTTTCCTGTCTGATTGAAGATAACACAATATAAAATAAGGGAGAAAATGAGAAATGATAGAAAAAATCTACTGCAAAGAAGAAATGGTTGCAATTATTATAAGGAGTAATTTTGATAAAGCGGGAATCGAATTTGTGACACCTGGGGATTTTTCACAGCAGATGGCATACATGCACCATCCTAAAGGATATAATATTCTCCCTCATTTTCATAATGAGGTAAAAAGGACTGTTCACTATACGCAGGAAACATTAGTAATTAAAAAGGGAAAGATTAGAGTTAACTTTTATGACAGTAATTGCAAGTATCAAAAAAATGTAGTGATTCAGGAAGGCGATGTTATTTTATTAGCTGGGGGGGGTCATGGATTTGAGATACTGGAAGAAACCATAATGATTGAGATTAAACAAGGTCCATACGCAGGAGAGGCTGACAAGACCAGATTTTACCCAGTAGGACAGGAGGGGTAAAACATGGAACAGTTTCAAGACTATGCATATTATTATAATGCTTTTTATAAGGACAAGGACTATAAAAAAGAAACTGAAATGATTGAAATGCTATTAAAAAAATGGGGTGATTTTCCACAAAATTGTATATTAAATTTAGGATGTGGAACAGGAAGACATGATGTTGAATTTGCGAAGATGGGATATTGTGTGACGGGAGTGGACTTAAGCCCTCAGATGATTGACATTGCCAATAGAAATAATAAGCAAAAAGGGCTTATGATTGAATATGAAGTAGCCGATATACGAAATTATGTTACATCAAAGTCATATGATGTGGTTACAGCTCTGTTTCATGTTATGAGTTACCAAAATTCAAATGAAGATATTATTAATGCCTTTTTGACAGCTGCAAATGCTATTCGGGAAAATGGAATATTTATTTTTGATTTGTGGTATGGACCAGGAGTATTAAGCGATAAGCCGACAGTTCGCTTTAAGACAGTACACGATGAAAAATATACTTTGCATCGTGTTGCTGTTCCGGCTGTACATATAGAAGAAAATGTAGTGGATGTGAATTATTGCATATTTGTAATAGAAAATGAAACGGGATATACACGTTTGGTTGAGGAAGTGCATAAAATGCGTTATTTTTTTATCCCAGAATTAAAGATTTATTTGCAACAAGCAGGATTTGAACTTTTAGAGTGCTTGGACAGCAATACATTACAGAAAACTAATTTTAACTCATGGACAGCTATTTGTGTTGCGAAAAAAAGTAAAAGAATTTGAAGGGACAGGATACAGGAGGAAATATGGATAAATATATACCAATAAATGAGCCTTTATTAAATGGAAATGAAAAAAAGTATTTGTGTGAGTGCATTGATAGTGGATGGATATCTTCGGAAGGTCCATTTGTCAAGAGATTTGAAAGGGAGATGGCAGATTATGTGGGGAGAAAATATGGCATTGCTGTCAGTAGCGGAACTGCGGCTTTGGAAACTGCGGTTCAAGCATTGAATCTTCCACTTAAAAGTGAGGTAATTATGCCTGCTTTTACAATTATTTCTTGCGCACAGGCAATCACAAAAGCAGGGCTTATCCCTGTAGTAGTCGATTGTCGAGAAGATACTTGGAATATAGATGTTGACCAAATTGAAAAAAGAATAACAGATAAAACTTCAGCAATTATGCTGGTGCATATTTATGGGATTACAGTGGACGTGGAACCTGTATTGAAATTAGCTAGGAAATATGGGTTGAAGATTATAGAAGATGCTGCACAAGCGCATGGGCAGACGTATAGGGGAAAACGCTGTGGTGGTTTTGGTGATGTGAGTATTTTTAGCTTTTATCCGAATAAGATTATAGCATGTGGGGAAGGTGGAATGGTGCTGACAGACGATGAGGAATTTGCCGAACGGTGCAGGAGAATTAGGAATTTATGTTTTTTGCCAGAACGGAGATTTGTTCATGAGGAACTGGGAAGCAATTTTAGAATGACAAATATGCAGGCGGCACTTGGGTGTGCGCAATTGGAAAATATTAATAACGCAATTATACACAAAAGAGAAATAGGGAAATTCTATAGGGAAAATCTTGAAGCAGTATCCGAAAGTTTTATCCAACCTTTGGAAAAAACAGAATATTGTGATAATATCTACTGGATATATGGGCTTGTGTTGAGAAATACAATGATGGATGGAAAGCAGGCAATGGAAATACTTCAAAAAAGGGGAATAGGCACAAGACCGTTTTTTTATCCAGTTCATAAACAGCCGGTATTTTTGAAAATGGGTTTGTTTAAAGATGTAAAATGCCCCGTATCAGAAGAACTTGCTAAAAAGGGTTTTTATATTCCAAGCGGACTTGGACTGACAGAAGAAAAAATGCAAAGAGTGGTACAGGTAATAGTGGAGGAATTTGGTGAAAAGAAGTAGATATTATAGTTTTAAGAGGATGGAGTGAGAAGGATATTACAGTGAAAATTTTTTTGATTGCTTATGAAAATATAGAGATATTAAAATTAAATTTAAAATACTTAAAAACAATATCCCAAATGCCGGATGAAGATGTAATTATTATTGATATGGGATTTGATAAAGGAATAAGGAGCTTCTTGGAAACACAAGTTGAATATAATTATATTTGTGCAGAAAAGTTGGAAAATTATGCAAGCATTTTAAATACTGCTATGAAAGAATTTTCAACTACTGAGAATATTTTTATTCTTAATGATAATTATATTTGTTTGGGCGACTGTCTTCATTATCTTGAAGAGACATGCGACAGTGATTATAAAATCGGGATGGCTTTTCCGACAGATTTTGCAACAATATGTTCGCAGAAAGTTGGTATTTCAGAGGCATTAGAGCTGATACGGGGAAAAGCGGATGCAATAGAAGCAGAAATAGCGTTGAAAGTACCTTGGCAATATATTTTTTTGACACGAAAATTTATTGATGAAATGGAGGAATTAGACGAAGAATTGCTTCTTCCTGATTCCTTAATGCGGGATTGGTCTTTTCGAGGCTTGTGCCAGAAGTGGAAAATGGTTTCTGTAAAGAGTTCATATGTATATGAGGTCGTTTCGCAGGTAGATTATTACGCTGCATTTTTAGGAAGAGATGTTGATCGTATTTCCTTAAAAGCAAAATGGGGAATGAATTATTTCAATGATATTCCAAATGAGAATCTTGTTAATGCAATTAATAAAAACAGGGATGAGGAATTTACCGTATTGGAAGTTGGTTGTGACTGCGGAGCAAATTTAATGCAGATTAAGAGGTCTTTCCCTAAAGCTAGACTGTTTGGATTAGAAATTAACTCTAGCGCTGCTAATGTGGCATCAGCTTTTTGCGAAGTACTTATTGGCAATATTGAAGAAATGAACTTGCCATATTCCGAGACGAAATTTGATTATATTATCTTTGGAGATGTGCTGGAGCATTTACGAAATCCTGAAAAAGTTATTGAATACTGTAAGTATTTTTTAAAACCACAGGGAAAAATCATTGCATCGATTCCTAATCTTATGCACTATACAATATTGAAAGATCTTATTGGTGGTAATTTTACTTATCAGGATACGGGATTACTTGATAGAACACATATTCATTTTTTTACTTATTATGAAATTGTGCGTATGTTTTTACAGGCGGGCTACCAGATAAGTAGTTGTACTTATACGGTAATAGGAAAGATGTCGGAAGAGGACAAACAATTTGTGGCGGATCTTAAGAGATTGGGAGGCGGAGAATCATTTTTTTTCCTTGCCTATCAATATTTGGTAGTAGCAGACTGCAATGATTAGGATAAGTATGATATGAAAGTTATAATAGTCGCAAAAGAAGATGCATATACATTGCTCCTGCATGAACTCTCCAAAATCCTGTCAGCGAATCCCCGGAACGTCATTGAACAGCATATGATTACCCCCGGCAGTCTGCCGCGGATTCAATCCTCGGGAGCGGATCTGGTCATTACCATAAACTTGTCAGGCTTTGAGCTTACTACTTTGACTGGCGGGATTTCTTACAATTTGTGGAATGCCAAGTTTGTCCATTTTCTGCTAAAGCGTAATCTTAAAAATGAGATTATTTTGCAAAAGCCTCTCAGCATATCCATGTTTTTTTACTGCGTGGGAAAGGAATATAAGGAATATTTATTAAAGAAATATCCGGAGATTCCATATTTGGAAGAGCTGAGTGAATGGGAAGACAACTCTGATGAGGAGGCTGTACTGCGGAATGCAGGGAGAATGGCTTATGCAGTTTACAAGACAGCTGGAAAATGCGGTCTGCCGTATTTCCTGTCCCCGTCGCAGGTAGCGGAATTTCATTTTCGGCAGTTGCAGGAAGAACTCCCGGAGATAAAAGCAGCCTGCCGGCATATTGACGAAGTGCTGGATAAAGCCTTGGACATGCAGGACATATCTGCTTTGCTGACGCTGATTCCTTATATAGAGTCAGACAAAGGAAAACTTGCATGGAAGCATATGGGAGAAACACGCAGAATACTGCAAATTCTTTCAATTATCCGGCTGGAAGCCAAATATCAGGAACCGCTTTTTTGCTCGGGCTGTCGGTCGAAGGAGGAGTTATTGGAGAAGTATCTGGTTATGCTGTTTGCCCTTCGGCGCATTGCATTTTGGCTGTCTGGGGAGTCGGTGGATGAGGCGGAGCAGTTTTTGAAATCGGCAGATTTATCTCCGTTTGCGGTGCATGCGGCGCTGCAGAATGAACGGATTCCTTCCAATAGGGAGAACTATCAGTATTTGTCAAATTTGCTTCGTGAGAGCTGGAATGCGGAGGAAAGGCTTCTTTTTATGCAAATGGCAGAAATGGCGGAGGAGGAATCCGGACATGGTCAATAATAAGTTTTGTTTTATCATATGTACCAACAATCCGGTTATGCTGGAAGAGTGCGTTCATTATATCAGGCATCTGGCGGTTCCGGACGGTTACATGATTGACCTGCTTGCCATAGGGGATGCCGCTTCCATGACGCAGGGGTATCAGGAGGCAATGGCACAGTCCGATGCAAAATACAAAATTTATCTGCATCAGGATGTGTTCATTTTAAATAAAAATTTCTTGACGGATTTGTTATCTATTTTTGAAACTGACCCTGAAATCGGCATGGTCGGAATGGTCGGCTATGAGAGGGTATCAGAAGACGGGATTATGTGGAACCAAAAGAGGAGCGGAGCAATTTATCAGAGAAAGAATGCGGAATCCTATATGGATTACAAGGAGTACCGGTATTCTGTTTCCTCAGATGGATACGCCTGCGCGGCTGTAGTGGACGGACTTTTGATGGCAACGGCATATGACCTTCCGTGGAATACGGAGGAGCTGCGGGGGTTCGATTTTTATGATGCATTTCAAAGCATGGAATTTTTAAAAAGAGGATATAAGATTGCAGTCCCCGTGCAGAGAAATCCATGGTGCCTGCACGACGACAACCAACTGTCTAATTTGATTCATTACGATCAGTACCGCCAGATTTTTTTACAGAAATATAAAAATGCACTTGGAAAAACCTACCAGCAGATTAGGGACAGGAAGAGATGAAATGAAGATACTGCTTTTTGATACGGGCTCTTATACCTATAAAGATATTCTCGCTGCATTTCAAAAGATGGGACATCACTGCAGAACATTGTATTACCATTTTCCAGACCGATACGAGGACTTATTTTTTGAGGAACGGATGGAGGAATGCCTGCGGATGGATTCTTATGACTGCGTGTTCAGCGTGAACTTTTTCCCGCTGGCGGCAAAAGTGTGTGACCGATGCAAGATCCTGTATTTGTCATGGTCTTACGACAGCCCTCTGGATGAACGGCTTCAGAACTATTTTCATTATGAGACAAATCGGATTTTTCTTTTTGACCGTCTTGAAGCGGAGGAATATCAAAAGAAGGGTTATCAAAATGTATTTCACCTTCCGCTGGCGGTGGATACCGGACGTTTGGACGCATTGCTGTATAAGCGGCCGCCTCAGCAAAAGTATTACAGCCAGATTTCTTTTGTGGGAAAAATATATGACTCACCCTATGATACCCTGCTGGCGCCCGCAGATGATTATCAGAAGGGATATTTGCAGGGAATTTTGCAAGCGCAGATGCTGACTTATGGGTATTATTTTGTGGATGAGATTTTGCCGGAAGAGCTTTTGGAGGACATAAACCAATCTTATATAAGGATGGGACAAAAAGAAGTGTCTCTGACTAGGCGTGGGCTTTCTCATGCAATTGCGGCAAAAATTACACAGATGGAACGAAAGACGCTCTTGGAAAGACTGAATCAGCAGTTTTGCGTGCATCTTTACAGCTACAGCAGTGCGCCGCTGTCCAAAGAGATGCCGTTTAATTACGGACCGGTTAAATATTATGAAGAAATGCCGTTTGTGTTCCGGCATAGCAATTTGAACTTAAATATTACGTTGAAGGATATACGTTCGGGGATTCCACTCCGTGCGCTGGATATTATGGGAAGCCGCGGAGCGCTTTTGTCAAATTATCAGCTGGAATTGGCGGAGTGGTTTGAAGACGGGAAGGACGTTGTCTTGTATGACAGCCTTGGCGATGCCTTGGATAAAGCGGATTTTTACCTGAAAAGAGAGGATTTGCGTGAAAAGATTGCTGTAAACGGCTATCAAAAAGTGAAGAGGCATTTTTCTTACGTGGGACAGATGGAAAAAATGTTGAAATGTTCTTTTGGACATTCCTGCTGATGGTACGATTAAACATTAAAAACAAGGTGATGGAGTGACAAAAATTTTACGCCCTGCAAATTTAATTTTTTGTGATGCCTACAAAATATGAGATTTTATTAAGTAAAATTTTATTTTTGATACAAGATATTGTATTGTGCACATTGCTATTCAGATTTTTTCTTCTATAATATTTTAAATGACAAGCAGACTGTCCGGTGATATACTCTATTCAAAGCATATATTCCAATTTCTGGTATTTATCTGATTGCTCTTATTGGATTCAAACGAAAATCTATGCTTTTATTTCAAAACAAAAAGAATGGGGCAGGAGATTTCGTGAGAATAAGTTTTACTGCATTTAAACTGCAATGCAGAATATATTCGGATTTCTCCTGCAAAGGAGGTTGTATGGGGAAAAAGGATATTAAATTGAAAACTTATCTTCAAGATGCCATAAGGTATGCAGATTTATGGAATGGAGGAGTATTTAAAGGAAAACAGGTGGTTCGAGCAGAAGAATTGCAGGAGATTACGCCTGTCCGTTCTTGGTCTGAGGGTGATGCGTCGCTGGAAAGAACCAGCGATCTGGTCATGAAACAAAATTACGATGGACAGCGTTTTGCGATACTTGCACTGGAAAATCAGGAAAAGATTGATTATGCAATGCCGGTCCGCGTGATGGTTCAGGAGGCGTTGGAATATGAGAAGCAGGTAAAAGCGTTTCGTCAAAAGAATGAACGGGCATACAGGGCAGACTGCGGAGCCAATGCGAAGAAAGGGTCCGATGCAGTCTATAAAGATGATGGTGAATATCTGTATAAGGTCAAAAAGGATGACTATCTTTCGCCGGTCGTGACGCTGGTAGTATACTTGGGTGAGGATGAGTGGAAGGGCGCGAAGAGCCTGCATGAAATGGTTGATTTCGGCAGCACACAGGCAGGCGCAGAACTAAGGAAACTGATTCCGGAATATCCATTGCATTTTCTTGACCTGTCGCGATTTGCGCACTTTGAATATTTTAAAACAGAACTCCGCCCGCTTCTGGAGCTCTTTCAAAAGCGGAACAGCAAAGAGGAGTTTGCAGAATATATCAGGAAGAATACCGAAAGTTCAAATATGGATGAGGAGAGCTGGAATTTACTCAGCAACTTAATTGATTCCAAAAATATAAAGAAACTGATTCAAAAGAAAGAACAGATGAAAGAGGAGGAAGGAAGCATGTGCAATGCGCTGGATGAGCTGATTGCGGATGGGGTAGCAATGGGAAAGGCAGAGTTTATAATTGATTTGTTAGAAGAATATGGAGAGGTTCCAGCGGATTTGCGGGAAATGATTTTAGGGCAGACGGATGTTTCTGTTTTAAAAGGATGGTTCAAGATAGCGGTGCATGCTGGGAGTGTTGGAGAATTTGCTGAGAGGA